>CABUKE010000004.1 GCA_902492065.1 uncultured Eubacteriales bacterium
CAACAATACAGGGATCCCGAGCATAGCGGCAATATTGCAGAGTGGGAATTTGTATTTGTATTGTATGGGTAATCCGGTGATGTATCTTGATCCAAGTGGATTGAGATATGAGTCTCTTAGACAGATTGCTGAAGATGCAGGCGGAACATTATACTGGGATAGTAATAGAGGAGTAGCCAAAGTTACTTTGAATGGTAGAACTGTGGAATACTATAATAGAGATGGAAAGGGTTCATTTATTGACGGTACTGATAGTAAATTATACGTAGACGGGGAAACATTTGCGCGTGATTTTGGCGGCAGTTATACAGAGGAATATGGAGCTGGCTATGAAGGATATACTTTAATATTTGCCCAAGACAGAGGCCAAATAAAAGTAGAAAGTTTACGATTTACTTATACAGTAGACGGAGAGAGGTTGGCTGATAATTTTAACAATAGACAAAATGAAGCAAAGGGAGATAGCATGACGGGTGCCTCATTTGTTGCTGGTGTTTTGACATATGGAAGTGGTAAAGTTATAGGTGGTATTTTATTAGCTGGAACCACAGGGCTTAGTTTTGGGGCGAATAAAATAGATGTATCATTTGGACTTAAAGCTGGAGAAAGAATAACAGTTCGAACAACAGCGAGCTATGCAGTTAACGGAAGAGCTGGAGTAAATTATAATACTATTGTAAGAAATTCCAGTGGAACTGTAAGAAAAACAGCTTGGAGGTCTTATTAATGATTTTGGTTTATATCTGTTGTGTTTTAATCACATATTTTATTGGGTATTTTATTGGAAAAGTTATTAAGAGAAAGTATAGCGAAACTAAAATAGTAATTTGTCATAGTGTTTTACTAGTTATATGTCTCATTATATCCAGATTAGTTAGTAGTGAAATTAGACTAAATGTATTCATAATAGGTTTAGCATTTGTAATAGGTTTTGGTATCAATCAATTTAAACCTAAATAATAGCTTCACCTGCTTAGTAATCGAAATTTTGGTGATAGCTGCTGTTTTTAATTGAGGTTTTTATATTGTATTAAGAAGCCCTAAATTTAATCATAAAAAAGGAACGATAGGAAGCGGTGTAAGGGATGAAAAAAGAGGCGTTTTCGCCTCTTTTTTCATCCCTGCTTGACAAAGCATGTGGCGTACGATAGAATGAGTGTAGGACGACGGGTCCTGCGGAAGCGTTGTGCGGTGCGGGGACGAAGCGTACAACTACGACGCGTTCGGGAACCAGACGGAAGCGAGCGGTGATACGAATCCGTTCCGGTACAGCGGAGAATACTACGATGCGGAAACAGGATTGATTTACCTGCGTGCACGGTATTATGACAGCGGCGTAGGGGGATTTACTTCTGCGGATACCCATTGGAATGTTGGGAATATGATTTATGGCGACGACAACACCGGGATTCCGAGTATTGCGGCGATTATGCAGAGCGGGAATTTGTATGTGTATTGTAGCGGGAACCCCGTGAATAGAATAGATATACAAGGGCAGGCTTGGGAACCCATTTACAAAATAAGGCAGACTGGCAATGAGGCTGCTGCCATCACCCTTCAGTATGGCTGGAATACTATGTGGGAGGCAAAAGGCATTGCTGATACTGCGCGAGATGCAGGAGTACGCTATGCCGAAAATCACGGTTTCTCTCAAACATGGGATAATGAAGCGGATGCATATCGTCATTTTAAATGGAATTTCGATATGAATCGAAAATTAGGCAATAATGAAGCTGCCTATATAGCAAATACACATGAACTGTTTGGGTTTGTAGAAGCGGGGCGGCCGATCGCCTCGTACGATAACGTGGCTATAACCAGATTTGATCGTGCGTCTTTAATGGATTTATGGAATAATAAAGTAGGAAGGGCGTTGTCAGTAGGGCCGTATAGAAATGCAGAGACTGCTTTTAGTTATGCCCTAGATAAAGGGTATTTAATAACAGATGTAACAAAAGTGTTTGATTTTTTAGGTATTACTGATTATGTCGCAAGTGATGGATTGGTTACAGGAGCGTGGAATTGGCGTACAGGAAATATTACATTTACCGCACAAGGAAAGGCCACAATTACATTAAAGATAGGTATATAGGAGGGAAGACATGAAAATAAGAGATGTGTTCTTAGTAATTATGCTAAGCATAATTATTGGGATTTGTGGCTGGTATCTAAAGTTATTTAATTTAATACCTCCTGGCGTATTTTGGAATAATGCATTCACAGAAATGATTCCGACTGTTTTACTTGCATTAATAGCACCAATTTTTCTTGGAAAAGGATGGGCGGAACGAGGAGCACTCATTTTAATTGCAATTATAACGACAGTTTGTGCGATGTTTGGTACGATGGTTATTGATGTATATTTAGTTTTTAAAGATTTTTAGGAATGTCGCACCATACTATAAATATATAGAGAGAGTACATAATCCATATTTTAATTCCGTTCACCAAAAGAAGAGGCGTTTTTGTAGTGTTATGATAAAAATGAACACTAAAAAAGAGGCTATAATATAATTGATGTGACCCCCAAAAGTTAGACTTTTTATAGCGTAGTAGTTTTAATGACTGCTACGCTATTTTATGCAGCCAAGGTGTTAAGGCGGTACTGTACCGGACTCATCCACCCAAGTTTCTCTTTAATTCTTTTCTCGTTGTAATATTTTATATATTTTTCGATAGCTTCTTTAAGTTCGACAAAACTGTAATATGTAGTACCATAATACAGTTCTTGTTTCAGTATTCCAAAGAAATTCTCCATTACAGAATTATCATAGCAATTGCCCTTACGAGACATACTTTGAAATATTTTGTTTTCTTTAAGAGTAGATGAATATGTACCCATTTGATACGCCCAGCCTCTGTCAGAATGAAATGTTCTTCTATATGGGCAATCAGATGTTATTTCTATCGCCTGTTTTTGAGCAGATAATATTCCTGCCGCTGATGGTGTTTGCGTTATACTGTAACTTAAAATTTCACCATTGAACATATCGAGAAATGGGTCTAAATACAATTTCTTAATCACCATTCTGCCTTTGTTCGCTATCTCATAATACTTAAATTCGGTAGTATCGGTAGTTATCTTTTGATGTGGCACAGATGTGTTAAAACGGCGGTTAATTCTGTTAGGAGCTATTTTGCCAACATTACCTTTGTATGAGTTATATTTACGGCTTTTGCGAGTAAAAGAGGTGACTTGAAAACCTAATTTTTGTATAATTCTTTGAACCTTCTTTTTGTTAACAAAAATCTTTCTGTTTTGTAATTCTCTATATACTCGTCTGTAACCGTAATCCTTGTTTTCGTTATGTATTTTTGTGATTTCATCCTCTAAATATTTGTCGGGATTTTTTCTGTCAAACCGCTTTTGCCAATACATATATGTTGCCTTGGGAAAATCCACTACTGCGAGAATGTCTTTTAATTTGAACTGTCCTCGGAGACTGTGGACGATTCTCGCTGTTTTTTCAGAAGAGCTTCCTCCTCTTTCCGCAGTCTCCTCAATTCTTTTAAATAGGCATTCTCTATCCTTAATTTCAAATTTTCATCTTCAAGTTCTTTGATATGTTCAGCACTTGTATCCACAGGCTTTTCTTCAATGAGTTTAGTAGGCTTTTTATATTCCTTAATATTCAATGTTTTCTTACGACCTTTCTTCTTTGGTCTCAAAGCGTCAGATCCGGCAATTCTAAAATCGTTAACCCATTTTACAATTAAAGAAGGATTTTTTATACCTTGTGACAGAGCCAATTCCTGATATGAGACTTCACTTGATAGATACAATTCTACCACAGAAAGTTTAAATTGAAAAGTGTAATTATTATTTTGTCTAGAACGTATTAATCCTTCATTGCCAAATTCTTTGTACGAATGCACTCACTCTTCAATTTTACGCTTTGCAGGTATATTATATTTATTTGCTAAATATTTATACCCACCTTCTCCGTTTAGGTATGCCTGTACAACTTCCATTTTAAATTCAAAACTATATTTTGCCATGAAAAAACCGACCTCCCAATCGTTAGTTTTTTGGTCTAACTTTTGGGGGTCGGCTCAAATCATAGCCTCTTTTTTCATCCCCGCTTGACAAAGCATGCGGCGTACGATAAAATGAGCGTAGGACGACGGGGCCTGCAGCAGCGCAGGCGGAAGCACCGGGGATATCGCTCGAGCTGCCGCAGCTGGAAACGGCGCTCAACCGTTACGACGCGTTCGGACGGCTTGTGGAGAGCGAGGTCACCAAAGAGGGCGCGCTGACGCAAATTGCGTATACGTACAATGCGTCGGGGTACCGGACGAGCAAAACGGTGGACGGGGTGACGACGGAGCACCTGCTCGACGGGGCGAACGTGGCGGCGGACGTGGCGAATGGTCAGGTGACGCAGTACGTGCGCGGTCTTGGGTTGACGGCGCTGGTGCAGGCTGACGGTACGCGCCTGCAGTACGTGACGGACGGCCACGGCGACGTGAAGAAGCTGGTGAGCAGCAGCGGCGCGGTGGTGGCAGACTACACATATGATGCGTTCGGGAACCAGACGGAAGCGAGCGGCGATACGAATCCATTCCGGTACAGCGGAGAATACTACGATGCAGAAACAGGACTGATTTACCTGCGTGCGCGGTATTATGACGCGGGAATAGGAAGCTTCACGCAGGAAGACCCGGCGAAGGATGGGCTGAATTGGTACAGCTATTGTGCTGGGAATCCGGTAAATAGGTGGGACCCGACGGGATTAGCGCCATTCGATTATTTTTCAACACGTGATGAGGCCGCGGCAGAACGGGGTATGCCATTCCTCCCACAACAGATTTGTAAATTCAATTTTCGTAGATAACCAGGTGGATATGTCTTTTCAGGACACACGCTATCATGAGGAAACATCGCAAGTTGATCCCGGCAAAGATGGACTCCTGGATATTCTGCCCGCGTTGATTGTGGGATGTATTGTTCTGTGCGTTATTTTCATTCTTATATGGTTTCATAGGAAAAGATAATCCACTGAAATATTTTGGCAATCGCAAAGCAATGGTATCTTATCAGGACAAAATTATCCCTAAATATGGGGTGGGTTATTGGCTCATTTTTTTGTTAGCAGATTCTGCAATTCTGTTAACGGATTGCTAACCGGACACTAAAAAAGCTTACTTTCACAAAAATAATCCTGTTAAACGCAACAAATTTGAAAAGCCTTAAAACCCGCATAAAATCTGACTTTTTACTGCGTTGCTCCGACAAAGTTCAACCACAAAATCGGATGGTTCATAAACTACGGATCAGAAGGTCGGGAGTTCGAATCTTCTCTGGCACGCCAAGACAAATCCCTATAACCTTAAGGTTATAGGGATTTGTTATTTGTTTCCAATTTGTTTGACACCTCTCGCGTTACACACTTCATTACCTATTCCGCTTCTCACTATTCTCCTGAAAAAGTAGGCAGGTGAATACTGTCAGAAGAGGGAGCTTTGCTTCCTGCCTCCGAACTTCTCTTTTAATGACCTCCAAATTGACTTCCGTATTTAGAATGCCGTATGTCATTATTCTTTTGTTCAAGTCAAAAGAATTGAACGGCGAGTATGTTTCGGACTTAAATCCCTTTGCTACGATTTGAGGCGTGATTGAAAATATTTTATGCGCTCATAGATTTGATAAAAATATTACCTACCACCTGTGTACCTTGATTGATTAATGCAAAAAATGGAAATTTTGTTGTATTTTAAAATGGAGTGTGTTATAATAAAAATTACAAAAATAGACAAAAAACGGAACGAAAAAGGCAGGTGCAGGCGATGTATATTGCGGATTTACATATTCATTCCAAGTATTCGCGCGCGACAAGCAAAAACGGCGTGCCGGAGGAGCTTGACCTTTGGGCGCGGCGAAAGGGGATCGGGCTGATTGGTACGGGCGACTTCACCCATCCGGCATGGCGGCAGATGCTGGAGGAGGCGCTGGTTCCGGCAGAGGAAGGGCTTTACATACTGCGCAGCGGGCTGCGCCTTCCGGGCGGCCCGGCAGGGGATGAACCGGAAAAGGCGGCGCGGTTCGTCCTGTCCGGAGAAATCAGCTCCATTTACAAAAAGAATGGCAAGACACGCAAGGTGCATAATGTGATTCTGCTTCCAAGTCTGGAGGCGGCGGGCGCGCTTTCCCGCCGGTTAGAGGCGGTGGGAAACATCCACTCGGACGGGCGGCCGATTCTCGGCCTTGACAGCCGCGACCTGCTTGAAATTACACTCGACGTATGCCCGGAGGCCATATTTATTCCGGCGCATATCTGGACGCCGCACTTTTCGGTGTTTGGGGCGTTTTCCGGCTTTGATACATTGGAGGAGTGTTTTGAGGACTTGACACCACAGATACACGCGCTGGAAACGGGCCTTTCGTCCGACCCGCCGATGAACTGGCGGCTGTCCGCGCTCGACGGATATACGCTTGTCTCAAACTCGGACGCACACTCGCCGGCAAAGCTGGGCCGGGAGGCAAACCTGATTGACGCGGAGCTGTCGTATGCGGGACTGAAGCGCGCAGTTGAGGGGGGCGCGTCGGCGGGATTCGGCGGCACGATAGAGTTTTTTCCGGAGGAGGGGAAGTACCACCTCGACGGGCACCGGAACTGCAACCTGTGTCTGAAACCGTCGGAAACAGAACAGCTTCAAGGACGCTGCCCGGTCTGCGGGAAAAAGATTACGATTGGCGTGGAACACCGGGTCGAGCAGCTTTCTGACCGGCCGGAGGGGTATCGCCCGCCAAATGCGCCGCAATTTGAAAGCCTGGTTCCCCTGCCGGAGGTCATTGCAGCCTCGTGCGGCCTGTCCGTTGCAAGTAAAAAGGTGGACGCCCAGTATATGGATCTGCTGGCCCAGCTCGGGCCGGAGTTTTATATCCTGCGCGAGGCCGCGATTGAGGAAATCCGCCATGCGGCAGGCCCCTATGTCGCGGAGGGCATTCGCCGCCTCCGCAGCGGCGAAGTGGAACGTATCCCGGGATACGACGGGGAATATGGCACCATTAAGCTGATAGATGAGGCGGACCGCCGCGTATTGGGCGGGCAGGTGTCGCTTTTGTCCGCGGAGGAACTGCGGGAGGAAAAACCGCAGAGCCGTAGCATTCCTGTCCGGAAGCGGCAAACGCTTGCAGAAACGGCGGAGGAACTGCAGCCAAATCTTGATGAAAAAGAGGCGGAAAAGGGCGGCCTTGACGGGCTCAACCGGGAGCAGATGGAGGCGGTAACGGCTCCGGAAAGGACTGTTGCGGTTGTAGCAGGGCCGGGCACGGGAAAAACGAAAACGCTTGTTTCTAAAATTGCGTATCTTATTGAGCGGCTCGGCGCCAAGCCGCAGGAGATTACGGCAGTGACATTTACGAACAAAGCCGCAGGGGAGATGCGCGCGCGTCTGGAACAGCGTCTGGGCGGGAAACGCGCCGTACGCGGGATGACAATCGGTACATTCCACGCGGTTTGCTTGCAGCTTTTGGAGGAGATGGAAGGCGAGGTTTGCCTGATTGGCGAGGAGGAAGCGCTTGCATTTGCAGAGGAGGTCGTCCGGGTGCAGGGGCTGAAGCTCTCGCCGGCGCAGTTTCTGCGTGAGGCATCCCGCTATAGGCAGACAGAGAGCGGGGCGGACAGTCGCTTATCCCCTACGGCGATAGAGGCATACGAACGTCTGCTGGACGACGCAGGCGTGACCGATTTGGACGGTTTGCTTATAAAGACGCTGTCCTTGTGGCGGAAAGGCGTAAAGCCAGCCTATACGCGGCGGTTCCGCTATCTGCTCGTCGATGAGTTTCAGGATATTAACGCCATTCAGTACCAGCTTGTGCGCGCCTGGAGCGAGCGGGGGAAGAACCTGTTCGTAATCGGCGACCCCGACCAGGCAATCTATGGCTTCCGCGGCGCAAGCCCTGCGTGCTTTGCCCAGTTGATGGCAGAAGATGAGGTGCGTCTGGTTCGTCTGGTGAAAAACTACCGCAGTACGCCGCAGATTTTGTCCTGCGCGCTCTCTGCGATTTCGGCGGACGAAACCGGTCCGCGCGAGCTTGCGGCACAGCTCCCGGACGGGGATAAGGTCAACCTGCTGACTGCGCCCAGCCCTCTGTCGGAGGGAATCTATGTGGCAAAGGAGATTGGGCGGCTTGTAGGCGGAATTGACATGCTTGCGGCGCACGACTATGCGCACCGGTTAGAGGAAAAGCCGGTATACGGCTTTTCCGACATTGCCATTCTGTACCGGACGCACCGGCAGGCAGAACTGCTCGAAAACTGCCTGCGCAAAGAGGGAATCCCCCACGTGGTGATGGGGCGCGACGACTTTTTAAACGATTTGGCTGTGCGCCGGGTGCTCTGTTTCTTTTCGTTTTTGCTTTGGCGGCAGGAAGCGTTTTATCTGCGAATGTATCTGCAATTGTCCGGCTGTGAAGAAAACGTGGCACGGGAAATGGCTGCACGATGGCAGGAGGCGCAAGATAAGGCAGAGGCCGAGCATGCTTTGGCAGCCGATATGCCGGAAGTCGGGGCACTTTTGGAAAAGTATGCGTCCCGCGCGGAAAAAGAAAGGCCGGAGGTTCTGCTGCAGGAATGGGTACAGGAGATGGGACTCGATGACTCGGAACCGATGAAGCGGCTGTTGTATATGGCTGTGTTCCATAAGACGATGGAGGAGTTTTTGCGTAATCTGACGCTTGGGCAGGAGAGCGACCTCATGCGCGGCGAGAAAAAGGCGTATGCCGCGGGGGCGGTGACGCTGATGACGCTGCATGGCGCAAAGGGACTCGAATTTCCAGTCGTGTTTCTCTGTGGAATAAAAAAAGGGACAATCCCAATGGAGCTAAAAGGGCGCGAAACGGATATCGAAGAAGAACGGCGCTTGTTCTATGTTGGGATTACGCGTGCAAAGGAGCGGCTCTATCTGCTGACGGGGGCGGAGCCGTCGACGTTTTTGGCAGACCTTGCGCCGGCGTGCCTGCAAAAGGGCGATACGCTTGAACGCGAGACACAGCAGGGCAGACAGCTTAGTTTATTTGAGCTGAAATGAGGATAGTGTATTTATTAACACAAAACAGTATTTTGGTAAAAACTATAAAAACGTACTATCATACGTTGAAATATTGACATATTTTGTATAAAATATTTAAATAGGAGGGGGGCTTATGACGCAAAGAGCGGCAATTCTAAGAAGAATAACGGAGTATCGGAATCAAAAACAGATATCTCTGGAGGAGATGGCAGATGAATGTGGTGTTGATAAGGTAACATTGGGGAAGGTTGGGTCGGAAACATATAGCCCAACGCTTGGAACATTGCAGCACATCGCGGCTTGGATGGGGATAACGGTATCGCAACTGGTCAAAATAGAGCCGGAGGCAGTGTTTTATGTTGTAAAAGACGGTGCCTGCGGTAAGTTTCCGTACGGTGTGCGAGGTTATTTCGGAGAAAAGGATAAGGTAATCATGGATTTGTTTTCAAATTTAGAGGAAGCGGAGAAATTTGTTTCGCTCTGCAATTCTGGTCTGCTTGCATTTGAACAACTTGAAGACGTTGCAGCGGACTGGGTGCAGAAGCAAAACAGCTAAAAAGAGTGCAGCAAAATGCTGCACTCTTTTTATTACCATTTATTTTACAATAAAGTTTAAAATCTTTCCCGGAACATAAATGGTCTTAACGACATTTTTGCCGTCTGTATACTTTGTAATGGCTTTTGCTGCCGTGTCGATTACCTCTTCTTTCGCCGCCTCACGCGCGACCTTGACAACGGCACGCACCTTGCCGTTCACCTGAACAGGAATCTCGAGCGTGTCGACAATCAGCGCATTTTCGTCACATACCGGCCACGAAGAACGGAAGATGGAGTCCGTGTTGCCAAGCATACTCCACAGCTCCTCCGCCAAATGCGGCGCAGCCGGCGCAATCAGCTTTACAAACGAAGGCACAACCTCTTTGAGAATGCTGGAGTTCCGCCCTGTTTGCAGATATGTGCCAAGCGCATCCGTCAAAACCATCAGACGCGAAACCGCGGTGTTGAACTGGAAGTTTTGCAAATTCATGGTATTAAATTTAATTGTATGGTTCAGTGTATAGAGAAGCTCCTTCTCCGGCGTATCCATCAGGTCGGTGTATTCTTTTACATTGATGGCCTTTTCAAATGTGTTGACAAACTTTTTAAAGAATTTCGACATAGCCTTGACGCCGTCGTCGCTCCACGGGCCGCCGTCCGTGTAATTGAAGCCGAACATCAAATACGTCCGGAATACGTCGGAGCCATACATGCTGATATATTTGTCCGGGGAAACCGTGTTCCCTCTCGATTTGCTCATCTTGTAACCATCCGGTCCGAGGATGGTCCCCTGGTGCACCAAAGACTGGAACGGCTCGTCTACGTCGAAAAAGCCGCAGTCGCGCAGCGCCTTTGTGATAAAACGTGAGTAAATCAGGTGCAGGCAGATGTGCTCCTTACCGCCCACGTACTTATCGACTGGCAGCATTTTGTTCACCATTTCTCTGCTGAAGGGTTCTTTGTCGTTTTTCGGGTCAAGGTAGCGCAACTCATACCACGAGGAACACATGAACGTGTCCATCGTGTCCACCTCGCGCGTCGCTTTGCCGCCGCATACCGGGCAGGTACAGGTTTTAAACTCCTCGGACAGCGCAAGCGGAGACTGCCCGTTCGGGTGAAATTCCACATTGTCCGGCAATAAAACGGGGAGGTTTTCCTCCTTTTCCGGCACAATACCGCAGTGGTCGCAGTATATCATCGGAATCGGTGCACCCCAGTACCGCTGACGCGAAATCAGCCAGTCGCGCAGCTTATAGGTGACCTTCCGCGTGCCGACACCTTTTTCCTCCAAAATGCCGATGATTTTGCGCATGGCCTCTTTGCTGTTCAGGCCGTTGAGCACATCCGAGTTAATCAGCTTGCCGTCGCCGGTATAAGCTTCCTTGCTGATGTCTCCGCCTTCAATGACTTCTATGATGTCGAGATCGAACTTTTTGGCAAAAGCATAGTCGCGCGTGTCGTGCGCCGGAACGGCCATAATTGCTCCGGTGCCGTATGATACAAGTACATAGTCGGATATCCAGATTGGGATTTTCTTCCCGTTAATCGGATTTACAGCATACGCACCGGTGAATACGCCTGTCTTTTCCCGCTCGGTGGACTGGCGGTCAATTTCCGTCGCATAGGCCGCCGCTTCGATATACGCCTCGACTGCACTGCGCTGCTGTTCGGTCGTGATTTCCCTTACCAAATCGTGCTCCGGCGCCAATACGACATACGTTGCGCCATAGAGCGTGTCCGGACGTGTTGTGTAAATCTCAAAACTTTTGTCGCTGTCTGCAACCTGGAACGTGACCTGCGCGCCTTCGGAGCGCCCAATCCAGTTCCTTTGCTGAATCTTTGTCGCCTCCGGCCAGTCGAGCTTGTCCAACCCGTCAAGCAATTCCTCCGCGTAATCGGTAATCTTGAGGAACCACTGGTTCATGCTCTTTTGCACGACCGGGTTGCCGCACCGCTCGCAAACGCCGCCCGCCGCTTGCTCGTTTGCCAGAACCGTCTGGCAGGAGTTGCACCAGTTTACCGGCGCCTTTTTCTTGTAGGCGAGCCCCTTTTTGTAAAGCTGGATAAAAATCCACTGTGTCCACTTATAATAGCTGGGGTCGCACGTCACAACCTCGTGGTCCCAGTCAATCATGCCGCCCATTTCCTTGAGCTGGCGGCGCATGGTGTTAATGCTTTCATAGGTTTTGATACTCGGGTGCGTATTCGTTTTGATGGCGTAGTTTTCCGCCGGCAGGCCGAACGCGTCGAAGCCCATGGGGTGAAATACCTCATAACCTTGCATTTTCTTAAACCGCGCCCACGAATCGGACAGGCCGAAATTAAACCAATGCCCGAGGTGCAGGTTCGCCCCGGAAGGGTAGGAGAACATCTCCATACAGTACAATTTATGATCTATGTTTTCCGGATTAAAGGAATTGACTTTGTTTTCCTCCCACTTTTTCTGCCACTTTTTTTCGATTTCAGAATAATTGATATCCATAAAATATACCTCCATGATATATTCTTACATTACCCATTATCTTATCACAAAACCGCTAAAAAGTAAAGAAAATTCAAGAATTTGTGAGCTGCGGGACATTTGTAGGAAAGTGTAGCCCATATTGACAAAAAAATTTATTATGCGTTAAAAAGTATGTTGTTTATTTTTCACATACGTGATACAATTAAATTAGGCTATATTTGTGTCCGAAATAAAAATACATTGATAAAGTTTGAGGTCATCTGTATGAGGAAAACAAAGAATACCGCCTATACCAGCAGATTTCCGCTGATTTTAGCGGGGATTTTACTTGCTGCGCTGCTTTTGATTTCGGTTTTGATGGGGAACACAGCGGAACTGAATACTGTATTAGATACCAGTACAAATGCATATGTAAAAGACGTTTCCTACCAGATGGCAAGCGACCTTGCCGGTCGGATTGAGGCATTTGAAATGGCGCTGGAGCAGCTTGCCGACTCTATTCCGCGGCTGCAAGACAAGGCTACGACCGAGGAGTTTTTGGAGCGGAAAGCACGTCTCATGGGGATGGATACACTGGTAATTTTAGGACGGGATGGTACTACAATCCCACAGAATTTTGATAGTGCAGGTCTGCAGGACCACTCGGGAATCCGGTCTTCCTTTGATGGGAACACAGAAGTAGTCTATGTAGAAGGGGAGAACCTTTTGTTCTCGACACCGATTTATACAGAAGGGCAGGTCAATCAGGTGCTTGCCGGTGTACGGGAAAAGAAAAATATGCAGGAGCTTATCCAGCCAAAGAGCTTTGGCGGCGAGGGCTTGACGTGCATTGTTGACAGTAATGGTGAGATCGTAATTTCTCCAACAGATTCAAAACCGTTCTTACAGCTGGAAGATATTTTTCAGTCCGGAGTAAATACAGAAACAGCAAACGCAGTCAACCAAATGCAGGCGGATATTGCCGGCGGCAGGTGGGGCGTGTTTCAGTTTACGGCAGTAGACGGTTCGCAGCTGGTATTAGCGTACCAGCCGCTTCACATCAATGACTGGGTTCTGCTGACGCTTGTACCAGCGGACTTGATTTCGGAACATGCAAATCTCTATGCTGCCCGTTCATATCTTATTGTCGGCGGGATCGTACTCGTATTTATTCTGCTGCTGTTGTTTGTGGTGCGTTTTTACCGGAGAAGCCGGAAAAAACTTGAGGAAATTGCATTTACTGATTCGCTGACCGGCGGGATGAACAACACGGCGTTCCAGCTTGCATGTAAGCGGCTTACCGAACATGCCGCGCCCGGAACATATACAGTTGTGCTGCTTAATATAAAAGGGTTTAAACTGATTAATGAAAAATATGGGATTGACGGCGGAAATGACATTCTGCGCCATGTATACAGCGGAATTAAACAGCATATCCAATCTGGCGAACTAGCTGCCCGGGGCGAGGCCGACCGCTTTTTCCTGTGTCTGAAAGAACAGGAGCCGGAAAGGGTACAGGCGCGCCTTGACGCCATGATTCAAATAATTAACACCCCGACTGAAGGCGGAAAAAGCTATGAATCGCTTACCATTTTACAGGGGGCGTGCCCCGTGACGGAGCCGGAGCTTGAAATTGCCATCATTCAAGACCGTGCCAGAATGGCCTGCCAGCTGCGGGAGGAGGCGCGGTGCGTCTTTTACAGCGCGGAGTTTACACAGAGAATGAAGCGGGAGAAGGAGCTTGATGCGCTGTTTGACAAAGCGATTGCAAACCGTGATTTTCGCGTGTTTTTACAGCCGAAAGTATATGCATCCAATGGAAAGGTTGGCGGCGCGGAGGCATTGATTCGGTGGATAGACCCGGAAAGGGGAATGATTTACCCTTCCGATTTTATTCCGCTGTTTGAGCGGAACGGGAAAATTGTGAAGCTCGATTTCTATGTATTCGAGGAAGTGTGCAAACTGTTGCATGACTGGAACGCAGAAGGACGGGCCTGCATACCTGTATCGGTCAATTTGTCGCGGGTACATTTTAAAACGCCGGATTTCCTGTCCGCGCTTTCCGCCATGAAGGAGCAGTACCAAATCCCGGATGGTTTGATTGAATTTGAACTGACGGAGTCTATTTTCTTTGATGAACAGCAGATTGAACTTGTAAAAAATGCGATTGTACAAATGCATAGTTATGGTTTCTTATGCTCGCTGGACGACTTTGGCGTGGGATTCTCGTCACTGGGGCTTTTAAAGGAGTTTGCAGTAGATGCAATCAAGTTAGACCGGAAGTTTTTTGGCGATATTGCGAATTCAAAAAGTCAGATTATTATTGAAAGTTTTGTCCGGCTTGCAGAAAAGCTGGGGATTCATGTAGTCGCAGAAGGGATTGAAACGCCGGAACAGCTCACGTTCCTGCGCGAAATTGGCTGCGAAATGATACAGGGATATATTTACGCGAAGCCGCTGCCGATGGCGGAGTTTGAAGCATGGTGCGAGACGCGTACGACCGACATGGAACGATGATAGCAAGCGGCGGGACTCTTTTTCCTTTTGGTGTAAGAAGGCTTGTTTTGTAAAAATGTTTCCTGTTTTTTTGTAAAATTACTTGACAAATATAGTTAGTTGAGGTAAACTTTAATCGAAAGTTAGCAAAAGCTAACTGTCTTTGTGCTGTTGATACATTTATTGGCTTGAAGGGAGGAAGCTATGATGCCGCTTACAATGGCAGAGATAGGCCAGAAAAAACTGATAAAGCAAATCAATGGGAAGGACGATACGAGAAAGTTCTTGGAAAACCTCGGCTTTGTCGAGGGAGCGGAGGTCAGCGTGGTTGCTGAGCTTGCAGGGAATATGATTATCAATGTAAAGGACTCCCGGATTGCGCTTGGAAAGTCTATGGCAAATCGTATTATAGTATGAGGAGGAAGACGAAATGGGAACATTGCGGGATGTAAAGTGCGGACAGCAGGTGCAAGTCATTAAGCTGACTGGCAGCGGTGCGGTAAAACGCCGGATTATGGACATGGGAATCACGAAGGGGACGGAGATTTTTGTCCGTAAGGTTGCGCCGCTCGGCGACCCGATTGAGGTCAATGTCCGCGGGTACGAGCTGTCGCTGCGTAAGGCTGATGCAGAGCTGATTGAGGTAAAATAATTTTTTTTGGTCTTAAGTTAGTGAGTTCTAACTATTTTTGGGAGGGAAAATAAAATGGCAATTAAGATTGCATTGGCCGGAAATCCAAACTCCGGTAAAACGACCCTGTTTAATGCGTTGACGGGGGCAAACCAGTTTGTGGGTAACTGGCCCGGTGTTACAGTTGAAAAAAAGGAAGGCAAGCTCAAAGGATACAAGGATGTTGTCTTGATGGATCTGCCGGGTATCTACTCGCTTTCGCCCTATACGCTGGAGGAAGTCGTAGCGAGAAATTACTTAATTAATGAACGCCCGGACGCGATCCTCAATATCGTGGATGGTACGAATCTGGAGCGTAACCTCTATTTGACGACGCAGCTAACGGAGCTCGGCATTCCGGTCGTGATGGCGATTAATATGATTGACGTCGTAGAAAAGCGGGGCGACGTCATCGACTATGGAAAGCTATCGCAAAAGCTTGGCTGCGAGGTAGTTCCGGTTTCCGCTTTAAAAGGAAAAGGAATCAAGGAAGCGGCACAGAAGGCTGTTGCCCTCGCGCAGAAGAAAAGCCGGACGGCTCCCGTACATACGTTCCACGCAAATGTGGAGGCTGTACTTGACGAGATTGCAGGCCGCTTGGGTTTTGTCGTTCCGGAAGAGCAGAAACGGTTCTACGCAATTAAACTGTTTGAGCGTGACGACAAGATTGCCGCACTGATGAAGTCGCCTCCGGACGTATCGGATTTGATTAAACAGGCTGAGGACGCGATGGACGACGACTCCGAAAGTATCATCACCAATGAACGCTACGCCTATATTTCCTCAATCATTAAGGATTGCTATCGGAAAAAGAATAAGGAAAAGATGTCAGTGTCGGACAAGATTGACCGCGTTGTAACAAACCGCTGGGCGGCGCTGCCAATTTTTGCAGTAGTTATGATTATTGTATACTACATCTCCGTTACTACAGTCGGTACGTGGGCGACGGACTGGGCAAACGACGGTCTGTTCGGCGATGGGTTCCATCTGTTTGGGATTGGTACGTCGGAGTATGAGGAAGCCGTCGGAGAATATGACGTCGAACAGGCAAAAATCGACGCATATATCGGTGCGGCGGAGGAGGCCGGCATTGATACTGAGCCGCTTGTAACGGCGATGGAAACGGAGCCGGAGGACGAAGCTGCTGCGGCCGAGCTGGAAACGGAAATGGCGGCGGCGCTGGATGCCTTTACAGCAGAGGCGGCTGCGGTTGACCTTAGCGCAGTTGCAGAGATTGAGAATGAAGACGGGGAAGTAGAGGAAACCCACCCGGTCACATTGGCTGACTTTGAAACGGCGCTTGAGGCCGAGGAACCGGATCCCGCGGCATACGGCGTATGGGTTCCGGGCATTCCGGTTCTCATTGAAGGCGGACTAGACGCTGTTAATACGGCAGACTGGCTCAAGAGCTTGATTCTTGACGGTATTGTTGCTGGCGTTGGCGCGGTGCTGGGTTTTGTGCCGCAGATGCTTGTACTGTTTATCTTTCTTGCATTTTTGGAGGCGTGCGGCTACATGGCGCGTATTGCGTTTATCATGGACCGTATCTTCCGCAAATTTGGTCTTTCGGGCAAATCGTTTATCCCAATGTTGATTGGTACGGGGTGTGGCGTACCCGGTGTTATGGCGTCAAGAACAATTGAAAACGACCGCGACCGCAAGATGACAATTATGACGACGACGTTTATCCCCTGCGGTGCGAAGCTGCCGATTATTGCGCTGATTGCGGGCGCATTGTTCCAGAACGCATGGTGGGTCGGCCCAAGCGCCTACTTTGTAGGAATTGCGGCAATCATTGTTTCGGGTATCATCCTGAAAAAGACAAAGATGTTTGCAGGCGACCCGGCTCCGTTCGTTATGGAGCTTCCGGCCTACCATTGGCCGACGGTTGGCAATGTACTGCGCAGCATGTGGGAGCGCGGTTGGTCCTTCATTAAAAAGGCTGGCACAATTATCCTGCTGTCTACTATCTTCATCTGGTTCGTATCGAACTTTGGCATTGTGGACGGACAGTTTATGATGGTAGACGATTTGAACGAAGGCTTCCTGGCGAATATCGGCAATCTGTTTGCATGGTTGTTTATTCCGCTTGGCTGGGGCGACTGGCGCTCGGCGGTTGCGGCTGTTATGGGCCTTGTTGCAAAGGAAAACGTGGTTGGTACATTCGGTATCCTGTACGGTTTTGCAGAGGTTGCAGAGGACGGAGCGGAAATCTGGGGCACGCTGGCGGCAAGCTTTACCGGCATTGCGGCATATTCGTTCCTCGTATTTAACCTGTTGTGCGCACCGTGCTTTGCGGCAATCGGCGCAATTAAGCGCGAGATGAACAGTGCAAAGTGGACCTGGTTTGCAATTGGATATCAGACAATTTTTGCGTATGTTGTGTCACTGTGCATTTACCAGATTGGGAGCCTGTTCATCTATGGGTCATTTGGTTTTTGGACGGTTGTTGCCTTCCTGCTTGTGGCGTTGTTCATTTACCTGTTGGTACGGCCGTATAAGGAGAGCAGCACGCTGAAGGTGAGCCGGAGTGTTATGAAAGTATAAGAGGTGACGGATATGCTTGCTACAGTTATTATAACGATATGTATTGCGGCTGTTGTCGCGTGGATAATTTGGAGCATGATTCGGAAGAAGAAAAAGGGCGGGGGCGGAAGCTGCGGCTGTGGCTGTTCCTCCTGTGCCATGTCGGACATGTGCCATAAAAAATGATGCAAAAAAGGGCAGATTTTATCTGCCCTTTTCTATATCAGAATCATTTGTAATCTCCGCAATAATCCTTATTGCTCGCAGCAGTACGGGACTCCGCAGTCTACAATGCTGTCGCCAACTCTGGTATATACGTCGTATTTGAGCGGAATCTTGACATTGATTTTCTGTGTAAGAACAAATTCGCAGGCGTCATGGCAGCCGCCCTCACGTTTTACGACCGGTTCTCCGCAGCATTCTACTTCGATACAGCCAACGGTTACATCCGGCTTGATTTCAATTGGTACGCTAATGTCTGCCGACTGATAGCTTACCTTTGTGCAGGATTTTCCATCGCAGGAACAGGATTCGGGTGCTTTTACAAATTCGTTGATTGTGTCCATTTTAAAACCTCCATATAAAAATTGAGATACAGTAATATTATATGAAAAGCGGGGGATAGTGTTAATCTATTATCTGCGGGCGGGCTATGTAACAGCGGCGTTGCACTTGCATGGAATATGGAATAACAGCATGTATAATTGTGGCTTGCAATTGAGAGGTGGAGGATAAAAATTAAAATAGGACTTGTAGTACTTTTATATAAAAGCGCTACAAATTATTTGTTAAATATTGCAAAAAGTATTGATTATAGATCAATAAAAATGTCAAAAAATATAACTAAAAATCAAAAATCCTGAAGGGGTTCAGTAGACACACTTTGTTATCAGTCAGTAAGATTGATGCAGGGAGGTGTCTGTATGGAAGCACGAAAAATACTTGCAGAAATCATGAAAAAGTACAGAAAGGAAAACAAATTGTCACAGGAAATGTTCGCAGAACGCTGTGGACTGAGTGCGGACGAGATTAGTTTGATTGAATGCCAGAAAATATCACCCAGATTTGACAACGCTTACAAAATTTTATTGGCGATGGGAATCGATTTGGAGAAACAGGACATAGTTTACTGAAAGGCCGCTCTCATACAAAGCGGACATAACAAAACCCCTTGCGTACCAACGCTTTCGCTGGCGCACAAGGGGTTTCCACTTTGGTGCAGATGGTGGGAATCGAACCCACACGGTATCACTACCACAGGATTTTGAGTCCAGCGCGTCTGCCAGTTCCACCACATCTGCCTATGAAGCGGCTGATTTCAGCCGCTCAATTATAATAGCACACTCTGCTATGTCTGTCAATAGTTTTTACGAATTTTGGCCTGATTCTATCGGCAAGTATAGATTCTTAAAGTTTTGCAATTGCCGCCTTTATGCGCGCAACGCTTTCCTCTTTGCCGAGCAGCTCGGCAAGCTCCACCCCGCCGCCGGGGGTAAACTTCTTCCCAGACAGGGCAACACGCAACGGAAACAGGACAACGCCGTTTTTAACGCCGAGCTTTTCAATCAGCGCAAACAGCGCGTCATGAATCGCGTCGTGCGTCCACGAGTCAACTTCTTCCAAAACCGGCAGAATCGCCTCAAGCGACTGTTTGGAAATTTCCTCGTTTGTTTTCATCTTTTTATTAACATACAAATCATTGTCGTAGTCTGGCACAGCGTCGATAAAGTCGATCTGCTCCGGAATGTCGGAGAATTTCTCCGTCCGGTCGTGCAGGAGCGCCGAAAGCATGTTGTAATCGACCTCTCGCTTTACCGCCTGCTTGTAATAGGGCATAGCTGTCTCAGTAAATGCCTCTGTACTCATTTTTCGGATATATTCGCCGTTCATCCAATTGAGCTTGTTTACGTCGAAAATCGCGGGCGATTTGCTGATACCGGCAACGTCAAACTGCTGCGCCAGCTCGTCGAGCGTAAAAATCTCCTGTTCCGTTCCCGGACTCCAGCCGAGCAGCGCGATGTAGTTGATAATCGCGTCCTTCAGGTAGCCCTTGTTGATAAAATCCTCATAAGAGGCGTCGCCCTCGCGCTTGGAGAGCTTTTTCTGTGCGTCCTTCATAACAGGCGAGCAGTGGATGTAGACCGGAATTTCCCATCCAAATGCCTCATAGAGCAGGTTGTACTTCGGCGTGGAGGAAAGGTACTCACTCCCGCGAATCACATGCGTGATCCCCATCAGATGGTCGTCGATAACATTGGCAAAGTTGTACGTCGGAAGCCCGTCCGCCTTTAAAAGCACATTGTCGTCGAGCGTCGCGTTGTCAACCGTAATGTCACCGAACACCTCGTCGTGGAACGACGTCGTCCCCTCGCGCGGGATTTTTTGCCGGATGACGTACGGCACGCCGCTTTTCAGCTTTTCTTCGATTTCTTCCTTTGACAGGCGCGAGCAATGGCCGTCGTATTTTGGCGGCACCTTCGACGCTGTCTGCACGGCGCGCAGCTCCTCAAGCCGTTCCTTGTCGCAGAAACAGTAGTACGCCGCACCCAGTTCGACGAGTTTTTCTGCGTACTGCCTATACAGTCCGCGTCGCTCGCTCTGGATATACGGTCCATAGTCGCCGCCTACGTCCGGACCCTCGTCGTGTGTGAGACCGGTTTCCTCCAGTGTTTTATATATCAAATCGACCGCACCTTCGACATAGCGTTCCTGGTCGGTATCCTCAATCCGTAAAATAAAATCGCCGCCGTTTTTGCGCGCCAGCAGCCATGCATATAGCGCCGTACGCAAATTCCCGATATGCATATAGCCGGTCGGGCTCGGCGCGAAGCGTGTCCGAACCTTTTTTGCCATGCTGGTTCCTCCTTTGTATTCGAATAAATATCTATTTTATTATAATTGTCCCAAATGGGAATGTCAATACAATTGCGAAAATATGGGCTATGCAATCATGTATTATTATGATATAATTGTTCTATATAAAATATTTGTTTTCGGCGCAGTCGGATAAAATCTGATAAAACCATCCAATTGGAATACAATAAGATCATGGATAATACATGACCCAGGTGTTGCTATGTTTGATTTCAAAAAACAATTGAAAAACCTTCCGGACCAGCCGGGGGTTTATCTGATGCATGATAAGGACGACAAAATCATATATATCGGTAAGGCAAAGGTGCTCAAAAACCGGGTGCGCCAGTATTTTATGGCGTCGAAGAACCATACAGCGAAGGTGCGGGCGATGGTGAGCCACATCGCATGGTTCGAGTACATTGTGACCGACTCCGAGTTAGAGGCGCTTGTGTTGGAGTGCAACCTGATTAAAAAGCACAAGCCGCACTACAACATTCTGCTCAAGGACGACAAACACTACCCCTATATCAAGGTAACCATGAATGAGCCGTACCCCAAGCTCGGCGTGACGCGTGTGATGAAAAACGACGGCGCGCGCTACTTTGGCCCGTACACGGGCATGACCGTCGTGCGCGGTACGCTGGACGTCATCAAGCGGATTTTTCTGATTCCGACCTGCAAGCGGGAGTTCCCGCGCGACATTGGAAAAGGGCGGCCGTGCCTCAACTATCAGATTCATAAGTGCTTCGCCCCCTGTACGGGGCAGGTATCGCAGGAGGATTACCGCGCCGTATTTGTGCAGATATGCAGCTTTTTGGAGGGGCGGCAGGACGAGCTGACAAACCTGTTAGAAGAAAAGATGGAGAGTGCCTCTGCTGCGTTGGAGTTTGAAAGGGCGGCGGAATACCGCGACCAGCTCGCAGCGCTGCGTGCGGTGACGCAGAAGCAGAAGATTGTCAGCGACAAGATGGAAAATCAAGACATTGCGGCGTTTGCGTGCTACGACGACAAGGCTTTTATCGACATTTTCTTTGTGCGCGGCGGCCGCGTGACCGGGCGGCAGAGCCACCGCATCGACGGCGTAGGCGAGATGAGCGACGCGGAGATTATGGGCGAGTTTTTAAAGCGGTTTTACGCAGGCGCGGCCTACATCCCGGACGAGTTGATCGTCCAGTGCGACATCGAGGAGCGCGACTTGTTTGTGGAATGGATGAGCGCGCGGCTTGGGCATAAGTTGACATTTACGGTGCCGCAGCGGGGTGACAAATCCTCCCTCATTAAAATGGCGCTTAAAAATGTGGAGCTGAGTATCGGCAACTACAAGCTGGATCAGCTCAAAAAGGAGTCGCAGGCGGGCACGCTTGCCAAATTGCAGGAGTATCTTGCCCTTCCGGCGCTGCCAAACCGGATTGAGAGCTACGACATCTCGAACATTGCCGGGACGAGCAATGTCGGCGTGATGGTCGTGTTTAAAAACGGCGTTCACGACGCGTCGCTCCACCGCAAGTTCCAAATCCGCTCGTTTGAGGGGCAGGACGACTACATGGCGATGGCGGAGGTGCTGACGCGGCGGCTGGGCCGCGCGGCAAATGAGGAAGATAAAATCGCACAAGGGGTTTTGGAGCGGGAAAAGGCGAAGTTTTTGCCCCTGCCTGACTTGATTCTGCTCGACGGTGGCAAGGGCCATGTCCACGCGATTGCAAAAGTTTTAGAGCAGGCAGGCGTTTCGATCCCATTGTGGGGTATGGTCAAGGACGATAAGCACCGCTTCCGCGCCCTGACGGACGGCGAGCGGGAGGTTACGTTGCCCAAAAATTCCGACGCGTTCCGGCTGGTCGGCACGGTGTCGGAGCAGGTACATGAAACGGCGATCCGCTACCACACCAAACTGCGCGGGAAAAAGGGCCTCGCCTCGGAGCTGTCGAATATCGAGGGCATTGGGGAAACGCGGCGCAAGCGGCTGATGAAGCATTTTAAGTCGATCAACAGCATTGCACAGGCGGGCGTGGACGAGTTGATGACGGCAGGGCTGGATAAACGCTCTGCACAGAATGTATATGACTATTTCAATTGAGGACACGGAAGGAGCGGTACAGGTGCAGCTTGGGTTTGAGCGGCATACAAAAGGAGAACTTGCCTATTATACCGTGCCGGCGCTGGAGCGCACCGGCCTGGTGCGCCATTGCTTTACAACGCGGCGCGGCGGGGTCAGCACCGGGGAAACGGCGACGCTGAACCTCGGTTTTCGCCGTAGGGATACGTACGAGAACGTCCGGCGCAATTATGAAATTGTGTGCAGCGCTATCGGGATGAAGGCGGAGGACCTCGTGCTGTCGAACCAGGTACACGATAACCGCGTCCGTGTCATTACGCGCGCCGACTGTGGGAAGGGTATCACGCGCGAGAGTGATATCGTAGGGATTGACGCGCTTGTTTGCGCCGAGATAGGCGTTCCGTTTGTCGTGTTCTGCGCCGACTGTGTCCCGGTATTTTTCCTCGACCCGGTGCGGCGCGTTGCTGCGCTTGCGCACTCGGGCTGGCGCTCCACGGTGAAAAACATCTCCGGTGAGGTGCTGGCGGTTATGCGGCGAGAGTTTGGCTGCGACATGGGCGACGTTTTGTGCGCGGTCGGGCCGTCGATCGGGCAATGCTGCTTTGAGGTGGACGGCGACGTGGCAGAGCAGTTCCCAGAGCAGTTTACAGAGGCGCGCGGGGCAAAGTACCACGTCGATTTGTGGAGCGTGATCCACGCCCAACTCCGAGATGCTGGGGTGAACGAGGACAACATCACGCTGGCGGGCATTTGCACCTGCTGCAACGGGGACGAGTTTTTTTCAAACCGGGCCCATAAAGGGAAAATCGGCCTGATGGGGGCCTTTTTGGAACTGAAGTGAACAAAGGATAAGGAAGATGAGAATGAAACGAATTTGTGCGGCTGTTTTGATTTTAATATTGACGCTCTGCGCCTGCTCGGGTCAGCAGCAGAGCGGCGAGCCAGGCGCGACGCAGACGCCGGTTGCGGCGGAGGGTGGCACGCTCAGCGTGGGCGTGTATAATTTTGATACCTATAACCCGATTGCGACGCAGTCACAGTCCATGACACAGGCGAGTGCATTCCTTTACGACGGGCTGATGCGGAAAAACAGCGATTATACCATGTCGCCGTGCCTTGCACAAAGTTATACGGTGTCGGACAATGGTCTGGTCTATACGTTTTCCCTCCGGCAGGACGTGACATGGCACGACGGGAGTGGCTTTGACGCCAACGATGTGGACTATACCATCAAGATGATTCAGGATCTGGAAAACAGCCCGTATAAGGAGCGGCTTGCGCTGGTGGCGAACACACGGCGGGCGGACAAGTACACATATGTGATTACCTTGCAGGAGGCCAATGCCGGGTTTATCAACCTGATGGACTTTCCAATTATCAAGAATGGAACGGACTGCACCGAGGGGCTGAAGGAATACATCCCAGTCGGTACAGGCCCGTACCAGTATACGCCGTCGGACATGAGCCGGTCGCTCCGGCTGGTGCGAAACGAAAATTATACGGCGGGCGAAAAGCCCCTGATTGCAGAAGTGATTATTAAGCAGGTGCCGGACAAGGCTGCCCTGACGACGGCGCTCGAGGTGCGGGAGGTCAGCGCGGTTCCCTTTACGGCGCAGGATTTGATGAATTATAACCCAAAGGGAAACCTGTATACGGTGTCTTATCCAAACAATAACCTGACCTTTCTGGGAATCAACACGACAAAGGCTGCTCTGTCCGACGCGCGGGTGCGCCGCGCTCTCTCCTATGCAATTGGGCGGGAGGAGATTGAGCAAAATATTATGTTCGGACGCGGGGAGAGCGTACACGTTCCCGTGGCACCAAACTCGTATCTATATAAAGATATTTACAGCTTGGAAGAAAGCGCAGACCGCGCAACTGAGCTGCTTACCGAGGCGGGCTACAGCCCGGGAGAGGACGGCGTGCGGGTTCAGGCCGATAGTGGCGAGGTACTTCGCTTTAACCTATTGGTCAACAGCGATAACGAACGCCGGAACGCCATTGCGGAAAAAGTCAAAACTGATTTGCAGAAAATAGGCGTAGAGGTTACAGTGGAAAGCGTGCCGTTTGATGAATACGAACGGCGGGTCGGCGCTGGGGACTACGACGTATTTTTGGGCGAGGTCAAAATTGGGACAGACCTTGATCTGTCCATGTTTGCGGGCCAAAATGCACGCTACAGCGTATATGCAAGCGAGCGGATTGACTCGCTCCTGTGGAACTGCAAAAATGCCGTGACGCAGGAGACATTTGCCCAGACATATCAGGAGTTAGAGGAGGCATTTTTGGAGGAGATGCCAATTATTTCCCTGTTTATGGGAATGGACGCGATAATGTTAAACAGCACCGTGCAGGGAGTGGAAATGCCGGCGGCGGGAAGCGTGTTTGCCGATATGGCTGGATGGTATATCACTGCACCGCAGGCGGTACAAAAATAAAAAAGTGCGTCATATGACGCACTTTTTTATTTTCCATTAATAATAGTAGTAGGGGCTGTCGAACAGCGAAGAAATACTGAAGCCAATAATCATACTGAATAAAAAGAAAATTACACCAATACCGATTGCAACCAGATAAATAATCAGATTCGCTTTACCAAATGTCTTTTTACTCGGCTTTGTATTATCACTAAACGCCCACACCAACATAATGATGAAGTAGACCAGCGGCCCTACGCAGGGAATCAGGTTTACAAGCAGAACCATCCATTCCCCGACTGTAACTGGTTCATTGTTGACCGGCCGCGCAGCCGGAGCAGGCTGTGGAACAGGCGGCTGCTCTGTTTGCTGGTTAAACTGTGCTTCTACTGCCGCAGCCTGCTGTTCATAAGCGGAAGGGCCGTCGCCGAGCTTTGCGCCGCAGGTCGGGCAAAAGTCGACGCTGTCGTCGAACTCCCGGTTGCAGTTGTTACATTTCCTCATAATATCTCCTCCTTAAAAATAAATCAAATCAATATTTTCCATACGTACGTGCTGTTTCAATCATGGCGAACAGGTTCTCCGGCGGGGTATCGCGTCCGCACTGGTCGCCAGTCGAAAGGATAAATCCGCCCCCTTCCGCAGCATCGTCAATGGCGCGCTTCGCCGCTTCGCGCACCTGCTCTGGCGTGCCATTGAGCATCACATCTGTCGTATGCAGATTGCCTTTCAGCACAATCTTATCTCCAAATTTCTGTTTGATTTCCCGCAGGTTACAGTTCCCCATCGGTGGAATTTCAAGCGGGTCAATTACAGTCAGATGGGTTTCGTTTGCCAGAATTTCGACCAGCTCGGCCTCCGGTCCGCAGGAATGCACATGGGTAAAGACGCCGTCTGCATAGGCGAGGTCGGTCACCTTTTTGACAATGGGAAGCGCAAGCTCACGGAAAATAGCGGGCGTCTGCCAAATCAGGGAACCGGAACAGCCCGTACACAGGAAATCCGGCGTTGTTTCAAGCTGCATCAGCCGGTGATAGCGCGCTTCTGTTTCCTGCACAAGGCGGTCGCGCATATCATAGAAATATTCCGGTTCGTCATAATAGCGGAACACATCCTCTTCACTGTGTAACAGGCAGGAGATACCGCAGAAGACACCGACTAGGCCGTGGTCGCCCATTTCCTGCTTTACAAGTGCGAGCAGCTCCTCGCCGGACGGCCATTCGCATACGCCTTCAAGCTCTTTGAAGTTGGCCGGTTCCACCTCCAGCCCCATCTTTTCCGGCGGTACACCCTCAACAGGTGGATTATCAATGGGGTATACAGTTACTGTATCGCTCCAAAAATGTTTGCCGTTTGCAAGCTGGTAGTTCTGTGTAATAATCTTTTCTTCATCCTGGAACACGATTGCCGTTTTTTCTTCTTTGTGTTCTGGCTCCAAATCGTCCAAGCGGATATCTACATATCCATCCATCAGGCTGTCGAAATCATAGTACTTCACACAGTCAATATACGCTTTCCACTGCGGTATTTTTTTGTATAAGTACACGTCCCAGAACGGCAGGCCCGTCATCTTGACCGGAATCATATTCGATGTGTCCGGTGAAACGGGTACGCAGTCCGGTATCTCCCCGCGCAAAACCGCAGTAAGACGCTCTCTGCTTGTCATAATAATCCTTCCCTTCTGCAAGGCGGTTCGCATAAATTTAATGTACCATACTTCTTGACAAAAGTCGAGTGTTTTTTTAAAATAGAACCAGATTTGCACCCAAATGGAGGAAGCGGCTATGGCATTTGAGGAAACATTTATGCGTGCGGCGGTTGCTGAAGCGAAAAAGGCGGCCCAAAAGGGGGAATGCCCCATTGGTGCGGTGATTGTCCTGGACGGCAAAATCCTTGCACGCGGACACAACTTGCGTGAAACAAAGGAATGTGTCATCAATCACGCGGAAATCATCGCAATTCAAAAGGCGAATAAAAAGCTTGGTTCATGGCGGCTCGACGGGTGCGATTTGTATGTGACGCTCGAGCCATGTGCCATGTGTGCGGGTGCAATTATCCAAAGTCGAATCCGCAGCGTTTACTTTGGTGCGTTCGATAGTAAGGCCGGCGCGTGTGGATCTGTGACGGATTTGTTTGTGCCGGGTCTGTTCAACCATACTGTGGCGGTGAACGGCGGAATCCAAAAAGAGGAATGCGGCGCACTTTTATCCGATTTTTTCCGCAATTTGCGCAGTCAGAAGAAAAAGGGGGCGCAATTGTAAACCTGATATTTAAAAATAGTTGACAATTGTGTATTTATGGTTTATAATGTCACATATCCAAAAAAGGGAGTGTGGCAAAATGAAATTAAAGACAAAAAATATGCTGTTGGCCGCAATATTTGCAGCAGTTATCGCAATCTGTGCGCAGATTGTGGTTCCTTTGCCGTTCAGCCAGGTACAGTTCTCCCTGTCCGTGCTGGCGGTATTTTTGTGCGGCGGTATGCTCGGCATTCGATATGGATGCCTGTCCGTCCTTGTCTATTTGCTGTTAGGGCTGTGCGGTTTGCCGGTGTTTGGCAAGTTTATGGGCGGTCCCAGCGCCCTGCTTGGCCCGACTGGCGGCTATATGGTGGCGTATCCGCTTATGGTTTTGACGATTGGACTGTGCCGGAAGCTGTTTCGTAAGCAGGGGTTTATGTCCTACTTTTTTAGTATGCTTGCCTCGTTGGTAATATGCTATCTGTTTGGAAGCGCGTGGCTGGCAATCTCTGCTCATATGTCGTTTGGCGCGGCGCTTATGGCGGGCGTTGTGCCGTTTGTGGTGTTTGATATTTTGAAGGCGGCACTCGCGGCGTATCTATGTGTACTGTTTCGTAAACAGCTTAAACTGGTATAATTTTGTTAAAATTGCGCATAAAGCTGATTTGAATTTGGGCAAATTTCTATCTGCATGGTAGAAAAAATGTAGAAAATTGTTTTGCGCTTCCTGCTGTTTTATGGTATAATAAAACAGTTAAGGAGTGATGAAATGGAAGAAATAAAAGAAAACAAGATGGCTTCTACGCCTATGCTGAAGCTGATTATCTCCATGTCGCTGCCAAGCATGTTCTCCATGCTGATTCAGGCGCTCTACAATGTGGTAGACAGTATGTATGTGGCGTATTCGAGTCAGGCGGCGCTGACGGCGGTGTCGCTGGCGTTTCCTGTGCAAATGCTGATGATTGCCGTCTCGGTCGGGACGGGAATTGGTATCAACTCGCTGGTTTCCCGTCGGTTGGGGGAAAAGCGGTTTGCAGAGGCCAACAGCGCTGCGACGCATGGCGTGCTCATTGCAATTGCAAGCTGGCTGCTGTTTGTTGTTTTGGGAATATTGTTCATACAGCCCTATTTTTCCATGCTGGATGCCAGCGCAGAAGTAAAGCAAATGGCGATAACTTACACAAATATTGTCATTTTTGTGTCGATTGGATGCTTTTTGGAAGTCAATTTGGAAAAGACGCTGCAGGCGACAGGAAACATGATTTACCCCATGCTGTTCCAGCTTGTCGGCGCAGTGACCAATATTATTCTTGACCCGATTTTCATCTTCGGCTATCTTGGCGTACCGGCGATGGGGATTGCCGGCGCGGCGATTGCAACAGTGGCGGGACAGATTGTTGCAATGATTTTTGCGATTATCATTATTTTTACAAAGTCGCATGACGTACATATCACATTTAAAAAATTTAAAATAAATTGGACGACGATTAAGGACATTTATGTAGTCGGTGTTCCTTCTATTGTCATGCAGGCGATTGGCTCGGTACTGACAACGGCGCTCAACTGGATTTTGATTGGTTTTTCCGAGGCGGCGGTGTCGGTATTCGGCATCTACTTTAAGCTGCAGTCCTTTATCTTTATGCCTGTATTTGGCCTGACACACGGCGTTATGCCGATTATGGGATATTCCTTTGGCGCACGTAAAAAGCAGCGCCTGGTTTCCGCCCTGAAGTACGGCTGTGTCATCGCTGTCATTATCATGGCGGTCGGAATGTTGATTTTTATGATAATACCGGACAAGCTTCTGATGATGTTCAATGCGACGGATGAGATTTTGAGAATTGGTGTGCCGGCGCTCCGCACGATTAGCCTGTGCTTTGTGTCGGCTGCAATCGGTATCATATTCTCAACTCTGTTCCAGGCGTTAGGTTTGGGGTTCAACAGCCTGCTTGTGTCCCTGCTGCGGCAGATTATTATTCTGCTCCCGGCCGCATATTTCCTGAGCAAGATCAGCTTGGATGCGGTATGGTATGCGTTTGTCATTGCAGAAGTTGTTTCGCTGATTGCCAGTATATTGATTTATTGGGGCGTTTATAAAACACGCATCCGTAATTTGTAAAGGCAAAGCCGTCCGCTTGGGACGGCTTTTTCATTGACAGTTTTTTTGCGCTGTGTTACAATAAAGCCCTTGAAAGATTCCTGCCGGTGGGGAGGCGTATGGGTTGAACGTGTATGATTTTGATAAAACGATTTACGACGGCGACAGTACGGCGCATTTCTACTTTTACTGTCTGCGCCGCTTTCCCTCCGTCCTTTTATGGTTGCCGTATCAGGGCGGCGCGTTTTTGCTGTATTTGTTCGGCATTTACACGAAGACGCAGTTTAAGGAACGGTTTTACCACTTTTTCCGTAGTGTACGGGAGATTGAGAGCATTGTAGAACAGTTCTGGGAAGAAAAACAGGGCCGGATCAAATTCTGGTACCGCGCCAATCAAAGACCGGACGATGTTGTGATTTCCGCCTCACCAGAGTTTTTGCTGCGGCCCATCTGCACACGGCTTGGCATATCGCATTTGATTGCGTCGCGGGTGGACGCGCATACGGGTAAGTACGACGGGCTGAACTGCTATGGAGCGGAAAAGGTTCTGCGCTTTCAGGAGGAAATGCCGGACTGTGTAATTGAAAATTTTTATTCGGATTCGTACTCGGACACGCCGCTGGCTCGTCTTGCCACGGAGCAGGCATATCTTGTCATAGGTGAGCGGCTGGTATTATGGAATGAAGGTATGAAATAAAAAACAATTTTTTGGATATGATGAGGGACAGGGAGTAATCTGTCCCTTTTCTTTATTATATAGATTAAGAAAGTTTAAAAATTATGTTGATAAAGAGGGAAAATTGTGATACGATACAGAAATCACAGAAGATAGGGGGAGAAACATGGATACGTTTGTAATTGAGCCGGCGCAGCGGCGGGATGCAGTGGTTATTTTGGAATTGATTCGGGCAATTGCCGAATACGAAAAGATGAGTGACTGCGTTGAGGCAACAGAGGAAATGATTGCGGAAAATGTGTTTGACCGAGGCGGTGCGCAGGTTTTGCTGGCAAAGGAGAACGGCGTGCCGGTTGGGTTTGCCCTGTTTTTTGAAAACTTTTCAACCTTTAAAGGGAAAAGCGGAATCTACTTGGAAGATTTATTTGTTCGGGAGGAAAAGCGCGGCAAAGGCTACGGCAAGGCGTTGTTTCAGGCTGTGGCGCGCATTGCGCGCGAGCGCGGTGCAGGCCGGATGGAATGGGCGTGCCTCGACTGGAATGAGCCGTCGATCCAGTTTTACAGGGCGATGGGTGCGCAGCCGCTCTCGGAGTGGACGACCTACCGCTTAGACGAAGCGGCGCTTGCCGCGATGGAGAAAACGGAATAAACACAGGGAGGGAAACATATGCAGGAGATATGGCTGCAACAGACAATTTGGACCATATTGCCGCCGCTGCTGGCGATTGCGCTGGCGCTGTGGACAAAAGAGGTCTATTTTTCGCTTCTGGTTGGAATCGTATCCGGCGCGCTTATGTACGCCAATTTCAGTCCGCTTGGCGCGCTGGAGACGACGTTTACCATTTTGGGGGAGAAAGTCGGCGCGAACATCAATATCCTTATTTTTCTCGTTTTACTGGGGATGCTGGTCGCGCTGATGAACAAGTCGGGCGCGACGCGGGCTTATGGCAGGTGGGCTGTGCGCTCCATCCAATCAAAGCGCGGGGCGCTTGCCGCAACGTCGGCGCTCGGCGTGTTGATTTTTGTAGACGACTACTTCAACTGCCTGACGGTTGGAACGGTCATGCGTCCGGTCACGGATGCACACGGGATTTCCCGTGCAAAACTGGCCTACATCATTGACGCGACGGCGGCCCCGGTCTGTATTATTGCCCCAATCTCGAGCTGGGCGGCGGCTGTAGGTTCCTCTTTGCCGGAGGGGAGCGGAATCGACGGATTTACGCTTTTTTTACAGACGATCCCGTTTAACCTGTATGCGCTTTTGACGCTGGCCATGATTGTGTTTATGATTGTTACCAATTTTGACTTTGGCGCAATGAAAAAGAGTCTGCAATTGGAGCAGGAGGGGAAGCTCCGCGCGGAAGAAAATAAAGATGAACTGGTCGTAGAAAACGCGCGGGGACGCATTTTTGACTTGGTTGTTCCGATTCTTGTGTTGATTGTCCTCTGCATTTTGGCCATGCTTTATACTGGCGGCATACTGGAGGGTGTTGGTATTGTCGATGCGTTTGCCGGGTGCGACGCGGCGCTGTCGCTCGCGATTGGGTCGTTTTGCACGCTGATTGTCACTTTTCTGCTCTACATCCCGCGCCGGGTTGTGACGTTTTCCCAGTTTGCAGAAAGCCTGGTAGATGGGTTTAAGGCCATGGTGCCCGCTATCCTGATTTTGACGCTTGCGTGGACGCTCAGCGGCGTCTGCGCGGAGGAATACCTGGACTTGGGCGGCTATGTAAAGGGAATCGTCAGCGCGGGCGGCGTGTCGCTGTCGTTTTTGCCGGCGATTTTCTTCCTCGCCGCGGTCGGGCTCGCGTTTGCGACCGGAACGTCGTGGGGAACCTTTGCCATCCTGATTCCGATTGCAATGGCAGTGTTTGGCGGCGAGGCGGGCAATTTGATGGTCGTAACGGTATCGGCAATTTTGGCCGGCGCGGTCTGCGGCGACCATATATCGCCTATCTCCGACACAACGATTCTGTCCTCGACAGGGGCGCAGTGCAATCACATTGAGCATGTATCGACTCAGATGCCGTACGCGCTTTTAGTGGCGGGGTGTGCGCTTGCCGGTTATGTTGTGTCCGGCCTTACGGCAAACGGATGGCTGGGCCTGTTGGTTGGCGCAGTCCTGCTGTTTGGCGTTCTGCTTACAATGTGGGGCATGGCAAAAAGGAAAGTTCCGCAAAGTTAATGAATTATGAAAGACCGGCGGCATCAAGGCGATGCTGCCGGTCTTTTTGCTTTTTGCAGTTTCGATGCGGTAGGCCGTCCCGTCGGTCGTCACTGTGACGGTTCCATCCTGATCGGTGCGGTAGGACTCGACTCCGAGCCGGTCCAGCGTTTGGAGCGTTTCCTCATGTGGGTGGCCGTAGGAGTTGTCTTTCCCACAGGAGATGATAGCGGCGGAGGGCGATACGGCCTCTAAAAACGCCTGCGACGAGGACGTGGACGAGCCGTGGTGTCCGAGTTTAATGATGTCAGCGGATACGTCCGCCGTAATCTGATCTTCCGACTCCTGCTCCGCGTCGCCCATGAACAGGAACGATACGTCCCCGTATGTGAGGCGCAGCACAGCGGAGTAGTTGTTGAGGTCTTTGTAGCTGTCCGAGCACGGTGCGACAAACTGCGCGCTTACGCCGCCTTCATCTATGAGGCTTACCCCTTCCTTAGCGGTATGGATTCGCAGACCCTTTTCCTGAATGGTGAGAAGCAGGTTTTCATATGTTTTGGTGTCATGCTCGACTTTGGGCATATAGATTTCGCCGACATCGAACGCCTCAATCACCTTCTGCATCCCGCCGATGTGGTCGGCGTGCGGGTGCGTCGCAATCACATAGTCGAGGCGGGAAACGCCCTTTTCTTCCAAAAAGGAAATAATGTCGTTTGCGCTTTTCGACTCGCCCGCGTCTATCAGAATCGTTTTCCCATCCGGCAGGACAATCAGCTCGCAGTCGCCCTGTCCAACGTCGAAAAAGGAAACCTGCATTGTGCTGCCGTCCATAGCGGCCGCGGCTGGTTCCGAACCCAAATTGCCGTCCGGCAAATTAACCGGGAGGGAGCAGGCACACAGGGAACAGATCAGAAGAAGCGCCAGCGTCCCGCATAGTATACGTTTTTTCATGGATATATCCCCCAGCTTTCTTTTTCTACAGTATAGCACGGGGAGGAACAGCGTGTCAAACCAATTGCGCTGTTACGATTGCACAGCGGCGGAAACCATAGTATAATAGACGGCAGAGGTGGTTGTATGGAACAAACGAATACCTGCCGGCTCTGCCCGCGCGCGTGCGGCATAGACCGGCGCAGCGGCACAGGCTTTTGCGGCATGGGGGACAGGGTGCGTGTTGCGCGCGCGGCGCTCCATAAGTGGGAAGAACCGCCGATAAGTGGGACAAACGGTTCCGGCGCAATTTTTTTCTCCGGGTGCACGCTTCGGTGCTGTTTCTGTCAGAATTATCAAATCAGCGCGGAAGGGTTCGGCAAGGAGATCAGCGTTACCGAGCTGTGTGACATTATGCTCCGGCTTCAGGAGCAGGGGGCGCACAATGTCAATCTGGTTACGCCGACGCAGTTTGCAGACAAGATTGCCGCCGCACTCGACCGTATCCGGGGCGGGAAGCTGCATATTCCCGTCGTATACAATAGCTCCGGCTATGAGACGGAGCAGACACTTGCCATGCTAAACGGCTATATTGACGTCTATCTGCCGGATTTGAAATACGTTTCACCGGAGTTGTCAGCGCGCTACTCTGGGGCGGCGGATTACTTTTCGTTCGCCTCCCGTGCGATTGCGCAAATGCAAAGGCAGGTGGGGCCGCCGGTGTTTGACAAAAGCGGCCTGCTCAAAAAGGGCGTCATTGTGCGCCATATGGTGCTTCCGGGTGCATACCGCGACTCGCTCGCGGTGATTGACTGGCTGGCGCGCCAGTTTGGCAGAGAGGACGTGGTTTTCAGCCTGATGTGCCAGTATACGCCACAGCATAAAAGTACGCAGTTTCCGGAAATTGACCGCCGGCTGACTACGTTTGAGTACCATAAGGCGGCAGACCGCGCGGCGGAGCTTGGGCTTCGGGGCTATATGCAGGAAAGGAGCGCGGCGAGCACGGACTATATCCCGGCGTTTGATTTGAGCGGAATCGAAAAATAAATTGCAATTTCTTCAAGCGGGTGATATAATGATGACAGCAAAAAATTTACAGGAAGGGGTAAACGTATGAAAGGAAAAAAGATTCTTTCCCTGCTGTTGGCGGCGTTGCAGATTTCTTTGCTGCTCACACTGCCGATGAACGTATTTGCAGAGGAGGGGAGCGACATCGCTTCTGGAGAAAAGATTAAGGTTGCCTGCGTGGGTGACAGTATCACGGAGGGTATAGGTGTTGCGGACCCGGCAAAGGACAGCTACCCGGCGCAGCTTCAGGCCATTCTGGGCGACGGTTATGAGGTAGGAAACTTTGGCGTGTCAAAGTATGCCGCGCTCCACACGGCGAAATGGCCGTACTGGGATACGGACAAATACACCGAGTCGCAGAAGTTTTTGCCGGATATCGTGGTAATTATGCTTGGTACAAACGATATCAAGACGGAAAACTGGGTAGAGGGCAAGGCAAACTTTGTCAAAGACTACACGGAGCTGATTAACGTGTACAAAAATCTTTCGTCCCAGCCGGACGTGTTCGTTGTTTCGCCGCCGCCGATTTATCTGGATGTAAATGATGAGGTACGCCCGCCGAACAACCTGCGCAACGAGGCCATTGACCTGTTAAAGCAGGCTGCGGAGGAAACGGATTCGTACTGGATTGACGTATTTACGGCAATGGACAATCATCCGGAGCTGTTCCCGGACCAGATTCATCCGAATGAGGCAGGAGCAAAGCTGCTGGCGCAGACGGTAGCAGATGGAATCCTGAACCCGACGAAGCTGACGCCCTCGTGGTCGGACAATCTGGCAAACCTGCCGGAGCTTGGCGACATGGAGGCAAACCTCACCCGTGAGGAGTTTGCCATGCTGGTAGTCAACATCTTTGGATTGCAGGCGGACAGTGCGCGGACAAAGTTTGTTGACATTGATGACTGCACGTATAAGGCGGATATCGCGTCGGCGTATGTGCGCGGCATTATCAAGGGCGTGGACAGCACGCACTTTGAGCCGAACGGCGCAATCACGCGCGAGGAGATCACGGTTATGCTGTACCGTGCCTGGAAGGTGCTGTTCCCGGACGAGGACTTCACCGTGACGAATACATATGAGTTTGTTGACGCGGCGGAGATTTCCGACTGGACGGTAGAAGCAGTTACGTATTTGTATGACCGCGGAATCATGATTGGGACGGACACGCTGACCATTTCTCCGAAAATCAACATCCCGCGCAAGGATGCGCTCACGCTCATGACGCGGATCGTGGAAAGCTACGAAAAATAAAGTGTTGCTGTCTGAAGGCGGCCCCTTTTGGGGGTCGCCTTTTTATGTCGGGAGTTTTTACCTGTGCAGAAACATCCATTGACGGGAACGTAAATTCATTGTATAATAAAGTCACATTACAGAGAAGGCGGTAAGATTATGATGAAAAAGGTCGTTTCCGTCCTGTTGGCAGTTGTGCTGCTGTTTGGCTGCGGCACTGCATTTGCCGACGAGGTTAAAGTTCCGGCGCTTTTGTATCACAATATTGCAGAGAACATCCCGGGGGAGGAGTATAATGCGCTGCTGAACATCCCTGCCGATTTGTTTGAAGTGCATATGCAAACCCTGCTCGACGCGGGTTACACGCCGATTACATACGGCGAGTATTACGATTATGTTGTAAACGATGTGCCGCTGCCGGACAGGCCGATTCTGATCACCTTTGACGACGGGTATTGGAGCAATTACAAATATGCGTTCCCGATTCTGAAAAAGCTGGACATGAAGGCGACAATCTTCGTGATCACAGACCGGAGGGGGAAGGCCCTGAGCAAGAATCCCCACTTTTCGTGGGATCAGGCCAAAGAGATGCAGGACAGCGGTGTTATTGACATTCAGAGCCATACGCACTCCCATCAGATTTTGACAGGGTTGATGGATTTTGATTTGTATTTTGAACTGAAAACGTCAAAGAACCTGATTGAGAACAAACTCGGCAAAAAGTGCAGCGTACTCTCGTTCCCGCAGGGAATTGCCGACGAACGGGAGATTCAGGCGGCAAAGGACGCCGGATATCTGATTGCCAATAAGGTGGGCGACGTTGGCGTAAACCGGAAAAGCGAGGGGCTTTACGAGCTGAAGCGCATTACGGCGCGGGCCGACTATACCGGGGAGAAGCTGCTTAGCGTTTTGGAAGAAAATATGGCATATTAAAATACTGCGCATATGCGCAGTATTTTTTTGCCGTTTAGCCGAACACGCCCAAGTGTTCAAGCAGGATTTTCAGCCCCATTAAGATTAGGACGATGCCGCCGAGCAGCTCTGCCCGGGACTTGTACTTTGCGCCGAACACGTTACCGATTTTGACGCCTGCGGCGGATAAAATAAAGGTGGTTACGCCGATTAGCGACACGGCAGCAACGATTTGCACTTGCAAAAATGCAAACGTAACGCCGACCGCCAGCGCGTCGATACTCGTGGCAATCGCCAGCGGAATCATGACCTTAAACCCAAAGGAAGCGTCCAGCTGCTCGCTATCACCACGCGATTCACGAATCATATTGATACCAATCAGCGCTAAAAGTACAAACGCGATCCAATGGTCGATATCTGTAATAAATGCTTGGAACTGCGTTCCCAAAAAGTAGCCGATCAGTGGCATCAGCGCCTGAAACCCACCGAAATAGAGTCCGGTGATGAGCGCGTGCCGCAGCCGGAGCTGCTTGACCGACAAGCCCTTACAGACAGAAACGGCAAATGCATCCATGGACAGGCCAAGCGCAAGAATAAACAGTTCAATCAGGCCCATTTGCCCCCTCCTTTCTTGCGGAAAGTATCGCAGCCGGGCACAAAAAAAGACTTATCCGCCTATTGCAGATAAGTCTCGTCATTTCAAACAAAGCCAGGAAACGCAATTCCAGTATGTTGACTCCATTACGCTTTCGCGCCGACTACTCCCTTATATGTCTGTTATCATACTATAAATGCGCGGCAGTGTCAATCCTTTTTTCGACAGGAAAGGCAGTCACGCACAGGAAAAGACGTTTTTATCCTGCGGGCTTAGATACTTGAGCGTAATTTGCTCCATCTGTTTTTCTTTTTCTTCCATATCTTTTACCAGTTTGAACTGCGTCCGCGCCCGGTCAAGGTTTTGCCCCGCGCGGCTTGTTTTAAAGTATGTGTCGCCGTTCAGATAATCTGCCAGAAAGCGCATGCCGCACTCGAGCGTCAGTAGGCGCGCAGAAAAGGGGAGAAGCCGTTTTTCTGTTGGCGTAAGAAACGACGCTGTTTCCTCCAAAAAGCCTTTGGCAAACGCCTCATAGAGCGTCAAATCACAGTAAACTTTATCCAAATCCGGTTCGTCCTCTGCCGCAGAGCTTGCGCCGAACCGGATCGAGTCGCCAAAGTCGTAGAGGATGGAACCGGGCATGACTGTGTCCAAATCAATCACGCAGACTGGCTCGCCGGTTTCTTCGTCGAGCATAATATTGTTGAGCTTCGTGTCGTTGTGTGTGACGCGGAGCGGGATGTCGGGCGTGCCGAGCATCTTTGTCACAACGGCGGTGTCGCGCTTGCGCGCGCATACAAAGTCAAGCTCCGCCCTCACCTGTGCTGCGCGTCCGAGCTGGTCTCGCTCTGCGGCGGCCATCAAAGCCTGATACCGTGCGGGTGTGTCGTGGAAGTGTGCAATCGTTTCAAAGAGACAGGAAGGGTCAAAGTCGGACAGCAGGGAGAAAAAGCGCCCGAAGCCGCGTGCCGCATTGTAAAAGATGGCGGGCGAAGGTCTTTCGGAGTAGGAGCGGGCGTGGTCAATGAAGGAATACATGCGGAAATAGTCCCCCTCCTCTGTCCGGTAAAACGGCTTGCCGTCCAGCGTAGGAATCACGCGCAGAGCCGCGCGCGGGTCGGTGTTGCCCTGCGCTGCAAGTTTTTGGCGCAGGTGCTCCGTTACGAGCACGATGTTGTGCATGACCTGCGCCGGATTATGGAAGACCTCCCGGTTAATGCGCTGCAAGATAAACGACTCGCTCGCCTGCGCGAGATAGGTGTCGTTGATGTGCCCGTCGCCGTACGGCGAAATTTCCTGATATGTATGAAATTGTGCAGCAATTTGGTGTAAATCGTATTTCGGCATGGATATCATTCCTCCTGCATCTGATTCTGGCTTTATCATACCACGGATTTATCGGAAAAGATTTAACAAATAAGGCCGCGTTTTGGACTTTTTCGCCGTTTGACTTGCGCTTTGCTCCTGCGTATCGTATAATGGAAAGCGGAAAGGGGGCGGCAGGGATGGACTATCAGCCGACTGAGCTCGGAGAGGTGCTCCGAATCAAAAAAATTGTAACGGTACACTATTTTGAATACACAAAGGACTTTGCCTTTGATGGAGAGGCGCATGACTTTTGGGAGTTTGTCTACGTGGACCGCGGCGTGATCGACATCCGCGCCGACGAACGGCGTTACCGGCTCAAGCAGGGCGAGATAACATTCCATAAGCCGGGCGAGTTCCATGCGCTGTACGCGGACGGAATGGTTGCGCCGAATCTGGTCATTGTGTCTTTTTACTGCCGCAGCAAGGCGGTTCAATTTTTCAGCGACCGGATTTTTAAGATTAACGGCGACCAGAAGGAATACCTTTCTATAATTGTAAAAGAGGCCGGCCGTGCGTTCGACTCTCCACTGTCCGACCCGAATCTGAAGCTGTTGTCCCGGCGGGATGAAGCTGTATTTGGCGCGGAACAGATGATCAAGCTCTCGCTGGAGGCGCTTTTGATTTCGCTTTACCGCGGCAACTTTATCCGGCCTGTGACAGAGCGGCCGCTCTCCGTTCTGACACAGCGGTTGGACAGCAACATTGTCGACGACTTGACGGAGTATATGGAAGAACATATCAACCAAAACCTTCGGTTTGAGGACTTTGCAAAAATAGTGAATGTCAGTCCTACAAGGTTGAAGGCTATCTTTAAAAGCAAGACAGGTATGGGTGTGGTACAGTATTTCCGCAAGCTGAAAATCTCCCGCGCAAAACGGTTTATCCGGGAAAATGACTATAATTTTACGCAGATTGCCCTTTTGCTCGGCTATGAGTCGATTCATACGTTTTCACGCCAATTTAAAGCAGTTGAGGGGATGTCCCCGCGCGAGTATGCCAAATCGGTGAAGCTGAATTTGTTCGATTAACGGCTAAAATGCCTTTTCCGTTCATACATATGGTAAAGTAGAGAACTGGGACGGGCGGTGTCGGTATGGGGATTGTCGAGGTTGTTTTGATTGGAATAGGGCTGAGTATGGACGCGGCGGCCGTGTCGATGACAGACGGGATGGTCTATCGTAATATACGAAAGCGAAATCTGCTGGCTATGCCGGTTTGTTTTGGTCTGTTTCAGGCATTGATGCCGCTTTTGGGCTTTTATGCCGGGAGTTTGTTTTCGTTTGTGATACAGAAATATTCCGGCGTTGTCATCCTTGCCATACTGGGGATAATCGGGACAAAGATGGTAAAGGACGGAATCGGGCACAGTGCCGAGGAACGCTGTGTTACAAAGGCGTTTACATGGAATGTTCTGCTGATGCAGGCGGTCGCGACAAGCATTGACGCATTCGCGGTTGGGATTGGCTTTGCAGCGGGCGGGATGGAGATTTGGTCTGCGGTCAGCCTGATTGGCATAACAACGATGTTTTTGAGCTTGGCGGCCATGTTTTTGGGCAGGCGGTTTGGCGATTTGCTCGGTGCAAAGGCGGAAATCGTCGGCGGGATTATTTTGATTGGGATTGGGATAAAGGCGGTGCTGCCGATGTAGAGGGCGGCAGACACTTTGTTGTGGATTTTGCAGGTTGGATTGTAAATAAGTCAATTGCGGCAATTGAAAAATAATAACAAAAGGGATATACTGACCATAAGAGGACAGTATGTCCCTTTCGTTTTGACAGGAGGGGAGAGACATGAAGAAACTAATTAGTCTAATTTTAGCAGTATGTGTGCTTGCGGCGCCGATGGCGGCCAGCAGTGCAGGTACGGAGGATACTACCGATGTGGTTGATGCTGCTGAAACGCTGCAAATCGGCGACTATATCCAGTTGGGGAAATATGATGGTACCCCCATTATATGGCGTTACGTGGCAGATGACAGCAACGGAAAGCTGATGTGGAGTGACGAGAGGCTTTGTCGAAAAGCATTTGACGTTCCAGGCTCGAAAAATACCGGTTCTCATGCTCAACGAGCGGGAGGCATGAGCAGTTAAGGAAAGATAGCCGGGAATTAATGGAATATTTTCGGTCATAGGAGGTAGAAATATGGACGACTATATAGACTGGGAAATAGAGCAGAGGCGAGTCGGAGCATTTTATTTGGGAATGACAAAAGAGGAATTGGTGAGGAAATTAGAGGAAATGGGCGTAGAGTATAGATTTGTTTGTAACGGAACCATGCTAAAGATTGATAGTATTACTTTTTGGTTTGGGCAGTTAGGGGATGATATGTTAGATAAAAACAATCTAACGGCGATGTATCTATACGATAATTTTCGCGGAAAATTTCAAGGCAAGATAGGAATAGGAACGATTCCATACGAAGTAGTAGGTATTGAATATTATGGAGAGGTTGAGCCTGGTATGAGTAATACATTTTATTTACCAAGATATCCGGGCATAACATTTTCATTGAATGTAAAAAGTTTTGTGGATGATAAAACGCCAATTGAGGAAATTCATGTAACAAATTGGAAGTCAGAAATTGAATGGGCAGCTTTGTATAGAAAAGATAAATGGATGCAAGAAAACAGCATAAAGTTAATGGCAGAGTACCGGAAACTTGGGGAGGAGTATAGGAGGGGCAGAAATGAGTGACTATATAGACTGGGAAATAGAGCCGGACAATCGTAGCGGTGCGCGGAGGTACGACGGTGTTTATGCAGGTGGACGACTGGTACATGTCGGTGAACGACGAGTGGATTGCGCTGGATGCGCCGCCGCGGGTTGTGAACGACCGGACGCTGATCCCGCTGCGCGCTGTGGCGGAGGCGCTTGGCGCGCAGGTCGGCTGGGACGAGGAAATGCAGACTGTGACGGTGGAATTGGATTGACAATGTGAGAAAAAAGGGATATACATTTATCTTATAAGGGCCTGTGGTAATCACAGGCCCTTTTGCTTGGTTTGCTTGCCTGTATTTACCGCTTGAAGGACGCATAGGCTGTGGTACAATGAACTTGCAATTTGCGGTTCCCGGATGGCTCTCATTCGGGGGTGGAAAATGAAAACGCACGATACAGTGGGTACAATGCCCTCCTGCACCGCGCGTTTTGTGTTTTCAGGGATAACTAAAATACTTTGAGGAGGAAACAAGATGAAAATACGTTTGTTGAGCGGTTTTCTGGCAGCAAGCATGCTGTTGACTTTTACGCCCACGCTGGGAGCGGCGGCCCATCGAGCGTTATACAGCTACCAACAGACCACGCAGGAAGAAAGGATTCAGATTGATTCTCTTAAGTTTCCGGACGAGGTGTTCCGCAATTGGCTGTTAAATCCGGCGAATTTGAACGGAGCTGGCGTAGACGGCGCATTGACAAGACAGGAACTTGCACAAATCACACACATGGACGTGTCTGGACAGGGGATACAAAGTCTGAAAGGACTTGAAGTGTTTTTTGCCCTTCGGGAACTCAATTGTTCCAGAAACCGACTGACGGAGCTGGATGTATCGGCTAATATGGAGCTAATACGTCTATACGCAGGCTACAATCAGCTTGAAAGTCTGTCATTGGAGAACCACCCAAAGCTTGAAAGTCTGTCGTTCAGCCACAACCGGCTTCAGGAACTAGATGTTTTGAACACGCCTTCGTTAAAATGGATGAACAGCGAAATGAACCGGCTGACTCAACTCGACTTGTCGGAGAGCCCGGCTCTTGAGTGGCTCTCTGTGGTGAACAATCAGCTGACGGCAATAGACCTTTCTGGTAACATTAATTTGAGTTATCTTGCTTTATTTGACAATCAGCTGAAAGCCCTTGATATCAACAATCTTTCGGAGCTAACTTTTTTAGATGTGAGCTATAATTATTTGACGGCATTGGATTTGAGTCAGAACAATAGTATTGACCCAAACACGTCCCTTTGGGCTACGGAGAATTATTTAGAAGAGATAACCCTCCCGGTGCGTGATGGAGCGGCTGTGTCAGCGCACCGCTATCAGGAACAGCATCCGGTCACGGGATACGACAGGGTGGAGTGGTATTATGATGCGGGTTTTACACGTCCGGTTCACGGCGCAGTGGAGGCGAATGGGCAGACGCTCTACTCAAAGCGTATTGCCAATGAGTACCAGATTCATTTTTCCGGCAATGACGGCAATGGCTCTATGCCTGTATTGACTGCTGTGTATGACCAACCGGTTACACTTCCGCCTGCACAGTTTACCCGCTATGGACACACCTTTGAACAGTGGGATACAGTTTCCAGAGGCGGCGGAGATACTTTTGCAGATGAACAGACGATTTTCAATCTCTCAGGCAAGGGGAACGGCGACCGAATCACACTCTATGCACAATGGAAACCGATTCAGTATAGCATTGCATTTGACGCAAATCATGCGTCTGCAACGGGTGATATGGAAGAAATCAGCGCGGTCTTTGGACAGGAAATACAGCTTCCGGTAAATACATTTGCTGTAGATGGGTTGGAATTTGCTGGATGGGCGCGCTCTGCCGCCGGTCCGGTTCGGTACCGCGATGTATCAGAGGTATATAACCTTAGTACGATTGCAGATGAAACGGTAACGCTCTATGCTATTTGGCGGACGCCGATTGCACAGGTTCAGCAGCCATATCTTGATAAGCTGAATCAGGCGTTTTCCAGCTATGTGTCCAAAGATTATACCGAACAGGACTGGACGGAACTGACGGACATTTACACGTCTGCGGACAGCGCGATCCGTAGTTCCTCTGTTGTAGAGCATATGGAGCAGTACAGCAACCAGGGCATTGAGGATATGGACGGTATTAAAACTAGAGCAAGCCGCAGGCAGGAAATTCTGGATGGATGGCGGACCAAACATGCGCAGGTTATTGGTATTTTATCCAAGCATGTGCTGACAGAGAGTAATTACGCCGAGTATGCCGCACAGGCGCGGGAGGCTTGAGCCTCCTTCCGGCGGAGCAGGCGACGTCAGAGAAGCTGAACCAGTACCGCGCGGCGCTCGAAGGCTATGAGAAACTCAACAATGCGGCCAGAGCGCAGCTTGCGCCGCAGGTTCGTACGCAATTGGAGAGTGGAAAGGAGCTTGCCGACCAAAAGCGCAACGCAGCGGCACAACTGCATGTGTCCTATCAGGAAATGGGACTGGGCCAGGCTTCCGAACAGGTGCAGCAGGCCGTGCTAAACGCTTTCAAACAGGGCATTGACGCAATCGAACGTGCCGGCTCCGTTCAGGAAGTTCAAACTGCAATGGAGGAAGGGCGGCAGGCCATGCTGTATGCGTTAGTTGTACCTGAACCGCCTGTCACGCCCTCTCCATCGCCGACGCCTACTCCGCCGGGAACTGGCGGTGGCAGCACAGGCGGTGGAGGCGGCTCGGTTATTACGAGCTATCAAATCCGAGTGGAAACTGCGGAACATGGTGTTGTGACGGCAGATGCGGCAAAGGCAGTCAAGGGGGAGACGATAACGCTTCAGGCGGCCGCCAATCCGGGCTATGAGCTGGAATCACTTTCCGTCACAGAGAGCAGCGGCAAGGCCGTTCCAACTACAGCGCAGGAGGACGGACGTATAACCTTTGTTATGCCTGCCGCAAATGTAATCGTTCGGGCGGCATTCCGCGCGTTGGAAACACCGTGGGAAAATCCATTCACGGACGTAGCCGAAGAAGCGTGGTTCTACGGCCCGATTCAGTACGTGGCACAGAACAACCTTTTTGCCGGAATGGGAGACGGACAATTCCAACCGGATGGCTCCATGACACGTGCGATGCTTGTGACCGTACTCTACCGCGCGGCCGGCGAACCGGAGATTTTTGTTCCGGAGGCGTCCTTTGACGATGTTGCGCCGGAAAGCTGGTACGGCCCTGCTGTATACTGGGCAAAGCAACAGGGCATTACAGCCGGTGCGTCTGAATCGAGCTTTGAGCCGGAGGCGAGCATTACGCGGGAACAGCTTGCAGCTATGCTGCACCGTTTTGCCGGAACACCGGCAGCAGAAGGCTTGCTCGCTGGCTTTGTTGATGCAGACGAGATGGAAGAGTTTGCGGCCGATGCGCTGGGCTGGGCAGTTGCACACGGCATTATTAAAGGACAGGGCGGCGGTATTCTGGCACCGAAGGGAATTGCCACACGCGCCCAAGTAGCACAAATGTTGATGAATTTTATTGAGCTTGAAAAATAATTTTAAAATAAAGAAAAAACCCCAGCGAAGAAATCCTCCGCTGGGTTTTATTGTTATCTAATCCTCACGCATTCGCCGCGCCGTACATCATCACACAGATATTCTCCCCGAGCACCTGCTCGAGCTGGTCGAAGCCGATTGGGTTTTTACCCAGCCCAAGCTCAATCGTAAAGCCGGGCCGGTCGTACTCTTTGATAAACCAGTCCTTGTACCCACCGAAAGCCGCCGTCCCCGTCGGTTTTGTCGCAGTATAGCCGGAAATGCGCGCAAACTGTTGGGCGAGCTCCTCGCCGCGGGGCGGGACGTGCCCCTCAAAGTCGTAGTAGATTTCCTGCCCCTGCGAGTGGTAGGCAATGACGAGCGCAGGGTCAATCTCACGTGTGAGCTGGGCAAGCGCGCGGCTCTCCGGCTCGCTCTCCGGGTAAGGCCCACCGTAGCGCGACGGCGCCGGCCCGGGCAGAATTGGGTCAAAGTTTGCGTTGTAGTTGTGGTTTAGGTCCACGCCGTTGATGTTGGCCTGCCATGTGGTGGCAAAGTCGAGGTCGGGGAACAGCTCCCGCAGCCTTTGATAGTAGGGGCTGCTCTGCGGGATGTTGCCTGCTACGAGATCAATCCCGTCCGGGTTGAGCATGGGAACGATGTACATGGTCGTTTCGACGGCAAGCTCCCGCGCATTGTAGCCGCACAGCTCCTTGCCATTTTTGATCGCGTCGGCGTATGCGCGCACGAACGACATGATCATGGCGCTGGTGAGCCATTCAAGGCTGTGATGGCCGGATACGTAGAGTACCTTTTTCGGTCCTGTGCCGATTTTTATGCCATAGAGCGGCTTGCCCATGACGCTTTGGCCAAATTTAAAGAAGCGCAAAAACGGGTAATCTGCCGCAAACGACACGATATCAGCCATTACATCGGAATAGGTGTATGCCATGTGAACTCCTCCTGTTTTTTATGCTATATTTATTGAAAGAAAAATCTGCAAACAATCAGGCACAGCACGACGCTGGCAAGGTCGGCAAAGAGCGCGGCGGCAACGGTGTGGCGCGTGTTCTTGATGCCGACTGCGCCAAAGTAGACTGCCAGCGTGTAGAACGTGGTTTCCGTTGCGCCAGCCATGACGCAGGCTGTCTTGGCGACTGCGCTATCCGGGCCGAACGTGTTGACGATTCCGGTCACAATGCCGATCGACCCGCTCCCGGAAACGGGGCGCAAGAGTGCGAGCGGCAGCAGGTTTTCGTCTAGACCAATCAGGTTCGTTACCGGGCGCAGCGCCCAGGCGAGCGCGTCGAGCGCACCGGACGCGCGCAGCATCGCGATTGCGACCATCAGCGCAATCACGGGCGCGACAATAGACACGGCTGTTTTGAGGCCGTCCTTTGCGCCAGCGGTGAAGCAGTCGAATACGCTGACGCGGCGGAGCAGGCCAAAGCTCAGGATGAGCAGGATAACAAACGGAATTGCCGCCGAACAGAGGAACGCAGCCACCTTCATAACCGTTTCCTCCCCGTACGCGACAGAGCGGCGCACATCAGCGCACCGAGAACAAGTGCGGCAAACGAGGCAATCAGCGTCGGAAGGATGATGTCGAACGGGTTCTGTGCGCCCGCGCCGCTCAAAATCGCAATCATGGTCGTCGGGATGAGCTGGATAGAGGCGGTGTTGACGACAACAAACATGCACATGGCGTTTGACGCAACGCCGCTGTGCCCGCCGAGCTGGTCAAGCTCCTGCATGGCTTTGATGCCGAAAGGCGTCGCGGCGTTACCCATGCCGAGCAGGTTCGCGCTCATGTTCGATACAATTGCGCCTGCCGCGTCGGAGTCCGGCTTTATGCTCGGGAACAGCAGGCGGATGACCGGGCGGAGCAGCCGACGCAGCGCAGCGATGACGCCACCCGCTTCTGCGATTTTTAGCAGTCCGCTCCAAAAGCACATGGCCCCGGTGAGCGCAAGCGTCGTCATGACCGCGTCCTTTGCCGCGGCGAGCGCCTCGGTCGCAATCAGGTCGAGCCGCCCGTTAATTGCGCCGAACACGATTGCAAGAATCATCATAAAAGCCCAGATATAATTTAGCATAAGCCCTCCTAACTGCGGCGTTTTCTAAGTGGCTGCAAATCCTCGCGCGTGATACACTTAAACAGAAGCAAAAAGGCAAGGTAGAGCGCACACACGAGCAGACAGCCTGCGCACAGCGCCACGACCGGATAGACGCAGACCGTCAGAAGCACAGACTTGAGCGCACTGACGCAGAGCATGGCAGGCGCGGCGGCGAGGAGCGGCTTTACGACCCATTTACCCCACTCGATTCCGAGCCCGGTTACAGAAAACAGTTGTTTCATGTTCAAACACGACGTAAACAGATTGCTCACCACCATGATTGCCAAAAATGCGTTCATGCCGAAGTGCGGCAGAAGAAACAGAATCAAAATAATGCGGATGGCGGAGTTGTATACGTTGTAACGCAGGGAGGCCGCCTGCTGGTTAAGTCCGTTTAAAATCCCGGCGATGATGCTTTCGACATACATGAAGGGGATAATCGGCGCGAGCACGAGGATGTAGAAGCCGACCTCGTAATCGCGGTAGAACAGGTAGCCGATTTCATAGGCGTACACGGTAAAGACCGCCCCAATCAGCACAGAGCTGACAATGGTGAGAAACATGGTGCGCTGGATGGTGCTTCTGAGCGCAGCCTTCTGGCCCCGTGCGCCGTACTCCGACACCTCCGGAATAAGCAGCGTGGAGAGCGCGCCCAGAAATGATGATGGGAAAAACAGCACTGGGAGCGCCATCCCCTTGAGCATACCGAACTGGGAGAGAGAGGCTTCCTTTGAGAGCGTGTAGCGGGTCAGCGCATCCGGAACCATGATATTTTCGATTGTATGTAAGATGGTGTTTAAGTAGCTGCTGAGCGCGACCGGGATGCCGATGTAAGACATCTGCCGCAATATGCGGCTCGGCGCTTTATGCAGATCGGCCAGCCCGTGTTTGTCGCGCAGATAGCCGATATAGATGTACAAGCACGCGCCCACCTCGGACAGGGCGTTGCCGGTTACGACTGCGGCGCACGCCTGCGACAAATTGCCCGCGTCGACACGGCTGAGCAGAAACACGACGACAGCAATGCGAATCAGTTGCTCAAACAACTGGGAATTGGACGGCGTGGACGCCTTGCGCCGTGCCATAAAGTACCCCTTCAGGCACGACGACACTGCCATAAACGGCAGCCCGAACGACAGGATTCTAAGCGACAGCGCCGCGCGCTCATCCTTGAGCCAATACAGCGCCGCTGTATCCGCGCAGCTATACATCAGTGTGCAGGAAAAAACGCCGAGTACAATGCTGGCGCCGAGTGTGCGCGACAGGATTTTTTTGACTGCGCTTTTTCCGCCAAGACCGATATGCTCCGACACAAGGCGCGTCGTCGCAATGCCAATCCCGGAGGAAGCCAGCGCGCTGGCAAAGGTGTAGACGGAAAAAATGAGCTGATGCAGGCCCATGCCCTCCGCGCCTATGGCGTTTGAAATATAAATGCGGAAAAAGATTCCGATTGCGCGCAGCAAAATCGCCGTAGCGGTCAGGATGATTGCATTCTTAAAAAAAAGTCGTTTTTGCAAGGCGGCACTTCCATTTCGAGATAAATTCATGTCCTGCTACTTATGTATATTAGTTTTTGCGAAAAATTATTGCCTTCTGTTAAAAATTTTTTACAGTTTGCCGATTTCGCAGAAAAGTCATTGACAAATGCGAAAAAAAGGAATACCCTTAATGAAAAACGGCGTATTTGGGGGGATTGGTTTGGCGGCAAGAAAGTACGAGATCGACATGAGCACAGGCTCGCTGGTGAAAAGTATCATTGCGTTCGTGATTCCGCTCATGCTTTCAAACATTTTGCAGCTTTTGTACAATGCGGCGGATATTATTGTGGTCGGGCAATTTAGCGGAAAAGAGGCGCTGGCGGCGGTCGGCTCGACCGGGCCGCTCATTAACCTTTTGACAAACCTGTTTATCGGTTTGTCCGTCGGTACGAGCGTATTGGTTTCGACCTGCTATGGGGCCGGCGACCGGGACGGGGTTGCGCGGGGCGTCCATACGTCTGTGGTACTTAGCTTTATTGGCGGCGCGTTATGCCTGCTTGCCGGCGTATGTTTTGCGCGGCCCCTCCTGCTGATGATGGGGTCCCCGGAGGATGTAATCGACATGGCAGTTCTGTACATGACGATTTACTTTATCGGCGCGCCCGCTTCCATTTTTTATAATTTTGGCAGCGCGATTTTGCGCGCATACGGCGACACGAAGCGCCCTTTATTTATTTTGACCGTTACGGGTCTTGTCAATGTTGCGTTAAACCTCGTGTTCGTAATCGGCTTCCACATGGGCGTGGCAGGCGTTGCAATTGCGACGATTACGGCGCAGTATTTGTCGGCAATCATGCTTGGCTGGTGCCTGGTGACGAGCCATGAGGCGTATCGGCTGTCGTTTAAAGAATTGAAGGTACATAAAGATCAGCTTCTCGCCATTCTGCGTGTCGGGCTCCCGGCCGGTATCCAAAGCTGTGTGTTCAGCATTTCCAATGTTATTATTCAGTCGTCCATCAACTCGTTCGGTTCGGTTGTCATTGCGGGCAACTCCGCGGCAGGCAACATTGAAGGCTTTATTTACACCGCTATGAACTCTATCCATCATGCGACGGTGACGGCGACGGCGCAGAACATGGGCGCGAAGAAAAAAGAGCGCGTCTATCAAAGTCTGCGGGTCAACATATCGCTTGTCGTCATGGTCGGATTTGTACTGGGTATTCTCGTTGTCATTTTCCGTGAACCGCTTTTGGGAATTTATTCGAGCGACCCGGCGGTTATTGCCGCGGGGGCAAAGCGGAATATGATGATTGGGTCTACTTACTTTTTGTGCGGTATGATGGAGGTCTATGTCGGGCATCTGCGTGGCATGGGTTATTCGCTTGTGCCGACGATTGTTTCCATCATAGGTGTATGCGGCGTGCGGATCGTGTGGGTATATACGGTGTTTGCCATGTTCCGCAACGTTTACACGCTCTATGCGGCATGGACGGTTTCGTGGCTGGCGACGGCGGCAATCCACTACATCTGTATCCTGTTTGTGCGCCGCCGGGCGATTGCAAAGGCCATGGGGGCAGAGGCGTAAGCTGCCGTAACTTGGTATTGCCACAACGGTGAAAATGCGGTATGATATAGATAAAACGAAAGAAACACAAATTCGAAAGTGGGGGCGCGGATGAGGCGTATTTGGAAAAAAGTATGGATATGGGCTTTGATTGTAACGTTGCTGCCTGTTTATTCTGCCTCAGCGGCAGGAGTGAGTATTTTTTCTGCCACAGACGGAACAAACGACCTTTCTACCTCGGCAGAGCAGATTCTATCGCTGACAGCGCCGGGGGCAGAGATTGTAATTGAAGGGCTTGCAAGCCCTGTGGAAAGTGAAGTTACAATTCAGGTACGGAGCGCAACAGAGCCGGAAAATATCAATTATGTATATCAGCAGAAAAGCGATAAACACGGGATGTTTTCCTTTCGTTTCAGCACGGAGGGTTATGAGCCGGATACATACGCGGTTGCGGTAAACGTCGCTGGTGCAACGCAGGCGAAGATGCGCTATTTCCGTATTGCGCCGCCGCAGGTGCCAGAGGGTGCGCACGACGTGTTTGACTGCTTTACGGTCAACGGGCGGCCGGTTCGCTTTGATGACAGCAAATATGCCTTTGTAGGAATGACGGCGCAGGAGCGGGATACAGTCCCCGTGTTTGATATTTCCACAGTGGATAAAACTGCTGAAGTGACGCTTACTCCAGCGTCCGTGCCGAAAATTCCCTGCGCGGTGAAGGTTGCTGTTTCGTTTTCCGACGGTACGGAAAAGGTATACAGTCTTGTGCTTGACGAAGTGTCAGAGGATAAGCGAATATCAAACCTTGTTGTTGCGGATAAGCGGGCCTCGGATTATGTGATTGAGGGCAATATCCGTTTGGGCGACAGCGTGGAGAATGCGTCGTTGGTCTATTCCGACCGGACGAACGTATACTGGCGAAGCGCTTCTTCTCCTATTTTTGCTGGCGCGACGCAGATTAAGCGCGCGAAGAGCGACGCGGGCGGATTTACCAACGACCAGACGACGCTTCCAAATGAGCCGAATGCGCCAAAAATCAGCACCCGGCCTTATTATGCCGGTGCATATTCCGGACAGAACGGCGAGCCGTACTGGATGAGTTTTACTGTCCATGCCGACGCAACGGTGTACATGGCGGACGGACACGGACAAGGCTGGCCGAACAATGACGGTACGTGGAAAAACGACTCCTATTATGCTGTTGCGCATGGAGGGGGCGGCGCTTCCGCAAGTGGAAAGAACTTGTATTATAAGAAGTTTAAAGCTGGCGATACCGTTCAGATTCCCAATTACGGCATGCCGGAGGGATGGCCGGAGAATGGTCAACGAATATGGGATCCGCCTGCGTTTGTGGTTGTGTGGGACAGCAATGGCACTGTAGAGGGTACAGATGCGAGCCTCACGTCAATATCGTATGAGATTGACGGCGGCGGGCATACACAGCTTACAGAGTTTCGCCCTGACTTGGACCACTATACGCTCGCTGTGGGGAGCAGTGTAGAACAGATTACTTTTAGCGCTGTAAAGTCAGATGAGGCAGCTTTGGTTGCAGAGGCGGCTTTTGAGCCGGTTCGGCTTAATAAAGCGGTTACGGAACACAAAATCCGGGTTGTTTCTGCCGGCGGTATCGTAGAAAAGACGTATACGGTCACAATCAAAAAGGATTTAAGCAACTTGTTTTACGGCGATGTAAACAACGACGGTATGGCTTCAAGCGACGACGCGCTCTGGATTCTGCGCCGCGAGGTGGGACTGGCAACACCGCAGGGGTTTAACTGGCTGGCGGCGGATGTAACCGGCGATGGAGAGGCGACGAGCGACGATGCACTCTGGATCTTGCGCTACGAAGTTGGGCTGCCGATACCGGATGGAATTTTAATAGGAAAGCAATAGGGATTTGTACAGGGCAGGCCGGCGGCCGCCCTGTTTTTGTACCGCTGCATAAGTGTGAAATGATAAAAATTAGGGTTTAAAAACCTATTTGTAAGGATTTCGTATAGTTTTTTTACAAATATAACAAAAAGAGTTTGATGCAGGGAAAAAAATATTGACAACCTGAACGGGAAAAGGTAAAATCATATTAGAATATAGAAGCACAAGGGATGGTTGTGCTTTTGACTATTTAGGGGGGAGCTTATTCATGAACAAAAGGAACTTGGGCAAGAGTCTGATGCGTGTTATTGCTGTTGTATGTGTAGTTGCCATGTTGCCGCTGGCAGCGTTTGCGGCAAGCGCGACGGTTACAATTGCAACGGCGGTTTCTGGGGAAACACCTTTGGGCGCAACAGCGGCAGAAGCGCCGACGCTTTCGGCTGGAGCTGTGATTGATGTTATGGGTATGCACAGCACGCCTGATGCTGAGGTGACGTATTTGGTTGCGCCGGAGGGCGCGACAACGCCGATTGAGGGAATTGGACAGCGCACAAGTGCATCTGATACGGGCGCATTTACCATAAAGGTTGCACTGCCGCAGGATATTGCGGATGGAACGTATTACATCAAGGTTGGCGGACAGGATGTTGACGCGCCGCAGAGCCGGTACTTCAAGATTGGCTCCGGAGAAACACCGGTTGTTCCGGAAGCGAGCCTGACGGTTACCATTACTGGTGCGGGCAAGGTTACGAGTACGGGTGCATACGAAGGCGAAATCACGGGTGGTTCTGCTGTTGATTATGCGGTTGGGTCACAGTTTACGCTGACGGCGGCCGCAGAGGGGAGCGACAAGTTCATTCACTGGATTGACGCACGTTCCGGTCGTATTGTTTCGACAGAGCCGGCCTACAGCTTTACCCTTGGCACAGATATGACATTGCAGGCAGTGTTCCGCGCTGCGGACGCGCCAGCTTATGTGATTTTTAAAGAGAAGAACAACAAAGTCCTCTTGTCGCAGGACAATGCAACCGACGTAAAGGTACCGGACGATCCGTATGCAATGGGGTACGAGTTTGAGAGCTGGGTTAATGAAAACGGCCTCCCGCAGAAGCTGAACGCAGGCGATGTCATTGCGGCAAATACATACACAGACGATATGGTATTTACGGCAAGTCATAAAGTAGCGGAAGAAACTTATACTGTAACGCTTGTGAATGCACAGGGAGCAGAAAGCGGCGAATATAAATATGACACAAGGTTGACCGTGATGCCGGCGGCAGCGCCGAGCGGGGAAAAGTTCTCCCATTGGGAAAAGGATGGAACGGTTATCAGCTATGATGAGGAGTATACCTTCTATGTAGCGGCGTACGATACGACGGTAGAGGCGAAGTATGTTGCGGCGGCGCAGGTTGTAACGCCGGAGCCGGTCATTGTTATGGCGGAGCCGTTTATGGTACAGACAAATAAGATTGCATTTTTCTCAGAGCGGAGCCTGCCGGAAGGATACACCTTGATTGAAACCGGTATTTTGCTGGGCAGCGGCGCACAGGAGCTGACGCTGGAAAACGCAATGTACACAAGCGTGTCTATTTCGACGGACCGCAACGGTCAGTACACCGTTCGCAAGACTGCACAGGCTGGGGAAGTATGGTCTGGCCGCGCTTATATGATTTATGAGCATGACGGTGAGATTGTTACGGTTTACAGCAATACTGTTACAAAAAGCTACAATTAATTTTAAATTGGTTGTTGACTTTTTACAGAATACCTATTATAATGAATATATAAGATAACAGCAGGCAGACGGGCATGTTCCCGTTTGCCTGTTTAACTCTGAAAAGGATGGTGCTACATGGTTGGAAAAAACATGAAAAGGATTGTGTCATACATAGTGGTGCTTTGTTTTGCATTTTCTATGTTGCAAATTGCGGCAGTTGCAGAGGATGTTACATTTTCTGATATGCCGGATAACTGGGCGACAGATGCGCTGCAAAAGGCAGTGGATAACGGTTTGCTCAACGGGTATGACGGAATGATTATGCCAGACAATAACCTGACTCGTGCAGAGATGGCGGCAATTATGGTACGTGCTTTCGGAGCAACGGCGGAAGCCGATATTTCCGCATTTACGGATGTTGATGCCGGCGCATGGTACTACGGCGATATGGCAAAGTCAGTACAGATGGGGATTTTCCAGGGCGACGGGACAAACCTGAACCCGGATAACAATATTACGCGTGAGGAAGCGTTTACAGTACTTGCCCGCGCGTTTGAACTGGATGCTGCAGACGGTGCGGTTCTGGATGTATTTACGGATAAGGCCGACGTTTCAGCATGGGCGGTTCCGACGGTTGCGGCCATTGTAGAGAACGGCTACGCACAAGGTGCGGATGGGTATTTGAACCCGAAGAGCAACATTACGCGCGCAGAGTTTGCTGTTTTGATGGACAATCTGGTTAAGATGTACATCACCGAGCCGGGGTTATATTCCCATGTGGAAGACGGGAATATTCTGATTCGTGCCAATGACGTAACCTTGTCTTCCCTGACGGTAAAGGGCGACCTGATTCTTGGTGAATCCGTGACTGCAAAAGGCGTTACGCTGTTAAGCTCGAATGTGGAGGGACGCATTGTGAATAACGACAACGACGATAAGATTGAATATGTTACAACTGGCGGCGGAGATTATCCGGGTGGGAATCCGGGTGGCAACCCCGGAGGTAACCCAGGCGGCAATCCGGGTGGGAATCCCGGAGGTAACCCGGGCGGCAATCCGGGGACTGACCCCGACGATGAAGATAACCCAGGGGAAACCACAGATCCGGGAATTGACGACGGCGGTGACCTTTAATCAAGTATGAATAATCAAGGAGCAGCTTTTTCCAAATTTGGTGAAGGCTGCTCCTTCTTTGTTTTACGGCGGTCAGGTTTTATTTGACTATACAGTGGTTTTGTGATAGAATATACCATACTTATCGAAAGACATGAATAAAGTTGACAATGAGATTGGGAGTGCATGGTTTTGATGAATATGGATAACAATGCGCCGCAAAAAGAGTACTGGGTTTGTATGCTGATTCTTGTCGTACTGACCGGGGCAAGTTTGCTGCCGGTTTTGTCCGGGCTTGCGCTCTATATTTTGTTACCCGCATGTTTGGCCTATCTGTTTGTCCGGTTTGACTGGCGGTATTCGGCTGGGGCGGCAGCGGTAGTTTTGCTGGTTCCTATGCTGGTGATGCTGCAACCTGATGTGTCGGTCTTTTTGATTTGCGTTCCGCTTGCGGCGGGCGTCGCCTTTGCCGTACGGAAGAAGAAAAGCCTGCTTTTTGCCGTTTCGGCTGGTGTAGCGGGCGAGCTTGTGTCGGTTCTGCTCTTATACTTGGCAGGTATTGTGGCAGCTGGCGGGGCAGAAGCGTTTCATGCGCAGATAGGCGGCTACTGGTCAGAAATGCAGGCCATGATGGACGAGATGTTTGCCGCGTATCAGATTCCGTCCGAAATCGGGATGGCGTACCAGCAGATGTTCTTGTCGCTGGTGCCAGCCATTGCAATCTGTATGGCGGCGTCCTTTTCCTATCTTGCATTTTACTTCTGCAATCTTTTTCTAAAGCGGCGTGACATCTCATATGTAGGAGTATATCGGCCGTTCAGCGAGATAAAAGCGGACAAATCCTGCGTGGTCGCAGTTATTGTCTTCTTTATCATCAGCCTGTTCGTTTCGGGAATATTTGCGCGCGCGCTGGTAAATCTGGTCGTGATTCTGGCCTTTTTCCTGTTTGTGTGCGGGTTTTCTACAGCTTGCTTTTTTGTAAAACGGATTCGGAGAAGGCCGGTTCGTATCCTTGTGTTTGTAATTTTATTTATGACGATTTTTATTACCTCCTATCTGTTCATGTTTGTTGGTTTTATTGACGCATTTTTGAATATACGCAGAATCGGCCAGGGGCCGAAACCGGAGTAAAGCGGAAATACTGTTTTCGGGATTGGGATATGGGCGTATAGGTGGAAAGGAAATACGGAGTATATGAAGAAGAACAAGTGGTATCTGAATAATTTATACCGTGCAATCAGCGTGGCACAGTGGTGTGTGCTCGTCTGTGCATTTTTGACGTTTTTGACTGGGCCGGAGCAGCTATGGCTCGCGGTGGCGGAAACGGTGCTGTTTTTGGTGCTGATTCTGCTCAATGTCTTAGAGCGCAAACGGCGCGACCTGGATGTGAAGGAGTATGTACAGACACTTAATGACCATATGGATACGGCGACGAAAGACTCGCTCGTAAATTTTCCGTTTCCGATGGTTGTGGCACATCTGGATGGGCGCGTATCGTGGTATAACCAAAGTTTTGCCCAGATTATCTCCGGGGAGTCGCTCTTTGAGCGCCACATTTCTGATATCATAGAAGACCTTAACTGGAGCGACGTTCTGCGTATGCAGGAGGGGATATCGCTTACGGTTGTGTACCGGGAACATCAGTACAGTGTTATGGGCAATATTATCAAGCCGGATCCAAAACGGGACAATGAGTATTTGATTCTGCTCTACTGGCTCGATGAAACTGAGCTGAATACGATCAAGAAAAAATACCTTGATGAGAAAACGGACGTCAGCGTGATTTTGATTGATAACTATGACGACGTTATGAACAGCATGGAGGAATCGATTAAGCCGCAGATGAGCTCGCTGATTGCAAGGTATATCCATGAATGGATCGGCGACGCAAAGGGAATTTTAAAAAAACTGGAGCGGGACCGGTATATCTTTTTGTTTGAGCATAAAGACCTTGACCGGTTTGTGGAGCAAAAGTTTGAGCTGTTAGACCGTGTGCGGGAAATCAGTATTGGTAACAAGACGCCTGCTACCATCAGTATCGGAATCGGCACGGGTGGCGAAACGATTGCACAAAACGACGAGTATTCGCGCATGGCGCTCGACATGGCGCTCGGCCGCGGCGGCGACCAGGCGGTTATCCGCGACGACAGCCAGTTCCGCTTTTACGGCGGAAAGACAAAGGAGCATGAAAAGAGTACGCGTGTTAAGTCACGCGTGGTGGCATATGCGCTCCGCCAGCTTATTATGAGCGAGGACAATGTGGTGATTATGGGCCACAAGTCGCCGGATATGGATTCGATTGGGGCGGCAATCGGGCTGTCGCGCGGCGTGAAAAACCGCGGCAAACCAGTCTATATTGTGTGTGGGGAGTGTTCGAGTACGGTGTCGAAGGTCGTACAGGCCATGAAGGATGCCGCAGAGGAGAACAAAGGACTATTCATTACCCCAGAGGAAGCAAACCAGATTGTCGGCGAAAAGACGGTGCTGATTGTTGTGGATACACACCGCCCGTCGCTGACGGAGAACCCGGAACTTTTGAAAAAAGCGGGAGAAATTGTTTTGATTGACCATCACAGGCGCAGCACAGAGTTTATTGAGAACTGTTCGCTTGTGTACCACGAGCCATACGCCTCCTCGGCAAGTGAAATGGTGGCGGAGCTGCTGCAATACATGGATAATAAGGTGGCTCTGACGAAGCTGGAGGCCGAGGCCATGTACGCCGGCATCTATATGGATACGAAAAACTTTACGTTTAAAACCGGTGTACGTACGTTTGACGCGGCATCGTTTCTGCGCAAGCACGGCGTGGACACCGTGGCGGTGAAAAAGATGTTCCAAAGTGATTTGGTACACTATAACAGCCGGGCGCACATTGTTGGCAATGCGGAGTTTGTGCGTGACGATATCGCTGTGGCAGTCAACACAGAGCCGGTCAGCGACGCGCCGATTGTTGCGGCGCAGGCGGCGGACGAACTGCTTGGGATTGAGGGCGTAGAAGCTTCGTTTGTTATAACGAAGTCGGGCGACGCAGTACTGATCAGCGGGCGGTCGTGGGGCGGCTACAACGTGCAGGTGATACTTGAAAAGCTGGGCGGCGGCGGTCATATGACGGTTGCAGGTGCGCAGTTTTACGATTCCACCGTACAGGAGGTTAAAGAACGCCTCCTGTCGGCGATTGATGAGTACATCAGCGACCGGGAGTAAGAGTTATCGACTTTAGGAGCAAGGAGTGAGATACATGAAGGTTATTTTGCAGGCAGATGTAAAGGGTAAGGGTAAAAAGGGCGACATCAAAGAGGTGTCGGACGGTTATGCGAGAAATTTCCTGTTCCCGCGCGGGCTTGCCGTTGAGGCGAATGCGGCAAATATGAATACCATTAAGGGACAGAAAGAGGCGCAGGCGTTCCACAAGGCGCAGGAAAAGGACGAGGCGCTTGCCATGAAGGAGAAGATTGACGCGGTAAGCGTGACCCTGACGGCGAAAGCTGGGGAAAACGGCAAGCTGTTCGGCTCCATCACGAACAAGGATGTGGCGGAGGCGCTGAAAATGCAGCAGCACCTCGTTGTGGATAAAAAGAAGTTCCACATGCCGGACGGAATCAAGACGGTTGGCACGACCGAGGTGGAAGTACGAATTTATCCGGAAATCAGCGCAAAGCTGAAGGTGGTTGTAAACGCGCAGTAGGCCGCCGGGATATACCGGATGGCTGGAAAGGCATGTGAAGGAGTATGGATTTAGCGGGCAGAGCAATGCCCTACAGCGTGGAGGCGGAGCAGTCGGTTCTGGGCGGTATTTTGATCGACCATAACTGCATTACTGCCGTCAGCGAGCGCATTGGAGAAGACGATTTCTACTTCGAGCATAACCGCGCTATCTACGGCGTTATGCTCGAGCTTTTTAATACAAATAAGCCGATTGACCTCGTTACGGTGTCGGACGCGCTGAAGGGGTTAGGTCGGCTCGACGCGGTCGGCGGCGTGGCCTATCTGTCGAGCATTGCGTCGGCTGTGCCGACGACGGCCAATATTACACAGTATGCCGACATTGTGGCGCAGAAGTCGCTTTTGCGCCGGCTGATTGAGGCGGGTACGTCCATTGTGAACATGGGTTATGAGGCGACGGACGACCCGGAATCCGTTTTGGAAAAGTCGGAAAAGCTGATTTTTGACATCTTGCAGGGGAAAGACTCGCACGGGATTGTCCACATCAAGGAGCTTTTGGGCGACACGTTCCGCATGATGCAGGAGATGGCGGCCAATAAGGGCAAGGTCACCGGCGTGCCGACGGGGTTTGGGTATATTGACCAGATGACGTCCGGCCTGCAAAAGAGCGACCTCGTAATCATTGCCGCGCGTCCTGCAATGGGTAAGACGAGCTTTGCACTCAACATTGCGCAGAACGCGGCAATCCGTAACGGCGTGCCGACGGCGGTATTTAACCTCGAAATGTCGCGCGAGCAGCTTGCGAGCCGTATTATTTGCTCGGAGGCGATGGTCGGCGGCAACAAGCTCAAGGACGGCACGCTCGACGCGAATGACTGGGTCAGTATCGGGGAGAATTTACAACAGCTTGAAAAGGCGCCGATCTTCATTGACGATTCGTCTATGGTTTCGGTTTCTGATATCCGCGCGAAGTGCCGTCGGCTCAAGCAGCAGCACGGCCTTGGACTTGTCATTATCGACTATTTGCAGCTTATGCAGGGGTCGGGTCGGAACAAGGGCGACAACCGACAGACCGAGGTATCGGAGATTTCGCGCTCGCTCAAGATTTTGGCAAAAGAGATTCAGGTTCCGGTCGTGACGCTGTCCCAGCTTGGGCGCGGCCCGGAGAGCCGTACGAACAAGCGGCCTATGCTGTCCGACCTGCGTGAGTCCGGTGCGATCGAGCAAGACGCGGACATCGTAATGTTTTTATACCGCGACGAATATTACAACCCGGACAGTCCGGACAAAAACATTGCAGAGTGTATCATCGCCAAGCACCGCAACGGCGAAACGGGCACGATCAAGCTGTGGTGGGACGGCGCGCATACGAAGTTCATGCATTTGGACCGCCAGCACGACGGTGAGGAAATGTGATGAATGACTGTTTAGGATTTGAACGGAAAATCGAGCGGTTTTGTAAAGACAACGCTCTGCTGGAGCGTGGCGACCGCGTATTGGTTTGCCTGTCGGGCGGGGCGGACTCGGTCTGCCTTTTGCGGGTGTTATTATCGCTCAAAGAGCGACTTTCGTTAACGCTGTATGCGGCGCATATGAACCATATGCTGCGCGGCGCGGATGCGGACGCGGACGAGACGTTCTGCCGTCGTTTGTGCGCGGCACACGGTGTGGAGTTGTTTGTCCGCCGCATGGACGTAAAAAAGATTGCGCGCGACAGCGCGCAGGGCGTTGAGGCGGCGGCGCGGCAAGTGCGTTATGGCTTTTTTTCCGAGCTGAGAGAACGCTATGTATTGGATAAGATTGCAACGGCGCATAACCAAAACGACAATGCGGAAACGAGCCTGATGTACTTTCTGCGCGGCAGCGGCATTGACGGGATAAAGGGAATCCACGTAAAGCGCGCCGACGGCGTGATACGTCCGCTTTTGTGCGCGGCGCGCGCAGAAATTGAGGCGTATTTGGAACGGCTCGGTCAGGAATATGTGACGGACGCGACAAACCAATCGACAGATTATACGCGCAACCGGCTCCGCAACCGGCTTTTGCCGCAGCTTGCGGCGGAATATAACCCGAATTTGGTTGAAACGCTTGCTGACAATGCGTCTCTTCTCGCGCTTGACGCACAGTATTTAAACGAGTGCGCGGGCGAGCTGGAAGCGCGGCTTGTGACGGAGGTGCAGGACGGCGGCTATGCCGTTGACGTGGAGGGCTACTGTGCGGCTGCGTACGCACTCAGGCTGCGCGTGCTCCGGCAGGTCATTGCGAATCTGGGCGTTATGCCGACTTATGCGGCTGTGATGCGCTGCGACGCGCTGTTCGGTACAGGCATGCAGGGGAAAACGGTTTCCGTCACGGACGCGCTGCTTGCGCGGCGGGAGTATGGCGCGGTGCGGTTTTGCCGCGGAAAAGAGACCGTTAAGAGCTTTTCCTACGCCTTGCTGGCTGGAGAAAAGCAGTATGTAAAAGAGGCGGACACATGGTTTTTCAGCCGTTTGCTCACAAAAGAGCAGTTTGTGGCTGAAGCGGATTTTGGACAAAAAAACTGTGCATATTTTGATTATAATTCCTTGAGCGGGCAAATATATATAAGAAGCAGAAAAAACGGCGACACGTTTGCTCCATTCGGTATGAAAGGAAAGAAGAAGCTCAAGGATTATTTTGTAGATGAAAAAGTTCCCGCGCGTCTGCGCGGGCGCGTCCCGCTCATGGACTGCGGAGGGGAAATCCTGTGGGTTTGCGGCTACAGGCGGAGCGCGTTATATCCCGTGTCGGAGCACACGGAAACCATACTGAAGATTGTATTTTGGGAGGGGCAGTAGATGAAAATTCATGAGGATGTGGAACGGGTTCTGATTTCTGCGGAAGAACTGGACGCAAAGGTGAGCGAGCTTGCAGAGCGTATCAGCCGCGACTATGCGGGCAAAACGGTGCTGGTTATTACGCTTTTAAAGGGCGGCGTCATGTTTGCCGTTGATTTGATGCGAAAGCTTACCGTGCCGGTGGAGATTGACTTTATGAGCGTGTCGAGCTACGGCGCGTCGTCAAAATCGTCCGGCATCGTCAAGGTGGAGAAGGATTTGGACAATTCCATTAAGGGTAAGGACGTATTGCTCGTCGAGGATATCATCGACAGCGGGCTGACGCTCAACTATGTGCGCGAGCTGCTGCTTGGACGCGAGCCTGCGAGCCTGCGGATTTGCACCATTCTCGACAAGCCGTCGCGGCGGAAAACGGAAGTAAAGGTCGACTATACCGGCTTTGAAATCCCGGACGAGTTTGTAATTGGGTACGGCCTCGATTATGCGCAGAAGCACCGCAACCTCCCGTATGTCGGGATTTTGAAGCGCAGCGTGTATGAAAACGAATAATTTTTAAACAATTTGTAAAGATTGTTGTATTTACGGGCATTTTATGCTAAGATAACGGGGTAACAAAAGGATTTGCATTTCCGGTATCCCTTTACAGCGGCGGCTGTGGACAGCGGAGGCAGGTTTCCTCATTTCGGCGGAGCGTGCGGTTTTCCGCTATGATTGCGTTTTATAGAATCGTTATGGGCAGAGGAGTGGATAGTTTGAAGAAATATTGGAAGAGCTTTGGCTTTTATGCGGTCTTGCTCATTGTGCTGACGCTGTTTGCGTATATGCTGCTTGGCTCGCAGCCCACAGCCGTTGAGAAGGTCTATTCCGATTTGTTCCGCGAGATTGAGGCGGGACGTGTGACGGAGCTTACCATTGTGGATAACAAAGCGTATGCCAAGCTCTCGGAGCCGATAAAAATCACGGACACCAATGGAAAGGTCATTACAGACAAGGTGACGGAGATTGAGGTGGATATCCCGAATATCCTTGTATTTGAACAGGATTTGGGCGATACAATCCGTGCGCAGGTGCGGGACGGCAAGCTCAAATATAACACAGAAGCGCCGGCGAGTCAGCCCTGGTGGCTGTCGCTTCTGCCGATTCTTGGCACGGTCGGCCTTCTGGTATTCATCTACATTTTCTTTATGCAGCAGTCGCAGGGCGGCGGAAAGGCGATGTCGTTCGGCAAGAGCAAGGCGAAGATGAATGTAGACACGAATAAGAAGAAGGTGCTGTTTTCCGACGTCGCGGGCGCGGATGAGGAAAAGGCGGAACTCGAAGAAATCGTTGAATTTTTAAAATATCCGAAAAAGTTTATCGACTTGGGTGCGCGGATTCCGCGCGGCGTCCTGCTCGTCGGCCCTCCGGGAACGGGTAAGACGCTGCTTGCAAAGGCTGTATCCGGTGAGGCGGGCGTGCCGTTCTTCAGCATCAGCGGTTCCGACTTTGTGGAGATGTTTGTCGGCGTCGGCGCGTCACGTGTGCGCGATTTGTTCGAGCAGGCAAAGAAGAACAGCCCCTGTATCGTATTCATTGACGAGATTGACGCGGTCGGCCGCCAGCGCGGCGCCGGACTCGGCGGTGGGCACGATGAACGCGAGCAGACGCTCAACCAGCTTTTGGTCGAGATGGACGGCTTCGGAGAAAATGCAGGGGTCATTATCCTTGCGGCGACAAACCGCCCGGACATTTTAGACCCTGCGCTTCTGCGCCCGGGCCGTTTTGACCGGCAGGTTGTGGTCGGCGTGCCGGATGTATTGGGCCGCGAGGCGATTTTGAAGGTGCATTCAAAAGGGAAGCCGCTTGGCGACGATGTGGACCTGAGCGTTATAGCGAAGACGACGGCAGGCTTTACAGGCGCAGACCTGGAAAACCTGATGAATGAGGCGGCGCTTTTGGCCGCACGGGAGAATAAACACAAGATTCACCGTCAGCATTTAGAGGATGCGATGATGAAGGTGGTTGTCGGCACGGAGAAGAAATCGCGCAAGATTACGCCGCATGAGAATAAGTTGACGGCGTTCCACGAAGCGGGCCACGCAGTAATTACACGACTTCTGCCGTCGCAGGACAAGGTGCATGAGGTTTCCATTATTCCGCGTGGTATGGCGGGCGGCTATACGATGCACCTTCCGACAGAGGATAAATGGTACCGCTCCAAAATGGAAATGATTGACGAGATTGTTGTTCTGCTAGGCGGCCGTGTTGCTGAGGCGGTTGCGCTCGACGATATCAGCACCGGTGCGTCGAACGACATTGAGCGTGCAACCGAGATTGCACGGAAGATGGTGATGCAGTACGGCATGAGCGAGCGGCTTGGGCCGATTAGCTACGGCGGCTCGTCGCACGAAGTGTTTATCGGCAAGGATTTGGCGCAGTCGAAAAACTACAGTGAAGAGGTTGCGGCAGAAATTGACGAGGAAATCAAGAATATTGTACGTACCTGCTATAACCGGTGCGAAAAGCTCCTGCGTGAGAATTTTGAGCGGCTGACCCGCGTGGCCAACGCACTGATTGAGCGGGAGAAAATCAGCGGTGAAGAGTTTGAAAAGCTGTTCTTGGGCGAACCGCTGGAGGAAAAGCCAAAGGCGGATGAGGTGGATACGCCTGCGGCACAGCCGACGGAGTTCCGTCCCGCGGTTTCAGATAAAAAAGAAAGCCAGCCCGCTGCCAAAGAACATGAGGAGCGGCAAGAGGAAACAAAACCCATAGAAGAGACAAAGAAACCAGAGCACAAAGAGGAGGAAGAAAAATGAAAGTAACAAAAGATATGATTATTGCAGATGTTTTAAAGCTCGACCCGTCGACGGCGAAGTTTTTCTTAGAGATTGGGATGCATTGTCTCGGCTGCCCGTCGGCGAGCGGGGAGTCGATTGAGGAAGCTTGCGCAGTCCACGCGACAGATGCGGATGCGCTGGTAGCGAGCATTAACGAATATCTGGAGAATAAATAAAAATCAAATGGGTGACAGCTTTGCGCAGGCGTAGGGGCCTGCGCATTTGCGCCTTTACGGCAGTTGTCGGGCGCGCAGTGTGGGAAGCTGTGTGCTGTTTGTTGGGGGAATTGGTATGAGTGCTTATTTTAAACGCATGGGAACGCGGCTGGGGGCGCTGTTCTCGGGTGGGGTATTGCTGCGTGAGCAAAAACTGTTTTTGGCAGCAGTTTCCCTGTTTTTTGCCGCGGCAGGATTAGCGGGTATCTTTATCAATACGTATCTCTATTCCTGCGCCTATACGAGCGGCGAACTGGTTTCGGGAATCAAGAGCGTAGCCTATTACAATCTTTGCCTGTACGCGTCGATGGCGGTCTTTTCCGTTGTGATTGGTATTACGGGCAAGGCGATTTCGTCGCGTGTTTTGATGGTTGCGGGGCTGTGCCTTTATGCGCTTGTATTTGCTCTGCTCCTGCTTTTGGGGAAGGCATGTATCAATTATATTTGGGCGCTGGGCTTTTTAAATGGGATGGGGACGGCGCTGTTCCAGTTTAATTACGGAGATGCGGTCACCTTTGCCACCAGCGGGAACAACCGGGACTACTATCTCTCAATACAGGGTGGTATTAATGCACTTTCGGCTGTACTTGCACCGCTGATTGCCGGCGTACTGGTCGATTTGGTTGGCGGCATTCGGGGATACACGGTTTTGTTTTCCGTGGTACTCGCTGTTTTGGCCGCATGCCTTGTATGCTGCCTGTGTCTGACGTACAGCGACGGAAACCGGACGAATACGCATTTTGGAAATGTATTTGTCTATTCTCTGCGGGACAAAAGTATGCGGTACGCCTCCTTGGGAGAGCTTGTAAGCGGCTTTCGGGAGGGCGTAATGGCGTTTCTGGTGCCGGTTTTACTGTTTGTACTGAGCTTTTCCAACAGCATTGTAGGGCTGTACGCATTTTTGCTTGGCGCGCTCCAGCTTTCCTGCTCCAGATGTGCGGAAGGACGGGTTAACGGCCGCAACCGTGCGCTTGTCATTCTTTTGTCGTGCCTGCTCAACGCGGGGATTGGGTTTGTTTTTCTCTCCGGCGTGGGCTATGTGCCGATTTTTTCCTACGGAGTCGTAACGGCATGTGTGCAGAGCTTTTTTGCCGCAGCGACGTTTTTTATCTTTTATGACGCGGCGTATAAAATCCCTAACAGTCATTATAAAAATCTTGAAATCCTGACTGTGCGGGAACTGTACCGGAATGCGGGGCGTGCAGTTGGTATCTTTGCGCTCCTTCTTGTACCGCAGGAAACGAAATATATGGTATATGCTATAATCGGGCTGGGGATAAGCCAGCTTATTGCATGGGGGTTGTTTGCGTGCGCTGGGCTTCAGCTTCGGAAAAAGGAGCGCCGCACGCGCAGCAAGGCGGCCTGAGAGGAGAGTAACTTATGTTTATTATCAAAAATGCTGCCGTACTAAACGGTAACTTTAAATTTATACAGGCGGATGTCGAAGTCGACGGCGCTCTGATTCGCCGGATTGCACCGCATATTGATGGTGCACCCGTACTGGACGCGAATGGGGCATACCTGTTGCCCGGGCTGGTCAATATTCATACGCACGGCGCAGTCGGCTATGATACGACGAGCTGTGACTATGACGGCCTGAATGCTATGAGTAAATACTGGGCCTCGACGGGAACGACTGCGTTTTTGCCAACGACGACAACGGCACTCTACGACGATACGCTCCGCGCGATGGAAACCATTGCGGCTGCTGTGGAACGCGGCGTAGACGGTGCAGAGATTCTTGGAATCAATATGGAAGGGCCGTATCTGTCGGAGCGGTATAAGGGCGCCCATCGTCCGGACTGGCTCCGCAGCGTACGGGAGTTTGACTTTGATGCAATGCAGCGCGCGGCCGGCGGCCGAATCAAGCTCACGACAGTTGCACCGGAAACGGACGGTGCGCTTGCATTTATCGAATCCTGTGACAGTACGGTTCACGTGTCACTCGGGCATACCGGCGCGGACTATGAAACCTGCATGGCGGCATTTCAGGCCGGCGCGACGCAGGTCACGCACCTGTTTAACGCTATGCCGCCGCTGCACCACCGTAGCAAAAGCCTGATTGCCGCCGCGTTTGAGAGCGGCGCTATGGTGGAGTTGATTGGCGATGGACTGCATGTCAGCCCAACGATGGCGAAGATGGCCTACGCGATGTTTGGATCGGACAAAATTATTCTTATCAACGACAGTATGAATGCAGCAGGACTGCGCGAGGGCGAGTACGAGTTCTGCGGGATGCATGTGACGGTACAGGGCGGCGTTGCCCGGCAGGAGGACGGTACGATCTGCGGCGGGATTGCACCGCTGTTTGAATGTGTCAAGAATATGGCGGCGTGGGGCGTGCCGCTGGAGGAAGCGGTTAAAATGGCTTCCTATAATCCCGCGTGTGCGGTGGAAGCACAGGCTCGGGTCGGCAGTATTGCGCCTGGAAAGGATGCGGATTTGCTGCTTGTGTCGAAGGAGCTTGAATTGCAGCAGGTCTTTGTAAAGGGAAAAGCCTTCAAGAATGAGTAGACAATACATGGAAAATGTGTTATACTAATAGAAAGGTTTTGGGACGGCTGTGGAAAGGAGGCTGCTATGGCGGAAAAGAAAGTGAAGAGCAAGCTGTTGATGTACAAGGGGAAACCGCTTGTACGGCAGGGAAATGTTATTTTTTACGGGAATCCGGGGGATAAATATATCGTATCATTTGTACTGGACAATTTTGAAAAGGTGGGCGATACGGACGTTGCCGGCCATGTTGTAATCCAGCTTCAGCAGAATGACACATATTTGAACCCCAAAAACAAGATGATTAAAAAGGCGGAACGCGAGGACCTCTGGTCAGCGATTGACATTGGTGCATTTTGGTTAGAAGATGCGCTGGCGCAGGGATGAAACAGAGAATAAAAACGTGTGTGGAATAACGGTTCCACACACGTTTTTTTGTTTTTGTTCACCGCTTAGTGTACGGCGCTGCTGATATAGCCCTTTTGCACATTATAGCTGATAGGCTGTGACTCAAATGTGAAATTTTGGCACAGCCTTGCCCGTGCTTCCGGGTATGCATCGAGATATTTTACAAACTGGTATACGCTTTCGCCGCCCTGCGCCTTTGTAATGCGGCTGAAGGGACGGAGCGTGTTGTCGTCGTAGCCTTTAATCAGACCGTATCCTTCCATGTTCTTAACAGCCTGTACTGCCCATTGCGGAATGTCGTTCACATCGGCAAAGTCCAGTGTAATGTCGCTCTCATACTCCGGATTGATTGCGTTGTTAATCATGACAAAGGCTTCGATTCTCGTAAGCGGATTGTCTGCTCCAAAGTAGATTTGGTCGCCCTCTGCGATACCGTTAATGATTCCGGCCTCCATTGCACGGTAGGCGGGCTCGATTAAATAGTTCGGCATTTGGTCCTCGTCGGCAAAACGCACGCTTCCCGTGTATTCCGGAAGGCTGTCAAGCCCGACTGCTGACGTAAGCAGCAGAACAAAGTCGCCGCGCGTGAGCTGTTTTTCCGGATAATAGTAGTAGTTGTTTCCAATCTTTTCTCCAATGGTGATGTTACGCTCGACCAACATAGCCGCAGAATATGCAGCCCAATGCGTGCCGAGGTCAGCATAATGGAACAGCTCCGGTTCCTCTGGGGTGTCCTCAATGGTGACGGTGACGGTTCCGGGATCGGACTCGTGCGGGGAGAGGACAAGTTTAAAGGTAAAGGTATCCTCTCCGGTCTGGTCGGTAAACGGCGTATAGGTAAACGCACCCGTTTGGACGTCCGTTACCTCAACTTTGCCCTTTGTCGGTTCATCAACAATCATAAATTCCGGTTGCTGGGGCGTTTCAGAATCTGAATGGCCAACCAGCGTCGAAGACACCGGCTTATTTTTCTGTGTTGTAATGCTGAGGTCTTCCACCGTCAGCGTACCGGTGGCTGCTTCTGTCATTGTGATGGTAATGGTTGCAGACTCCGAGTATTGCTCTCCGACCTTTGCCTGGTATTGGAATGTGGTTGAATAGGTCTGGTCGGATTCCGGTGTATAGAGCAGTTCTCCTGCGTTTTCAATGGGAATTTCCTGGTTTTCTGTTGCGGGGCTGCTCTGAAATGTGAGACTTCCCCGGTCAGGCAGGCTTATCAGTTTGATTGTTGTTACGTCGCCGCTATCCGAGGTGACGTTCGTCTTAAAGTCCTCCTGCGTAAAGTATATGGCGCTGTTTTGTGTTTCTGTCTTTGTGAAATCGTTTGCAACGGGCTGTGTTTCCGCCGCTACGTAGACAAAAGATGCACAAAACAACACGCAGACCAACACACAGAAGCGTTTAAAGTCTTTTTTTGCCGTGTTCATCTTTGCTCCTCCTTTTTTGTTTCGCTGTTGCTAAAAAATAAAATGTTTGGTCGTTTTTATTGTCTGTCCAGATAAAAATTTAATACGAGAATAAAATTTGTTTTTTTGGCGTAATTTTCCGTTACATACCGGTTACAAATATGTTATCTTTTCTGTTACGATTTGAAAAAACAGAAACAAGGCCAGATGTTACAAATGTTACAATTTTAATTTGAAATTTAATAAATCTAATCCATAAAAAAGAAAAATTACGGGGAAACACGTAGCCGGACAGGGAAAAACTTTCTAAAAAAACATGAGGACATGTCTTAATAAAACCTTAATTTGACGCGGTTTTTGACAATATGCGCGCTGCTTCGCCCGCAGCGCGGCAGGTAAGGAAATAGTATATGCGTAAATTTTAAAATTTATTACGAAATATTAAAAAAGTTATTAAAAAGGTTTGACAAATACAAAATTTTATAGTAGAATAGAAAACGTGGTGAAAAAGTTAGGGATTTTTGGAGGTTGTAGTATGAAGGTGATACATAAGATGATCGCGGCGTTTGCATCGGCTGCGGCGGTATCTTTGACGGCATTCGGCGTTGCTGCTTTTGCGCAGGACGGCGTGGTAAATGCAAGTGTATTGAATGTACGGGATTATCCGTCTTATGACAGTTCTGTGATTGGAACGTTGCCGAATAACCTTGTAGTAAACGTGATTGAGCAGGGCGACGGCTGGTTTACAATTGATTATAACGGCGCTCCGGCGTATGTGGCAAGTGAATATGTTGACATTGCCGTGCCGAAGAATATAACACCAAAGATTCTCCTTGATACGCCGATTTATGGCAAAACGAATGCAGAGGGCGTATATATCCGGAATGGCGCACAATTTGATTGCTCGATTGTTGACGCTGTGCCGAAAGGCACGAAGTACATCATCTATGGTGAGGAAAACGGCTTCTTTATCGTCAATATTGACGGGGTAGAGCGGTTTATCTGCACCGAGTATCTGAGCGGTATTACAGAGGAAGAGTATTATTATGAGCCGACGGGTGCGCAGCAGGTTGTAGATGTTGCGATGCAGTATATTGGCACGCCGTATGCTTACGGTGGTTCCAGCCCGAGCGGGTTTGACTGTTCCGGTTTTACCTCGTATGTATACCGTCAGTTGGGCGTTTCGCTTAACCGTACGGCGGCAGGGCAGACGGGAAATGGTTATGAAGTAAGCAAGAGTGAGCTTCTGCCTGGTGACCTTGTAATGTTTGGGCCGTACAGCGGCGGCGGAATTGGCCATGTTGGAATTTATGTTGGAGATGGCAATATGGTTCATTCTCCGCAGCCGGGGAAAACGGTTTGCGTTGAGTCGATTAATTCTAACTATTATGCGTCCCGGTATGTGACCGCAAGAAGAATTTTCTAAAAGTAAATAAACAGCATTTATTTGACAGACGCCAAATTTGGCGTCTGTTTGTTTGTATATGAAAAATATGGACAGATAGGAATATTGGCATCTATGAGAAAAGCAGTTTTGTCCTGTTTACTTTCGTATATCGGCGGAATCCTGGCGTTTGAACTGCTGCCGGCCTCCGCGTCATTGTTTGCGGCAATTTTTGTTTTACTTGCCGTCTTATTTCGTTATACTCTTTTCTGGAGAAATGCGAGAAAATTGCCGATTTTTGTCGTATGTTTCTTTCTGATTGGACTCTTTTATACTGGGATTTCCATTTCCCTGCGGACGGATGCGTTTCTGCCGCATATCGGAGAAACGGTGACTGTAACGGGCCGCATTGTGGCGGTGTCCGATACGGAAGATGAATATTATGACCGGTATGAGCTTAAAACGGAGCGCATGGAAATTGGAAAAGATGAGAATAAAACTGAAATCGCAGCCCGGGAAACGGTAGAACTTTCTCTTGCAAAATATGATTTAGAGACCGCGCCGGAACCATATGCTTATGGCGATGTGATTATTGTTGTTCTTGAACTGGAAGAGCCTTCCGTTCCGCTCAACGACGGTGACGCAGATTACACATTATACAAAAAGGCGCGCGGGATTTTCTTTAATGGGGTCGGAAGCTATGGGGACAGTACTCTTACTGGACACGAAATCAGTTATTTCAGTCTTACTGATCTTGCCAACCTTTGCCAGCAATATTTTATAGATGTAATCAACACGTATTTTTCCGGTGACGAGGCCGGGCTTTTGCGCGGCATGTTGCTGAGCGACAAAACCGGATTTTCGGACGAATTTTACCAGAAACTGACCGACACGGGAATGGTTCACATTACGGTTGCGTCCGGGCTGCATGTCAACTGTGTCCTGGCAGTGCTTTTGTGGATTTTGTTCGCCTGCCGGGTACGGAAACGGTATGCCTATCCGGCGGCAATTGTTGTGTTATGGGCGTTTGCTTTCCTGCAAGGAATGACGCCGTCCATTGTCCGCGCCGTGGTTATGACAAGTATCTTTTTGGTGGGCGAACTACTCAGCCGCGACTATGACAGGAAAAATACACTCTACCTTACAGCATTTGTCATGCTGCTTTACGACCCGTTTACCATTTTCAGCGTTGGGTTCCAGCTTTCCTTCGGCGCAGTGCTTGGAATCATTTTGTTTGCTGCGCCGATTGATAACGCTTTGGTACGGGTGGTCCGTTTTCGGAAACTGTCCTCACTCATCAGCGTTTCGATTGCGGCACAGCTTTTGATTCTTCCGGTATTGGCGTTTTATTTCAATAAGATCTCGGTTTATTCGGTTCTTGCAAACCTTCTGATCGTGCCGGTGCTCACGGTTACGCTTGGGTTGGGGTTTCTGCTCTTTGCTGTCAGCGGGTTCGGGCCGGCCGTTGGAAGTGTCGTTGCGTTTGTATTAGGACTGTTTGTCAAATATATACTCGGTGTAATCCATGTCGTCAGCATACTGCCGTTTTCTACGGTGGATATCTTTACCATGAATATCTGGAAGATGCTGGTTTATTATCTTTTGCTTGCCGCGCTCTATTTTGTTTTGATGAAGAAGGGGCGGCGGACGGTTTTCACCACATTGGGATTGAGTACGACACTTGTCGTTTGCCTGCTTGTCACCGGGGCGTATACCGGGTCGCTTTTGCGGGTAACATTTCTCAATGTCGGGCAGGGCGACGCCGCATTGATTCAGATTCCGGGCGGGAAAACGGTTGTCATCGACGGCGGCGGGAGCTCACCCGTGAGCAAGACCGACCTGGGCGAAACCTTGTTTGTTCCATACCTGAAGCGCAACGGCGTCAACACGATCGATTATGCAATTTTATCCCACTACAACAAAGACCACGCGCAGGGGATTGCCGCCGCGGTACGTACGATGGAAGTGAAGAATCTCATCTTACCCTATCGGAAAAACGGTGAGGATATGGAGTATAAGGAAGAGATAGAACGTACGGCGCGGGAAAAGGGAGTCAACATTTTGTACTTCAAGGAGGGTGACCGGCTCGACATTGGGGACACGCACTTTGTAGCATTTGCGCCGACACAGCGGAATGCGGAAAACAGAGCCTTCAGCGAAAACAACAAGTCGCTGGTACTGAAGCTGACGTATGGGGAGACGAGTTTTCTTTTCACCGGCGACATTGAGCTGGAAGCGGAGAGCAAAGTGGCGAATTACGGCGACGCAATCCGCGCGGACGTACTGAAGGTTGCACATCATGGCTCAAAAACTTCGAGCACTGCAAAATTTATCAAGACATGTGCGCCAAAGTATGCTATAATAAGTGAGGGGAAGGACAATGTCTACGGGTTTCCAGCCCGCGAAACAATCAACACGCTGGTCAAAAACGAGGTTGACATTTATCAGACGAGCGAGTGCGGGGACATCCGCTTTTATGTGGATGCGGAGGAAATCAAGTGGATTGACACGTTTTATGAGCGGCCTTCCTACGAAGAAACTTTTTTGAAAAGCGGGGCAAGCATATGGCTAAAAAATCCACAGCCGGCGGACTGAGCGTGCTGAAGGAACAGCTAAAGTCGAAGGCGTTTGGCAATGTATATCTGTTCTTTGGAGAAGAGGACTTTTTAAAGAGTTATTATTTTGGTATGCTGCGCAGTAATATTGTGGAGCCGGACTTTGAAGATTTCAACTATGTTGTTTACGAAGGGCCAAAGCAGGATTACAATGAGATTGCAATTGCACTGGATACGCCGCCGATGATGGCGCAGCGCAAGCTGATTTTGATTAAGTACAGTGGCATTTTTGCAAAGGCGAACGAGGAGGCCAAGACGTTTTGGACGGCGGCTGTCAAGCGGGTGCCGGATTACGCGGTGCTGGCGTTTTATGAAGAAGAAGTGGATAAGCGCAGCGCGCTGTATAAAGCCGTCGAGAAGGCCGGCTGCGCGGTCGAGTGCGCCTATCTGGAGGGCGTAGAGCTGATCAACTGGGTGGGCCGCGGCTGCCGCGCGGCGGGCAAGGCTATCACAAAGGCGGATGTTGAGTATCTAATTCACAATTGCGACGGTGGGATGAACAACCTAAAGCGCGAGTTGGAAAAGCTGTTTGCCTACTGCGGTGAGAGGATTACGAAGAGTGACATTGATAAAATCGTTACGAAAATGCCGCAGAGCCGTGTATTCAACATGATAAACGCCATGCTGCGCCGCGATGCACGCACGGTATTTGCTGAGCTTGACGCGCTCAAGACACTGAAGGAGTCGGCCTTTATGGTGCTGGCGCTTCTGCTGACGAATTTTGAGCGGATTCTGCACACGAAGATTCTGCTCGAGCACAGCGAGCCATATGGCAACATTGCAGCAAAGATTAAGGTTCCGCCTTACTTTGTGCGCGACTACGCCCACGCGGCGGAGCGCTTTCCAAAGCGGTTTCTGTGTCACGCGGTGCGTGAGATTGCACAGATTGATTACTCCATCAAGCAGGGCAGGATTGAGGAGTGGCTCGGGGTGGAAAACTTTTTGGCAAAGTGCCTCGCAGAATCGGAAAAAAGTGCTTGACAGGCGGCGTGACCTGTGGTATACTGTTTTAGAAAACAAAGCAGGGAAGTGCATTTCCCTCACCGTACGGCGCAGGCTGGTCCGGTTGAATATGTCGTGGCCCATACAAATTGAGATATGGGTGATGTATGTATTTTACGGATAAACGGTTTCGTTTATCCGTTTTTTATGGTTTTGACGGGGCGGAGCCCCACAATATTGAAATGGATGGTGATATTTATCAGTAACAAAGAGCAGCAAATCAACGAGCAAATCCGTGACAGAGAAGTGCGTTTGATTGGCGAGGATGGGAGCCAACTCGGCATTGTCCCGATTGACAAAGCGCAGCAGATGGCGATCGACGCGAATCTTGACCTGGTGAAGATTGCGCCGCAGGCGAAGCCGCCCGTGTGCAAAATTATGGACTACGGCAAATACAAGTTTGAGGCGGCGAAGCGGGAGAAGGAAAACCGCAAGAACCAGAAGGTCATTGAAATCAAAGAGGTTCGTCTGTCGCCCTCTATTGATACGCACGATTTTGAAACAAAAGTGGGGTCTGCGGTTAAGTTTTTGAAGAGTGGGAGCAAGGTCAAGGTGACAGTGCGCTTCCGCGGCCGGGAGATTCATCACTCTGCGCTTGGCGCTGACTTGCTGAAGCGGTTTGCTGAGGCTGCATCTGAGTATGGGACCGTGGAGAAGAACGCGAAGTTAGAGGGCCGGAACATGGCGATGTTTATGGTGCCGAAGGCTGCGCCCAAGGCAAACTGACACGGTAGAGGAGAAAAGTTTATAACATTGACCCGTTTGGGAAAATGGCTATAATAAATGAGAATGAAGGAATTGGAAGGAGTGTACACAAATGCCGAAAATAAAGACGCACAGAGGCGCGGCAAAGCGGTTCTCTTTGACGAAATCGGGCAAGGTAAAGAGGGGCAGCGCATACAGGAGCCATATCCTGACCAAAAAGACGACAAAGCGGAAGCGGGGCCTGCGTAAGGCTGCTTATGCAAGCGCGGCGAACGAGGCAACGATCAAGAAATTGATTCCATACAAATAATATTACGATTTGGAAAGAAGGGAATAAACGATGGCAAGAGTAAAGGGTGCGTTGACCACCAGAAAAAGACATAAAAAGATATTAAAGCTCGCGAAGGGCTACCGCGGTGCAAAGAGCAAGCTCTACCGCACAGCGAACGAAGCGGTTATGAAGTCGCTCGTATATGCATACATTGGCAGAAAGCAGAAGAAGCGTAACTTCCGCAGAATGTGGATTGCAAGAATCAGCGCGGCGGCGAAGATGAATGGTATGAACTATTCGCGCTTTATGAACGGCCTGAAGAAGGCGAACATCGACATCAACCGGAAGATGCTTTCCGAGATTGCGATTGCGGACCCGGCGGCGTTTACGGCGCTGGCAGAGCAGGCAAAGGCTGCGCTCTAAGAGGCTAACGCTCTAAGATATATGTGTATGACAGGGCTTTCATAGGGGAAGCCCTGTTTTTTATAAGGAGGAAGCAAGATGGTGTATACGTATCAGCCAAAAGGCGTCTGCTCCATGCAGATCGACATTGAAGTAGAAGACGGGATTGTAAAGAATGTTGTGTTCCACGGTGGATGTAACGGAAATGGAAAGGGAATTGCGAGCCTTGCACGCGGGAGAAGCGTCGATGAGGTAATTGCCGCGCTGGAGGGGACGCGGTGCGGAAGTAAATCAACTTCCTGCCCGGACCAGCTTGCAGTTGCGCTTAAGGAAATCCGGAAGGGTGCGTAGGGTGGTATTTTCAAAGGAGAAACAATTCAGATGGAGAAAATGACGGAATTTTTTGAAAAACGCATTCGTGAATATGACAGCCATATGCTCACAGAGGTAGCAGGCTGCTGCGAGGGGTACCGGAAGATGGCGGAGCTTTTGCGCCCCGGCACGAAAACGCTCCTCGACTTGGGGTGCGGCACAGGGCTGGAGCTGGACGAGATTTACCGCCGGTTTCCCGATATGCAAGTCGTAGGGGTTGACTTGACGCAGGCTATGCTTGACCGTCTGAAACAGAAACATCCGGACAAGCCGCTTACTCTGATTTGCGGTGACTATTTTCAGGTTGAGTTTGGAAAAGAATGCTTCGACGCGGCGGTGTCGTTCCAGACGATGCATCATTTCGCCCATGCTCCGAAGCGGGCGCTGTACCAGAAAATTTGCACTGCGCTTAAGGCGGACGGCATATATCTCGAGTGCGACTATATGGTTGAAACGCAGGAGGAAGAGGACAACCTGTTTGCAGAGAGCGACCGACTTTACCGGGAATTTACGGCGGAGCCGGATACATTTTATCATATTGATACGCCATGTACAGTCGAGAATCAGATGCGTCTTTTGCAGGAGGCGGGTTTTACATCGGTAAAACTGATGTTCCGAATGGAAAATACAACGCTCCTACTGGCAAAAAAATAGCCGCCCATTCGCTGCGTTACTGCGCAAACGAATAGGCGGAATCGGAGATTTCCACACGGCTTTTGTCCAACGTCGTGTGGATTTTTTTGTTTTTATCTACAATCAACGCGTCATATCCGCGCTCCTGCGCCAAAGCCAGCCCCTCGTCAATATCCATCATATAAAGCGAGGTCGAGAGCGCATCCGCCTCCATAGAGCTTGGCCCAATTACGGTGACGCTTTCCGCCGCACCATTGTACGGATAGCCTGTTGCCGGGTCGAGTATGTGGTGATACAATATGCCATCCTGTGTGAAATTACGTTCATATGCACCTGACGTGACGACGTTTATCGCTTCGCCGGGTACGTTTTGCAGCGACACGACAGCAAGGTAGGAGCCGGTCGCGGCAAATGGCGTCTGAATTCCGACACGCCATGGCTTGTTGATATCTCGGTGAAGCCAGTTGTTTTGCAGTTCGTCAAGCGGAGCGTTGTTTGTCCCAAGCAGGACAATATTGCCGCCGAGATTGGCGAGCGCCTTACTACAGCCGTGCTGTACCAGCGTTTTCGCCGTTTCGTCGGCTGCGTATCCCTTTGCGATACCGCCGAGGTCGAGCTGCATCCCATCCTTTAGGAACGTGACTGTTTTATTCTCCCGGTCAAGAACGACATTTTGATATCCGACGCGGGACAGCGCCTCGGTCAGTTCTGTGTCTGTTGGAACGCGTGGACTGCCGGAAAAGTCCCACACGTCTGTGACCGGCTTAATTGTAACGTCAAAGCGCCCGCCCGTCAGCTCGCTGTAGGATAGAGCCGTTTCCAGTACCTGAAAGAGCGCGTCGCTGACAGGAATTGGTACGTTGGCTCTACCGACGCTGTTGACATATGCCACCTCACTCGTATCGACATATGCACTCATTTGTGTTTCAATCTCCTGGATGGTTTGGATGCCGGCCTCTGCCGATGCACGGTCCGCGCCATAGGTTGTTACGGTAACATAGGTGTTCAGTGCAAACGCAGATTCTTTTACGGTTACGCCGCTTTGCACTGCCGATAGGACGAGTATGGCAATGGCAAGCAGGACAACGCCGCCAATTAGATAGGCGGTCAGGTGTTTCAGTTTCATGGTTCACGCTCCTTTTGCACCATTATACCGCAGGCAGGCAAAAAAGTAAAGCGGGGGCAGAGCCCCCGCCAAAAAACAATCCCGCTTAAAGTGTGCCAAACAGCCGGTCGCCCGCGTCGCCCAAACCGGGCACAATATAGCCCTTCTCATTGAGCCGCTCGTCCACAATGCCGCAGAATACTTCTATATCCGGATGCGCCTTTGTCACAACTTCTACGCCCTCCGGGGAGGCGATAATGCACATCAGCTTGATACGTTGCGCGCCACGTTTTTTGATAAACTCAATTGCCGCCGCGCTGCTCCCGCCTGTGGCAAGCATGGGGTCTAACACGAGCACCTGCCGCTGTGCAATGTCGGGTGGCAGCTTGCAGTAGTATTCCACCGGCTGAAGCGTTTCATGGTCGCGGTAAAGTCCGATATGGCCCACCTTCGCGGCGGGAATCAGACTCATCAGCGCGTCCACCATGCCGAGCCCGGCGCGCAGAATCGGCACGAGGGCTACCTGCTTGTCGATAAAGCGGCCCGTCGTCTTTGCAAGCGGCGTTTCAACCTCGCGCTCCGTCAGTTCTAAGTCGCGCGTCGCTTCATACCCCATCAGAAGCGCAATCTCATAGGCCAGCTCGCGAAAATCTTTGACCGACGTATCCTTGTTGCGCAGCATGGAGATTTTGTGCAGAATCAGCGGATGGTCCATTACATGTACTTGATTCTTCATTTAGCGTTCCTTCTTTCTAAAAGTAAATACAATTGCGTTTTTATATGGCTTTGCTCACGCATGGGACAGGAGCGGAAACATCAGCGTGCGGCCACCGGTAAATAGATTTTCTGTTCCGCCCAGCACGAACAGCGTCGTGTCCTCGTCCTGAAACGGTTCGACAGAGCAGCCGTCCGTATCCTTTGGCGTAAATCCAAAGTGTACCGCTTCTGTTTCTTTCCGTATAACGGCAGAGAGTACAGTGTCCAAGTTATAGCCGCTGCCGCCAAATATGTCACAGCACAGCAACGTACCGCCGTCATGCTCTGCGACAATTACAGCGTCATACGACGCTGCATAGTAGATGCTGTCCTTCCAAAAGGCACTATGGAACATGGTAAGCCCGCGCCTGTCTAGTAATTGCAAAGCGGCAAAGGGGTTTTCCTTTTGGCTGTATCGCGCAAACAGTTCCCGGTCGTCGGCTTTGTCTAGGTCCAATTTGCGCGCTGCTGCACTGGCGCGGTTCTTGCTGACCGCTTTCTTGTGCTGAAATTCCTGCGCGACAGAAAAGCCGAATTTCGGGTAAAAGTCCAGCACCGTTCCGTTTGCAAACAGGAATATGCTGTCACACCGCGGCTGCCAGTCGTGCAGAATTTCTGTAATCAGTCTGCGGGACAGGCCACGGTTCCGGTAGCGGCTGTCCGTCATGACGGTGCCAATCTGGATATAGCGCCGCGTCTTTCCCTGAAACAGGAAGTCCATACGATTAACCGCTGCGGCGGCGAGTACGGTGTCCCCCTCTGTAAAGGTGTAGGGAATATAGCTGTTCGACCAGAAGCCGTCCTGATACCATGTTTCAAAGGAAATGTCAAACGTCGCTTTTGCCAGCGCATTAAAGCTGCGCCGCAGAGCGGCATTGTCCCGGATTTGTTTTTGCAGTTCCATGTGTTCCTCCAGCTATGTAAATTAGATTTCCTTCGGCAGAATGGCGTTAAGCAGTACGCCCAGTACCGTTGCGACAAACAGGCCGGAGATATTGAGCATAACAGTACCAATCATAATCGGAATCCCGCCGATTGCGTTGATGCCAAGGCCGGTAGTAAGGATTACTGCAACGATAGTCAGATTCCGCGAATGTGTAAAGTCGAGGTTCGCCTCGGCGAGCGAACGGATACCAATGCTGGCAATCATGCCGAACAACATCAGCTCCACACCGCCCTTGACTGGGCCGGGAATCGTCTGAAGTACCGCCCCAAACTTGCCGAACAGGCCGAGGATGATGGCAAATACGGCCGCAAGGCGCAGGATGGATGGGTTATAGTTCTTCGTCGTCGCAAGCACACCCGTGTTTTCCGAGTAGGTCGTGTTTGCAGGACCGCCCAGAAGGCCGGCCGCAAACGTTGCAAGGCCGTCGCCGAGCAGCGTCCGGTGCAGACCGGGATCTTTAAAGAAGTTTTTGCCAACCACGGTGCCGTTCGTCGTAATGTCGCCGATATGCTCCATAAAGGTTACCAGCGCAATCGGCGCAATCGAAAGGATGATGCCCCAGTCAAACTTCGGCAGGGAGAAGAACGTCGTCGTCTGCCCATAACTGTTTGTAAACTCCGTTACATAGGGGATGTTAATCCATGCAGCTTCAGCGATGGGTGTAAAATCCATCTCAAAAACGCCGCAGAAATACAAAATAACACAGAGCACATAGCCGGACGCAATCCCAATCAAAATTGGCACAAGCTTAAAGAAACCCTTTGCAAATAGGGTACATACGATTACAACAGCAAGCGTAAACGCCGCTATTGCGAGGCTGATGCCCTGCGTCCCTGTAATACTGCCCTCGATTGCGACATTGTTCAGGCAATCATTAAATGCCGTGCCAGCGAGGCCGACGCCGATTACCAGAATGATTGGGCCTGTGACAACCGGCGGAAAAATATTCTTAATCCGGTCGGAGCCAATCAGATACGCAATCAGCGCAAAAACGAGGTAGAGAAGGCCGGCAACCATGATACCGCCCTGCGCATACTCAATCCCCTTTGTCTGTACGGCGGCGGCTACCGATGCGATAAACGCAAAGGAAGAGCCGACAAACACCGGCACTTTAAACTTTGTGCAGCAGTGGAAGATGAGCGTGCCGATACCGGCTGTAACAAGGGCCACTGCCGGGTCGAAGCCCGTCATCAGCGGGACTAGAACCGTTGCGCCGAACATAGCAAACAGGTGTTGGATGCCGAGCGCATAGTCTTTCCCGGAAAGCTTTTGCATATAAATCCCTCCATATATAATTGTTATAAGCGGCCCCGCTCATTAAGCGATGGCCGAACCCATAAAATTATATAATAACGGAAGGCGTTTGTCTACAGTTTTCCCGAAAAACCTACAAAAAACGTAAAGATAATGTAAAAAGCCTGCTATATTCCTCCTTTGATACAAATCTCCTGTAGCTTGTGCATCTGTTCTTCTATTTCGGCCTTTGCGGACACGTTTATGCGTTCGGGGGAGAGGACGGGGACGCCTGCGCCTACCCGGTCGTTGTGGCGCCCGTACTCCAAAGTCACAATTTCCGGTTGGCAGTGTTCCAGCACAAATTCAAGCGCCTGATATCCCGCGTCGTTGATTTTTGTGTGGCACATGATATCGCCCTGCACAATCACCCATCCGTTAATATGGATTTCAACCGTTTTGGAAAGTGGGAGTTGTTTTAGATAGTCAAAAAACGGAATGCCCAGCAACTGCGAGGCGCAGAATGCATGGCTGATGTCGAGCAGGAACGCACAGCCGCTCTCATGAATGAGGCGCGTCATGACCGAGGGCTTTAGTAAATCCCCCCATGCGGGTGTATCGCCGTTTTCGAGTGATACAAACTGCATATGGGAATACTTTTCTTTCAAATACCGGGCATTGCTGACAATTGTTTGAAAGATTTGCTCAAAGGGCTTGTCCGCAGAGAGCTTGCCCAAGGTTGGATGAAACGACAGTCCCGGCGTTTTTGTCATACGGATGAGCTCGTCTGCAACCGTATCGTCAAAATCTGCCTGCAAAGACGGGGAGGACAAATCGTGCGGAGCCGGATAAAGCCCATGCAGCAATAGCGGCCTTTTCCTGGTGATACGGCCACAGAAGCACCGGAAGGACTCGGCGTTTTTCATGACATCCATTTGAAAGGGAAGTCCCGGATATTTGAAATAATCGAGGTCAATGCTGCCTGCGTCGAAAAGCTGTTCCGTTTCCGGATAGTAATTGCATGCAAGTTTCATATGTATCTCTCCATTTTTTATTGAAATTGTACCACCTGCCGACTTCTACACAGCAAAAAAGCGCCTATCAGCGCTTTTCTGGTAATATTTCGCTCCAATAGCCGTCCGGGTCAGCTATAAAGTACAGCCCCATTGCCGTATTTTCAAAACAGATACAGCCCATTTCCTTATGCTTTTTGTACGCCGCGTCGAAGTCGTCCGTCACAAAAGCCGTGTGTATCTCATTGTCGCCGAGGTTCCAAGGTTCCTTTTTGTCACGGTACCACGTCAGCTCGAGCTTGTGCGCGGACGTACCGTCCCCAAGAAAGACAATCTTGAAGCTTTTGTCCGCGGCCTCTGTAATTTTGACCGGTGTTAGGCCAAGCGCCTCCTCATAAAAGGCGAGGCTCTTGTCGAGGTCAAGAACCGTAATATTGTTATGTGCAATCGTAAACCGCATAACAGGTTCCTCCTTTGATTGTTTATTCTGTTTTTTGCAGATACTCCAGCCGGGCGGTCAGCTCCGCCCAGTCACGGATGTGAAAGCAGTCCATCCCCTGCGGCAGGGACTGCGCCTGGCTTCGGTATGTACACGCCAGCGGGCTATCGTACCAGACGGGATATATCCCAACACCGGCTGCGCCCATGACGTCCGCCTCCACATCGTCGCCGCAGAACCATACGTCAGACGTGTACAAATGCGCTTTCTTCAGCGCGAGCGCAAAAAGTAGTTTGCTCGGCTTGCGATAGATGTATTCGCTTGATGTCATAACAAACTCAAACCGGTTTTCCGGCAGCAGGCGATTCAGCCGCGCATGGAGCACACTGCTGGAAAAGGATGTGTTGCTGATAACGCCGGTACGGATGCCGCGCCTGTTTAATTCGGAAATCATTTCCCGTGCACCGGGCATGGGTTCCGCTGGAAACGTATGGTCTATGAAAATTTCTTCTATTTCTTCCGGTGTGCATGAAAACTTGATTTCCAAATATTCATACAATAAACGCTGAAAGTTCAAATTGTGAATATCGAGCCCCGATGCACGCACCGGCAGCATTATTTCGGAGGACAGCCGGTCCGACACGGCACAGATTTCCTCTGGGCTGTAATGCCCCGGATTTTCTGTCACATAAGGCATAAGCGCCTGCGTGCCGCGCAGCGCGGACGAGTCGGTTTCATGTATCAGCGTGTGGCCATAGTCAAACAGAATCATTTTTGGATGCTGCATCAGGTAGGCTCGCTTTCTTCCGGCGGCGTAAGCAGGCAGACTGTTGCACGCTCCATCCGGTGTTCCTTTACTTCCAAAACTTTGACATGAAGCCCGTATAAATCGAGCTCAAGCTGGCTTCCGTCGTCAGGGATTGTGCCCAGCTCGCCGAATACAAATCCGCTGAATGTTTCGTACTCGTCAACCGGCAGCGGTACGCCAAGCGCATCTGCCACGTCCTCAAGGTCTGCACTGCCGCGGATATTCCATGTGCCGGAGTCTGTCCGTTCAATTTCCTGTACGGTTACATCCGCATCCTCTTCGTCGTCCAGCTCTCCAACAAGCTGCTGAACAAGGTCATTAATTGTTACAATGCCATTCATACCGCCATGCTCGTCGAGCACGACCGCAAACTGGGTCCGGCTCTGCTTCATACGGCGGAACAGAACGTCCGCCTTTACGCTTTCCGGCACGAAATACGCCGGCTTTACAGCCTGCTCCATGATGGTATCGTGGCTTTTGTCCTCCAGACGGAAGTAATCCTTCGCGTTTAAGATGCCAACGACGTTGTCCACGCTCTCGTCACAGACCGGATAGCGCGAATGGCGCGCCTCGTGGATTGTCTGCGCCCACTGCTCCGGCGTTTCATCCGTCCAGAGAAGCGCAATGTCCGTGCGGTGTGTAGCAAGCTCGCCTGCTGTAATATCGTCAAACTCAAATACATTTTGAATGATTTCCTTTTCCTCTTCGTCAATGACGCCCTTTTCCCGGCCCGCATCAACCATCATGCGGATTTCTTCCTCTGTGACTTCCTCATCGTCAGAGTTCGGGTCGATTCCTATCAGGCGAAGCAGCGCATTGGTCGAGATGGTCAAAAGCCACACAATCGGTGCAAACAGCTTTGAGATAAAGGTAATCAGCCCCGACATACCGAGCGCCAACGCCTCCGCCTTTTTCATAGCAACTCGTTTGGGGACAAGCTCACCGAAAATCAGCGTAAAGTACGACAGAATAATCGTAATCAATACAACGGAAATGGTATCAAGCGTTGCGTGTGGAATCGGAACGCCAAGCCCAACCAGCCATTCTGACAGCATGTCGGAGAAGTTATCCGCCGCGAATGCACTGCCCAAGAAGCCTGCCAGCGTGATTGCCACCTGAATCGTCGCCAGAAAGCGTGCCGGCTGGCTTGTCAGCCGGGCGAGGCGTACTGCACGTTTGTTGCCTTCCTCGGCAAGCTTTGCGAGTTTATTGTCATTAAACGAAATGACGGCGATTTCCGCACAAGCGAATACTGCGTTGAGCGCGATTAAGATAACCTGAAGTAAGAGCTGCCATAACAGAGAATTGTCGTCCATAAATAAAGTTCACTCCAATTTGATAATGTATTATTAGGATTTAAGCAATCCGGATAAAATATGTATTTGTAAAGAAATCGGATGTTTAAAGACGCAAAAAGCATAGCCTGTCACCACGAATCCTCCGGTGCAGGTTATGCTTTTTATAAATCGTTATGATAGGTTTTACCAGGCAAGTTCGACAACCGCCGCTACTGTCACTGTCCATACTGGGCTGTGTACTCCTTTTTTGTTAAATTAGTATAAATATAGCATAAATAAAAGCAAAATGCAAGCGTTTTTTCTAAAATTTTACCTTTACAGCATCCATACGCTCGTAAAGCATCCGCAGCCGCGCCTTTTGCAGCGCGAGTTCGTCCTCGTCCACCGGCGCGGCAATGCAGGAGCGGCACAGCCCGCTTTCGCTGACTTCGATGGCATTAAGCAGACATTTGCCCTTTTTCTGATAGATGCAGAAAGTGTGTTCACACGTTATTTTCATGGCGGGAATCTCCTGTAAGGCATTGGAAGGTAGCTTCTTTTAGGCAATATTCAATCATACTGATAACGACGTTATTGAAGCTCGTTTCGTTTTCAGCCGCCAGCTTATTGACTTTTTCAGCGGTAGCTTCGTTTATGTAAAGTGACTTGTATATGCTTTTTGTTTTATCTTTTGTCTTTTTCAGTATGAACGCCATTTTCGCCACCTCTTATACAAAAAGTATAGACAAAGGCGCAGAAAAAGTATATATTAGAAATTTCTAATAAAAATCCTGTTAGATTTTTCTAACAGGAAAGAAATAAGGCAGGCATAGGAACCTGCCCTTACAAAGTGGGAGAATGTCCTACAAATACTGCCGGATATCGACCGTCAACTTTTCCTCGAGATTGATCAGCCGCTTGGTAATATCTTTGGAGTATTCGTCCGCCGCCTCATATTGGTTCAGATAGCGGTTGAGGGACTTGACGCCCATATTGCAGCCGTCGGTAAGCAGGTCGGCAATGGTATTGTCCGACTCGTCCATGGCAAGCTTTGTGTTTGTCTTAATCCATGACATGCCCTTAGCCATAGGATTTGGCTCCTTGCCGTCGTCGTGGAACCGGTCGAGCTGGGTCTGGATTTGCCCTTCGAGTTTTTCATGTTCCGTCCGGCAAGTTGCCAGCCGGTCACGGAATTTTTGGTTTGATACATAGTCCATGACATCGTCGATTGCGGAAACGCCCATCTTGATTCCGGCGTCGCACTCCCGCAGCAGTTTTATAGTATCTTGTTCAATCATGTTTTCCGCCTCCTTCTATCATGCAGTATGCCCCGTTTTGGAAACAATATGAGAAATGGACGGAAAATTAAAAATAAAAAAACGTCCTAATACTATATCAGGACGTTTTATGGAGCGGAAGACGAGATTCGAACTCGCGACGTTCACCTTGGCAAGGTGACGCTCTACCACTGAGCCACTCCCGCATGTCTTTTGGACGAAGATTATTTTAGCACAGATTTCGCAGTTTGTAAAGCCCTTTTTTTAAATTTAGGCAAAAAATTTTTTCCTGTTTTCATAAAAATAAAAAAACTGTGGAAAATACAGAGAGAAAATTGAAAAAATACTTGCATTGGCAAGCAGGCTGTGGTAAAATAGTCGGGTATACGGATGGTCCTCTGCCGATAGCCGGGCATGAACATCTATGAAGAAGGGAGGCAAATAGAAATGGACATGATTCGATCGCTTACAGAAAGCCAGATCAGGACAGATTTACCTCAGCTTAATATCGGTGACACATTAAAGGTTTACTTTAAGGTTATCGAGGGTACTCGTGAGAGAATCCAGATGTTCGAAGGAACGCTTATTAAGAAAAACGGCGGTGGAATTTCGGAAACATTTACGGTAAGACGCGTGTCTTACGGCGTAGGTGTGGAGCGTACATTCCCTGTAAATTCTCCAAAAATCGACAAGATCGAGATTTCGAGAAAAGGTAAGGTCAGAAGAGCGCGGCTTTATTATCTGCGTGACAGAGTTGGTAAGAGCGCAAAGGTAAAAGAGAGAATATGACACCAGTGCAAAAGGGACAGGCTTTGTCCCTTTTGTATTAGCCTTTTTCTTTGAACTATCTGCTGCGGGCAGGAGGAATGGATATGGATGAGAACAAAAGGGAATATGAACCGGAGGAAAAGCCGGCAAATAAACCGTTTGATGATACGATAGAAGACGAAGATTTGGACATAGATATTGAGGATGAGGACGTTGACAGCGCGGGGATGGAGATTTCCGTGGAGGCGGCGTCACTGGAGGAGGCGCAGGCCCCTGCACCGCGGTTTAATATTTGGAAGGAAATACGCGAGTGGGTCTTTGCCATTGTACTTGCGCTCCTGGTTGTGGGTGTAATTAAGGGCTTTCTGTTCGACTTTGTAGTTGTGGACGGCCGTTCTATGCAGACGACGCTGATGGATGGTGACAGACTCATTCTGACAAAAATGGGCTACCAGCCCCAGCATGGCGACATCATTGTGCTTGACTCACACTATAAATCGCGTGAGGCATTTATCGCCATGAAAAAGGAAACGCTGGGCGACAGCTTTGGCTGGTTTGACGAGTTTAAGCTGCGCTGGCTGCCGTGGGAGCAGAAGAAGTATTCCATTGAGCCGCGCCACTATGTGAAGCGCGTGATCGGGCTTCCCGGCGATACGATTGACATTGACGAAGCAACAGGCGATGTCTATGTCAATGGAGAGAAGATCGACCAGTCGTATTTGGACGAGGGCGTGCACACCTATCGTGGGCGGGAGACGCAGTTCCCGTATACGGTGCCAGAGGATTGCGTATTCGTAATGGGCGATAACCGTGAGGACTCGCTTGACAGCCGCTATCAGTCGCTCGGTGCGGTGCCATATGAGGCGATTTTGGGGAAGGCGGCGTTCCGCTTCTGGCCGCTGAGCTCGTTTGGCAGCGTTTATCATTGATAAAAGAAAACAATAAGTTCTAAAAGGGGGTTGGCCGGCAGGTTCGGCAGCCCCTTGTTTTTTAAAAGATCGGAATCTACAGTCCCTCTTGCATGCCGCAAAAGGTAAGAAGATTAATGGTATTGTAATAGGGCGGGCACAGAAAAGCTGTGATATGTCATATGAAAAGTGGAAGAGTATTTTAACAACAAAAAAAGAGCTAATTGATATTCCACTGCTTATTAATTTGGACTTTGGTCATACGACACCGATTTTTACCTTCCCGATCGGCGGATATGCAAAAATAAAGGGAAAACAAATTATTTTTTCAGATAGCAAGTAAAATGAGAATAGGATATGTGAGAACGATGAATAATACTACAGAAAATTCTGCTAAAACCAATATCAACTGGTATCCGGGCCATATGGCCAAAACGCGGCGGCTGATTGATGAAAATTTAAAACTAATCGACGTGGTAGTGGAAATCCTGGATGCGCGCGTTCCGATTTCGAGCCGCAATCCCGACTTTGACACGCTTTTTGCGTCGAAGCCGCGCGTCGTCGTAATGAATAAGTTTGATTTGGCGGATGAGCGCGCAACGGCGGCGTGGGAGAAGTGGTACCGCGACAATGGAGCGCGTGTACTTCTGACCAATTCATTAAACGGCAAAGGCGTGGACCGTCTGGCTGGGGAGGTCAAGCTGGCAATTGCGGACAAGCTTGCGCGCGACGCGGCACGCGGCGTGACAAAGGCGGTGCGGCTCATGGTCGTCGGGATACCCAACGTCGGTAAGTCGTCGCTGATTAACCGCCTGTCGGGCCGCGCGTCGGCTAAAACGGGCGACCGTCCGGGTGTGACGCGGGGGAAACAGTGGATTCGGCTGAAAAACGGGATGGAGCTGCTCGACACGCCCGGCATTTTGTGGCCGAAGTTTGAGGACCAGACGACGGGGATGCACCTGGCGTTCATTGGTTCTATCCGCGATGAAATTATGGATGTGGAAACGCTGGCGTGCAATCTGCTGGAGTATCTGCGCGACCATTATGCGTCGCTTTTAGTGCAGCGGTACAAGCTCGACGGCGATATTTCGGTCATGGAGGGCTATGAGTTGTTAGAATATATTGGCAAAAAGCGCGGCTTTGTTGTGTCGGGCGGCGAAATTGATACCTACCGCGGCGCAAACGTGATTCTTGACGAGTTCCGTGCGGCAAAGATCGGCCGTGTTACGCTGGAGTGGCCGCCGGAGACGGCATTGGATAAGTGAGAAAGGAATGGTCGCTGTGCGCAGACTGTATCTTGTGACGGGGGCGGCCGGGCATCTGGGCAATACAGTGGTACGGATGCTCGCAGAGAAGGGGGAGAAAGTGCGCTTGCTCGTTCTTCCGGGTGAAAAGCATATCGAGGCGGTTTCTGCTTTGTCGGAAATTTTTACGGGCGATGTGCGCGACAAAGTGTCGATGCGGACATTTTTCCAGACGGACGATGATGTACAGAAGATTGTGATTCATTGTGCAGGCATTGTGTCGATTGCGTCTAAATTTGAGCAAAGGGTATATGATGTGAATGTATCGGGCACGAAGAACATTGTAGAGCTGTGCAAAGAGTACGGCGTGCATAAGCTTGTCTACGTCAGCTCGGTTCATGCAATTCCGGAGCTGTCGCCGGGACAGGTGATTACGGAAACGGATTGCTTTGCACCTGACTTGGTAAAGGGGTTGTATGCCAAAACAAAGGCAGAGGCGACAGCGTTCGTTCTGCAGGCGGCAGAGCAGGGGCTTAACGTCTCTGTTGTGCATCCGTCCGGCATCTGCGGGCCGTATGACACGGGTCGGGGGCACCTGACGCAGTTGTTTATCGACTATTACAAAGGGCGGCTGACCGCCGGGTTGCGGGGCGGCTACGACTTCGTGGACGTGCGTGACGTGGCGGCGGGCGTAATTGCCTGCTGTGAGCGGGGACAGCGCGGGGAGTGCTACATCCTGTCGAACCGGTATGTTTCGATTCCGGAACTTTTGGAGATGTTTCATGAAGTTTCCGGGCGGAAGCGCGTCCGGACGATTCTGCCGCTGTGGTTTGTCCGTCTGACGGCTCCGCTGGCAGAGCTGTATTATAAACTGCTGCGTCAGCCGCCGCTCTACACTGCCTACTCCATCTATACGCTTACGAGTAACGCATATTTTTCACATGAAAAGGCAGAGCGGGATCTGGGCTATGCGGTGCGCCCCCTTACGGAGACTGTACGGGATACAATGTGCTGGCTAAAGGAGCAGGGAAGGATATAAAAGGGCAAAAGAAAAAAGCCGCCATAAGACGACTTTGGTATGCTTTTGCAAAGCTCAGTCAACCATAAATTCTTTCATATCTGCTTTGAAGCTGTCTGCGCTTGCTTCCGGGCAATGTGCTTCCAAAACGATCGGCTTGCTCAAATCAAGAGAAAAGATACCCATGATTGATTTTGCATCAACAACATATCTGCCCGACGTCAGGTCAACATCAAAGTCGTATTTGTTTACTGCATTTACAAAGTTCTTTACGCTGTTGATTGAGCTAAGCGAGATGTTAAAAGTGGTCATAAAAAACGCCTCCTTCAAGATATTTGTGGGAACCTTCCCACTACATGTAATATTACCACTTTCTCGTGCATTTCGTCAATGGTATTTGAAAAAATTTCTGAATAATTTACTTTTTATACAAAATAAGGGGTTAACAGTATGAAACGGGTTGCTTTTTATACGCTCGGCTGCAAGGTCAACCAATATGAAACACAGGCCATGTGCGAGCTGTTTTTAAAAGAAGGGTATGAGGCGGTCGGCTTTGAGGAGCGGGCGGACATATATGTGATTAATACCTGCTCGGTAACGGGCCTGTCCGACCGTAAGTCGCGCCAGATGATACGCCGGGCGCGCCGCAAAAACCCGGACGCGGTTATCGTCGCGGCAGGTTGCTATGCGCAGACCGCCGCGGACGAGGTAGGCCGGATTGAGGGCGTAAATCTGATCATCGGTACGCAGGGCCGCGGCAATATCGTTGCACTGGCGGAGCAGGCGGCACAAAAGAAGCTCAACTACGTGCGGGACATTATGCACACGCACGACTTTGAGGAATTGTCCGTTCATGCTTACAGCGAAAAGACGCGCGCTTATATTAAGGCGCAGGAAGGGTGCAGCCAGTTTTGCTCCTATTGTATTATTCCCTATGCACGTGGTCCCATTCGGAGCCGTCCGGCGGACGCCGTGCTGGCGGAGGCGCGGCGGCTGGCGCAGGCGGGGTATGCGGAGCTGGTTCTGGTAGGAATACATATTGCCTCATATGGGAAGGATCTCGGAGCCGGTTCACTTGAGCAGCTCATCCGAGACATCAACGAAATAGAAGCAGTGCGGCGTATCCGCCTTAGTTCGATTGAGCCGATGACGCTCGACGATACCTTCCTCCATGCGGTCGCCGGCGCGGACAAGCTGTGCCATCACTTCCATATTTCACTCCAGTCCGGCTGTGACGAAACGCTGGCGCGTATGAACCGTAAGTATACGACGGAGCAGTTCAGCCGGATTGTGCACGGCCTGCGAGAAGCTTTTTGCGACGTAGCCATTACAACGGACGTTATGGTTGGCTTCCCCGGAGAAACGGAGGAGGAGTTTGCTGCCTCGCTCGCATTTGTGGAGCAGACGGCATTTGCCGATTTGCACGTATTCCAGTATTCGCCGCGGCCCGGAACGCCGGCCGCCGTGATGGAGGCACAGGTGCCGCCGGAAGTAAAGCATGCACGCAGCGAAAAGATGATCGCGGCGGGACACAGGAGCCGTGATGCGTTCCTGCACCGGTTTCTTGGACGGGATATGACGGTGCTGTTTGAGCAGGAACACGCGCACAAAGGCGGCTGGTACGAGGGTAAGACGGAAAATTATATTACCGTTGTCTGTGAGGCGGACCACGATTTGTCGGGCCGGTTTGCCGTAGTGCGGCTGGGGCGCATTGCAGACGGGGTCGTATATGGAACGCTCATACAGGAGGAAGCAATATGAAGTCGAAAACAGTCCTAATAACGGGTGCGTCGCGCGGGATTGGACGCGCCTGCGCGGTGCAGTTTGCAAGAGAAGGCCACCGCGTCATTATCAATTATAAATCGAGCCGTGCGGCGGCGGAGACGCTGGTGCAGGAGCTGAAGCAGGCGGGTTTTTATGCCTGCGCCTACTGCGCCGATGTAGCCGACGCGGCGCAGGTGCAGGACATGTATTCGTGGATTGCGGCGGAGTATGGCGGTGTAGATGTTTTGGTCAACAACGCCGGCATCGCGCGCACAAAGATGTTCTGCGATACGGAAGAAACCGACTGGGATGCAGTGTTTGGCACCAACGTAAAGGGCATGTACCGCTGCACAAAGCTGGCACTTCCATATATGATACACAAAAAAAGCGGCAGCATTGTCAACATTTCGTCCGTATGGGGAATATGCGGTGCCTCATGCGAGGTGGCGTATTCTGCCTCGAAGGCGGCAGTGATTGGTTTTACGAAGGCGCTTGCGCAGGAAGTTGGGCCGAGCGGAATCCGGGTCAACTGTGTCGCGCCTGGCGTGATTGACACGGACATGAACGGCGCGCTGGGGCAGGAAGATATTGCCGCGCTGGAGGAGCAGACGCCGCTTGGCCGGCTCGGCACAGTGGGCGAGGTTGCAGCGGCAGTGCGCTTCCTTGCCGGGGAGCAGGCCGGCTTTATCACCGGGCAGGTGCTCAGCCCAAATGGCGGCTTCTTGATTTAAACATAAAATAGATAAGCCCGGCGGAGTGACCGTCGGGCTGTTTCATTGCTGATTATACGCTTTTGTTTTTCGGTATTGCTGCGGGGTTAGCTTTTTATATTTCTTAAACTTGGAAATAAAATTACTGCTGCTCTGGTACCCTACGCTCGCGGCTACGTCCGCAATCGAGAGCGGCGTATGGGCAAGCAGTACGGAAGCCTTTGCAATCCGGTACTGTTCTAAATATTGATAAGGCGTAATTTCAAGATGCTTATTAAACAAACGAATCAAGTGCGTTTGTGAAATAAACAATTCGGCGCAGATATCTTTTGTATTGATATCCTCTTGATAGTGCATGGCAATAAACCGCAGCGCCCGCTCCAGCAAATCCTTCACTCGTTCGTTTTCGTAGATGTTTTTTGTCTTGTAAGTGAGCAGATCGTGCATCAAGTCGGATAAAAGCTTCGACTCCTCTACTGAACAGTCGTCGAAGAAGCGGTCCTTGTAGGCGATTAGCTTTTCGTACAGGGCGATCAGCTTGTCCGGCTCCCGGTATTTAAAGACGGGCTCATTGTTTTCTACGATTCTGTTAATGAAATTTGTGGCATGGTTGTCCAGAATATGCAGCCAGTAAAATTCCCAAATGCGGCCCTTTTCCGGGTAGTAGGCATGCGGCGTGTTCGGCGGCAGGACAAACATATCCCCGGCTGAAAGCAGGAATGTTTTTCCGTATACTTCCAATATTCCGCTGCCGGAAACCGTCAGAATCAGCGTCGAGTCGATTGAACCGCTTTCCAAACGATTTGTCAAGTACTTGTCGTTGCAGCGGTGCCAGCCAACGCTCGTATAACAAAACAGGTACTCCATATTTTTGAGCGGAACGTTGGTGAACAAACGCACCTTGCCGAAATCGCCGTCCATCGTGTACATTGTACCACCTCCCGTAACTGCCGTAAAATAGTTTTTCTTATAAAACAGAGATATATACATGTTCTATTGTATGCAATCAGATAGCAAATGTCAAGTAGTGTTGTTTTTTAATTTATAGAGCATTATTTTTTGTAATAAAAGCGGGGATTCTCCGGCATGACTGAAAAAATTGTGGTTTTTTCCAAAAAAACTTTAATTATTTTGGGAAAACGCTTGAAAATTGCCGATATTCGGTATAAAATATTTAGGTAATCTTAATAGAAAAGGGGAGAAAACATGGAAAAGGTCTTTAAGCTCAAAGAACATGGCACCAACGTCCGTACAGAGATTATCGCTGGTGTCACAACTTTCCTGGCGATGGTTTACATTCTGGCTGTAAATCCATCTATGCTGGCGGAAGCGGGGATGAGCAAGGATGCTGTATTTACAGCGACGGCGGTTTCGGCTGCGCTTGCGACGCTGTGTATGGCATTTTTTGCAAACTATCCGGTAGCGTTGGCTTCCGGTATGGGATTGAATGCATACTTTGCGTATTCGGTATGTATCCCAATGGCGGAGGCGGGTATCACGGACCCGTGGCAGATTGCATTGACTGCCGTATTTGTGGAAGGTATTATTTTCATCATCCTTTCGCTGTTCAAATTCCGTGAGACATTGGTCAACAAGGTTCCGGCGAACCTCAAGTTCGGCATTACGGCCGGTATCGGTCTGTTTATCACGATTGTCGGGCTGAAAGGCGCGGGGATTGCGATCGGCGATCCAAGTACGCTCGTTGCAATGGGCGATATTGCGACGCCGCAGTTCGTTCTCGCTATGGTGGGACTTATCCTGATTGGCATTATGCACCACTACAAGGTGCCGGGCTCCATCCTTTGGGGTATTCTGGCAACATGGATTCTCGGTATGTTTGCCGAGCTTTGCGGCTGGTATGTGGTAGACGTTGAAGCGGGCGCGTATTCGCTGTTCCCGAACTTTACGGACTACAGTTTCCTGCCTGCTGCGCCGTATTTCTTTAATTTCGATTTTAGCTATGTAACAAATCATATCCTGGAGTTTGCAGTTATCGTGTTCTCCTTCCTGTTTGTCGATTTGTTCGACACGGTTGGAACGCTGATTGGCGTTGCTGAAAAGGGGAACCTGCTCGACAAGGAGGGCAATCTTCCGAGAGCGGGCGGCGCGCTTATGGCGGACGCAGTTGGTACGGTAATTGGTTCAATCCTGGGTACGTCTACAGTTACGAGCTATGTTGAGTCGAGCGCAGGCGTTGCACAGGGCGGCCGGACCGGCCTGACGGCTGTAACGGCGGCGGTATTGTTTATCGTGGCGCTGTTCTTCTCGCCGATCTTTTTGGCAATTCCGGGCTTTGCGACTACGCCAGCCTTGGTATTTGTCGGCCTTTTGATGATGGGGTCGGTCAAGAATATGAAGTTTGACGGTGACATCGCTGACGTTTTGGGCGGCTTTGTAGCAATTATCATGATGCCGTTTACGTATTCCATTGCAAATGGTATCATGTTCGGTATCCTCACCTGGGTTATCCTTAAGCTCTGCATGGGCAAAGTGAGAGATATCCACTGGGTAATGTGGGTAGCGAGCGGCCTGTTTGCGCTGCGCGTCATTACGATGGTGATTCAATAATACCGGCGTTACTTTGGGATTAATTTTGAAGAAAAGGGTGTCTTACTTACATGGGAATGTCTTATACGCTTAATGTGGCGGGAGTTACAAGAGAGCTGCCGCTGTGTCGGGTAACGGATGATATGTATATCGCCGCTTTTGTAATGTTTGGCGATGTGGAGCTTACAAAGGCGTGCGCGAGCGCCCTTTTGGAAAAAGCGCCGGCGCATGATATTATGATTACGGCTGAGTCGAAGGGGATTCCGCTCCTCTATGAGATGGCGCGCCAGTCCGGGGAAAACGATTATATCGTAGCCCGGAAAGGGCCGAAGCTCTATATGGAAAACGTGTTGATGACCGAGGTCGATTCCATCACGACGGAAAACCGGCAGATTCTCTGCATTGGGCAGAGAGAGGCGGACGCTATGCGCGGGAAGCGTGTGCTGGTAATTGACGATGTTATCAGTACGGGTGAGTCGCTTGCGGCTCTGGAAAAGCTGATTAATCAAGTCGGTGGGAACATTGTCGGCCGGATGGCTGTTCTGGCAGAAGGGGATGCGATGGAGCGTGACGATATCAGCTGTCTGGCTCCGCTTCCGCTTTTCAACGCAGACGGTACGGCAAAAGCCTAATCGGATTGTAACACTTTTTAGTATTTACAGTATAAAAGACTGCTTATGACTTCGTAAGCAGTCTTTTTTGTTGTTTGCCGCAAGTTCAGCTCTCCATATGACGCCCCAGAAATCCAGCCGCCGCCTGCGCGAGCTTTTCCTCAACATCGGAGGCGTTTGCCTTGTCGTCGGAGAAAAAGACAACGCTGCCAATGCTGTCGCCCTCGGAAATAATCGGGTAAGCGACAAGTGCATGATGCTTTTCGTTGCTGTCAATAATTGGCAGGTCCTTGGTCGACGAGGCACTCTTATTATAGGGAGCCTTTTCGTTCATAATTTTTTCCAATTCCGGGCTGATTCGTTTTTCGAGCATTTCACGCTTTGGCGCACCGGAAACGGCAATCGTCGTGTCGCGGTCTGTAATGCAGACAGGCAGGCCCGCCGTTTTAGCAAGCGATTCCGCGTATTGGCTTGCAAATTCGCCAAGCTCGCCAATCGGGGAATACTTTTTAAAGATAACCTCGCCATCTTTGTCTGTGAAGATTTCAAGCGGGTCTCCTTCCCGGATTCGCATGGTGCGGCGGATTTCCTTCGGGATTACGACTCTGCCTAAATCATCTATGCGTCTTACAATACCAGTTGCTTTCATATTAAAATTCCTCCAAGCTTAAATTATTTTGCAGATATATTATTTGCAAAGTTTTTTAAAATATCCCTTTTTCCTCTGCAAAAATAAAAATGGATATAGGCAAGAAAATTGGAAAGTTTTTTATAAAAATGTCTTGACAAATAAAATATAATAATATATCATATTAAATAATAAAAAATATCAATAAGGAATGGTTACTATGATTCGAAATGCAGAAGAGCGGGACATTCCACCGGGCATTCGGAAGCGGAATACGCTCCAGCGCAGTTTGGTGCTGGACGCTGTGCGGAGGCTTGCAAATCACCCGAGTGCAGAGGAGGTTTATGAGCAGACAGCGCGTCTGCACCCGGATATTAGTAAGGCGACAGTTTACCGAAATCTGAATGTATTGGCGCAGGAGGGGATTTTACGCCGCCTCAGCGTTGCAAATGCGGCAGACCGGTTTGACCATAATACAACAAAACATTATCATATAAAATGTGTCCGCTGCGGGAGCTTTGACGACGTCACTCTGCCGTACATGGAGGATTTGGACAGAAAAGTAGAGCAGGAAACGGGATATGCCTTGAACAATCATGCTATTATTTTTGAGGGGCTGTGTCCTGTATGTAAAAATCGTATGCAACAACCTTAAATAAAAAAATTTGTAGAAAAGGAGACAAGGACAATGAAAGAATTAAAGGGAACGAAAACAGAGGCAAATTTGATGGCGGCTTTTGCAGGGGAGTCACAGGCGAGAAACAAGTACACCTATTATGCAAGTGCGGCAAAGAAGGAAGGACTGGTACAAATCGGCAAGTTCTTCGAGGAAACGGCAAATAATGAAAAGGAACATGCAAAGATTTGGTTCAAGCTTTTACATAATGGTATGCCGGACACGGCGACCAACCTGGCCGATGCGGCTGCGGGTGAGAATTACGAGTGGACGGACATGTACAAGACGTTTGCTGAAGAAGCAAAGGCAGAGGGCTTCGACCATATTGCGTTCCTGTTTGAAGAAGTAGGTAAGATTGAGAAGGAGCACGAAGAGCGTTACAACAAGCTGCTTGAGAACCTTAAGACTGGCAAAGTGTTCACAAAGGACGGCAAGCAGGTATGGATTTGCTCGAACTGCGGCCATATTCACATCGGCGACAGCGCGCCGGAGGTATGCCCGGTATGTGCGCATCCGAAGGCATATTTTGAGCTCCGCGCACAGAATTATTAATCAAACACGGGAAGGCAGCGGGATGTATGGACAAAACGGTTTTGTGCCATCTTTCTTACGGCCTGTATGCACTCGGCGTTAATGACAACGGGCGTAAATGCGGCTGTATTGTCAATACGGTCTTTCAGGTGACGAGCGCAGACCCGATGATTGCTGTGGCGGTGAACCGGGACAACTATACCTGTGATGTCATGCAGAGAACCGGAAAGTTTAGCGTTTCCATCCTTTCGGAGCAGGTGAATCCGAATGTGATTGCAGCGCTCGGTTTTGCAAGCGGGCGCGACAAAAATAAATTTGAGGGAATTGGTTCTGGCATGATGCAGGATCTGCCGATTTTATCGGAGGGGTGCTGTGGTTATTTGCTCTGCGACGTTGTGACAACAGCGGAAACCTCGACCCACCTTGTATTTCTGGCAAAGGTGCGCGACGCTTTCGGCAACAGTGACTTGCAGCCTATGACCTATCAGTATTACCATGACGTCATTAAGGGAAAAGCGCCGAAGAATGCGCCGACCTATGTGGCGGAAGATACCAGCGGCGCTGGATACCGTTGTTCTGTCTGTGGATACCGCTATGAGGGCGATATCACACAGGAGCCGGACGGCTATGTATGCCCTATCTGCGGCGCGCCGAAATCGGCGTTTCGATGAATTTGACCCCCTAATAAATCCCGGGCTGGAGTAAACTGGCCTGGGATTTTCTTTGGACGATAATTTGTTTTATGATTTTATATTTCTTTTTTGGGAAAAATGTGGTATACTATTACTAACAAAAAGAAAAACAAGGGAGTTATATTATTTATGTTACAAATGAAGGAAGTCCAAATCAGCGATAAAGCACGAGTGGATGCGCTGTTGGAAGGCTGTCCGCACAATACGCTGGAATATAATTTTACATCGACATTTATCTGGCGCAATATTTATAATTTTCGGATTGTAGAGAATCCGAACTGGTTTATTCTGTTTTCCGACTCGAAACGGCCGTCGTTTCTCTATCCGTATGGCAAGGGCGATATTAAGCCCGTATTGGATGAGCTGATTGCTTATTGCAAAGAGAAGGGAATTACGCCGTCGTTTCACAGTGTATCGCCAATAGCGCGTGAGGAATTGGAGACTCTGTATCCGGGACAGTTCGCGTTTACACTTATCCGCGACGCAGGCGACTATATCTATGAGCGGGAGAGTCTTGCCACACTTAGAGGGAAAAAGCTGAGTGCAAAGCGCAACCATATCAACCGCTTTTTGGAGTCCTATCCAAACTGGAAGTACGAACGAATTACAAAAGAGAATATTGAGGAAGTTTATCAAATGAACCTGAAATGGTGCGCAACGGTAGATTGTAAAAATGATCCTGGGCTCCAGGAGGAGGCGTGCGCTGTAAAGCAGGCGTTTCGCTACTTCTTTGATTTGAAACTTGACGGCGGTCTGCTGCGGGCGGAGGACGATATTGTGGCGTTTTCCATGGGGGATCGGCTCAACGACACGACGTATCTGGTTCACATTGAAAAGGCGTTTGCCGACATTAACGGTGCATATCCGATGATTAACAAGCAGTTTGTGCTCAAAAATACAGAGGGATATCAATATGTTGACCGTGAGGATGACGCAGGGGACGAGGGTCTGCGTAAGGCAAAGCTCTCCTACCGGCCGGCTATTATATCGGAAAAGTATTTTGCACAGTACACGGGATAAAGAAGGGAAACGGTATGATCGAGTTTGCGTCGGAGCGTTACCGGGAGCAGATTAAAGCGCTGTGGTGCGAGGCATTTGAAGAGAGCGCCGCGTCGGCGGAGCACTATTTTACCTGTTGTCATATGGATAGTAATATGCTCCTTGATACAGAAGGAGATGGCGTGTGTGCCATGTTGACCATGCTGCCGCTGACGTTGTATTTTGGTGCGGAGGCGTATTCTGGACGCTATATATACGCAGTTGCAACGCGGAAGGACTGCCGCGGGCAGGGGCGTAGCACGCGCCTTCTACAGGAAGCGCACGGTTATATGCGCCGCGAGGGCGTTGCCGCGTCGCTTTTGGTGCCTGCGTCGGAGAGTTTGTTTGATTTTTATGCACAGCGTGGTTATACAAAAGCATTTAGTCTGAGTGAAACGGTGTGGGACGCGGACATGCTCCCGCCTGCCGGCGCTGGTACGGTGCGGCGCATGGAAACGGCGAAGGCGTATGTGGACCTGCGCTTGGCAGCGTTTGGAGATAGCCGCCCGTTTGCCGCGTGGGACGCCGACATGCTTGAGCGGATTATGGCATATGGCCATTGCTATGGCGCGGAGTTTTATCATGTTGGTACGTCGCGGGGCGAGGCGGCGGCCTTTTGCGTTCGGGAAGGCGATACAGTGTTGGTCAAGGAGCTTGCGGTATTCGGTATGAAGACCGAACAGGCAGTCGCGCTATTGCACGGACAATTGGGCGCAAAGCAGTATTGCGTGCGCACAGCCGCCGGGAGAGCAGAAGAAAAAAGACGGTTTGACTTTGCCATGCTGTGTACTTTGCAGGGTAACCTGCCAAAGCCTTGCAATGCGTATTTCAATCTGGCAATGGATTGAGCGGAAAGGGGTACGTTATGATTACCTGTTACGCGGACTTTGTTTCCCGACTTTTGAAGACGGGCTTCACCATTGGCGGGGAAAACGGCGAGGGCGTTTTTACGCTCGCAGATGAATTCGAGAAGAATATCTGCTGGCATACCGAGAATATGGAAACCGACCCGTGGGAATGGCGGATGCGCGTCCTACAGGAGCGGGAGGATATCGCCTACGGGAAAGTCTTTTTTGGAAAAAGCGGCTATATTACAAAGGAATGGTATCCGTATTTTTTGGCGGTGCGCCGCGGCGCGCTGTCACTGGACGAGGCATATGAGGCGGGTAATATCAGCCGGTACGCAAAAATGATTTACAGCGTCATTGCAGACAACGGCGCTGTGCCGACGTATGCGCTGCGCGGCCTGTGCGGCTTTGGGCCGGAGGATAAGGCGAAGATGGAGCGCGCGCTGACCGAGCTGCAAGGCAAACTCTTATATTACCATGTGCGGCAACCGGCAGAAGATCAGCCGGAGCGGGGCGCTCTACGGCTGGAGCTCTACCATGTTTTGTACGGCAGAGGCGTTTTGGGACGGCAAAGTGTTTGCAAAGGCGGCGAGGATAGATGCCTCCGACGCGGAAGCGCGGATACGAAAGCGGATTTACGAGATGAACCCTGCCGCTCAGGAGAAAAAGGTGAAAAAATTTATTTTCGGATAAATAAAAAAAACGGGCTAAAAGCCCGTTTTTTGATGCAGTATTATTTTGACTGGATATATTCGTCGATGGCGGCCGCCGCGCTCTTGCCTGCGCCCATGGCGAGGATAACCGTCGCCGCGCCCGTTACCGCGTCGCCGCCGGCATATACGCCCTCTTTGGTCGTCATGCCGCTGTCGTCCTTTACGACAATGCAGCCGTGTTTGTTTGTTTCCAGCCCGCTCGTCGTATTTTTAATCAGCGGATTCGGCGAGGTGCCAATCGACATAATAACCGTGTCTACGTCGAGCATATGCTCCGACCCTTTCACGACAACCGGACGCCTCCGCCCGGACTCGTCCGGCTCACCAAGCTCCATCTTGACACATTCCATGCCAGTTACGAAGTCGTTTTCATCGCCGAGAATCTGCGTCGGGTTGTTGAGGGTCTTGAAGATGATGCCTTCTTCCTCCGCGTGCTCGACTTCTTCCTTTCTTGCTGGCATTTCCTCCATGGAACGGCGGTACACGATATAGACGTTTTCCGCGCCGAGACGCTTTGCACAGCGCGCCGCATCCATTGCCACGTTGCCGCCGCCGACAACCGCGACGTTTTTCACTGCTTTGATTGGCGTTGCGCTGTTCTCTTTGTACGCTTTCATCAGATTTACACGTGTCAAAAACTCGTTTGCCGAATATACGCCGTTGAGGTTCTCGCCCTCAATGTTCATAAAGCGCGGAAGCCCAGCGCCCGAACCAATAAATACGGCCTCAAAGCCGTCCTCAAACAGCTCGTCAACCGAGAGCACCTTGCCGATGACCATGTTTGTCATAATTGTCACGCCAAGCTCGCGCAGGGTATCAATCTCCTTGCGGACAATTTCCTTCGGCAGACGAAATTCCGGAATCCCATAAACAAGCACGCCGCCGGGGGTATGGAGCGCCTCAAACACGGTCACATCGTAGCCGCGCTTTGCCAAATCGCCCGCGCATGTCAGCCCCGCCGGGCCTGCGCCGACAACGGCAACCTTGTGCCCGTTCGGCTGCGGCTTTTTCGCTTCTTCCTTTGCATGCTCCATGTGCCAGTCCGCCACGAACCGCTCAAGCCGGCCGATTGCCACCGGCTCGCCCTTGATGCCGCGTACGCACTTGCTCTCGCACTGCGTCTCCTGCGGACATACGCGCCCGCATACTGCCGGGAGCGAGCTCGACTTCGTCAGAATCTCATATGCGCCCTCAAAGTCCTCCTCCTTAATCTTTGCGATAAAGGCCGGGATGTCAATTGCCACCGGGCAGCCACCCACGCAGGGCTTGTGCTTGCAATTGAGGCAGCGGTTTGCCTCGTCGATGGCCTGCTCCTTCGTATAGCCGAGCGCAACCTCGGAGAAGTTTTTGTTCCGCACGTCCGGCGCCTGCACCGGCATTTCGTTTTTCTTCAATGACATGTTAGGCATTGTGCGCATCTCCTTTCTTCAAAAGGTTACACGTTTCCTCATAGCTGTGCCGCTCAAAGTCCTTATAGACTGTGCCGCGCTTCATCATCAGGTCAAAATCGACCTGATGGCCGTCGAAGTCCGGCCCGTCCACGCAGGCAAACTTCGTCTCGCCGCCTACACTGAGGCGGCAGCCGCCGCACATGCCCGTGCCGTCAATCATAATCGGGTTCATGCTGACAACGGTTTTGATACCGTACTCTTTCGTGAGCTGACATACGAATTTCATCATAATCAATGGACCAATCGCAATGACCTCGTCGTACTTTTCTCCGCTCTCGATCAAAGCGCGCAGCGCGTCGGTGACAAGCCCCTTTTCACCGTAGCTACCGTCGTCTGTCACAATTTTAAACACGTCGCTGACCGCCTTGAAGTGGTCCTCCAGGATTACAAGGTCTTTGCTGCGGAAGCCGACCACGGAGTGTACCTCCGCGCCCTGCTCGTGCAGCTTTTTCGCAACCGGGTAAGCGATTGCGCAGCCCACGCCGCCGCCGATCACGGCAACTTTTTTGAGCCCTTCCGTATGCGACGCCGTGCCGAGTGGGCCGACAAAGTCGCTGATATAGTCGCCCTCTTCCTTTGCGTCGAGCTTTTTCGTCGTTGCGCCGACAATCTGGAAGATGATTGTCACGGTGCCCGCCTCGCGGTCATAGTCGGCAACCGTCAGCGGAATGCGCTCGCCGTCCTCGTCGACGCGCAGGATGATAAACTGGCCCGCCTGCGCCTTTTTGGCAACAAACGGCGCGTCAATCTCCATCAGCGTGACGGTCGGGTTGAGCCGTTCTTTCTTTTTAATCAAATACATATTCCATCGCCCCTTTACAAGATTAATTTTAATTTGTAAATGTGCCGGTACGTGTTGTGTCCCATTGGATAAACAGAGCGGAAAACGAGATATCCTGCCGCCTATTTATCATATCTATTATACAATAAAAAGACGGCTGGAACAACCGTCTTTCTGATATTTTTTGATAAAATCTGCAACGAGTTTTTGTATAAACTGTATATGATTCTCAGTTTCCTGCCTTACTTTAGGAAAAGTGTTAGATCAATGCCAGCGACTTGAGCGTAAAGATCAGCAAAAACATCGTCAGGATAGAGAATGCCGAGGTAAAGACAACGATCTGCGCGGCGAGGTCGCCGTCGCCGTCCATCTGCTGCGCCATCGTGTAGGAGGAAACGGCGGTCGGGGAAGCGAACATACTCAGAAGCGCGACAATCTGTGCCCCGCGGAAGCCAATCAGCGCGCCGATGCCAAGCGCCGCCACTGGAACGACGATTAGCCGGAGCACCACGGCCCAAGACAGAATGGGGATATTGCCTTTCACGGCAGTGAAGGTAAACGACCCGCCCAGTGCAATCAGCGCGAGCGGCGTTGCAACGCGCGACACGTCGCGCACGACGCCCTCGGCAAAATTGGGGATTTTGATGCCGAATACTAAAAACAAAATGCCGAGCACAGACGCGACAATGAGCGGATTTGTGACGATACCCTTCAGGATTTTCAGCGGATTTGGTTTTCCGCCGCGGAACACCTCGAGGCATATGACCGCCAAAATATTAAAGACCGGCACGACCATGGCAATCGCCACACTGGTCAGCCCTGCCCCGTCCTCGCCGAGCAGAAGCACCGTCACCGGCAGGCCGAACAGGACAAAATTGCTGCGGAATACCCCCTGGATGAACACGCCGCGCCGGCTGTTCTCCTTGATAAACAGGGGCACGAGTAAAAACAGCAGCAGCGCAACGGCGAGGATGCAGACCAGCGCATAGAGCAGGAACGGCCCGTCAAAGGCCACGGCCGCGTCCGTCGTATAGATATTATAGAACAGCAATACCGGCAAAAACACTTTGAACACAAGCTTGTTGATGACCCCGAGCGAATGTTCGTCCACCATTTTGACACGGCGGAGAATATACCCAAGCACAATCAGCGCAAAAATCGGGAAAACCACGCTTGCCGCTAAAATCAGACTGTCCATGTTGTACCTCCATTTATGCCTTTATAATTTTATAGTGCGCTGCCCTTTTTGGGGACAAATAAACCGGACAAATCCGCCCCTTCATGAGTAAGGAGCGCGAGCTTTTTGTCCACGCCGCCCGCGTAGCCAGTCAGACTCCCGTTTGCGCCTACCACACGGTGGCAGGGGATGATGATGGAAATCGGATTGTGCCCCACAGCTCCGCCGACCGCCTGGGCCGACATGTTCGTTCCCGCATGGCGGAAGGCAATTCTCTGCGCAAGCCTACCGTATGTCGTGACCTCGCCGTAGGGGATCTCACACAGCATATCCCACACCTCTTTGCGGAAAGCGCTTCCGGCGGGAGCAAGGTTTAGCTCGCCGATTGCCGGCCTTTCGCCCGCAAAATAACGGTCGAGCCACAGCCTTGTTTGCCGGAGGATGGGAGCGTCCTTGTCTTCGACCGTTTCCTCCTGCAAGGAACCGAGAAAGTATTTTTGCCCCTCAATCCAAAGCCCAATGAGTGCGTCCTCCCTGCTTGCGAGCAGAATACCGCCAACTGGGGAAGTGTAACGCGCAATATACACCATAGAAATTCCGCTCCTTCCAAACGATCAAAACTGTTTACTATTATATCATGAAACAGACAATTGCTCAATGTTTCTATACAAATTTAATAAAAAACCGTTTCTAACCCATTGATTAGAAACGGTTCTGTTTTTGACTGAGAAACTTGCACCCGGCTTACCCATTTACTGCTGCGGCAATCTCTTCATAAGCCCAATGCTCCTGGATATCGGAAAAAGGAGTCTGTATATCCGGCGAATAAGTCTTGCCGAGCATACGGTTTAAAATGGTTACGGCCTCCGCACGCGTAATAGGCGCGTTTGGACGGAGCTGATTTCCTTCATAGCCGGACAGATAGCCATATGTAGCCAGTTTCGTCATAGCGGAGTAAAACCAGTCGCTGCTGCTGATGTCTGTATATATGGTATTTGCCGTCGTGCCGCTATCCTCCTTGCTGCCATAGAGAAAGTTTATAAGCACGCTGGAGAATTCCGCGCGGCTCATGCTGTCGTCGGGGTGAAAAGTTCCGTCCTCATATCCATGCAGGATGCCCTTTTCCGAAAGGGAAATAACCGCATCTCCGTACCAGTTCAGTTCTGTTACGTCGCTATATGGCGACGGACCTTCCGTACTGCTTTGGTCAGCCAAAAGGTCTGCAATTAGAGTCGCCGTTTCCGCCCGGGTGAGCGGATCGTCGGGGCAAAACTCTGTTTCAGTTTTTCCGTGAACGTAGCCGCCGGGCGTTTTAGTAAGACGGGGATAGACGTTTAGTGTATTTGCGTCCGCATAATAGCCAAAATCGAATGCCGCATCATCCGCCGCGTCTTTGCCCAGCACGGCAAAAACGCTGTTTTGCGCTACCAGTTCGTCGACCAAATCGGCATAGGAACGCAAATCCGCTACTGTTGTAGAAAGGATTTCGTTGCGTACGCGCTGGATGTCCTCCGGCGTTTTTCCGGAAAGGGCGAGCATTGCACCGTAATCTGAATCGTTGTAGTATTCATCAAAATCTTTCACTACCGGGACGATAATAGCGTCAAGTTCCTTTTGTGTCATCTCAAGGTTTCGCAGATAATCGCCCATTCCGCTCCAGATGGAAAGTGCCAGGTCTATGTCGGACAACCCGGCGACTGCACAGGTCAATCCATACTGGTCAAATGCGGTATTCGCACCGTATGCGCCATATTTGCCCCGCATGGTGGGCAGGATATAGTTGGCAGTCAGCACATTGCCGAGCACGTTCATTTTGCCCGAGTAGACATATCCAGCATCAGCGAGGGAACCGGACAGCATAAAGTGGTTTGCATCTGTTAAATTTGTCACAATAGCTGCGGAATGACAGCCTGCGGGGAGGCGCAGGGCTGTGCTATCCCGCTTCTCTGCGTTCTGGTATTGTTCTGCTATACATGCTTTTACGTTTTCATAACTGCCGCCGCCCACATACTCAACGGTGGGGAGCTGGCCCAACACCAACTCGTTCACCATATCTTTGACCTTTTGTAGCATGGCAGGATACTGCTCCGGCTCGGCACGGTTTAAAAAGTGGTAATACGGGACGGAGCCCTGCCCAATGCTGCCCCGGGTAAAGGAATAAAAACGGTTTCCAGCCGACTGGGAAGACTGTTTCAGCTCATAGGAGAGATAATACGGGTCGCGGTAGCTGTTTTGCAGTATTTCTGCGGGCGTATTCTGTACATACGCCCCAAAAGCCGCCTCGTCCCACAAGGTGCCGTCCTGCAAAAACTGTATTAATTTTTGAAATTCTGCCGTAATTGTATCGTCTGTGCCGGTCAGACAAACGGCAATCTGTGGGTTTATTCTATTGCTGTCGTGGAAGTTTTCCATGCTCATCAAGTCGATGTATACACTCTCAAGCCCTGATTCCATGGCCTTTGTCCGGAGGTAAGAGGTCAGGAGTGTAACATAGTCTAAATCGTCGGAGGCAATTTGGAGCGGAAAAAACAAATTGAGGTAAACCGTCCCGCTTTCCTGTTTTTGTGTATAGTAAAAATCCATATTGTCCACTGTTTCGTGAACCGGGTGGGAATAGGCGGGCGCGTCCGCCACCTCCGCAAGCGTCAGGGTCGGAATACGCGCAACTGCTGCCGGGTCGTCCGGTGCATCAGCCCAGACCTGAAATTGTATGGTATCCTGTTTAATCTGTTCCAGTTCTGTGTCGCTGAAATGGAGCGGTTCTTCCTCTAAGCCGGTTCCGCCATTGCCGGAAACGACAATCTTTCGGCAGGGGTTTTCTGTGAAATACTTTTTCAGTACAGTATCGAAAATCTCGGGGTGTTCCTTGAGCGTGTTTGCCGATTTGGAGCCATCCATGAAATAAAATGGGTCGCTGTGATAAAGTAAGCCGTTGAACATGCCGAGCTCTGGTGCATACAGGTATGGATTTTGCCGCTGCAAAATATAAGCGTCGATTTCGGCGCTCAGATCGCCAAAGCCGTTTTCCGAAAATTGAGCGAGAATTTCTTCATAGGCGGAAATTATCTCGTCTTTTTTTTCAACGGGCACTTCGGATATGAGCAGGGCCAGATTGGATATACCACCGGTATTTCCGCCGGAAGTATAGTTTTTACTGTTGATTTCCCCCATTTTTGTAGAAATCAGATCAAAAATAATGTCGCGGGCATACAGTTCCTCTGCGCTTTCCGCCATGGGTACACCTGAGTACATAAATCCAATATCCACAGTCTTTGTATTGTCCGTCACGTTGTATTCGCTCAATACTTGTTCTGGCTGACGCTTTGTATCCGGGAAATCAACCTGGATTTCTTTTTTTTCAAATTGCTGAAAAAAGCTGTCCAAAACCGCCAGCGTCTTGCGGATATCCTGCTTGCCGGCGAGATATGTCATACTGTTGGAGGGTATGTAATAATTGTTATATACAGTAAGCAGGTCTTGATAGGTCAGCGTTTTAAGTTCGTCGAGACTGCCGCCGCTGTTAAAGGAAGGCGCGGTATCACCATACAGTGCATCATAGAGGCGGTCGGCCAGAAAATTAACGGAGTTTTCTGTGCTGTCAAGGCTTTTTATCCGCAGTTCATTGTAGACTACACCGTTGTACTGTACCTCGCCGTCTACATATTCCAGACGGATTCCCTGCTGCTTAAAAATATTTTCCTCTGTTAAAAGCAGCGGGTGGAAAATCCCGTTGAGGTAAATATCCATCAGGTTGTAATACTCTGTTTCGTTCGGCGTTTTAATTTCATAATAAGTACAGTCATCCGAGGTGACGGCGTTGATACTTTCTGCCAGTGCGCTCTCGCGGACGTAGTGCATAATATTTTTTACAGGATATTTTTCACTGCCGCAAAGCAGGCTGTGCTCCAGCACGTGATTGGCGCCTTTGCTGTCTGTAGGCGGAGTCTTGAACCCGATGGAAAAGTCCCTGCGTTCTGCGCCGTTATCGAGATACAGAACCTCCGCCCCTGTCTTGATGTGACGGAAATAGTACATAATGCCGTCCAAGTCGGCGGACTGCTGCGTTTCAATTAATTCAAAACCCGTACCTTCATAAGAATCTTCTGCCAATGCTGCGGTAGTTCCTAACAGCATTGTCAGGCAGATGAGTATTGCGGTAAGTCGTTTTATCATTTTTCTTCTCCTTGTATATCTATGATTTCTTTTGCCATTTGTGTCAGGTCCTCTTTGGTAAGGGGATTGTCAATTGCAATCAGCTCATAATTGATGCCTGCATATTGCCATGCCACGCCCTGCACGCGGTTAACTTCTGTCCCAATTCCGCCATAGGTAAAAACAAGCCGCCCGGACACTTCGTCCATTTTATCCTGTTCGGTCATTTGGTAGTCGGGCGGGACAATTTTGTTTGTGTAGGAATAGTAGAACAGGCTGCTCCCTTTGTAAGTATCCGCGGTTTCTGCACCTTTCAGTTGCAGACCGGCTCTGGCCTGATCCGCGTGGAGATAGACTTCCAGCCCATCTCTTGCATAGACACAGGACAGACTTTTGTAATGTTCATAAATGCTTCCGCCCGGGCCATAGTCTTCGTTGTCGGATATATGCCCGCTTTTAAACCCATAACCGTTCGAGAATTTTTCTGCAATGTTTGGCACAAATCCAATATCCTGACGCAGCGTCTGCGCGTCCGGAACGGAGGTATAGGTCGGAATATTGGAAGAATGCCCGCTACGCCCGCTTAAAAGAATGGTTGCCGCATATGCGCTCATACATAGGACGAGCGCCGCGGCTGCTGCAATTGCCGCAATTCGGCCGACACGGAAGCGTCTGGTCCGGCGTTTACTGTACGCCGCCTCTGCAATCAGGTCGTCGTCGATGCTGCTGATGATGTAAAATAAATCCTTTTGACTCATATGATCATTCCTTGCTTTTTAAGATAGTTTCTTAGTTCCCTCCGGGTTCTTAACAGCATGGATTTCACTTTGCTTTCGCTATAACCGAAATTTTTTGCAATTTCTGCTATACTGTCACAATACCAATACCGCCGGATAAAGACATGACGCTTGATAGGATTGCTTTTGCGCAGAAAACGGCTGATTTGGCCGGCGATTTCCTTCTGTTCGGCTTCGTCGGCGGGGTCGTGACCGGCCGACAGACAGCTCTCCAGTTCCGACAATCCGGTTTCAAAGGCGATATTTCGCTTTGCAGCATGCTGGTACTGGTATTTGTCAAAGGAAAGGTTCCTTGCAATACGTCCGAGAAACGCGGAGAGATACGGCGGCGACGCAGGCGGAATTGCATTCCACGCCGTGTGGTACGTATCGTTTTCACATTCCTCACTGTCGGGCGTGCTTTGTAAAATGCGGTAAGCGATGGAGCGGACCATAGCGCCGTATTTTTTTGCGGTTTCTTCAATTGCCCGTTCATCCCGGTCAAAATACAGATTGATAATTTTCTCATCCTCCATTGTTTGAGCTCCTTTTTGGAATAGGCCTACATATATATAATGGGAAAACGAGGCGCATTCGTTTCATATTTTGAAAAATTTTTTTACAAGGCATAAAAAATACGCCTCTCAACCGGGAGAGGCGTATGTCGGATGCACCTGCAAAACTATATCATAGGTACGGTAAAATGGCAAGCGGAGTTAGATGGCATTTAATACTTTTGCGATGGCACGGCCGACGTATTTTGCCGTGACGAGCGCCTCGTCAAGCGTATTCCCGTCTGTGCCGACCTCCAGAATCATCGAGCCTTTTGTGGCGTGCTGGTTATAGCGTTCTTTTACAAGATGGAGCGGACGGGCCAGCCCCTGGTAGTCAGTCGTCAGCACGTCTTGGATACGCAGGCCGAGCTTCAGGTTTTCGATCCAGTTCGGGTGGGAGAGGCCCCCTTCGCTGCTGCCGCACAGCACCATGACCTGTGCAGCCTTTTCGCCGCCGATGTCGGCAGTCACTTTGTATTTTGTGCCGTCTGCACTCGTCATACCGTCGCGGTGCACGTCGAGTACGACCTGGATCGACGGGTACTGGGCGAGATACGACTCAATTACGCCGAGCGTCTTTTTGTATGACCCGTTATAGGACGGGTAGTCGTTGATGGACGTATCGTGGATGACGTTGATGCCCGCAGCCTGCAGCTCCGCTGCAATCCCGTCCCCGACACGTACGACGTTAAAGTTTTTGTCCTGCGTGCGGGTGCTTTCCTCCGGTGAGTAGGAATACTGGCCCGACGGGGTATAGCTTTCCGTCGTATGCGTATGGACAATCAGCACGAGCGGGCCGTCCTGCTTTTGAATCGTGAGCGGTTCGCTCAGCAGGCCGTTAATGTCGATGTCAAAGCTCGTTTCGTTATTAACATAAAGGGATTTGTTTGCGCCGGTGTTTGCAATGCCGCCCACGACGCTGCTCGTTTCCACAATCGGATACCGTTCGCCGTCGTCCTCCGGTGATGGCGTTGGGGAGGGGGGCGGCGTGCTTTCCGTCTGCGCATTTTTGGTCGTCTGCGCGTCCGCAGCCTGTGCATTCGCAATTTTCAGGCCGCCAATCTGGCTGTAGAGAATGGTCTTTGGGTCAGTAATGTCAAAGCCGAATATAACATTTGCCGCTTTTTTTGCAAGCGTTTGCCGCGCACCGCTGTCGCCGAGCGCAGGTATGACAGATTCCAGGGACGCATGGGCGATAAGATTTTCCTCGTCGGAGATGGAAAGGTGGGAAAACAAAAAACCGGCGCAGGAGATTGCGCCATAGACGAGCACCACGGCGGCGGACAGGATGGTGAGCGCCGTGTACAGGCTTGATTTGTCAACGACAATTGTTTTAAATTTCCGCATGGAACGGTATTTTCGCATAGGGACGTTCTCTCCTTTTGGTTGATTATCAAAGCTTTTTCTTAGGAAAAGCATATCTTACTGCCTATGTATATTCAAACTGTAAAAAAAATATGTTGCGGCGGATAAGCTTCGCGTATAATGCGCCTTTTAATGCAAATAATAACACGGCATGAAATTGCCGCAACCAAAGGGATACAGCACAGCGGCAGAAAAAACGCGGTTCTGCCTTTGCAGGGCCGGACGTAACAAAGCGAGGGAAAGGTATGAAGGCAATCATTATGGCGGGCGGCGAGGGAAGCAGGCTGCGTCCGCTGACCTGTACGAAACCGAAGCCGATGGTCCGTCTGCTTGACCGGCCTGCAATCGAATATACGATTGCGCTGCTCAAAAAGCACCAGATTACAGAACTGGGCATTACTGCGCGGTATCTGCCGGGAGAAATCATGGAGTATTTCGGCGACGGGAGCGAGTATGGTGTTTCGATTTCCTATTTTATCGAGGAAACGCCGCTTGGCACGGCTGGCAGCGTGAGAAATGCGCGCAGCTTCCTGGACGGGACGTTTTTGGTCATCAGCGGCGACGCGATGACGGACATCGACCTGAGCGACGCGCTGGATTTTCACAAAAAAAACAGCGCCGACGCGACGCTGGTGCTTAAACAGGTCGATGTGCCGCTTGAATATGGCGTTGTCGTGACTGAGCCGGACGGGCGGATCGCCCGCTTTATTGAAAAGCCGACCTGGGGCGAGGTCGTCAGCGACATGGTCAATACGGGAATCTACATCCTGGAGCCGGAGGTGTTCGACCATGCGCCGCAGGAGGGCGCAATTGACTTTGCCTGCGACCTGTTTCCGGCGCTTCTGCATGAAAAAAAGCGCCTCTACGGCTATAATGCCGAGGGGTACTGGTGCGATGTGGGCGATACGTTTGCCTATATGTCGTGCCAGTACGATATGCTTGCCGGAAAGGTTGACGTGCCGCTCGCGGCAAAGCAAATTTCGGAGGGAATCTACATCGGCGCAGATGTGACGATTGAGCCGGGGGTTGAGCTGCACGCGCCGGTCTATATCGGCGACTGCGTCCGTATTAGCGAGGGCGCGGTGATCAGCGAATACAGTGTGCTTGAGAGTGGAGCGCACATCGGCCGGATGGCGAATATCAAGAAAAGCATTGTCGGAAGCGGGGCGCACATCGGGGCCTTTTCGCAGCTGCGCGCCTGTGTGATTGGGGAAAAGGCAAAGCTGAAGCCGTCGGTCTGCGTTTATGAGCAGTCCGTGGTCGGCGATGCGTGCAAGATTGGCGAGCGGAGCGTGATTAAGCCGTCCATCAAGCTGTGGCCCAACAAGACCGTCGAGCCGGAAACACAGGTGCATACGAACCTGATTTGGGAATCGGTGCATAAAAAGACGCTGTTCGAGTCCGGCCGGATTCGTGGGGAGATTAACGTCGACGTTACGCCGGAGTCGGTTTCGCGCCTCGGCGCGGCGTTCGGCGCATTGGTTAAGAGCGGCAGACTCGCGGTCAGCGTATGCGGCGACGCTTCGGCGGAGATGCTCGGTGGCGCGCTGAAAAGCGGGCTGATGTCGGCCGGGTGCGAGGTATATGACTGTGGAGAGCAACTCGGCGCAATGACGCGGTTTGCAGTGCGGTTTTATAACCTGGATGGCGGCGCGCATATCTGTGCTTTGCGGCAGGCTGACGGCTGCTATATCAAGATTGACCTCATGGACGAAACCGGCTGTGACCTGAATGGCAAACTTCAGCGAAAGCTTGAGAATCTGTACGAACGCGAGGACTTTGTCCGTGCGGAGGGCAGCGACATAAAAAAAGCTGTCAGCGTCCAAAATTATAAAGAATTTTATATCCGCGATGTCCTGAAACGTACGACGGGCGAACCGCTTGAAAAAAAGATTCTCGTCAATGCGCAGAATAAAACCGGTACGGACCTGATAAGCCGCATTTGCGGCGAGATCGGCGCGGAGGCCGTTATCACGGAGGAAAAAATTGATTCCATCCAGTCCGGTACGCTGCGCGCGCTTTCTTCCCGCGTCAGGGAGGAGGGATTTCTCTTCGGCGCCGCGCTCGACGACGAGTGCGAGCATTTGATTCTAATGGATGAAAACGGGCGCATTCTCGATAAAAACAGCGTCCTTGCACTGGATGTCATCATTGCCTTGCAAAGCGGCTCCGGCGGGGAGGTAGTGCTCCCAGTTTCCGCACCGCAAAGTCTGACCAGACTGGCAAAGCGGTATGGGCGCACGGTCGTTTATACAAAAATCGACCAGCCGGACTTTATGCGCGGCGTCGCACAGCGCGGCGGTGAGGAGCAGTTTGTGCTTCACTTTGACGCGGTGGGCGCGCTTTTGCGTCTGCTGGTGTATCTGTCCGAAAGCGGGCAAACGCTTTCCCATCTGATGGAGGAGGCGGAGCAATACTTTATCACAAGCGACAAGGTCTACTGCCGGGCTGAACGGAAGGGCACCGTCATTCGGGAGCTGATTGAACAGTTTGGCGGCTATGACACAGACCTGACCGACGGAATCAAAATTTTTGACGACCGGGGCTGGGTGCTTGTCGTTCCGGACGCTGCGGCGCCGTCTATGCGCGTCATCAGCGAGGGGATGAACGCGGAAATGGCGAGCGAGCTTGCCGCGGATATGATTGACCGAATCAGAAAGCTTCAAACTGAATAGAAATAAAAAAGGTATCCTGCAAAGGATACCTTTTTTCTAATCGGCGTAAATACATTCCGACATGGCCCAGTTGACAATATAAAACCAGTTTTGAATATACTCCACGCGCCGGTTGTGGTACTTTAAATAGTAGGCATGTTCCCACACGTCGATACATGCAATTGGGGTGTAACCATATGTAATAGGCGCGTCTTGGTTTTTGGTTGGAAGCAGGCTCAAAACGCCGCCCTTTTTCACCAGCCAGAGGTATCCGGAACCGAATACGGCGAGCGCTTGCTTGGTAAACTCGTCTTTAAACGGTTCAAAGCCGCCAAATGTTGCCTTGATTGCGGCTGCCAGCGCACCGGAAGGGCGGTTGCCCGGTTTGCCGGGACGCAAATTGCGGAAATAGAAATCGTGGTTATAGTAGCCGCCCGCGTTATTGATCAGCTTTGTCTGGTCATCCTTTGGCAAAAGCCTTGGCCGGGTCAGAAGCTCGGTCAGGCTGTAGCGCCAGAGCTTGGGATATTTTTTTAAAACGGCGTTGAGGTTATCCGTATAGGTCTGGAAATGCTTGTTGTGGTGCAGGTATACGGTTTCCGTGTCGATGTACGGCTCCAGCGCGTCAAAGTTATAACACAGCGGCGGAAGTGTAAACTCGTAGTATGCGGTTTCGGCGTTCATAGACTCCTCCTTTTGCTGTTTGGACAGCATAAATGATTTATTTTATTATATGCGGATAAAAACAGAAAAGTTAAACAGAAAAAAGTGGGATTCCCTGTTGTTTTTGTTTTGCTTCTGTGGTAAAATACCACTAAAAGTATGAAATAGAGGAGGAAATCCATTTGAGTATGTATGAAATTGCAAAACAGAGATATGCAGAGCTCGGCGTAGACACGGAACAGGCCATTGAAAAGCTCGGCAAGATTCCGGTTTCTATCCATTGCTGGCAGGGCGACGACGTGACCGGCTTTGAAAACAGCTCGGGCGAATTGACGGGCGGAATCGCCGCGACGGGGAATTATCCGGGCAAGGCGCAGACGCCGGAGCAACTGCGTGCGGATATCAAAAAGATGCTGTCGTTTATCGGCGGGAAACACCGCCTGAGCCTGCACGCAAGTTATGCCGAAACAAACGGCAAGGCTGTAGAGCGCAATGAACTGCGCCCGGAGCACTTTGAAAACTGGGTGGCGTTTGCCAAAGAGGAAGGGCTTGGCCTCGACTTTAATCCGACGCTGTTTTCTCACCCGAAGGCGGACGGAATGACCCTCGCAAGCCTGGACGATGGGATTCGCCAGTATTGGGTCGAGCACTGTATCGCCTGCCGTGAGATTGCAGATTACATGGGACGTGAGCTGAATAATCCGGCTGTGACGAACGTGTGGATTCCGGACGGCATGAAGGACGTTCCGGCGGACCGCTACATCTATCGGCGCAAGCTCGAGGACTCGCTCGACAAGATTTTTGAAAAGAAAACGGAGTATAACCTTGACGCGGTGGAGAGCAAGGTGTTTGGTATCGGTGCGGAGAGCTATACTGTCGGCTCGCATGAGTTTTATATGGGCTATGCTGTCAAGCACCAGACGCTTCTAACACTCGACACGGGCCATTACCACCCGACCGAGTACGTGTCCGACAAAATTACGGGCGTGATTGACTTTGTACCGGGCATCCTGCTGCACACGAGCCGCCCGGTGCGCTGGGACAGCGACCATGTTGTTATCCTCGATGAGGAATTGCAGCGGCTTATGGCGGAGCTTTGCCGGCACGACCTGTTTGATAAGGTACATATCGGGCTCGACTTCTTCGACGCGAGCATCAACCGCATAGCGGCGTGGGTAATCGGAATCCGCAATACGCAGAAGGCGCTTTTGATGGGCCTGCTGGAGCCGGTAAAGGCGCTGTTCGACGCGGAGTACAGCGGCGACTATACGAAACGCCTCGCGCTGATGGAGGAACTTAAAACAATGCCGTGGGGCGCTGTCTGGGATGAATTTTTGGAGCGGAACGGCGTTGCGAGCGGCTTTGGCTGGCTTGACGAGGTAAAGCAGTACGAGAAAGACGTACTTTTTAAGCGATAAGGGGGCTGCGGCAATGGGAAAAAAGGTACTGGCCTTTGACTTCGGTGCGTCGAGCGGGCGCGCGGTCGTATTCGAACTGAAGGACGGCAAGCTGCTGTCGGACGAAATTCACCGCTTCGATAACGACCCGGTCATGGTGCGCGGCAGCTTTTGCTGGGACGTTCTGCGCCTGTTCCATGAGATTAAGCAGGGAATACTCAAATGCAAGAATACCGGTGCAGAAATCAGCGCAATCGGGATTGATACGTGGGGGGTTGACTACGGTCTGCTCGACAAGCAGGGGCGGCTGCTGCAAAACCCGTACCACTACCGGGACACGCGTACGGACGCCGTTCAACTCAGTGAGGAGGAAAAGCGCGCTGTATTTGACAGCACAGGAATCCAGTTTACTTTTTTTAATACGTTGTTTCAATATATGTGCAGCGCAAAGGAGCCGGTGTTTTCCTGTGCGGAAACGGCCCTGTTCATACCGGATTTGTTCAATTACTTCTTAACCGGACAACAGCGCACTGAATATACAATTGCGTCAACAAGCCAAATGCTGAATGCAAGAAACCGGACGTTTGACGACGCGCTGCTGGCACGCTTTGGACTTACTAACAAGTTTGCGCCTATGATTCAGCCCGGCAGCATAGTGGGGCAATTGAGTGAGGAACTGTGCAGCGAGCTTGGCGTACCGCCTGTGCCCGTTGTGGCTGTTGCGTCGCACGATACGGCGTCGGCCGTTGTTGCCGCGCCGATGGATGTGCCGGAGAAGAGCCTTTACATTAGCTGCGGTACATGGCTTCTGCTTGGCGCGGAAACGGATGAGGCAATCATCACCGAACAGAGCTATGGTTACAATTATACCAACGAGGGCGGCGTGTTCGGGAAGTACCGCTTCCTGCACAACATTATGGGGCTTTGGATTCAGCAGGAGAGCCGCCGTGCGTTGCGGCGGAGCGGCGTGGAGGTCAGCTATCAGCAGATGGAAGACGAGGCGGTTTTAGCGGAGCCATTTGCGTGCATCATCAATCCGAACGACCCGGCCTTTGAACGGCCGGGCGATATGGTGGGCCGTATCCGTGCCTTTGCGGAGCGGACAGGCCAGACGGTTCCGCAGACGGTCGGCGCGCTCAACCGTACGATTATGGAAAGCCTCGCGCTCGAGTGCGCAAAGTCGGTCAAGGAGATTGCGCAAATGCTTCCGGAAGTGCCGGACACGATTCACATGGTCGGCGGCGGGATCAAGAACGATATTCTGTGCCGCTTTATTGCAAATGCGACGGGTATGCGCGTTGTAGCCGGTCCGGTCGAGGCGACGAGCATCGGCAATGCACTGATGCAGTACGTTGCACTCGGCGAAATGGAAACATTGGAGCAGGCGCGCGCAGTTGTAAAGGCTTCATACGATTTGAAAGAATATCTGCCCGAAAATGCAGCTGCATGGGAGGAAGCGTACCACCGGTATTTGGAGATATGCAAAACCGAATAATTTCACATAGAACATAACATAAAACGCACCTGAGGTACAGAAAAGTACAAGGGTGTGTTTTTTATATGCCAAGCAGTAATCACCAAACGAATAATAAGCAAGTGCAATACAACAATCGTATACTATAATTTATTAGATTGCAAAAATATATTGACGGATTGTGTATCGCATTTGCAAAATTCATTACAATAATAGTGAGGTGATTCTAATGTCTGGGGCTTTGAAAATTTCTAAAAACAATGAGTTCCGTTATATCCAGCTAGGGCTTAACATTGCCTATTTTCGCAAAATTGCAGGCATGACCCAGGAGGAGCTTGCTGAACAGAGCGGCCTGAGCCGGACATATATCAGCTCAATTGAGGCACCGAACATGATTAAGACAATCTCGCTCGAGGCGTTGTTTAAAATCGCCGATTCGCTTAAGGTGGAGCCCGGCAAGCTGCTCGAATTTCGTATATAAGAGAGGCCGCGTTATGAGCGGCCTCTCTTTTTTGACTTCTTCTTTACATAGGACTTAAATTGTTTTTTTGCAGCGTCCTTCTTTTTCTTTCGCTTATAATATACTTTTTTCTTGGGGACGTTCGCCGGCGCGGCCGCATCTGCCAAGCCGAAGTCAATCCGGCGCAGACGGACATCGGTGCGCAGCAGCTTCACGCGGATTTCGTCGCCGAGTGTGTATGTCTTGTTTGTGCGTTTCCCGCGCAGGCAAAGGCGTTCTTCCTCAAACACATAATAATCGTCTTTGAGTTCTATCATGGGGATCATCCCCTCGATACTGCTTGGCAGTTCGACGAATATGCCGAAGTCTGTGACGGAGGATATAACCGCGTCGAATTCCTCACCGATGAACTGCTCCATATAGGCGCATTCATACAGCTTATCAGCCGCACGCTCGGCTTCCACCGCGCGGACCTCTGCTTCGCTCGACTGAATTGCCGCACTGTCCACAAACCCTTTCAAATACGTTTCCCGCTTATTTGTAAGCCCTTTCTGGATTTTTTCTTTTAAAATCCGGTGAATTACCAAATCCGGATATCGGCGGATCGGGGAGGTAAAGTGGCAGTAATCGGTCGATGCGAGTCCAAAATGGCCAAGATTTTCCGGACTATAGCGCGCCTTCATCATAGAGCGCAGGCACAAAACGCCGATCGGGGCCTCCTGCGGCGTGCCTTTGATAGAGGTTACGATTCGCTGGATGTCCACGGGCTTGACGTTGGATGGGTCCTCCATATGGAACGGAATGCCGAACACGTGCAGGCACTTTTGCAGCGTTTCAAGCTTTTCGAGGCTTGGCCGCTCGTGGACGCGGTACACAAACGGCAGATTTTTTTCCTGTGCGTACCTTGCCACGGTTTCGTTTGCCAGAAGCATAAACTGCTCGACGATTTCGTTGGCAATTCCAGTTGGGTACGGCTTCACGTCATATACGTTTCCGTCTGCGTCAAGCACAATCTTTGGCTCCGGAAAGTTGAAGTCAATTGCGCCGCGCGCGCTGCGTCGGTTTTTCAGCAGGAGAGCCAGCTCCTTCATGGTCTTGAGGTCGTCGGCAATGTCTTTATACTTGAGCGCGAGGGCCGCGTCGCCTTCCAAAATCGACGTTACATCCGTATAGGTCATGCGCCGTTTGGAACGGATTACGCCCCGCTCAATTTTATAATCCGATACGGAACCGTCCGGCTGAACGTGCATGGTCGCGGACATGGTGAGCCGGTCCACGTCGGGGTTTAAGCTGCAAATCCCGTTTGACAGCTCGCGCGGGAGCATGGGGATAACGCGGTCCGGGAGATATACGCTGGTCGCGCGCTCGTACGCGTCGAGGTCAATTGCCGTATTTTCGCCGACATAGTGCGTGACATCTGCAATATGGACATACAGCAGGTAGGAGCCGTCTGCCTGCTTTTTGACGCAGATTGCGTCGTCGAGATCGCGCGCGTCCTCTCCGTCAATGGTGATAATATTGTCGCCGCGGAAGTCGGTGCGCCCCTCCATCTCGGCGGGGAGCACTGCGCTGTCCGTCGCCTGCGCCTGCCGCAGAGCAGCGGGCGAGAATGCCTCCGGAATCTTGTTCTCGCGTACAATACAGGTCGTAAGCGCGTGCAGACTGTCCTCTGCGCCGAGCACTTCCTCGATGCAGACTTTCATGGTATGGTCTTTGTCCGGAAAACGGACAATTTTTGCAATGACTTTTTGCCCGTCGTGCGTCGGCGCGCTCTCGCGTGTGATACCGGCTGTCTGATTCGGCGTGTTGTCCGGAATAAAAACCAACCTGCCGTTCTGCTTTCGGACGGTTCCGGTCAGTTCTTCGGCTGCACGCCGGATAATTTTTGTAACGACACCTTCCCTGCTTTTGCGTTTGGCAGGCTTGTCACGCGTAACTTTGACGGCGACGGTGTCGCCGTCGAGCGCATAGCCGATCCCTTTGCGGTCAATAAAGATATCTTCTTCCTTTTCCTCCGCACCGGCATTCTCCGCCTCAAGCGGCACGACAAAGGCGTTTCCGCCCTTTGTCATGCGCAGCGTGCCATAAACTGCCTTCGGTGCGTCAGCCTTGCGGAGCCGTCCTTTTTTGTTTTGGGCCAGTTTCCCCTCAGAGAGCAGCTCGCCGATGAGTGCGTTAAACGCACCGTAGTCGCATTTTGGCACGTCGAGCGTGATACAAAGCTCCTGCTTTGTAAGCGGCTTATAGCCGTCATGGCAAATATATGCATAAATTTTTTCTTTTCTCGTCATAGTAAACTCCATTCTGAATTGTTTCCATAATTATTATTTTACAGTTTCTGCAATAGTATACTTGTGCTTTGTATATCCAGTATAGCATAACCAGAAAAATATGCAATGTTCTATATAAAAAGTTTACATGTTTGGGAATTTTTCAAAAAAGACGAAAAAATCAAAAAAAATTTTGCAATTTAAAAAAAAGAATGCTATAATAATGTATGATTGTATTTTTATGTGCATTTTCAGAAGAATGAATCTTGCTTTATATGATAATAGATGCGGTTTGCTTGGTGGGGAAGAAAGGGTGAATAGGCTTGGATAAGCTTGTGATACATGGCGGGAACGCGCTGCACGGCGAGGTAGTAATCAGCGGCGCAAAGAACGCGGCCGTTGCCGTGCTTCCTGCGGCGTTGCTTGTTGACGGGAAGTGCAGGCTGGAGAACATACCAAAGGTAAAAGATGTTTTGCTCCTCTGTGACATTATGATAGAGCTTGGGGCAAAGGTGGAATATCAGGACGACGGTGCAATTGAAATTGATGCGTCTAATCTTACGTATCACAGCGCGCCGTACGAACTCGTTGGAAAGATGCGCGCGTCGTATTATCTGATTGGCGCGCTTTTGGGCCGGTTTCATAAGGCGGAGGTCGCCATGCCGGGCGGGTGCGACCTGGGACCGCGGCCCATTGACCAGCACTGCAAGGGGTTTGAGGCGCTTGGCGCTGTGACGCGTGTGGCAAATGGGATTATTTATGCTGAGGCGGAGAAGCTGACCGGCGGGCATGTATACCTTGATGTTGTAAGCGTAGGCGCGACTATGAACATCATGCTTGCGGCGGTGCTTGCGGAAGGGACAACGACGATTGAGAATGCGGCAAAGGAACCGCATATCGTTGATTTGGCGAACTTTTTGAATGTGATGGGCGCCAATATTAAGGGTGCAGGAACGGATATTATCCGAATCAAGGGTGTCAACAGTCTGCACGGTGGAACGTACTCGATTATTCCCGACCAGATTGAGGCGGGGACGTTCATGGTCGCCGCTGCGGCGAGCCGCGGGGATGTGCTGATTAAAAACGTCATCCCGAAGCATTTGGAGTCGATTACGTCCAAGCTGATTGAGATGGGCGTTACTGTGGAAGAATTTGACGACAGCGTGCGCGTATCCTGCCCGCCGGAGCAGAAGCTGCACAGTGCGTCGGTTAAAACGCTGCCCTATCCGGGTTTTCCGACGGATATGCAGCCGCAGATTGTGGTTCTTTTGTCCGTAACAGAGGGGACAAGCATGATCTCCGAAACGATTTGGGACAGCCGGTTCCAGTATGTGGACGAGCTGAAGCGCATGGGCGCAAATATCAAAGTGGACGGCCGGGTAGCGGTGATTGAAGGGGTCGACCATCTGACGGGCGCACCGGTCAAGTCGACGGATTTGCGCGCCGGTGCCGGGATGGTGATTGCGGCGCTGATTGCACGCGGTGCGACGGAGATTTCCGCGCTTCACCACATTGACCGTGGCTACGAGGACATGGAAGGGAAGTTCCGCGCGCTTGGCGCGGACATTGTCCGGGTGAGTGAATAGAAGGCCGGGAGGAGGAGTCCTCCCTTTTTTGCAGGCGAGAGGGGCAGCGCGATGATAAAATTTTGTTCGCTTGTGAGCAGCAGCAAAGGGAATGCTGTTTTGGTTTCCAATGGAAAGACAAATATTTTGATTGACTGCGGTATCAGCAAACGGCGTACTGCTGACGCGCTTGCGCAGGCCGGCGTGTCTCCGTGCGACCTGGATGCGATTTTAGTCACGCACGAGCATAACGACCATATCAGCGGCGTCGGTGTGATGAGCCGCGGCTACGATATCCCGGTGTATGCAAACGAAAAGACATGGGCAGCCATGGAGGGTTCGCTCGGGCGCATGGCGGAAGAAAACAAAAAGACATTCAGTGTGGGAGAAAGCTTTGAGATAAACGGCGTAGGCATAGAATCGTTTGCTATTCCGCACGACGCGGCCTGCCCGGTCGGCTACAGCCTTTTCACAGAGGGGCTGAAGCTTTCGGTCGCAACGGATATGGGCCACATTGACGAAAGTGTGGTCGGCAGCATTTGCGGCAGCGATATTGTGCTGTTAGAGGCGAATCATGACCTTACCATGCTGCAAAATGGGCGTTACCCAGCCGCGCTGAAGCGGCGCATTTTGGGAAAATTTGGCCATTTGTCGAACGACTTGTCTGCGCAGATTGCGGTTCGCCTGCTCAAGAGCGGCACAAGGGCGATTTTGCTTGGCCATTTGAGCGAAGAAAATAACCTGCCCGATTTGGCCTATGCCGCGGTAAAGGGTGCGTTGACCGGCGCGGGCGCGCGGCTTGAACGTGACATTCGGCTTGCCGTTGCACACCGCTATGAGCTCAGCGGTATGTTTTAACGATAGAAAGTGGAGTGTGCGATGCAGATTCGGATTATTGCAGTTGGAAAACTGAAGGAGACATACTTTTCTGACGCGGTGGCAGAATATACAAAACGGCTCAGCCGCTTTGCAAAGGTTGAAACCGTCCAGCTTTCGGACCGCCGGATACCGGACCGTGCCTCGGCGGCGCAGGAACGGCAGGTGTTGGAGCAGGAGGGAAACGACATTCTTTCTAAGATTGCGCCGCAGGATTACGTGATTGCTCTTTGCGTGGAGGGGAGAAAGCTTGACTCGCCTGCCTTTGCGGAGAAGCTATCTGCGCTTGCACTGTCCGGTAAAAGTAGCGTTACGTTTATCATCGGCGGCTCCTTGGGGCTGTCCGACGCGGTAAAGCAACGCGCGGATTTCCGGCTCAGCTTTTCCGATATGACGTTTCCACACCAATTAATGCGTGTCATTTTGCTGGAGCAGGTTTACCGTGCGTTTAAGATTTTAGCAAACGAAACCTACCATAAATAGATGTGATAAAAACAAAAAGAAACGGGGGAGAACCGGAGATGGGGAACGAGAAAGAACGGAGAATTCTGGAACAGAGTATACAAAATGCGGCTCTGTGCGCCGTCAACCGCGACTATATTGACCCGCTTACGCTCTACGGCTTTCCCGTTGAACTGAGCGGCGAGCTTGCCGCATTTTCATTTATCTACGACTTCCGTCCGGATGGGTATAAGATTGTGCGCACCTCAGATATCACGGAGGTGTTTAGTGAGGAGGCGGAGCGCTTTTTGGAGCGGATTGTACGTGCAGAGAACCCTGCGTTTGTGCCAAAGCCGGTCGGTTTTGCACTTGACAGTATGGCTGTACTGTGCGCGGACTTGAAGGAAAAGGAAACGATTGTCACGGTGGAATGTGAGGGCGGCGAGGAGACCCTGTTTCTGATTGGGCGGATTTGCCGCGTAACAAAAAAGGATATTGCAATGCGCACGTTCGACGGTATGGGCGTATGGGACACGGAGGAGGCGGTCGTGCCGCTCGGTGATATCACCTGCGTCAGTATTGGGAACGCATATGTTGAGATTCTTTCCAAGTACCTAACGGAGAGAAGGTAAAGAATACATGTATTTGGGGAGAAAAATCAGAATTTTTAAAATTTTGCTTGCATTTTGTTTTTGTTTGTGGTAAACTATGTTAAGTAATTTGATGCTATGGGTGGAGGTGAACAGATTGCCGAATATTAAGTCAGCGAAAAAGAGAGTAAAGGTTATTGAAACAAAGACGTTGCGGAACCAGATGGTGAAGTCCGCGCTCAAAACGCAGATCAAGAAGTTTGAGGCAGCTGCTGCGGCAGGGGATAAGGCTGTTGCGTCGGAGGCTTTTAACATAACGGTGAAAAAGATCGACCAGGCGGCTGCAAAGGGTATTTTGAAGAAGAATACGGCAGCTCGTAAGAAGTCGAAGCTTGCGCTCAAGCTCAACCGGGTTGGCGCGTAATTGCGTGCCTGCTACGGAACAGTTGTATAACATGGTACAGATTGGCGTCGCGTTTTGCGGCGTCCTTTTTGTATCTGGATTATTGGGGAGGCGGCAGTTTGAAAAAACAAATGTCAGAAACATTTTTGGCTGGGGCAATTTTGGCGGTTACCGGCGGCTATTTGGATGCTTATACTTACGTATGCCGCGGACATGTATTTGCCAATGCACAGACGGGCAATATCGTCCTGCTTGGCGTAAAGGCCGCAGCAGGGGAATGGCTTGGCGCGCTGTATTATGCCGTCCCGATTCTTGCATTTGTTCTTGGGATTTTTATAGCAGAGCTGATAAGAAAGCGGTTTCGGACCCATCCAAATATCCATTGGCGGCAGATTGTTGTTTTGATTGAGGCGGTCGTTCTTTTTGGAATTGGATTTCTGCCGCTCGGCAGGATGGATATGCTGGCGAATGTGCTGGTCGCGTTCGTTTGCTCCCTGCAGGTGGAGAGCTTCCGCAAGGTAAACGGCAGCCCTTATGCCACGACCATGTGTACGGGTAACTTGCGCAGTGCGTCGGAGCAGTTGTTTTTGTACAGCCAAACGAAGGAGCAGCGGTTTTTGCGGAGCAGCATGCGCTACTATGGAATCATTGCGTTTTTTATCGTGGGGGCGTGCGTTGGCGCGGTGTTGACCGGCATATGGGCCGAGAAGGCTGTCTTTGCCGCGAGTGTGGCCTTGGTTGGGGTATTTTTGCTTATGTTTTTTAAAGAAGAAGCAGACATACGGGAAGGCAAAGCTTGACAGGCAGAAAGCTATTGCCTTTCTGCCGTTTTTGTAGTATAGTTATGCTATAACAATTTATTTGAAACAAGTGTACATCACAGGAAAGGATGGTTGGTGTGAAACGGAGAACAATCGAAAAAGCAATTGCAATTGTGCTGATTTTGTGTATGGCTTTCAGCATTGGCGTGTTTGCGGAGGGGCAGACGCGCATCTACAGCGAGGCGGAGATCAGTGCGGAAGCTGGAAGCGAATTTACCGTTCCGGTATACATAGAGAATAACCCTGGTATCTACTGCTTTACGATATCGATTACGTATGACGAGGACGTTGTGGAAGCGGTTGAAGGCTCGGAGCAGGCGGGAGACATTCTTCCGACCGTTGTGGGGAACCCGACCTACATGAATACACCGGATGCGCGCGTGGCAGGGCTTAACGTAGACAATGTTGCAGAGGACGGACTGCTTTTTACGTACCGCTTCCGTATCAAAGAGGGCGTAAGCGCGGGACAGACGACGCTTTCCATCAATGCGACAACAGATTCGGTGAGACATCTGGAACAGGATTTAACGACGACGGTGGTAAAATGTGCGGGATCAACATGCACAGTCAGAATTGGCGGTGCGGCGCCGACCACGGAACCGACGGCAAATCCAACAGCAAATCCGGAAACGCCGTCCTTTTCGCTCAAGGCAGATGCGGAGAATATCAAGTATATGGCCCCGGTCAGCGATACATCCTTTGAGCCGGACCGTGCGGCAACCAGATACGAGGTGAGCGAGGCGCTCTATGCGCTTTTGGATTTTTCCGGCTTGGAGGAAACAGACCGCTTTGCAGATGTGGACGAGGCACACCGTGAGATGGTAAATGCGCTGGCACAGACGCCGATTATCGACGGATACCCGGATGGGACATTTGGCGGAGAGAAAAGCATTACACGGGCAGAATTTGTCAAGATGGTCAGCATAGCGGCAGGCATTGAGCAGAGCGGCGCGCAGACGGAGTTTACCGACCTTGCGCCGGAGCACTGGGCAAGCCCGTATATTGCAGCCTTTGTCGCAGGTGGATATATCTATGGGTATCCGGATGGCACGTTTTTGCCGGAGAGCGAGATTACACGCGCGGAAGCGGTAGCAATCATCAACCGGGTACTTGGCGTTCAAAAAGCGAACGACGCCGCGCCGCGGTTTAACGATTTGCCAGCAGAGCATTGGGCGTACGGCGACATTATGGCGGCGGCGAAATAAGCAATATAAGCAAAAAAGACGGTGTATACCGTCTTTTTTTATTTTAATGGGAGATTTTTCAGAAGCGGATTATTTTCGCTCTATCTTTGCTCCAACTTGCCGGAGCTTTTCCACGATGTGGTCGTATCCACGGTCAATGTGCTCGATGCTGCCGATTTCTGTGTCGCCCTTTGCCGCGAGTCCGGCGAGAATCAGCGCCGCACCGGCGCGCAGGTCGGTTGCATTGACGGGTGCGCCGCTCATGGACTTTACGCCCTCGACAATGGCGCTGCGTCCGTCGATTTTAATATGTGCGCCCATACGGGCCAGCTCGTTGACATATAAAAACCGGTTTTCAAAAATCGTTTCTACCACAACGCCTGTGCCGTCGATAGTACTCATAAGTGCGGCCATCTGGGCCTGCATGTCGGTCGGGAAGCCCGGGTAGGGCAATGTTTTGATATCGACGCTTTTCAGCTTGCCGGCCGCGTCAACGGTAAGTCGTGTGCCGTCTTCCTGGATTTGGACGCCCATTTCACGCAGTTTCGCGCTGACCGGCTTTAGATGGTCGCAGATAATGTTGTCGATCTCTAACTTACCGTGCGTGACCGCCGCGGCGACCATGAAGGTCCCAGCTTCGATCCGGTCCGGAATCACGCGGTAAGTACAGCCGTGTAGCTCGTTTACGCCGTCAATCGTAAGTGTGTCGCTTCCAGCGCCAGCTATGCGCGCGCCGGCCCGGTTCAAAAAGTCGGCAAGGTCGACAATTTCCGGCTCGGTTGCCGCGTTTTCAATTGTTGTCTGCCCCTCTGCCAGCGCCGCCGCCATGATAAGGTTTTCCGTCGCACCGACGCTCGGAAAGTCGAGGTAAATCTTTGCTGCGTGCAGCTTGTCTGCTTTGGCCTCTACGTAGCCATGCCCGGTAGTCACCTTTGCGCCCATGGCGGCAAACCCTTTCAGGTGCAGGTCTACGGGCCGTACGCCAATTGGACACCCGCCTGGCAGGCTGATGCGTGTGCGCCCGGTTTTGGCAAGCATGGGTCCCATAACCAAAAAAGAAGCCCGCATTTTGCTGACAGGCTCATAGGGTGCGACGTGGCTTTTGATTTTCGGTGTAGAAACGGTAACCGTGCTGCCGTCGCAGAGAATATGTGCGCCAAGCCCTTTCAGAAGCGAACACATTAGCGTTACGTCGCTGAGGGCCGGCACATTTTGGATGACGCTTTCTCCATTGCAGAGCAGCGACGCGGCAAGGATTGGCAGCGATGCGTTTTTGGAACCGCTGATGTGTACGTTTCCGGACAGCGGCGGCGATTTTTTTACAATAATTTTTTCCAATTTCGTTCATCCCTTATCTGCTGGTATACGTTTATTGTTACCGTAACAAAGCGTAAGAATACAGTACGCTCAAAAAATTTTTATTGTTTTTGTGCCTGAATTCCCCAATTTCATAGTATGTGTGCGGATGAAGGGAAAAAATGCCATATATTATAAAAAGCCTGCGAAACCGCAGACTTTTTCGTTTTTTATGGCAAGATTTCATTTTTGTGATACGACTGAATAAAATCAGAAAATTGCGAGAGTGCCTTTTTTTCGAGCGGGCTTTGATTAAAATGGTTGATTTGATATAGGTGCTCCATCCGCTTTGCCCGGATTTGCGCCGCTTGTCTGGAAAGTCCACACAACGCCTCAATTTCTGAAACAGAATGTACTTTGAGTTTCCATAATACGCATGCGGGAGCAAGCAATCTGCTTGCAAAAATATTAGCGGCTGACTCAAGCGGATTTGGACAGGGTTTATCTACATTGTTCCAATCAGTAACGGAATTACGGCATGCGACGTTCTGATATAAAAGATGCTTGAGCACAATGTGGCCCATCTCATGCGCAATGGTAAACCGAATCCGGTTGACGGGTTTTGTTTCGTCATAAAAGATAACATAGTTGTTTTGGATAATCGTAGAAAATCCATCATTTTTCAAATACTCTTGTAGTTTATATGCTTTTATCAGATTTACGCCCGCCGTATAGCTGAACAAACGGATACCCATACGATGACAGAGCGATTTCAGCGAGACGGGCAGCGTGTTTACGCCGTATTTAAAAATAATTTCCCACGCCTTATTTCTTGCTGTTTTGTACTCATCATAAAATTTGGACTTTTGCATCCATGCATCACCTCACCTACCATTATGCGCAAAATGTCGATAAATGTCAAAATTTTTGCAAAAAATGGAGAAGATGAAGTTTAGCAAAAGTGATTTAAAACTCTGGCAGCTTATCCTGCGGCTCAAGTTCGTCAAAAGAGGTATTCTCCGCCTCCCAGTATTCCTCTTGCGTCAGGGTATGCTCGCCTTCCTGCGGGCCACGGGCCGCCACCGGCATGCATACCATTTCTTTGACCGCCGCCGATTTGGCTGCTAAAGCTTCCATATATGCAATTGCTTGCTTTTGCTGTTCAGTATTTAATGCTTGGAACAAGCAAATTATTTTTTCCAAACAATCTGTTTCACGTTCTGCCTGCCGGGTAAGGCCGAGCAGCGCAGTTGGCGTTGTATGCAGCGCCTCCGCAAAAGCCTTTATCTTTGACTGTGGGATATCATTCCGGCCGCTTTCAATTTTTGCAATGGTCGAACGCGAGGTGTAACCCATTTTTTTCGCCAGTTCCTCCTGGGACATGCCCAGTTCATGTCGTCTTGCCCTGATGTTTTTGTACAGTTCCTCCACGGTATATTTACACCTCCTTGTATAGATAATACCTTTTTGTTGCCGGAAAGTCAACGATTTTTTGCTCAGTAAAAAAATATGTTGACAGAAAATCACAACTTTGATATAATTCATTCGTGATTATAAATCAACAATGGGGCGGTGCTTTGTATGACAAATACAAAGTTGTTATTTACTTACATAAAGAAATGTGGTAAAAATTTGGAGGAAATCTCTGCCGAATTGGGGATTTCCAGCGCCAAATTGCGCAGAAAGATGAACGGACAGGAGGAATTCCGTGCAAGCGAAATCATAAAATTGACCCATTTGATACCCTTAGATGCGGCACAGACCCAAGCAAGTTTTTTTCAAGCAAGATGTGACAAGCAGTCACAAAAATAAATTATAAGAGGAAAGGAGGAGCCTGTTATTGAACAGGAATTGGGATTGCCAGATGCACAAATGGACACAAGACAACCATGGAGGGAAAGATGGACATGAAATTTGTTGAGCGAGTTTTAAGAGAGTATTGCCCCATTCTTCAGGATGACCGGATACAGGCGGGTTACTTTGGAAAGGAAGCAGTCCGGTTTGTGATAGCCCCTGTTGCGGCGGAAAGCATACTAAAACAATATACGGATGGGGGAAGTTTGGAACAGGAGGCTTTTTTGCTTCAGCCGAGAAAGTATTTTGATACGGCAGAACAGGGAATTGAAGACGCACATGGCCTGCTGGAAGCATTTTCACACTGGGCGGCAGTCTTTCAGCCGGAGATGGATTGTGGCGGCGTGCGGCTGCTGAAAATTGAACTTCTAAACAGCGGTTTTGTCTATGATGAAGGAAAGCAGCAATACGCCTACCGGATACACGGCCGGCTTTTGTATGAGCGGCGCTGGCAGTATATGGCGGGCAACGCGCTTGTGGGACGGGATGAAAAGGTTGCGTTTTATGGAACAGCAGCGTCAGATACCTATTATCGCATGGAAGAATTTACAGAGCTTTTGTGCCGGCGCAACCCGAAATTAGAAGGGCATAGAGAACCCCGTGTGACCGCCTATACGCCGGAAGTTTCCTACTGTTTTGACCAGTACCGGGATAATCCGGTACACGCCGACCTGATTGGGATTCACTATTTGGAAAAGGCGGGCGACGAGGCCATTCGGGAAATTGTGCTTGTAGACCGGACGCAGCCCGTGCGGCCCGAACAGTACCGTGCCTATCTGCATAGTGTGACGGTGGCTCCGGAATCGGAAGGGCAGGGCCTGCGTACCTGCCGTTACTGTGGCTCTTTTTACGCGCGCAGGCCGGTTGTCTGCGGCGTTGCTTCTACAGACGACGGGTGGCGGAGCTGCCGGTTTACTGCGGAGCAATGTGGATAGAACATAACTACTATTGACGAATGAAAACCGCTGTGATATGATTCTGTATAGGATTTGGAGGCGGTTTTGTGATAAAAAATATTTCAAGGGAAGATTATAACAAAGCCGGTGCAGCAATCTTGTGTATTGCTGCACTTCTTTTATCGGGCTGTTTTTATCCGACACAGTGCACAGCTATCCTTTTGCTGTTTGGCGTTTTATTGTTTTTTGTGAAGACAGGGGCGCCGGGCATGGGGATTTGGTGTGCGCTTTTTTGTTTTGCCGGGTTTTTGATTTCTGACCTTCTTTCGGGAAAAATGAATGCACCGCAGGAGATAATGAAATATGCGTTTTTGTTTTTTCCACTGTTTATTGCCAGTCTGGAGGTTAAAAAAAGTATGCTGGCCGGGATATCGATTGGGGCGGTGTTACTGTCGGTAATCGCGATAGCTGGTATCTTGATACCAGCCCTGTCAGTAGGAGCCGGTTCTCTGCTGGAATATGAAAACACAATGGCGGTATTTGCGTGCCTGGGTGCGGCGGTAATGTTGTACTGCGCAGGGACAAACCCGGCGCGCCGGGGCTGGTACGGGTTACTGTTTGCACTCTGTCTGGCCGCTATGATTGCCGCAAATTCCATCTTTTTATACGCGTGCATTGCAGCCGCACTTGCTGTCGTACTTTGTCTGCGGTTCAAACACGCATGGTATTATGTGGTTGGAGCGGTGGCAGCAGCGGGGATTTTACTTGTCGGTTTGTTTGTTATGGGAAAGGAAGAACTCGTATTATCCTCAACCGTGGCGAGCCGCCTTATCTACTGGCAGGATGCGCTTGGGCTTGTGATGCAGCATCCGTTTGGAATTGGGGTCTATGGCTGGGAGAATGCGCAATATGCGGCACAGACCGCTTCCTATTCGGTCAAATATGTCCACAATTCGATTCTTCAATTGCTGTTAGACGGCGGTGTGCTTGCGGCGGCGGGGTACATAGGGTTTGTTTGCTATGGGATTGGAAAAACAATTAAACAGTACCGTACAAACCGGGATATATACAGCTTGCTTCTTGTATTTTTGCTTCTCGTTTTTGCGTTGCACGCGTTGTTTGACTTTGACCAGGCATATGGGGCGTATTTGCTTGTAATAGGCGTATGCATTTCACTTTCGGGAAGGGCTGTGACGCGTAAATTTCCAACAGCGGCCGCGGCGCTGTGTGTTGTAGCTTTGCTGGGAATTTTTACTCAATTTTATACCGTGCCTGAAGAAGAGGATACAGGTGTTATGGCTTTGACCGCGCAATGGCAGGCAGCGTATGATACGAAGGATTACGAGCGCGCCTGCGTGCTTGCCGAGGAGCTTTTGGCGGCTGCACCGCGCCAGCAGGCAGCGTATGACGCTGCGTATCTTTCAATTGACAAGTTGGAAGAATTGGGGTATAGTAATAAGTATGAGGATGCGAAAGAGAAACTGCGCCAGCAGGCGGAGCGAGTCAATGCATCCATGCATCCATTGGTGAAGTATCTTGACCGGCATCAGCAGATTGTTCTGCCTGCTGTGGAATAGGAGTGGATTGGGTAAATGAAACAGGGACTTGCAAAAATACTGGCAGCAATATTGATTTTGAACCTGTTTGCCTATACAGGGGTAAGTGCGCAGGAGCAGGAGACGCTGTACATAGATGGTATCGCGGTGCATGTTTCGCAGGAGATAGACGACGCGCCTATGGTGCCGCTTTCTGAACTCGCACCCTTGGGATTATCCTATACATTGGCAGAAAACGGTATCTCCATTACAGATGGCCAAAAAACGGCGGCTCTGTTTTTGGAAACGTCAATTGTAATGGTAGATGGCGAGCCGGTATCCTATGCCAATGCAGTTTATGGTACAGAGGGACAGGTGGAGCAAATCAACGCTTTGCTGTTATGTGATCTGTTTGGCCTCACCCGTTCGGAGCTGAAGCCTGCACAAAAGACGGTTGTGGCGGCATCTGTTGAAGGAACAGTGAGCGGGACGGTTTCCCTGCCGGAGGGATATACGGCAAAGGAAAGAGTTTATGTAACGGTTATGCTGCGCAGTGCGGCGTTCCCCTATGCGGTCGTGGCTTCGTCTTCTTTACAGATTACGACTGATTCGAGAGATGTTGACTTTGAATTAGATATGCCAGCCGGTTTAGAAAATGGCGTTTGGCTTTCCTATCAAATATACAGCGACAGGGACGGCCTGTATAATATGGGGTATTACACAAGCAGCGGTACAACCATTGACCGGAGCCGGGCCGATGTGCTTACGGAAGGAGTATCCGGCCTGACATTCCCGCTGATTCCGACCAGTCAAGTACAGGCCGAAGTTTTGATGCCAGACGGCCGAAAAGCGGGGGGCGACATCCGGGGTACGGTTTATGTTGTTCCCAATATTACGCTGGGCACGGGCAGCAGCTATACCATATCCTCTGACAGCGGTGTTGTCATTGCACAGGGAGCGGAGCGCGGCAAGGTCGTGTTTGATTTACCGGTGCAGGACGATATACAGTATAAGCTGGGACTGCGGTTCATGACGGGTGACGATACGGTATTTAATACGGTGTATTATAAAGACGGGGACGGTGCGACATCGTCCCGGCAATTGGCGGCGTCTGTTTCAAATGAGACTGAAGATATTTTGCTCCCGCTTCTTGAAAAACGGAGGATATCCGGCATCGTGGAACATGCTGGGCAGGCGTGCGAGATTATTGCAATTGGGCAGGACGAGGCAGGAAAACACAAGGACATCAATGAATCGGTGTTTTACACGAAAGCATATTCGTCGGAGGACTCCGGCGCATTCGAACTGGAGATTCCGGCAGATATCACCGACTATATACTGGGAATCAAATACATTGCGGCAGATATCAGCGATTTGCAGTATTATTCGGCAAATGGCCTTGTCAAGAATATTCAGGATGCGGATGTGCTCCACGCCGAGTCCGATGTAGACGGCATTGTGATTGACGCTTCAAGCACGTACACAGGCGTGCCGGTCCAGTTGCTTGGATACACGCTGGAAAACGACGGCAAGTTCCAGATTGGCTATGAAAATATAACAGGTGTAGAACAAAATGGCGTTACTGCGTTTGCGGCTTATTACAGCGGCGATAACCGCCTGCTCGGAATATCGAGCGAAAGGCTGGACATTGCTGCGGGGGAGAGCGGCATCTTGCAGTTCAGCACTGCGCCGGCAGGCGGGCAGTCAATCGCAAAGGCGAAGGTATTTCTTTGGGACGATGTACAGAATCCTGTGTCGGATGTGAAGATCATTGACTGGTCAATGGATACGGAACACTATGCGGGGATGTATGTCAATAATGTAAAACGCGATACAAGCCCAGACAATTTCTTTTCTGCCTGTGGCGCATTAATGGTATCAAAAGAGCTGGCGGCGGAGGCGTTTGGGCTTGACGTAACGACTGAAGGAAACACAGTGACATTTATAAAAAATACGGATCGTGTTACATTGACCTGTGGCAATTTAACAGCGCAGGTAAATGGGGCACCGGTTAGAATGACAGCTATGCCAATGCAGGTGGGGCAGACGATTATGGTCCCGCTTCTGTCAGTTGCGGAGTTTTTTGGCTTTACAAAGAATTATTATAATCGGACAAGCCGTTATCTGTATTTGGCGGAAACAATATTATAGTTATAATTATGTAGGGAACGGGCTGGGTCTGTTCCCTGCTGCCATTTTAAATAGATGAGCGGCGAATACATTCATATCTAAAAGGGGGAACGATACATTCCTAATGCTCCTTTCCGGCTTAAGTGCCTGTTTGCCTGAATTAGGAATATCGCGTGGCCGATAAGTCGGAGAAAGGAATAATAAAATGAAAATAAAACAAGTCGCAGAACGGGCAGGTGTGTCGCAGTCTACAGTATCGCGCTTTATCAATGATTCTGGCTATATCAGCGCAGAAACAAGAAAGCGCGTCGAGGCCGCTATAGAGGAACTGGGCTTCCATATAGAGGATATGAGACCATTAAAAACGAAGAGGACGTATACAGTTGGCGTGGTTGTGCCACAGCTTGATGCAGAAATTCCGTCAAGGCTTATTCAGCAGATTACACTTTCCTGCCAGGAGCGGGGATATCATGTCATTTTGGCAAATATGGATTTGGATCCCGAACGGGAGATTTTTTGTATTCGCGAGCTTTGCCAGCGTAAAGTCGAGGGAATTATTGTAGTGTCTATGGGAATTACACAGGAGCATATTCAGATTGTAAAAAAGTTATCGGTACCGCTTGTGATTATTGGGCAGCAGGATGAGGCGCTGTGCTGTGTGACGAATGATGACTATAAAGCGGGGCGGGATGCTGCGGACTTTTTGATTGAGCGGCAATGTCGGAATTTTGGCTTGGTTAGTGTAGAGAAAAAAGACCCCGCTGTAGATGCATGTTGCCGCGGTTTTTATGACTTTGTTTATGAGGGACACCGAGGAGCTGAGGTGCGGCGTATTATGGAGGGAAACTCCAGTGAGGCTGCGGGGTATGAAGCGGCCAAAACAGTATGTGAAGGGACAGATGCTGTTTTTTGTTCCACAGACCAGATGGCGTGCGGCGTACTGCGTTATATGAGGGAAAATCAAATATGTGTACCGGAGGCATGCTCCATTATGGGAGTGGGAAATCACTGTATATCGCAGGTGATCTCTCCGCCACTGACGACAATCGAATATGACCAGGAAACAATTGGCGCACTTGCGGTGGAAAAGCTGTTTTTACAGATAGAAAGCGGAAAAAAAGAGATAGGAGTTACCTTTGTACCATATACGATTATAGAAAGGGGGACAACGCGGGATGAAGAAGGAAATCATAACAATCGGTGAGGCGCTGATTGACTTTATTCCGCAGCAGACGGGGATAGATTTAAAGGATGTGGAGGGATTTGTGCGCCGGGCCGGCGGTGCGCCAGCCAACGTGGCGGCCGCTGCGGCAAAGCTTGGCGCGTGCTCGTCGGTGATTACGCAGGTGGGCAAAGATGCTTTCGGCGATTATATTGTGGCTACACTCGAGCGTGCCGGCGTTGGAACGGATAAAATATTTCGTACAGCAGAGGCAAACACAGCGCTGGCCTTTGTGTCGCTTACGGAGGCGGGGGAGCGGAGCTTCTCGTTTTACCGGAAACCGTGTGCCGACCTTCTGCTCGATGAAGAGAAGATACAGCCCCGATTGTTTGCCGACTGTTATGCACTCCATTTTTGCAGTGTGGACTTGATTGAATCGCCTATGAAGCACGCGCACCGGAAAGCGATTTCACTTGCAAAGGAGGCGGGCGCGCTCATCAGCTTTGACCCGAATGTGCGCCTGCCGCTTTTTGAAAGGCCGGAGGAGTGCCGGGAGGCTGTTTTGGAGTTTTTGCCGTACGCGGACATTATAAAGGTATCGGATGATGAGCTGTTGTTTTTGTTTGGCAGCGAGGATATTGAAGTAATAAAAAAGGCAGTGTTTGGTGCGGGCGCGCGGATGCTGATTCTTACACGCGGAGCAGATGGTTCCGCAGTTTATTTGAAAAACGGCAATATGGCTGTGGCTGCGGGCACGCCTGTACAGGTTGCCGATACAACCGGAGCGGGTGACTCGCATATTGGTGCGTTTTTGTATGGACTGCTGCAAGAGGGCATTTCACGGGCGGAAATCGACGCAGTGCCGACAGATACGCTCCAGCGCATATTGGAATTCGCCGGGGCGTATTCGGCATATACGACGACAAAGCCGGGAGCAATTGAGGCGATGGCGACACAGAGCGAGATTGCAGCGTTTCTACAGGAAATAAAAAGATAAAGAGTATTTTTGTATATAAAAAACTCCCAGCGGATAACCGCCGGGAGTTTTTCTATTTTATTTAAGTCTTACTCAAACAGCTTGCCATATTTTACCCAATGATCGTGACGCTCTTTTGCCTGCTTTTCAGCTTCCGCAAAGAGTTCTTCTGCACGCTCTGGGAATTTACGCGCCAGCGAGCTGTAACGTACTTCGTTCATGATAAAGTCTCTGTACGACTCGGTCGGATCCTTCGAATCCATCATAAACGGTACCTTGCCCTCTGCGCTCAGACGCGGGTCAAAGCGGAACGTCTGCCAGTAACCGGCCATAACCGCATTTTTGATAACCTTCTGCGTGTCGGTCATACCGCCCTTGATACCGTGGTTGATGCACGGTGCATAGCCGATAATGAGCGACGGGCCGTTGTAGCTTACCGCTTCCTTGATTGCCTTAACCGTCTGCGCCATATCGTAGCCGAGCGCAACCTGTGCTACGTATACATAGCCGTACGACATTGCAATCTCTGCCAGGTTCTTCTTCTTGATTGGCTTACCGCCTGCAGCAAACTGTGCAACTGCACCGGTCGGCGTAGACTTGGAAGCCTGGCCGCCCGTGTTGGAGTAAACCTCTGTGTCGAATACCATTACGTTTACATCCTCACCGGAAGCAAGTACATGGTCGAGGCCGCCGAAGCCGATATCGTATGCCCAGCCGTCGCCGCCGAAGATCCATACTGCCTTCTTCGAGAGGAAGTCTTTATAATCGAGGACAGCCTTCGCCTCTGCACTGCCGTTCTTTTCAAGCGCAGCAACGAGGTCGTCAGTTGCCTTTGCATTTGCTTCACCGTCGTTGTAGGTATCCATCCATACGTCGTAAGCAGCCTTTACACCTGCGTCGTCAATTGCAGCAATCTCGTTTGACAGACGCGAACGGAGCTGTTTTGCCGCGATTTCCATACCCAGACCGTGCTCTGCATTGTCCTCAAACAGGGAGTTCGCCCAAGCTGGACCATGACCCTTATAATTCGTCGTGTACGGCGTCGACGGTGCGCTGCCGCCCCAAATAGACGAGCAACCTGTTGCATTCGAGATGTAAGCCCGGTCGCCGCAAATCTGCGTAATCAGCTTTGCATACGGCGTTTCGCCGCAGCCTGCGCATGCGCCCGAGAACTCTAAGAGCGGCTGACGGAACTGCGAGTTCTTTGGATTGAGCGGAAGCTCAAGCAGCTCTTTCTTTACCGAAAGCGTACGACCGTAGTCGAAGCCCTTTTGCGACTCTACCTGCGTGTCGATTGGCTTCATCACGAGCGCCTTTTCCTTCGCCGGGCAAACCTTTGCGCAGTTCGAGCAGCCTGTGCAGTCGAACGTGCTGACCGTCATGGCGTACAGATAATTCTCCATGCCCTTGCCGTTCATCTTCTTGAACTTCATGCCTTCCGGCGCGTTCTTTGCTTCTTCTTCTGTCATAACAGCCGGACGGATAACCGCGTGCGGGCAAACGAGCGAGCACTGGTTACACTGGATACAATTCTCCGGAATCCACTCCGGCACCTCTACTGCGATACCGCGCTTTTCGTAAGCGGCGCTGCCCTGCGGCAGATGGCCGTCTACACGATCCATAAACGTCGAAACCGGAATCTTATCACCCTGCTGCGCGTTGCACGGCTCAAGGATATTCTTGATAAATGCCGGTACGTCCTTCTCTGCCTTCGGTGCGTCAACCGCATCCTTCCAGTCAGCCGGAACGTCGATCTTCTTAATATTCTTTTCACCTTCTGTAATTGCCGCATGGTTCATGCTGACAATCTTTTCGCCCTTTGCACCGAAGGACTTTACAACAGCAGCCTTCATATACTCAACCGCATCTGCAAACGGGATAACGTCTGCAATCTTGAAGAATGCGGACTGGAGCACGATGGAGGTCTTGTTGCCGAGACCGAGTTCTCTTGCAATGCCGATTGCATCGATCGTATAGAGCGAGATATTGTTCTCTGCAATATACTTCTTCATCTTTGCCGGCAGGCGCTTCGACAGCTCATCTACATCCCAAGCGCAGTTTAAGAGGAACTTGCCGCCCGGTACGAGGTCTTCTACCATGTCGTACTTGTCCACATAGGACGGGTTATGACATGCAACAAAGTTTGCCTTGTTGATGAGGTAGGTCGACTTGATTGGCTTTTTACCGAAACGCAGGTGCGAAACGGTGATACCGCCGGACTTCTTCGAGTCATATGCAAAGTACGCCTGTGCGTACAAATCAGTGTGGTCGCCGATGATTTTAATCGAGTTCTTGTTTGCACCAACTGTACCGTCCGAGCCAAGGCCCCAGAACTTACACGAAGTGTTGCCCTCTGCACTTGTATCCGGATGCTCAACGCGCGGCAGCGACAGGTGCGTAACATCATCGTCGATAGCAAGCGTGAAGCCTTTAACCGGCTCTGCGCTGTCAAGGTTTTTATATGTTGCAATGATGTCTGCCGGTACGGTGTCCTTCGAACCGAGGCCATAACGTCCACCAATAATCATCGGTGCATTTTCTTTCCCAGCGTAGCAAGCGCATACGTCGAGGTAAAGCGGCTCGCCGATGGAGCCCGGCTCCTTTGTACGGTCGAGAACCGCAATCTTCTTACATGTAGCCGGAACAGCCTTCAGGAAAGCGTCAACCGGGAACGGACGATAGAGACGTACCTTAATGAGACCGACCTTCTCGCCGTTAGCGTTCATGTAATCAATCGTTTCCTCGATTGTCTCACATACGCTGCCCATTGCTACGATGACTTTCTCCGCATCCGGCGCACCGTAGTAATTTACGAGGCCGTAATCCGTGCCGATCATCTCGTTTACTTTCTTCATATACTCTTCTACAACAGCCGGAATGTTGTTGTAGTACGTATTACATGCTTCCCTGTTCTGGAAGAAGATATCCGGGTTCTGAGCGCTACCGCGCAGTACTGGATGCTCCGGATTGAGCGAGCCGTTCCGGAATGCCTTTACCGCATCCATGTCAACGAGCTTTTTGAGGTCTTCATAATCCCAAACCTCAATTTTGTCGATCTCGTGTGACGTACGGAACCCGTCAAAGAAGTGCAAAAACGGAACGCGGCCCTTAATCGCAGAAAGGTGTGCGATTGCGCCGAGGTCCATAACCTCCTGCGGGCTGTTCGAGCACAGCATTGCATAACCCGTCTGCCGGCATGCCATTACGTCGGAGTGATCGCCGAAAATGTTAAGCGCGTGCGACGCAACGCAGCGTGCGCTTACATGGATAACCGACGGCAAAAGCTCGCCCGCCATCTTATACATGTTCGGAATCATCAAAAGCAGGCCCTGCGACGCCGTGTACGTCGTCGTGAGCGCGCCCGCAGCCAGAGAGCCGTGTACCGCACCTGCCGCGCCTGCCTCGGACTGCATCTCAACAACCTTGACCGGCTGGCCAAAGATATTCTCCCGCTTGTCAACGGCCCACTCATCCGTCACTTCCGCCATAACGGAAGAAGGCGTAATTGGGTAGATCGCCGCTACGTCCGTAAAGGCGTAGGATGCCCAAGCGGCGGCGTTGTTGCCGTCCATTGTTTTCATCTTTCTTGCCATGAAACTTCCTCCTCTATTCATATTCATAAGTAAGATAAAGCATAATATTTACCTCACATATTATAACAATATTTGAACAGCCTGTCAAGCAAATAACAAGCCGTTTTGCCGCTTTGCGCGCGAAAGAACAGGACGCGCAAAATTTGTGTGCGATTTGTGACAAAAAGGCGCAAAAACACGGTTTGTTTTTGTGCGGGGGACAATTGGGAGGCGCGCGCATATACTGGAATATGACAAAATATACGAAGGGAGCCACCATTATGGAGGATTTTGGAACGATATTCGGCTCTTTAGGCACATATATTCGCGCTGAGCTGATTATATTGATTCCTGTTTTGCATTTTATCATAAATTTACTAAAAAACAGTGGGGTGAAGCATGACCGCGTTCAGCTTTATACAAACTGTATTTCAATTGTGTTGAGCGCAATATATGTTTTTTCCACGCTTGAAAGTTTTCGAGTACAGTGTATTCTGCTTAGCGTTTATTCTTCTATGACACAGGGAATCCTGCTGGCAGGATGTGCCCAGTTCAGCACGTTTTTGACTGGGACGCACAATACCAATACGGGAGGCGCTACAAATGACGGAACCGCGGCCCGTACACCAGCAGCAACACCGGCAAATACACCATCAAAGGACGAAGCGGAACAGGAGCAGAAAAAACAGTAGGGCAGGTGTTCTGCTGTTTTTTTTTATTTCAGGCTGGCGCGGATGCGTACGCAGAAAAAATATCTTTGAAGAAAGAACCTTCTCATTACGGATTGACATTTGAACGAAACCCTGCTATACTGTATTTGTTAAAAAGTTATCAAGCGTTGCAAAAGCTCGAAAAATGTGAGATAATATACGCAGAGGCTATGCCTTTGCGATACAAGAATCGCCGTCGGGGCGCCGCCCCTCCGCCCGCAAGGCGGGTATGCGATTCTTGGGCGGCTGAATTGTGTGGTTGTGCCGGAAATTGTGCCGATAGATTGGATGAAATAGTGCTTGCCGTTTGGAAACGGCAGTTTTTTTGCCGGGAATAAGAGTGAGGAGGGACGAATATGAAAACAAGAATGTTTGATACAAGCGTACAAGAGCTGAAATATAAAGTTTTGAAGGAAGTTGCCACGCTGGCATATGAGGATCGCTTACAGGAGGGGATCCTCGACATTCCGGAAACGATTGTACCGGGACCGCACGCGTTGATGCGTTGTTGTATCTACAAGGAACGCGCCATCGTCAACGAGCGGGTCAAGCTGGCGATGGGGGGCGATAAAAGCAACCCAAACGTCATTGAGGTGCTTCCCATTGCATGTGACGAATGCCCCATTACACAGATTCGGGTAACGGATTCCTGCCGGGGCTGCATTGCACACCGGTGCGTAAACAGCTGTCCGAGGGATGCGGTGCAGATTGTTAACCACAAGGCAGTAATCGACCACGACAAGTGTATCCTCTGCGGCCGCTGCATGCGCGAATGTCCTTATAATGCGATTGAGAAGTCGCTGCGTCCGTGCGAAAACGCATGTAAGGTGAATGCGATTAAGATGGGACCGGACCGCAAGGCGAATATTGACAATGAAAAATGTATTGGCTGCGGCGCGTGCGTATACCAGTGTCCGTTTGGTGCGGTTATGGATAAATCGTTCATCCTGGATGCGATCAATATTTTGCGCGGGTCGGAAAACAATGAGAAATACAAAGTATATGCGGTCGTTGCGCCGTCTATTTCGGGGCAGTTTGGCGACAGCATGGGGAAGGTAGTTTCCGCACTTAAAAAGCTGGGCTTTTTCTCCGTGGTGGAGGCGGCGCTCGGCGCGGATATGGTAGCATATAAAGAGGCGCAGGAGCTGAAGGAGAAGGGCTTTTTGACCAGCTCGTGCTGCCCGGCCTTCGTGCGCTATATTGAAACCCAGTTCCCCGACATGGTAAAGCACATCTCGCACAATTTGTCGCCTATGGCGGAGATTGCGCGCTATATCAAGCATACAGACCCGGACTGCAAGATTATTTTCATCGGGCCGTGCACGGCGAAGAAAGAGGAAATCCGCAAGGATACCGTAAAGGACTATATCGACAATGTTATCACGTTTGAGGAATTGCTCGCGTTGTTTGATAGCCGGGAAATCGAGGTGAGCGAGCAGGAGGAGGATGTGCTCGACAATGCGTCGTATTACGGGAGAATTTTCGCCCGCAGCGGCGGCGTGTCCGACGCGGTGAAGCAGGCGCTCAAGGAGCTTGGCGTGCCAGAGGAAGAGTTTAAGGCAAATCCGATTCCGTGCAACGGGATTGAGAACTGCAAAGTAGCACTTCTGAAGGCGTCAAAAGGGATTCTGGAGCAGAATTTCATAGAGGGAATGGCCTGCAACGATGGATGTATCGGCGGGGCGGCCTGTCTGACGCATGGGCCGAAGGACCGCGCGGCGGTCGACAAGTATGGCCGGGAGGCATTGGAAAAGACGATTACGGACGCAATTTCAGTATATGATGTGTCAAAATAAATAGAGTTTGAGAGAAAGAAAACGCCGGGAGTGCTCCCGGCGTTTTGTTATGCTTCGCTTTTTAGCTTGTCACGGATTGTCTGCTCGATACAGTCGATGAGCAGGCGTTCATGCTTTTGGAATACATGGTCTTTGCGGTATATGAGCACGTCTTTGTTCGTACCTGTATGGGATAGGCTCCGCTTTTCAACCAGAGCGTGGGACTGCAATATAGGATCTGGAATTGGCGAAGCCCAGATATATGTATTCTTTACATTTTGCAGAATATCAAACTGGCTCCCGCGTTCATACACGTAGATTCGCCGACTGGGGAGCACGGTATGTCTGGTGTGGTCGGCAGGGTGCGCCGCTGCCGCGTGCATTTGGATATCGCCGTGAATAATCTCGATATATCCCTCCAGCATACTGTTGTGGATGCTGCTGTAGTTGGCGAGCGGGCTGTCCTTTGACACGAGGATACGCGGCTGATATTCCAGCAAGGTCCGGTATTCCAGCCCTTTTTCCTTGAGCAGATACAGGAAATAGCTGTTATACAGCTCTTGCGTACGGATAACGCCGATATCGGCTTCGCCGTCTGCCACGAAGTTAATCGTATCCTGCGAGTTGCGCTCGCGCAGATTGATCGAGATATGCTGCTCCGGGTCGAGCTGATTTAAAAAGTCGGTGAATGCAATGCTGATATAGGTGGCGCGCGGCATACAGAAGTTGAGCCGGAGCATTTTTTCGGCATGCGGCTTGTAGATGGCTTCCAATGCCTCCATCTGTGATACAATGGTACGTGCATAGGCAAGAAATTCAGTCCCGTTCCGCGTGATTTCTACACCTTTTGCGCTGCGCAGAAATATTTTCGTCCCAATCTCATTTTCCAGTTCCTTGACTGCCTTGCTTAAATTAGGCTGGCTCATGAACAGATTTTGTGCCGCTTTGGTGATGGAACGTGTTTTTTCAATCTCAAGTGCATATTTTAGCTGCGTAAAGTTCATAATAGTCACCATCCTATAAAAATGGCTCTTTCGCGTACGCCAAATATCATAAAAAATAGTTATAGGCTTTATAACAATTATATATTACCCAATTTGGAAAATCAATGCTAAAATAGAAACAGAAAGAGATTGTTACAAAAGTAACGATTGAAAACAAAGTAGATGAAAGGATGGGATTTTGTATGGCACGTTTTACATTACCGAGAGACATTTACTATGGCCCGGGGGCAATTGAGGAGCTCAAGAACCTGAAGGGCGCAAAAAGGGCGATTATTGTAACAGGCGGCAGTTCGATGAAGCGGGGCGGCTTTTTGCAGAAGGTAGAGGATACGCTCAGAAGTGTTGATATTGATGTACAACTGTTTGAAGGCGTTGAACCGGACCCGTCCATTGAAACGGTGTTCAAGGGCGCACAGGCAATGCGTGACTTTGAGCCGGATATTATTGTAGCAATTGGCGGTGGCTCTCCGCTTGACGCGGCGAAGGCGATGTGGGTGTTCTATGAGTATCCGGACAAGACGTTTGACGACATTAAAGACCCGTTCACGATGCCGAAACTGCGTACAAAGGCAAAGTTCGTTGCAATTCCGTCGACGAGCGGTACGGCGAGCGAGGTAACGGCATTCTCTGTTATTACGGACTATTCGACACATATTAAATACCCGCTTGCAGATTTTGAGATTACGCCGGATATTGCTGTGCTCGACACGGATATCCCGCTTACCATGCCGAAAAAGCTGACGGCGCATACTGGAATGGATGCACTGACGCACGCGATTGAGGCTTATGTGGCTACGGCGCGGAGCGGCTTCTCCGACCCGCTCGCATTGCAGGCGATTTCTGACATTTTTGACTGCCTGCTCGATTCTTACAACGGCGACGTAGAGGCACGCGGTAAGATGCACATTGCTCAGTGCCTGGCTGGTATGGCGTTCTCGAACGCATTGCTCGGCATTGCGCACAGTTTGGCACATAAGACGGGCGCTGTGTTCGAGATTCCGCATGGCTGCTGCAACGCAATTCTGCTGCCGAGCGTTATCCAGTATAACTCGAGAGTTTGCATGGAGCGGTATGCGACAATTGCAAGAACGATTGGCCTGCCGGGCGCAACAGACAAGCAGCTTGTAAACTCGCTGGTTGAGGCAATCCGCGACATGAATAAGAAGCTGGGCATTGCGCAGACATATAAAGACAATGGTGTATCAGAGGAGCTGTTCAAGGCGAATGTTGATGCAATCTGCGAAAATGCAGTAAAAGACCCGTGCACGGCGTCGAACCCGCGTCCGATTGACGTAGAAAATATGAAGAAGGTTCTTACCTGCGCTTATTATGGCGAAGACGTTACGTTCTAAGTTATATCATACAAAAAAGTCCGCGTTTTAACGCGGACTTTTTTACGCAAAAAGAAAGGCAGAAAAATTAGAAAAGGTACGGGATTTTCCCGTACCTTTTTATGATTCTTTGCTATCAAACAATGACACGCACTGCAAGTACGTCGTCAACCGCTTTAATCTTTTCCACGATATCGTCCGAAACCTTACCGTCTACGTCCATAATCGTATACGCATAGTCCTTTTTGCTCTTATTGAGCATATGCGAGATATTCAGTCCGCTGTCTGCTACAGAAGCGGAAAACTTCGTCAGCATGTTCGGGATGTTTTTGTGGATAATGGTGATACGCGTTTCCGTTTCGCGGTCCATGTAGCAGTTCGGCAGATTGACCGAATTGGTAATGTTACCGTTCTCCAGATAGTCCGCAAGCTCGCGTGCCGCCATAATTGCACAGTTGTCCTCCGACTCCTTTGTAGATGCGCCGAGGTGGGGGATTGCAATGACGTTGTCCATCTTGAGCGTTTCCTCGTTCGGAAAGTCAACCACATATTTCGCTACAATACCGTCCGCAATCGCCTGTTTGAGCGCCTCTGTGTCAACCAGCTCGCCGCGCGAGAAGTTCAGGATACGTACATTTTTCTTCATCTGCGCAAACTGTTCCGTACTCAACATAGAGCGGGTCGAGTCGTTGAGCGGGAGGTGGAGCGTAATGTAGTCGCAGGTTGCAAAAATATCCTTCAAATCGGCTGCACGCTTTACACTGCGCGACAGGTTCCACGCCGCGTCAACCGACAGATATGGGTCGTACCCGATTACTTCCATCCCGAGTCCGAGCGCCGTGTTGGCAACCATAACGCCGATTGCCCCAAGGCCGACAACGCCCAGCGTCTTGCCGGCAATCTCCTGCCCTGCAAAGGCACTCTTGCCCTTTTCTACCATCTTAGCAACCGCGTCGCCGTTGCCAACCAGCGTCTTTGCCCATTCTATTCCGCCGACAATGTCGCGCGAAGAGAGGAGCAGCGCCGCTGTGGTGATTTCCTTAACTGCATTCGCATTTGCGCCCGGCGTGTTGAACACGACAATGCCCTTTTCCGAGCACTTGTCAATCGGAATATTGTTCACGCCCGCACCTGCGCGCGCAACCGCCTTGAGCGACTTCGGCAGCTCCATGTCGTGCATGGCATAGCTGCGCAGGATGATGCCGTCTGCGTCGGCAGATGCATCGTCCGTAATCGTATAAATATTTTTATCCAGTTCGTCGAGCCCGCACGCCGCGATTTTGTTAAGTGTAAGTATGTTCATTCTTGAAACCCTCTTCCTTATTTATTCGCCGCTTCAAACTTTTCCATAAACTCAATCAGTGCCTTTACACCTTCAATCGGCATTGCGTTGTAAATACTTGCACGCATACCGCCCATACTGCGGTGGCCGCCGAGGTTCACAAGACCGGCCTCCTTCGCCTCTGCAACGAACCGCTTCTCCATATCTGTGTCGCCGATAACGAATGTCACGTTCATGATGGAACGGTCTTTCTTGGCTACGCGGCCTTTAAACAGCTTCGAGTTGTCCAGATAGTCGTAGAGCATAGCCGCTTTCTTTTCATTAATTTTCTGAAGCTCTGCAACACCGCCCATTTCCTTTACCCAGTCAAGCATCAGCTTGAGCATGTAAATCGTGTACGTCGGCGGGGTATTGAGCATGGAACCCTTTTCGAAGTTTACTTTATAGTTGTACAGCTCCGGCGTAATATCCATACAGCCGTCCATCAGGTCGTCGCGGATAATAACTGCCGCCACGCCTGCCGGACCCATGTTCTTCTGTGCGCCGGCAAAAATCAGACCGAATTTGCTAACGTCAAACACCTCGGAGAGAATGCACGACGACATATCCGTTACAATCGGCACGCCCTTGGTGTCCGGCAGCTCCGTAAAGCGCGTACCAGCAACCGTGTTATTCATGCACATATAGAAGTAGTCCGCGTTCGGGTCGAGGTCTGCCTCGTTCAGCTCCGGAATATGGTCGTATGCGCTGTCCTCCGAGGAAGCGAGCACCCGTACATTGCCGTACTTTTTCGCCAGCTTGATTGCCTTTTTCGACCACATGCCCGTGTCTATAAAGTCTGCACTGCCCTTTTTCATCAGATTGAGCGGAACTGCGTCGAACTGCGCCGTTGCGCCGCCTTGCATAAATAGGATGTTATAGTTGTCCGGAATCTGCATAACCTCGCGCAGATTCGAGAACGCCGCATCAATGATGGCCTGGTACTCCTTCGAGCGGTGGCTCATTTCCATAACAGACATCCCGGAATTTTGGTAACAAAGCATTTCATCCGCTGCAATTTTCAAGACCGATTCCGGCATCGCGGACGGGCCAGCAGAAAAATTATAAACACGTTTCATTCCTTAATACCTCCCCAAATTTTATACCTTTTATTATACTACTGTGCGACCAAAGCCGTCAAGGCCGCGACGGAAAAAACTGCAAAAATTTGCTGTTTTTTATACCTCATTCTCGTAAATCTGCACAGGATGCTTCAGTTTATAAAAAATCGCCAGCGTGCCGGGGCCGATATGCGTCCCGACCGTTGCACCAATCTGCGACTCGAAAACGAGCTTCTGCTCCTGCCCAAACTCCGCCTTGACCGCTTCCCAGAGCTGGGCCGCCCGGTCCGGAACCTGGGAGTTTACCATGCAGAAGTATGGGTCGTCGAGGTCGATATCGGTCGTTTTCAGCTTTTTCACCATTTTGGAAATAATGGTCTTGCTGCCGCGGAACTTGTCAATCGACTCCATCACGCCGCCGCGCACAGACAAAACGGGCTTTAAGTCGAGGAGCGTCCCGGCAATCAAGCTCGCCTTGTTGATACGACCGCCCTTTTCGAGGTATTTGAGCGTATCGACTACAACTAGAACGTCCGTCTTGCAGCGGAATTCTTTCATGCCTGCTACAATTTCCTCCAGGCTCTTCCCGGCCTCCTGCAAGCGGATTCCCTCCTGTACCATGGCGACAATATAGAGCGAGTATGCCATGGAATCGACGATTTCGATTTTCGCGTCTGGGTTATCTTCCAGAATATTCTTCTTGGCAAGGTGCGCCGCCTGATACGTCCCGCTTCCTTTGGAAGAGATTGTGACGTAAATCAGTGCGTCGCGCCCCTCCAGCCCTGCGCGCATCATTTCCTCAATCACGGGAATGGAGGGCTGTGAAGTCGTCGGGATCTGGTGCGACTTGGACAGTTTATCGTAAAATTCGTCCGCGTCCATTTCGACCCAGTCGAGTGCGCTCATGCCGTCCTCAAACAGAATCGGCATTCCGAGCACGGAAACGTCGTGCTCTTTTGCAAAGTCGCGCGGAATGTCCGACGTGGAGTCCACCATGTACTTAATATTCAGCATTGTTCTTTCCTCCTGCAATGATTATTTTTACCACGAGAATTTGGTCAGGCTACCCGCCTGCTTGAGCGACAGAAAATCCGTCTGCCGCAGCGCCTCATATAAAATTACGGCGACCGAGTTGGACAGGTTCAGGCTCCGCGCATCCGCAATCATGGGGATACGGATACAATCCTCCTTGTGCGCGTATAACAGCTCCTCCGGGAGCCCGGCCGTCTCCTTGCCAAACATGATGTAATCGCCGTCAGCAAAGTGCGTCTGGCAATGGTTTTTCGGCGCTTTGGTGCTCGCATAGTGGCAAGTTATGCCCGTGTTTTTGGCAAAAAAATCGTCCAGATTCTCATAATACGTGATGTCGAGCAGGTACCAGTAGTCCAGCCCTGCGCGTTTCAAATTCTTATCCGTAATTTCAAAGCCGGTCGGCTTGATGATGTGGAGCCGGCTGCCTGTTGCAGCGCAGGTGCGGGCGATGTTGCCCGTATTCTGCGGGATTTCCGGCTCATGCAGTACAATATTAAAGCTCAAGAATGATTCTTCCTTTCGTGATTGGTTGTTCCGCGGCAGGAACCTTGCCGTTTAGTGCCTTACGGCAAACTTCATCAGCGCGCTCCGCTTGGACACAATCGCCTTTTTGGGACATAGCTCCTGACAGCAGAAGCAATGGATACACTTCTGTTTGGTTAAACTGGGAAAACCGTCCTTCAATTCAATTGCCTTAGCGGGACAGCGGCGCATACACTCGCCGCACCCAATGCAAACGCCGCGCAAAAAGCGCGGATACGGCGCGAGATAGGCGTTGAGCGCGTGGGAAAGCCGCTTTGGAATCCACTTCCGGTCGAGAAAGTCCGTCGTACCGAGCGGCGGCTTGACAAGGTCGTGGATTTTCATAGATTCAAAGTCGTCGCCAACGAGCGTCAAGCCGTCCGCCGAAGCGGGGCATAGCCCGCGCGCAATTGCTTCTGCAACGGTCGGCGCTTCCTCCGGCGTAATCCCGACGAGCGCAGTCGCGGCAAGGTCTAACGCATAGGGACTTGCGCTGGCGAGCACCGCGCCGATTTTCTTTTTGATTCCGCCGGACGGACCCTCGCCCTCCATGCCCCAGATTGCGTCCATAATAGCGAGCGATGGCCTTGTGAGCTGGCACAGGTCGACGAGCATGGAGCAGAAGTCCTCCTTGTTCGGCAGGGAGAAGTGATACTCTGCTTTATAAACGCCAGGCACCGCACCGAACATGTTTTTGACCGCGCCGGAGTAAAACGTCATCATGTGCGTTTTCAGCTTCGGTACAGTGATGACAACGTCGGCGTCAAGGACTGGGCGAATGATGGGGAACGACTTGACGGTTTTCCCCTCCGGGAACGAAACCGTTTCAAAGTCCGTGTCATAGTTGAGCCGAACGCCGAGTTCGTTTGCAATTTCTTCTATTTTACATCCCCGGTATACGCTCCGAAGCACCGTCTCGTTGTACAAGCCGCCCGGGCTGTCCGCGATCGTGACAATCCCGCCCGCCTCCATTACCGTTTCGGCAAGCGCTTTGGCAAATACGCTGTGCGTCGTCACCGCGTCGTCCGGGTGCTTGCGCATGAGCAGGTTCAGCTTCAACAGCACCTTGTCAGACGGGCGGATAAAGTGCCCAATCCCGCCGAGATTGTCAAACGACTGCTCGATGGCCTGCTTGACAAGCGTATAATCATAGGTATCGCACTTCAAAACGGAAACGGTGTCCATACAAAAGCCCCTTTGTTTTTAAAATAACAGTTTACATTATATCAATATATGATGGAAAATTCAATCTTATTTTTTATCCGCCGGTTTTGTAGACTGCGCCCGGTACGCCGTCGGCGTCACCCCCATGTGGCGTTTAAAAATCCGATTGAAGTAGGTGACGTTGTTAAAGCCCGTCGCAAGCGCCACAGCGATTACAGGGTCGTCCGTTTCGCGCAGAAGGGCGCACGCCCTTTCGAGGCGGATTTCGTTCAAATAGGCGGAGAAGGATTTCCCGGTTTGTTTTTTATACAGCCGGCCTAAGTAGTTTTCGTTGAGGTAATAGATTTTTGACAGGCCGCGCAGGGTCAGGCTGTTCTGGTAATACTTCTGGGCGTAGCTGTTTAAGGCGCCGACCGCCCAATGCGAGCCGGCGCGGATGGTGAGGCCGTGGGACGTATAGAGCAGACTGATGTAGTTTTTTATCACGCCCGCCGCACCGATAAAATGCTCGACCTCGGATACGGGAACCTCCGGCGGAATGGCCTGCAAGAGCGCGATACGATCCACTTTGGTCAGCTTTTGTACGCGCGTGATCCTTTTCTCCATCTCGGTACTGTCACAATTCAGATTTCCAATATAGATAATGCACATGGGCTTCCCGGCAATAAAGAGCGGGACGGCAATCTCCGTCAGGCCGAGCGGGCATACGCCGGCGTAGGCGTGTCCGTCGCCGAACGCCTTTTTTACACTCAGCCCCTTGCAGGCAAAACAGAGCTGTAACCCCTTGTCCGTCGTCTTTGCCGCGTTGCACAGCGGCGAAAAGTGAATCTGGTTCTGCTCTTTGATGCGCAGGGCCTCATTTTGCAGGATACCGGACACGTCGTGGATGCAGACGTGCGCCGAGGTATTTTTTTCTATACAGTCAATCAAATTTTGCAGAGAGGATTTCTCAATCGGCATGATACCACCTTATCCAAATGTTCTGATTTTTGAATTATTTTACCACAAACATCAGATTTGTTCAATATCAAATCTGATTTGTATAAGACAGACGCGACGCCAGTATGGTTTAATTTTTCATAGAATTTATGTATGGAGGCGTTGATAGATGAACAAAACGTATGACCTGATCGTTGCGGGCGGCGGCTTTACCGGCGTTGCAGCAGCGGTTGCTGCTGCGCGCGAGGGGCTTAAGGTTTTAGTCGTGGAGAAGAACGGCTTCCTCGGTGGCGCGGCGTGTGAAAACTATGTCAATCCATTTATGGACTTTGAAATGCGCGACAAGGAGACCGGCAAGCCGGTGCGGCTCAACACCGGGATTTTTTCGACGATTTTGGAGCGGCTTGACGAGCTGGGCGGCCTGCACAAAAACAGGCGTACGTTCAGCGAGGAGTATGTCAAGGTCGTGTTTGACCGCCTGCTTCGGGAGGCTGGCGTGGATGTGTTGTTCCACTCGTACGTCATGGACGCGCGGATGGAGGACAGCAGGATAAAAAGCATTTCCATTGTGAATATCTCGGGCAGGCAGGAGCTTTCTGCACGGTACTTTATTGACGCGACGGGAAATGCGGAGCTTTCCGTGCTGGCGGGGTGCGACTACCAGCTCGGGCGGGAAACGGATAATCTGTGCCAGCCGATGACACTGTGCTTCCGCATTGCGAATGTCGATACGGACAAATACTGGGGCAAGAGCAGCCGGACCATGAATGACATTTATAAAAAGCTCCAGCAGGAAGGGAAAATCAAAAACCCGCGCGAGGATGTGCTGACGTTTACGCATATGGCGGACGGCGTGGTACACTTTAACTCGACCCGAATCGTTAAGCACGACCCGACGAACGTGGCCGACGTAACGGAGGCGGAAATGATTGCGCGCGAACAGATGGTGGAGCTGTATCACTTTATGAAGGAAAACGTGGCGGGGTTTGAGAACGCGACCCTGCTGGCAAGCGCGCCGAGCATCGGCACGCGGGAGAGCCGTATGGTGAAGGGAAAGTACACCATTGTGGCGGATGACATCGTAAACTGCACAAAATTTGAAGATTCCATCGCGCGCGGCAACTATGAGATTGACATCCACAGCCCGGACGGAACGGGCACAACGCATGTCGGCGTGCCTGCGGGCGAATACTATACGATTCCGTACCGCGCGCTTGTGCCGCAGTCGGTGAAGAACCTGCTCGTTGCGGGGCGGTGCATTTCCTCAACGCATGAAGCGCAGGCTGCGTACCGCATTATCCCGATCTGCACCTGTATCGGGGAGGGCGCAGGGCTGGCGGCAAGCCTTGCGGCAAATAACGGCTGCGACACCGACCAAATCAGCATAGACAGCCTGCATGCGTTGCTCGACAAGTACGGCGCAAGCTATTGATTTCTACGTTTTTTTTGAAGGGAGCGCGGACTGCGCTCCTTTTTATATTCTGCAATATTTGACTTTTTTTCGAGGCGGTGGTATAATCGTCGTAATTGACAGGGGTGGGGAAAATGAAGGGATACATTGATGCGGACGCGCTTCTGACGCCGATTTTCGTGGAGCGGGAACGGCGCGAGAGCCGGATGCAGACTGTGAAGGCGCACGTCCATAACTTTTACGAGATGTATGTTCTACTCGACGGCCAGATCGACAAGTTTGTAGAGAGCAGGACGTATCATCTCAAGCCGTTTGATTTGGTTATCATTCCGCCAAACCGGCTGCATAAGTCGATTTTGTGCAAGGACTACCGCCACGAGCGCGTTGTCATCTACTTTGACGAGCGGAGCGTGCATGACGCCGCGCTGCTCCGGCGGCTTGACCAGGATTTAGGCGTAATTACGCTGCCGAACGACGCGGCAAAGCGCGTGTTCAAGCTGATTAACATATTATTGCAGGAAAAGGAAAACAGCGCGTGGCACGGGAGCTATGTGTCTGGCGTGCTGACGGAGATGCTTGTTGTAATCCTGCGGAGTGAGCGAGGCGGCAAGCTACCCTATGCGGGGGTGCGGTTTGAGAAAATCATTGACTATGTGAAGGAAAACTGCCGCGAGCCGATCTCCCTTACCGGTGTGGCGGGCAGGTTTTTTGTCAGCGATGCGCATCTGAGCCGTATGTTCCGGAAGAATACGGGCTTTACTTTTACCCAGTATGTCAACTACCAGCGCGTCATCTATGCGCAGACACTGTTGACGGAGAAGAATATCACCATCGGCGACGTCGCCATGCAGAGCGGGTTTGAAAATTTGACGCATTTTGGGCGCGTGTTCCGGCAATTGACGGGCTATGCGCCGCGTGAATATCGGAAGAATGCAAAACCACATGTCGAAACGGGGGAACATGTATGACAATCGTCAGAGCCGGACGGGAGCAGGCGGATGCGGTCGTCCACCTCGCGCGTATGCTGTGGCCGGACAATTCGGAAACGGAACTCAAAGAGGAGCTTGCGCCGCTTTTGGAGTCAGCGGACGCGGCTGTGTTTCTTGCGCGGGAGCAGGATGAATGGGTCGGGTTTGTGCAGTGCCAGCTCCGGCACGACTATGTAGAGGGAACGTCGACCAGCCCGGTCGGCTATCTGGAAGGGATTTATGTTGCGGAGTCTTACCGGCGGCGGGGGATTGCGGCGGCACTGCTGAAAGAATGCCAGCTTTGGGCAAAGGGGCAGGGGTGCCGTGAATTTGCCAGCGACTGCGAGCTCGGCAACGGCGAAAGCCTGCGGTTTCATAAAAGCGTGGGCTTCCGGGAGGCAAACCGGATTATATGTTTTACCAAGCGAATATAAACATAAAAAGAGTGGAGGATGGAACATGGTTCCAGAGATTTATGAACGGCGCAGCATAAGAAAATATTTGGACAAGCCGATACCGAAGCAGGATATAGCGGACATTCTGCAAAGCGGAACGCTGGCGCCGTCGTCGAAAAACCGCCAGCCGTGGCGGTATATTGTGATTGAGGGCAAGGCAAAGAAGGAAATGCTGGCCGCCTTTCGTGCTGGTATTGCGCGGGAGGAGAACGCGGAGGCGCTGCTGCCGCAGAGCAGGGAGTTTATTGCCGGCGCGAAGCATACGGTGGAGATTATGGAGCAGACGCCGGTTGTCGTCTTTGTCGTCAACGCGTTGGGGAGGAGCATTTTGGCGGAATTGACACCGGAGGAGCGTATTTATGAGATATGCAATATCCAATCGGTCAGCGCCTCGATACAGAATATGCTGCTTACCGCGACGCAGAAGGGAATTGGCAGTCTGTGGATATGTGATATTTATTTTGCATACCAGGAATTGAGCGAATGGCTCGGCGCGGAGGGAGAACTGATTGCAGCGGTCGCATTCGGCTACCCGGCGGAGACACCCCCGCCGCGTCCGCGCAAAAAACTGGAAGATGTGGTAGAGTGGAGAAATTAGAGCATAAAAATACAGGGCATGTTTTGTTACGCCCTGCATTTTTATTTTTTCAGGTTTTACATTGCGCCGACGGCCCGCAGCCATGCAAACGCAATAAACGCGCGCCCGTTCGGGTCCGGATGGATACCGTCCGCCGCCCAGAAGGTGGATGGAACCGCCTTGCACGCCTGCGCAAACAGCTCGTCCAGCTTAATATGTACGGCGTCAAATTCCTTTGCCAGCTTTTCCACCACGGCAATACGCGGATTCAAATCCTCGCGCCATTCCTTCGGGTCGCCGACTGGTGCGGAAAGCAGAAACGGGTCCATAAGTATGATCTTCAGATTCGGGTTCTGTGCACGCGACTGGGTCAGAATATCGCGGTAGCTATCCTCATATGCCTGTGTGGAGGTCGGGTCATTTGCGTCAAACCGCCGCCACGTGTCGTTAATGCCAATCAGAACGGAGAGTACGTCCGGGTTTATGTTGAGCGCGTCCTCCTGCCAGCGCGCCTGCAAATCCTTGACCCGGTTGCCGCTGATGCCGCGGTTGACAAAGCGTACACCCATTTCCGGGTGCAGCGCATAAAACGATGAAATTGTGGAATACACATATCCCACACCGATGCCGTTCGGGTCGCTGAGCCGATCCATATCCGTAACGGAATCGCCCTGGAACAGCACGGTCTCCTTTTCTTTGATAAACATAAAATCCCCCCTATTTGTATTTGAAATTACTTATTTGCAGTCAAGTCCAAGCAGCCGCAGTGCATTTTGTCCGTAAATCCAGTCCTTATGCTCCGACAAAAGCGGAAGCGAGTCTACATAATCAAATGAATCGCACGAGCGTTCCCAAGGGCAGTCGCTCCCAAACAGGATCCGGTCTGCACCGTGTTTTTCAATGATGGCGGCCGCCGCCTTTTTCGGCAGACCATAGATGGAAAACGACGTGTCCAGATAGCAGTCTGTTCCGGCGATATATTCCAGAACATCCTCTTCCAGCATAGCGCCGCCCATATGGGCGAGCACAACCTTCGCGCCGGGAAAGTTGTCGAGCATGTGGCGGCTCCGCTGCGGCGGCGCCATCAGCGTATCTGGAAAGCCCAAATCACGCCCCGCATGGAATGACATGATCAACCCAAGCGCGCGACATTTATCATAGAGTGGGAACATCTTCGGGTCGTCGATAAAAAACTGCTGATATTCTGGGTGGAACTTTACCCCCAGCAGTCCTGCCTCCTTGATTCGGTCCAGCTCGACGAGCGCGTCCGGCGCGTCCGGATGAACGGAGCCGAATGCAATGATGTGCTCGTTATTGTTCTCGATGGCAAAGCTGTTGACATTGTGCTGTTGTTTTGCATTGGTCGCAATCGAGAGCATGACGCGCTTATCCACGCCCCACGTTTTCATCTTTTCGTCCGTGTCGGCAATCGTGCCGTTGGTGTAATACGTCAGGCCATTTGCCTTTTCCGCAAGGCTGCTCAGTGCGCGCAGCGCAATCTTATCCGGAAAGGCGTGCGTATGAAAATCAATTACCATGGGTATCCAACTCTTTTCTATATGCGATATAATGGTAAAATTATATCACGCCAATTCGTGTGATGCAATTCCATTGCTGGATAAAGACAAAAAACGTGCTTATTTTTTCATTTCTTGGATATATTCTTCCAAGATTTTTGCCGCGCATTCAACCAGCTCCGGGCATGGACGTTTTTTGTAATATTCCGTTGTCCGCGCCTCGGGTGCGCCGCCATCCGTATGCGGAACACCCGCAAGCAGCTCGCGACAGACAATCGAGCCGTTTTCCTCCCGGTATTTAGCCGCAAGCTCCTGTACGCGCTTGTAATGCTCGCTTTTTTTGGCAGGCCCGTCGTCCTGCCGATAACCGTACAGCATACCGGCGACCATTGCCATTCCGGTCACAGCGCCGCACACCTCGCGCATGCGGGCGAGCCCGCCGCCAAACGAAGACGCAATCCGATATGCGGTATCTTCATCTAAGCCGCATTCGTCGGCAAAAGCACAGACGACTGCCTGTGCACAGTTGTATCCTTCTTTGAAAAGCTGTTTTGCTTTTTCCGGTCTTTCCATTTTCATCGCCTCCATCCTTATCATACCATATCTGCCGCGCCATGTCCAGCCGTGAATCCGCTGGCCCAGGCCCACGTGAGGTTATACCCGCCGCAGTCGCCATATACGTCAAGCGCTTCTCCGCAGGCAAATAGGCCGCGCAGACGCGACGACTGTAGGGTATGAGGGTCAAATTCGTCCAATGCCGCGCCGCCGCCCATGACCTGTGCCGATGGCGCGCCCTTTACACCCGTGACGGAAATACGCCACGCTTTGAGCAGGGCGGCAAGCGCCTTGAGCTGTTTATCGGTAAGGGCGGAGACGGCAGCGGAGAGCGGGCCGATGTTTGCCGCTTTGGTAACCGCCATAGCGACGCGCTTGTTTAAAAATCCGCACAAAAGCTGCTCGAGCGGCTGCTCTGCAAAAATCGTGCGCCGCCTTTGCAGCAGGGCGTACAACGCGGAAAAGTCGTACTCTGGCGCAAGGTCGAGTACAACATTTATTTCGTGCCGTCCACCGCTGGAAAAGAGGCGCGCCGCCTCGCCGGAGAGCTGCATGACAGCAATGCCAGACAGGCCATAGTCGGTAAACAGCACCTCGCCATATTCGCTGCGCATAGGCGCACCGTCAATTTCGAGCAAAACCTGCGCGCTTGCGCGCATACCGGCCGCCGTTTTTATGTAAGTTGTATCGCATTTCAGCGGCGTAAGCGCGGGGTAGGGCGGAAGAATTGTGTGGCCGAGGCGTTTGAGCAGGGCAATCCCACTGTCGCTCCCACCGCCCGCTGCACTGCCGGAGGCGAGAATGACCGCGTCAGCGGTATAGGTATTGCCACCTTTTGCGGTAAGCTGAAAGCCTTTGCCCGCACGCCGGACATCTGTTATTTCCGAATCAGGTTGAATTGTAACGCCGCGCCGCGCTGCCTCAAACCGCAATACGTCGAGCACCGACGCGGCCTGCATGCTGCGCGGATAGACGAGTGTGCCGCTCTGCACGGTTTCCAACCCAATTTCTGCAAAAAAATGTAGAATATTCTGCACAGGAAAGGCGCTTAGCACAACCGCCGCGGCTTCCGGGGCACCCGTGTGGTAGGCGGCGCGCGTTTCGTCCATGTTGGTCAGGTTGCACCGCCCGTTTCCAGTGGCGAGGAGTTTTTTGCCCGGGCGCGGGTTTTTCTCAAACAGGATAATATCCACCTGTTTTCTAAGTTTAGCACAGCGCCGGGCGGCACATATGGCACTCATCAGCCCAGATGCGCCCGCGCCGACGACTGCAATCGTTTTTTTGCTCATTGCTGCTCCTCCTTTGTTTTTGCATGGTAAAGCTGAAAGCTCATCGGGCCGATGGAAAGCGTAAAGCGGCCGTTTTCGGAGGCGAACTCTGTGCCGTCCAGTTCCAGCCGGGATATCCCAAACCGCCCCAGCTCCACCGGTGCGTTCCAGGTAAGTGTTTCGTCGGTATTAATCAGGACAAAGCAGGCGTCGGTGGGCGTATAGCGCAGAAAGCCGCATGTCTGCCCACCACCGTAGATGGGGGCATATTCGCCGCTCGTCAGCGCAGGGTTATTTTTCCGCATAGCAATCACACTTTGGAAAAAAGCGTGTATCTCACCACCAATTTTATCCCAGTCGAAGCAGGCGCGGCAGAACGGGTCGCCAAAGCCTTCCGTCCCGATTTCGTCCCCGTAGAAGATACTCGGCATCCCTGGCAGGGCAAATTGTAACTGCGTAATGAGCCGGATACGCCGCTGCGCTGCCGCGTGTTGCTGGGGCGACAGCGTATAAGCCGCCTGCTGCTCACGCGTGAGGCCGTCCGGCGCGCCGGACAGCACAGTATAGACGCGGGGCGTGTCGTGACTGCTCAGAAAGTTCATCGCCGCAAAAAACGCCTCCTTCGGGTAATTTTCGTATAGACTGTATACAATGCTGTTAAACTCCACCGCATCAATTTTCCCCATGACAAACACAATCATGGCGGCGCGCAGGGGATAATTCATCACGGAGTCAAGCTCGCGCCCGCCAAAATATTCGCGCAGACTGCCGTAGCTCGTCTTGTTCGACGCGTCCTCCCATACCTCGCCGATGATTGCGGCGTCGGGATTCTCCTGCTTCAGCTCGCGACGCAGGACTTTTACAAACTCGTCGGGCAGTTCGTCGACGACGTCGAGCCGCCACCCGCTCGCACCGCGCCGTATCCACTGTTTGATAACGGCGTTTTCGCCGGTTAAGATATAGTCGAGATACGAAGGCGTCATAGCGTTGACGCGCGGCAGCGTTTTAATGCCCCACCAGCATTCGTATTTGCCAGGGTACTCGGAAAAGCTGTACCAGTCAAAGTAGGGCGACTGTTTGCTCTGGTACGCGCCTGTGGCCGGGTATTTACCGTCCTTGTTGAAGTATTTGCTGTTCGAGCCGGTGTGGTTGAACACGCCGTCTAAGATAACGCGGATTCCGAGCTCCTTTGCAGCCGCACACAGCTTTGTAAAGAGTTCTTCATCGCCAAACATCGGGTCGACCTTATCATAGTCGCCCGTGTCGTATTTATGGTTGGAAAACGCCTCAAAAATCGGGTTCAGGTACAAGACCGTCACGCCCAAATCGGCGAGGTAGGGCAGTTTTTCCAAAATGCCCGCCAGCGACCCGCCGAACACGTCATTTGCCAGATACGTCCCGCCGAACTGCCCGGGCGTGTGGTACGGCGTATCGTCCCATTCGCGCCGGATAATATCGTCGCGTTCTACGGGCGGCGCATAGGCTGTGCTTTTAGCAAAACGGTCGGGGAAAATCTGATACATAACCCCTTCCTTGAGCCAGTCGGGTGTATGAAAGCCGCCGTCGTAGACGGTAATCTGGTAGGGGATAGGGTCTTGCAAATACTGCGCGCCAAGCCCGCCGCGCCGCTGTGGGTTGTTCCCGTAATACACGGCGGAGCCGCCGAAGCTCGCCTCAAAGGAATAAAAAACAAGGCACGGCTCGGGCGGCAAGCTCAAAACGGCTTCAAATACGTTTGCACCCAGCATATGGCTGTGGAAGTGCATGGGCACGGCGTGCGCCGATTCCCCAATCGTATAGCGCAGCAGAGCGCTGTCCGGCCACATACTGTCGTCGAGCAAAAGACGCAGCGTTACGTCTGAAACGCAAGGAGCCGCACCGAAAGGGGTGCGGCAGAATGCATTATGGGAATTGTGTTCAATCTTCAAGGGGATCTCCCTCCTGTTGCCGGTCAAATGTGCTCCAAATGCCAGATTTTATCGTTGTATTCTTGAATCGTGCGGTCGGACGAGAAGTAACCGGCCGCCGCTGTGTTGAGCACGGCCTTTTTCGTCCAGAGCGCCTTGTCGCGGTACTCATGTGCAAGCTGCGCCTGCGCCTCTACATAGGCGTCAAAGTCGCGTGTCACCATATACGGGTCTGCCATGCCGTAGTCGCCGAACAGCAGCGAGTGGTAAATCTCGCGGAAAATCTGCGGGTGCTGCGGCTCGAGCGTACCGTCAATGAGCTGGTCGAGCACGCGCTTTAAGGGCATATTGCTCGCGTAGAGCGCCTGTACCTCGCCCGTCTGGTGGCGGTAGCGCGCGGTCACTTCGTCGGCGCGCAGGCCGAAGATATACATGTTCTCCATTCCAACCTGCTCGCTCATCTCCACGTTTGCACCGTCAAATGTCCCAATCGTGAGCGCGCCGTTTAGCATAAATTTCATATTGCCTGTACCGGACGCCTCCTTGCCCGCGGTGGAAATCTGCTCTGAAACGTCGGCGGCAACCATAATCTTTTCCGCCAGTGTCACGCCGTAATTTTCCAAGAATACGACCTTGAGCTTTCCGCCGATGCGCGCGTCGTTGTTGACAAGGTTTGCCACACTGTTAATCAATTTGATGATCAGCTTGGCGCGCTTGTAGCCGGGCGACGCTTTTGCCGCGAAGATGAATGTACGCGGCGTCAGGTCGAGGCTTGGGTTGTCGATCAGGCAATTGTACAGATACAGGATATGGAGTACGTTTAGAAGCTGGCGTTTGTATTCGTGCAGACGCTTTGCCTGTACGTCGAAGATGGAGTTTACATCCACGTCGATGCCGTTGTGCTCCTTGATATAGGCGGCGAGCGCCTTTTTGTTCTCTAACTTGATTGCGGCAAATTTCTCACAAAACGCTTTGTCGCCGGCAAATTTCTTGAGCGCGGACAGCTTCGAAGCATCCATAAGCCAGCCGTCGCCAATGCTTGCGGTAATCAGCTTTGTCAGTTCGGGATTGGCGTACATAATCCAGCGGCGGAACGTGATACCGTTCGTGATTGCATGAAAACGCGACGGGTCAAGCCGGTAATAATCTGCAAAAATGTCGCCCGTGAGGATGTCCGTGTGCAGCTTTGACACCCCGTTGATAGCGTGGCACGTTGCAAGGCAGAGGTTCGCCATGCTGATTTGTCCCTGCTTGTTGATGACTGCCATATAGTCAATCTTGCCGTAGTCGCCCGGATAGACCTCATTGAGATGCTCCAGCAGGCGGCGGTTGATTTCCGCCACGATCATATAAATGCGCGGCAGAAGCGGCTCAAACAGCGACACAGGCCACTTTTCGAGCGCCTCGCTCATGACGGTGTGGTTCGTGTAGGCGCATACCTTGCAGGTAATGTCCCACGCCTCGTCCCAGCCAAGCCCCTCGTTGTCCATCAGGATGCGCATCAGCTCCGGAATTGCCAGCGCCGGGTGCGTGTCGTTGATATGGATGGCGATTTTGTCGGCAAAGATGTCCCATGCCGGGCCGTACGCGTACTTAAAGTCGCGTACAATCCATTGGATCGTCGCCGATACGAGGAAATACTGCTGCCGCAGGCGGAGCTTTTTCCCCTCGTCGTGGTTGTCCTCGGGGTAGAGTACGTTGGAGATTACCTCCGCCAAGTCGCGTTCCTCCACCGCTCTTGTATACTGCCCCTCGTTGAAGAACTGCATGTTCAAATCGGTCGGGGCCTTTGCGCTCCAAAGGCGCAGTTTGTTAATCATTTTGGAATTATAGCCGCAAATCGGCACGTCGTACGGGACGGCCAGCACCGTGTGTGAGTTTTCGTACCGGAAGGAGAACCGTCCCTCGTACCAGTCGGTATACACCTTGCCGCCAAACAGTACCTCGACCTGTTCTTCCGGACGGGCAATTTCCCACACATAGCCATCCTCCAGCCATGCATCGGGCTGCTCAAACTGGTAGCCGTCAATAATTTTCTGCTGGAACAGGCCGTACTCATACCGGATAGTCGAGCCGTAGGCCGGCAAATCGAGCGTCGTCAGCGAGTCGATAAAGCACGCCGCTAGTCGGCCGAGACCGCCGTTTCCCAGCCCTGCGTCGCTCTCCTGCGCCTCGACGGTGTTAACGTCGATACCAATTTCTTTGAACACTGCGATGTAGTCGTCCGTCAGGGCGAGGTTGAGCATATTCGTCCCCAAAAGCCGCCCCATCAAAAACTCGGATGACAGATAATAGAGCTTTTTTGATTGCTCCTGTTTTACTGCTGCGTGCGACTCCTGCCACTTGCGCATGATTTCGTCGCGCACTGTGTAGGCGCACGCTTTGTAAATCATCCGGTCGGTCGCGTCCTCAATCGTTTTACCGAAGTAACGCATAACCTTTCCGGTGATTTCGTCATATATTTCCTGCTGTTTCTTTGTCAGCATATGTCTACCTCCTTAGAAAGCCAGTTTGTGGTATATGTCAAGGTACTTACGCGCCGATTCCTCCCAGGAAAAGTCCGCCCGCATCGCCTGGCGGCAGAGCGCCTGCCACGCCGTTTTGTCGTGGAACACGCTGTGCGCATAGTCGATGACGCGCAGAAGATCCTGGGCGTTGTACGGCCCGAAAGAAAAACCAGTGCCTTCACCTGTATATTCGTTGTAAGGGATGACGGTATCTTTGAGCCCGCCGGTCTCGCGCACAATGGGCAGCGTGCCGTAGCGCATGCTGATAAGCTGGCTCAGGCCGCACGGCTCAAAGCGCGACGGCATCAAAAACGCGTCGCATGCCGCGTAGATTTTGTGTGCCAACGCATTGTCAAAGCAGATATTCGCGCTAAATTTGTCGCTGTGGTTGCGCGCGTACCAGCGGAACATCTCCTCAAAATGGCCCTCGCCCGTGCCGAGCACGACAAGCTGAATGTCGCGTTTTTCCAGCTCGGCAATGATCTGCGCGACAAGATCGAACCCCTTTTGCCCAGTCAGACGGCTCACAATACCAATTAGCAGAGCGTTCTCGTTCCGCGCAAGCCCAAGCTCGGCCTGTAATTCCGTCTTATTAAACTTTTTCCCGCTTACAAAGTCGCGGCGGTTGTAGCGTTTGTAAATCATTTCGTCGGTGGAAGGATTGTACTGCTCATAGCTCAGGCCGTTCACGATGCCGTAGAGCTGGCGGCTTCTGGCGCGCAGAAGGCCGTCGAGACCCTCGCCGTACTCGCCCGTCTGAATCTCGTGCGCGTATGTATCGCTCACGGTCGTAATGAGGTCGGCGTATACGAGCCCGCCTTTGAGCACGTTGATGTCACCGTTGTATTCGAGCTTGTCGCTCGTAAAGTAGGAGTCCGGCAGGCCAAACACGTCGCCGACCGCCTTTCTGTCCCAAATGCCCTGATAGCGCAGGTTGTGAACCGTCATAATGGTCTTGATTCCACGGTAAAAGGGATTATCCTGGAACTGCGCCTGCAAAAGAAACGGGATCGCCGCAGCCTGCCAGTCGTTACAGTGGATGATGTCTGGCCGGAAGCCCAAATCTGGCAAAACGGAGAGCGCCGCCTTACAGAAAAACGCAAACTTCTCCATATCCTCATGGATGTACCCGTAGAGGTGGTCGGACTTAAAGTAAAATTCATTGTCGATAAAGTACACCGTTACGCCGTCGTGCTCCAGCTCAAAAATCCCGCAGTATTGTCTGCGCCACGAGAGCGGAACCTCAATCGCCTTGATAAAGCGCATCTTCTCCACATATTCGTGCGGGATACAGCCGTATTTCGGCATGATGAGGCGGATGTCGACCTCCTCTTTGTCAAACGCCGCCGGCAGCGTACCCGCCACGTCGGCAAGCCCGCCCGACTTTGCAAACGGGACCGCCTCGGACGATACAAATAAAACCTGAACCATGTTTGTGCCTCCTGCCATTTAGTATACCGTATTTCCGCGCTGGTTTCAATTCATATCATTTGCTTATTCTTCAAAATTATGACAGCGTGTGCATAGCGCATACATACGGAAACTGCGCCGCTGCGGCCTGCCGCCCGGCGCAGTAAAAGTTAGATTACATTGCCCTTCGCAATCACAAAGGGGTAGTTGGGCTGGCCCATGACGGTCTTGCCCGCTAAAAGCGTCACCTCTTTGTCCAAAACGACGTTTTCCACAAAACAGTTTTCCTGTATCACGCTGTTCTGCATAACGATTGAATTTTTAACAGTCGCGCCGCGGCCGATATGCACGCCACGGAAGATGACCGAGTTTTCCACCGTGCCGTCAATCATGCAGCCGTCCGCTACCATGGAGTCGACCACCTTGGCGTGGTCGCCGTAGTGGGTCGGCACTTGGTCTTTGACTTTGGTGTAGATTTTCGCCGTGGAGGAAAACAGCTCGCGCCGGATTTCCGGCTTTAAGAAATTCATATTGTTTTGATAATAGCTGTCGATTGTGTCGACGCGGCCTACATAGCCGTCGAACTGATAACCGTAAATTTTCAGCCGGTTAACATTTTTCACGAGCACATCCATGACCCAGTCGTGCTCGCCATGCGCGATACAGTTCTCAATTGTATTAATAAGAAACGACCGCTCGCAGATATAGGCGTCCATGGACACCTTGTTCCCCTTCGGGTGGGGATGGTTTTTCATAATGTCTGTCACGCGGCCGGAGTCGTCCACGTCGAGCAGCGTATAGCGCGCGAGCGTTTCGCTGCTGGCCTGCGTTTCGCAGTTATACAGGATTGTGATATCGGCGTGGTTTTGCTTGTGGAATGCGAGCGCCTCATTAAAGGTGGTGTTGTACATCGTGTTCCCTTTGGACAAAACGATATAGTCCGGCCTCGTCCGGCGGATAAAGCTCCCAATCCCGTACAGCACGTCGATGTCGCCGTCGGCTTTGCCCGTATTTTCGCGTCCGAGATAGGGCGGCAGGATGTACAGGCCGCTGTTTTTCCGACTAAGGTCCCAGTCCTTGCCCGAGCCGAGGTGGTCCATCAGCGACGAATAGTTAAACTGTGTCGCAACGCCGACGTTGCGGATACCGGAGTTTACCATACATGATAAAATAAAGTCAATCAGGCGGTAGCGCCCTGCCATCGGCATAGCGGAAATCGCCCGCTTTTCCGTCAAAACCCCAAGCTGCGTTTCCTTGTCCTCTGTGAGGATGATTCCTGTCATTGCGTCCATGCTCATACCCCCCCGTTCGCAATCGTTGCCGTACCCTGTTGCTGGATTTTTTTATCAAACAGGGTGTTTTCCGCCAGGATGTCGTTTTCGACCATGGAATTTTTCCCAATTTCAATCCCGGCGTCGATGATGATGCCGCCCTCCAGCAAAACGATTCCGTCGGTGCAGTAGCGCGAGCGGTATGGATTGTTTTCGATCTCGCGGATGCCAATCATGTCGTTTGCGCCGATGGTACAGCCGGGGCCGACGATGGTCTTTTCCACGATTGCACCTTCGCCGATTTTCGCGTTCGGCATTACGATGCTGTCGCGGACAATCGCGCCCTTTTCCACGGTTACGCCCTCGCTGATGATGGAGTGCTCAATCACGCCATAGATGTCGCACCCTTCTGTGATATTGCAGTTTTTCAGCACGGCGCTGCTGGAGATGAAGTGCGGCGGCTTGACCGGATTGCGCGAATAGATGGTCCACTTGTCGTCGCGGATGTCGAGCCGCGGCGGGTCAGAGAGCAGATCCATATGCGCCTCCCACAAGCTCTGCACCGTCCCCACGTCGCGCCAGTAGCCGTCGAAGCTGTAGGTATACATCGGCTCGTTCATGGAGAGCATCTGCGGGATGACGTTTTTCCCGAAATCATTTTCCGACCGGGGATTATTTTCGTCAACAATCAGGTATTTTTTCAGAATCTGCCAGTTGAAAATATAGATGCCCATAGAGGCGAGGTTGCTCTTCGGTTCCTTCGGCTTTTCCTCAAACTCCACAATCCGGCCGACCTCGTCGACGTCCATAATGCCGAAACGGGACGCCTCTTCCCACGCAACGGGCATGACCGCCACAGTTGCGGCGGCGTTGTTCTCCTTATGGCAGGCGAGCATTTTGGCATAATTCATTTTGTAAATATGGTCGCCCGACAGAATCAGGACATATTTGGGGTCGAACTGCTGGATAAAGGAAATATTCTGGTAAATTGCGTTTGCCGTGCCTTTGTACCACTCTCCTTTTTCCGCCTTGACATAAGGGGGCAGCACGTATACACCGCCGAAGCTGCGGTCGAGGTCCCACGGTACACCGTTGCCGATGTATGTATTCAGCTCAAGCGGCTGGTACTGCGTGAGAACGCCGACCGTTTCAATGCCGGAATGGGTACAGTTGCTGAGTGCAAAGTCGATAATGCGGTATTTTCCGCCAAACGGGACGGCGGGCTTTGCTACATCTTTTGTCAGCGCGCCGAGCCGGCTGCCCTGTCCGCCCGCTAAAATCATAGCTACACATTCTGTCATATGATGGTTCCTCCTGTATTGGACTCACCTCCCGCACTTTGCCGACCGCGTACGGGAGGAATGGCAAACTATATATTTTATGCGCTGTTTTATGCGCTTATTCCACTTTTTTTGCTTTGTCCGCCGCCTTTTTCTTAGGACGCGGCTTTTTCTTGAGATAAATGGTTGTAAGCGGCGCAAGCTCCAGCTCCAAAGAGTATTTGAACTCCCCAAAGCTCTTTTTGCGCGCCTTGACAGTTGTGCCTGTCTTACTCGCGCCGCCGAACCGCTTATCGTCGCTGCTGAGCGCAATCACATATTCCCCGCTGGACGGCACGCCGATGAGATAGCTGTCCCGCCGGACGGGCGTAAAGTTGCAGACTACGATAACCTCGCTGCCCTTTGCCTTTCCACGCCGGATAAACGAAATCACGCTGTTGTCCTCGTCGTTGGCATTGATCCATGTAAAGCCGTCCCAACTGTCCTCAATCTGCCAGAGAGCCTTGTTTTCCAGATAAAAATGGTTCAGATTCCGCACAAACTTATGCAGGTTGTCGTGACTTTCGTAGTCGAGCAGCATCCAGTCGAGCTCCTCGGACGGCCGCCATTCTATAAACTGTCCAAACTCGCCCCCCATGAACAGGAGCTTCTTGCCCGGGTGGGCAATCGCATAGGCGTAATACTGTTTGAGCTGGGCAAATTTTTCCTCATAGGAACCGTACATCTTGTCAATCAGCGACCGCTTACCGTGTACGACCTCGTCGTGTGACAACGGCAGAATGTAATTTTCTGAAAAAGCATAAAACATCAGGAAGGTCAGAATGTTGTGATTATACTTCCTGAAATACGGGTCCATGGACATATACCGGAGCGTATCATTCATCCAACCCATGTTCCATTTGTAGTTGAAACCGAGCCCGCCTTCGTGTACCGGCTTTGTGATTTTCGGCCATGCGGTCGATTCCTCAGCAATCATCAGAGCGTTTGGGAAATGCGCAAAAATCACCTTGTTCAGCTCCTGCAAAAAGCGGATCGCCTCAAGATTTTCCTTTCCGCCGTATTCGTTTGCAATCCATTCGCCGTCGCGCCTGTCATAGTCGCGGTACAGCATAGACGAAACCGCGTCCACCCGCAGCCCGTCGATGTGGTATTGGTCGAACCAGAAGTATGCGTTTGAGATGAGGAAGGACACGACCTGATTTTTTGTATAGTCAAATACGAGCGTGCCCCATTCTTTATGTTCGCCAATGCGCGGGTCGGCGTATTCATAGAGCGGCGTGCCGTCAAACTGCCGCAGTCCATATGCGTCGCGTGGAAAATGGGCCGGAACCCAGTCCAAGATTACGGAAATATCATTTTGGTGGCAGTAATCGACAAAGTACATAAAGTCTTCGCACGTGCCGTACCGGCTCGTCACCGCATAGTAGCCCGTGGTTTGATAGCCCCAGGAGCCGTCGAAAGGGTGTTCGGCAACCGGCATCAGCTCGATATGCGTATACCCCATGTCCTTGACATAGGGGACGAGCTGCTCGGCAAGCTGGCGGTAGGTAAGGAACGAACCGTCCTCGGCACGCTTCCACGAACCGGGATGCACTTCGTAAATGAGCATCGGCTGATCATAAGGTGCCTGCTTCTCCTTTTTCTTTTGCCATTTTTTATCGTGCCAGTCATATCCGCTCAGGTCCTCCGTCACCGACGCCGTGCTGGGACGCAGTTCGGCGTAAAAAGCGTACGGGTCGGCTTTGTAATGCAGGTTACCCGCGCGGTCGGTAATGGCATACTTGTACATGCAGCCTCTGGCCACACCGGGAACAAAGGCGTACCATACGCCCGTGGTGCCGATTTGCTCCATGGGGTTCGAGTCCGTGTCCCAGTCGTTGAACGCGCCCGTGACTGAAACGCTGGCCGCATTCGGCGCCCAGACCGCAAAACGGTAGCCTGCCGCGCCGTCATTACAGTACGGGTGCGCGCCAAGCATGTCATAAGCCTGATGGTTTGTCCCTTCTCCAAACAGGTAAAGAGCAAAGTCGGTTACGCCGTCATATTGTTTTGTATACGTTTCTTTCATAGCAGCCACTCCTTTGTTGTGCGGCCTTTTTAAGGCTTTTCAATTTTGTTCCTGCCCGCTCGCGGTTCATGTATGCCTAATATTCATTATATATACAGTTTACTATAAAAACAGAGGCTATACAATTCATATTCTGGTAAATTCACTTTTTTATAACAGAAGTTTTACATCTGGTTCACATTAGCCGAATGGGCGTTTTGAGTAAAGGTGTAAAATTTTCCATTTATAAATGTATTATAGCACAGCGGAGTGTAAAAATCAAACGAAATATGGTGCTCTATCATAAAAAAATAAGTAATATTCCTGTATTTCTTGTCGAAAATGACAACCTTGCGCGCAGCAGAATAAATACGCACAGTTAGAAGCAGAATAGGGAAGAATCCAATCAATATCAAATTTTTGCAGGAAGGAGCAGGGCAATGACGTACAAACGGACTGACCTTGCCATTGAGCAGGCGGAGCTGTGCCGCGAACAGGCGCAGGAGGAACGGCAGATCGAGGGCGTTTCCGTAGAGGAAACTGACAGAGATGGAATCAAAATCACGAGGGTGAAGGTAGAAAACGAGACCGGCAGCAAGGCGCTCGCCAAGCCAATTGGTACTTATGTCACGCTAGAGACAGAGCACCTGAGCTATGAGGACAAGGAGCAGTACGCGGCTCTGTGCGCCGCGCTCAAAGGGGAGCTTGCTGCATTGGTGCAGGTTGACCGCCAAAAGCCGGTGCTTGTGGTGGGGCTGGGCAACCGCAACATCACGGCGGATGCGCTGGGGCCGAAAACCGTCGAGCAGATGCTCGTGACGCGCCACCTGTTTGAACATATGCCGGAGGCGGTCGGCGAGGACACGGCGTCCGTCTGTGCCATTGCGCCGGGCGTATTGGGTATTACAGGCATTGAAACGATGGAGATTGTCAAAGGCGTGGTAGAGCACGTAAAGCCGGGACTGGTTATCGTCATTGACGCACTGGCGGCGCGCAAGGTGGAACGTATCAACACAACGCTACAGCTTTCCGATACTGGGATCAGTCCTGGATCCGGCGTAGGCAACAACCGTAAGGAATTAAGCCGCGCCACGCTCGGTGTAGACGTCATCGCCATCGGGGTACCGACCGTGGTGGATGCAGTTACAATGGCAAACGACACGCTCGACATCACGCTTTCCGCAATCCGGTCACAGGCGGGCGAATCGGCGGCAATTTTTAAGCTGATTGACCAACTTTCGGAGGAGGAACGCTACGGATTGGTACAGGAATCGCTCATGCCATCGATTGGGGAAATGGTTCTGACGCCCAAAGAGGTTGATTTGGCCATGGACCGTATATCCAAAGTGGTGGCAAACGGGTTAAACCTCACGTTGCAGGAGGGGATGACGTTGGAGGAGATTGAAAGCTTTACTGCATGAACACCATATTTTGGCAAAAGTCGACAGAAAAAGGGAAATGATTTGTAGAATAATGTCTGCGAAAACCGTGTCGGAATCTGCAAAAAAAATTGACATACGGTGTAAATTGTTATAAAATAAATGCACGATAGGACAAAATTGACAAGGTTATACAAGAAAGCGGTGGAACCGATGAAAAACAGAACCATTAAAAATGGAATAGAGCTTCATTTTATTGAGGATAAAAAGTTTAAAACGACGGCGCTGGGCGTGTATATCCACCGTCCGTTGTGTGCGGCGGAAGCCTCGCTGAATGCGCTTTTACCCATGGTGCTGCGGCGCGGCAGCGAACAGTATCCGACTTTTTCCGAGATTGAAACGCGCCTGAGCGATTTGTGCGGCGCGTCGCTCGACACCGGCGTGGTGAAAAAGGGCGAGGACGAAATCCTCTGCTTTAATATTTCTACAATATCTGATAAATATTACACCGGAAACGACAATATCTTGTTGTCATGTGCAGAGCTGCTCTTTGACCTGCTTCTGCATCCAAAGACGGCGGGCGGCGCGTTTGTGCCGGACTATGTGGAGAGTGAAAAGGATAACCTATGCGAGATGATTGACGCGCTGGTAAATGACAAGCAGTCCTATGCGCTCTGGCGGTTGTACGAGGTGATGTGCGCCGGGGAAGCCTATGGTGTACACGAGTACGGCTCGCGTGCCGCCGCAGAGCAGGTTACGCCGGAGAGCCTGTGGGCGCATTATCAAAATTTGTTGAAAACGAGCCGAATCGATATTTTCCTATGTGGAAGCGCTGACATAGAAGCGTTTGCAGCGTGTGCGCAGAAGGCATTTGCCGGTGTGGAATCCTCTGCGGCATCATATCCGCAGACGCAGCAGGTACGCCGCGTGGAGCAGGAGAAAAAGGTGGTCGATACGTTCGACACAAACCAGGCAAAGCTCTCGCTCGGGTTTCGGGTAACGCAGGAGGTCCCCTATGCGGACTTGCTGGTGGCAAACTCCATCTGGGGCAGCGGCCCGCACTCGAAGCTGTTTAACAATGTGCGGGAGAAGCTGAGTCTTGCATATTATGCGTTTTCCAGGCTGGAGCGGTACAAGGGCACGGTTTTGGTCGGCATGGGAATTGAGCCGCAGAACTACCAGAAGGCGCTCGACGAAACGCTGCTGCAACTACAAAATGTGCAGGAAGGGCAGATTGCGGACAGCGAGTTTACGTCTGCGAAGGCGTTTCTGGTGAATATGCTGCAAAGTCAGAAGGACAGCCAATACCAGATGATTGACTTTTTCCTCGGCGCGCTGATTGCCGGCGTCGATGATGATATTGATACATTGTGTGAAAAGGTGCAGGCCGTTACAGCAGAGGGCGCGGCGGCGGCAGCGCGCGCGCTTGCACTCGATACGATTTATTTCTTGACGAGCCGTGACGGTGCGGCGGTTTGAGGCACAGCGGAAGAGAAAGGACAGGGAACCGAATGATAGATTTTACCGAAAGAACGGATACGCTATTGGAGGAAACACGCTACTTTGGCGTACACGAGAGCGGCGTGCAGGTGTATGTGGTACCCAAAAAGGGCTACCAGAAGTGCCATGCCATGTTTGCGACGCGGTACGGCAGTCTGGAGAGCGAGTTTATGAAGGGCGACCAGAAAGTGCGGATACCGGACGGCACGGCGCATTTTCTCGAGCATAAGCTTTTTGAGGAGCCGGACGGAAACGTATTTGACAAGTTTTCCGTTTTGGGTGCGAGTGCGAATGCGTTTACTAACTTTACGGCGACGGCGTACCATTTCAGCGCGACGTCGAACTTTTATGAGAGTCTTGCCACGCTGATCAAATTTGTACAGAATCCGTATTTCACAAAGGAGAGCATTGACAAGGAGCAGGGTATTATCGGGCAGGAAATCAAAATGTATGACGACGACCCGAACTGGCGTGTGTATTTTAACGTGCTGGGGTGCCTGTACAACGACTGCTATGTGAAGTACGACATTGCAGGTACGGTGGAGAGCATCAGCGAGATTGACAAGGATATCCTCTACGATATTTATTCAGTGTTTTACCATCCGTCGAATATGGTGCTTTATATCGTTGGCGACATAGATTTGGAGAAGGTGAACACTGTCGTTTGCGGCAGCCTCAAGCAGGCCGAGCCGCTCAGTGAGCCGATTCAGCGCCTCTACCCAGCGGAAGCGGAGCATATTGCAAAGGATTACGTGTGCCAGAAGCTGGATGTGGCGGTTCCGCTGTTCACGCTTGCGTTTAAGGATACGGATACCGCGCTGCGGGGCGACGCGCTTTTGAAAAAGGAAATTGAGATGAAAATTCTGCTTGAGCTTTTGTTCTCAAAAAGCTCGGCAATTTATAAAACACTCTATGAGAAGGGACTCATTAACGACAGTTTTGGTGCGGACTACGAGTGCCACGAGGAATATGCGTTTGCGTGCCTCGTAGGTGAGTCAAAAGATCCGCATGCGGTACGCGACATTGTATGGGACATGCTTCAAAGTCAGGAGATTACAGAGGAGGAATATGAGCGGGCGAGAAAAGTCGTATGGGGCAACTATGTGCGGCTGTTCAATTCCACCGAGGCGATTGGTTATAGCTTTGTTTTGCATCATTTGACCGGCATCGACTATTTCAATTTCCGGCAGGTATACGACGCGGTGACGCTCAGTGATGTGCGCGCGCGCAAAGCGGGCGGGCTTGATGTCAAAAAGAGCGCGCTGTCCGTTGTTTCCGGCGAACAGGCTTGATGGAAGGAGCGTAGATAAATGGATGTCAATGTGATTTCGTTCCCAAACCTGAACCTGCATATGACGATAAATCGAGTAGCCTTTACTATATTCGATAAGCCGGTGTACTGGTACGGGATCATTATAGCGGTTGGATTTGTACTAGGCGTGTTGTATGCGTTCTGGCGCGCCCGTAAGGAGGGGCTCCCCTCGGACACGGTGTTCGACCTCGTGTTGTGGGGGCTTCCTACCTGTATCATTTGTGCGCGGATTTTCTACGTGATAGGCGACCCGAGCGTTCTGGCCGGCGGTTTTTGGAAAATTATCGCCATATGGGAGGGCGGTATCGCCATCTATGGTGCAATCATTGGCGCGGTGATTGTCGGCGTTACATACTGCAAGGTAAAAAAGCTTAACATGGGAACCGTGTTCGACGTATGCGCGCCGGGACTGATGATTGGACAGATTATTGGACGCTGGGGCAATTTTGTCAACGCGGAAGTATACGGCAGTCCGACAAATTCGCTGTTTGCGATGTCGATTAACGGCGGTGTCGGCGTCCAGCCCCTGTTTTTGTATGAATCGGTCTGGATGTTGATTGGACTGATTGGGCTATTGCTTTATCAGAACCATAAGCGGCGCAGCGGTGAGATTTTTACCCTGTATGTGATTTGGTACGGGATTGGACGGGCCGTTTTAGAGTCCTTTAGGCAGGACGAATACATTCTGAAACTGTTTGGTATGCCGATTTCGCAGATGACGGCTGTGTTGACAGTTGCGGCGGCAGTATGCATGTTGATTTACCTGTACATGAAAAAGAAGCCGGTTGAAAGCCGGGCCGCAGTTGACGCTGCGGTGACTCCTTCCGAGGCTGATGCTGTTCCGGACAGTGGCACAGACGCAGTGGCAGATAACAGCACAGAGGAGACCAAGAATACAGAAAGTGAACCGGATGTAAGCGACGGCGGCGGACAGAGCGGAACGCCGGAATGAGAAAAGGGAGTGGCAGCATTGTACAATTATGAAAAATTAAAAGAAGAGATCAAACAGATACGGAAACAGCTTGACGCTCTGATTGCAGATGGGGCGGATACAGACCAGATTTATGAAATAAGCGTGAAGCTGGACAAAAAGTTTGTTGAGCTGATGGAGATTGAAAAAAACTGAAAGAGAAAAGAGCGGGGACGCATAGACGCGGCAGCGTATGTGTGTCCTTTTTTGGCTTTTGGCTTACATAGAGGGGAAACGCTATGCAGATTACGGTATTGTACGGGCGCGCGGGGAGCGGAAAGACGCACGCCTGCATGGAAACGATTAAATCGCTTGTGAAAACGGGCGCGCGTGCTGTCATGCTCGTGCCGGAGCAATTCAGCTACCGAACAGAGAAACTGCTCGTCGACGCAGCCGGCGCGGCGAGCAGCGAAACGGCGGAGGTGCTGACGTTCTCGCGGCTGGCAGGGCGGATATTCCTGCAAAAAAGCGGCGCGGCAAAACTGCCAATCTCTGCTGCGGGGAAAAATATGCTCGTTTACCGTGCGCTCGTGACGGTACGCAGCGGCCTGACGACGTATGCGCTCGCAACGGAGAAGCTCGGCTTTGTCGACCAGATTTCCGCGCTGATTTCCGAATTTAAGCGCTACGGCGTAACGCCGCAGCAGCTTGAGGAGCTGTGCGCGCAGGCTGACGACCCGGCGCTGAAGGGGAAGATAGGCGACCTTGCGCAGATTTACCGCGTATATGAGGAGCTGTTTTTGGAGGACTACTGCGACTTTGAGGATAATTTATACACGGCGGCCGCACAGCTTGCGGAAAGCGGGTGCCTGGACGGTACGCACGTGTTTATCGACGAATTTTCGGATTTTTTGCCTCAGCATTATAAGATGATAGAAGCCATGTGCGACTGCGCAGCAAGCATTACAGTATGCTTGTGTGTGGATGACGCTCTCGACACACAGGGGGTATTTGCGCCTGCGGCGCGTACGTTTTACAAACTGAAGAAGCTGGCCTCTGAGATGGGGATTGGCTTTTCTACGACATATTTTCCACGCAATTTGCTGCACAGGGAGCGCCCGGCGCTTCAGCACCTTGAGAAGCAGTATACGCGCTATGCGCCTGCACCATTTGCGGGCGAGACAAAAGATATTTCGATTTTTGAGGCGCTCAATGTGTATTCGGAAATCGAGCAGGCAGCGCGCAGGATTGTCGCGCTGTGCCGAGATGGGGGCTATCGTTGGCGCGACATTGCGCTCTGCTGCGGCGACGCGGACACGTATTTTGAGCCGGTCAAGATGATTTTCTCCCGGTATGGGATTCCGTGCTTTTTGTCGGAAAAGACAGCCGCGGCGGAGCACCCGCTCGTGCTGACAATCCTTTCCGCGCTTGACATATTGGCTGGCGGCTTCCGCTATGAGGACGTGTTTGCCTATCTGAAGGCAGGGTTTGCCAATGTGAGCGCGCAGGAGGCCGATCTGCTCGAAAACTACGTCCTGGCAACTGGTGCGACGCGGCGTGCATGGCTCGACGACAAGCCTTGGAGCTATAAGAGCGATTTTACGCCGCAGCAGGCGGAGGCGAACCTGCAAATTGACGAGATACGCCGCCGCGTTGCCGCGCCGCTTATCAAGCTGCGCGAGGGAATCGGCAGCAGGCGCACCGTCCGGGAGGCATGCACCGCGGTATATGCGTTTGTGTGCGATCTGGAGATGGGCGCGCGCGTCGAGCGTTTGGTCGAGGAATTTAAACAGCAGGGCGAGTTTGTGCTTGCCAACCGCTACAGCCGGATCTGGAACAGTATTTTAAACATTCTTGACCAGATGGTGCTGACGGCGGGTGACAAAAAAATCGGTATGGAGCAGTTCCGCAACCTGATGGAAACGGGGCTTCTGAAAGAACAGATGGGTATTATCCCGCAGGCGGCCGATGCGGTGTCTGTGCTCGACGTATCGCTTGCCCGCGCGAGTGAGTGCCGGTGTCTGTTTGCTCTGGGTACAAACTGCGGCGCATTTGCCGGCTCGGCGGTGCAGGAGGGAATTCTGACCGACCGAGAGCGCGAAGCCATCGCCGCGCTGGGACTCGAGCTTGCACCGACGGCACGCGAGGCGTCGTTTGACGCGCGGTTTCTGGTCTATAAGGCGGTAACAAAGCCGTCGGAGCGGCTGTTTTTGAGCTATGCAGTAGCGGGAATGGACGGCGCGGCCCTGCCGGAGTCGGATTTGTGCCGAAATGTGCGGCGGATGTTTGCCGATGTGGAGCAGAAGGACGATTTACAGGGCGGCGGGGAAGCAGATATCCATATGCTCGGCACGGGCGATGGCGCGCTCGGCACGCTGGCACTGCAAATGGGCGACGCTGCGCCGGGGCGTGTGCGCGGGCTGTGGAACGGCATTTTTCAATGGTATCAGGAGCAGGAACGATATCGGGAAAAGACTGCGCTTTTACAGCGCGCAGCCGTATACACGAACGCTGCGCAGCAGCTTCCAGAGCGGCAGATGGCGCAGCTTTACCACAGCGGGCTCAACACGAGCGTGAGCCGTCTGGAACGCTACAGCCAGTGCCCGTTTTCCTATTTTATCGAATATACGCTGAAAGCAAAGGAGAGAAAGGTTCTAAAGCTCGGCGCGCCCGACATTGGGAGCCTGCTGCACGCTGTGTTAGAGGCGTTTACAAAGCGAATTATGCAGGAAGGCAAGGCGTGGCGCGAGATTGATGAGGATTACTGCGAGGCGGCGGTTACGACGATTATTGACGAGCTGTGCGAGGAGATTTTTGCCGGTTCACCCCTGATGGGGAAAGCGATGCAGTATCTGCTTCTGCGGCTCAAGCGCAGTCTAGTCCGGTGCGCAAAGCTCGTCGTGCTGCACATTGCGGCCGGCCGGTTCGAGCCGGTTGGAAGCGAGGTGCGGTTCGGCAGCGACGGGCAGCTCCGCGCGGTAGTCGTCGACCTGACGAGCGGGAAAAAGCTCAAAATCCACGGCTTGATTGACCGCATAGACGCGTGCGAAACGGAGGATGGGACGTATTACCGTGTCATTGACTACAAATCCGGTTCCAAAACATTCAGTTTGGAAAATATATATCACAAGCTCGATCTGCAGCTTGTGGTCTACCTCGACGCGGCAATGCAGCAGAAACGCGGCGCAAAGCCCGCGGGGATGCTGTACTTCCGCATACAGGAGCCGATGACGGCGGCGAGTGGGCCCATGTCGGAGGAGGAGGCCGCATTTGCGGTGCAGGAGAGCATGAAGCTTGACGGCCTTGTGCTGAATGACGAAGGCGTGATTGCGGACATGGACCGCAATTACCGTGACGGGTCAGCGTTTTTGCCGGTCAAGATGAATAAAAACGGCAGTACCCGAATCAACTCGTCCGTGGCGACGATGCAGCAGTTCCGTGTGCTGTCCGACTATGTGAAGGGAACGCTGCGGCAGATCGGCGACAGTATTTTACATGGGAAAATCGACATTGCGCCGTACAAAAACGGCGAACAGTCGCCGTGCTCGTACTGTGCATATAAGAGTGTGTGCAAGTTCGACGTGTCGCGTCCCGGAAATGGATACCGAAAATGCGGCAAAGTCAAGGCGGCTGAGGTTTGGGAAAAGTTTGGTGAAAACAGAGGATAACACAGCGCAGCAGAGAGGGGAAGGCAATGGCAGTCAACTGGACAGATGAACAAAAAAAAGCGATTGAGACTGAGGGGTGCAACCTGCTCGTCGCGGCGGCGGCAGGCTCCGGCAAGACGGCTGTGCTCGTCGATCGGATCGTCAATCTTGTCGCAGATGGGAAAACGGATATCGACGGCCTGTTGGTGACGACGTTTACAGAGGCGGCGGCCAAAAAGATGAAGCAGGAGATTGCCGATGAGATGAAGAAGCGGCTGGAGGAGCCCCCAGGCGACAGGCGGCTTGCGCGCCAGCTTGTCCTGCTTGCGCGCGCAGATATCTGTACGATTGACGCGTTTTGCCTGAAGGTCGTGCGCGCAAACTTCCACACGCTTGACATTGACCCGGACTTTTCCATTGCGAATGAAAACGAGGCCGAGCTTCTGCGCGAGCAGGCGGCGGAGGAGCTGTTTGCGCGCTTTTATGAAGAAAATGACGAGGAATTTTATAATCTGCTGGAATGCTATGCACAGACGCGCGGCGACGCGGCGCTGACCGAGGTGGTCCTGCGCCTGCACAGCTTTATCCGCACTATGCCGGACTACGAGGCATGGATGAAACAATGCGTTGACAGATATGCGTGTGATGCGGGCGTATTTTCCAGCCCGTGGGGCGAGGTCGTGCGCCAGACCACGGACACCATGCTGGACGGGTGTATTCAAAGTGTGCGTGACGCACTTGTCTATGCGCGGGAAACGGACGAGATGGCAAGCTATCAGGCTCCACTTACGCTCGACGAATCCGCGTTGCTCGACATGAAGTCCGCGCTGAAAGCGGCGGACTATGACGCTCTTGCGGCGAAAATGCGCGCGTTTAAGCCCGCGGCGGGCGGTCGTGCGAAGCCGAAAACGCCGGACGAGGTCAAGGCCCCCGTCGCGGAGCGGCGCGAGGCGGTGAAAAAGCGGATAGCAAAGCTCGCGCTCGACTTTTATTATTCCGACGAGGCGGGCATCCGGGCTGAGTCCGCCTATGCCGCCCGGCAGGTGCGCGCGCTGTGCCGCATTGCGGCGGAGCTGGAAGCGCGGTTTTTTGAGCTGAAAAAGCAGCGCGGCATCCTCGACTTCGGCGATGTAGAACACCTCTGCCTGTGCGCGCTGACCGAAAAGAAAGAGGATGGGGGCGTTGTTCCGTCAGCGGCGGCGCGGCGTTTACAGGAAAAGTACAACATGATTCTCGTGGACGAATATCAGGATTCCAATGAATTGCAGGAGACGATCTTTTCGCTGATTGCGCGCGGTGATAATATCTTTATGGTCGGCGACATCAAGCAGAGCATATACCGCTTTCGGCACACGAACCCGCTTCTGTTTAAACAGAAAAAGGATACCTATTCGGCGGAGAAAGGCAGTAACCGCAAAGTTATCATGTCGCGGAATTTCCGTAGCCGGAAGGAGGTCATTGACGCCGTAAACTTTATCTTTTCCCAGACTGCTTCCCCGCTCGTCGGGGAAATCGACTACGATGCGGAGGAGGCGCTCAACCTCGGCGCGGATTATCCGCCGTGCGAGGGGGCGGGCGGCCCGGTAGAGATACATATTCTCGGCGGCGAAGAGGAGGAAGAAGAAACAGACGAGGAGCTGGACGCACAGGGCGGCGCAGCGGCGGAGGCCGCGCGCGTGGCGCGACGGATTCTGGAGCTGAAGCGCGAGGGCTTCCCGATTTACGACAAAAAGACGGGCTACCGCCCCGTCCAGTACCGCGACATGGTAATTCTGATGCGTTCGCCCAGCGTGGATGCGCAGGTGTTCACCGAAGTATTGCAAAGCTATGGGATTCCGGTGTTCTCCGATGTGGGCGGGGGCTATTTTGTCACCGAAGAGGTCGAGCTTGTCCTGTCGCTGTTAGCCATTATTGACAACCCCATGCAGGACATCAAACTGCTGGCGGTAATGCGTTCGCCGATTGGTGGGTTCGACGACGCAGAGCTTTTGGAAATCCGTATGCGCGATAGTGCGTCGGATATCTATGGCGCGCTGCGCACTTGTGCCGGCGGGGAGGACGCGCTGGCGGAGAAATGCGGCACCTTTCTGGAAAAGCTGGAAAAGTGGCGCGCGTGGTCCCTGTACCAGCCGGTGCATGAACTGATCTGGTCGCTCTATCAGGATACGGGCTACTATGACTTTGTTGCGGCGATGAGCGCGGGCCGTCAGCGGCAGGCGAACCTGAAGCTGCTTGTCGAGTATGCGCGCGGCTATGAAAAGACGAGTTTGAAGGGACTGTTCCGGTTCGTGAGCTACGCCGAACGCGTCAAAAACGCGAACCGCGACGTAGGCGGGGCGAAAATCCTCGGTGAAAATCAGGACGTTGTCCGTATTATGAGCATTCATAAAAGTAAAGGGCTGGAGTTTGGCGTGGTGTTTGTGACCCGCCTTGCCAAACAGTTTAATAGAAAAGACTTGAGCAAGCCGGTGCTCATGCACGGCGCGCTGGGGATTGGCGTGGACTTTATCGACTGTGAGAACCGCTACCGCTATCCTACCTTCATCAAGCGCGCGATTAAAGAAAAGCTTCGGCTTGAGCTTTTGTCGGAGGAACTGCGCGTGCTCTACGTTGCATTAACGCGTGCGCGTGAAAAGCTGATTTTGACGCTTGCGCCGCGCAATGTGGAATCGTCGAAAAAGAAGTGGCTGTCCGGCGCACGCGCGGAGGGCGGCGTGCTTCCGCTTTATTATACCGCCGCGGCTGCGGGGCTGTCGGACTGGGTCGGTGCGGCGGCGCTGCGCCATGAGGCGTGCCGCGCTTTTGCGGGCGAGTATATTGCCTGCCCGGAAACGGAGGCAAAGTTAAGCCTCTATACCGGGTGGGACTGTGCTACGGCGGCGGAGATACAGGCAGGAACAGTGCAGGAGGAAATGCCGCAGCCGCAGAACATGGAGGAGATTTGTGCCGCGCTTGGGTGGAGCTACCCCTACGCCTCGGTAAAAAAAGTCCCGACAAAGGTATCCGTGACGGAGTTGAAGCGTATTGTCAACAATGAAATTGATTTGGGTGAGGCAGCGCTCTATGACACGGGTTTGCTTGCTGCGCCAGCCTTTTTGTCACAGGAACAGCAGCTCAGCGCGGCGCAGCGGGGAAGCGCGCTCCACTTTGTATTGCAAAACCTCGACCTGCGCGGTGCGCTGGACACGGAAGGGATAAAACAGCAGATTTCCGGTATGGTAGAGCGGCAAGTCATTAAGCCGCAGCAGGCCGAGGCAGCCGATGCGGAAAAGATTGCGCGCTTTTTTGCCGCGCCGCTTGGACAGCGTATGCTGAAAAGCTCAAAAATCGTACGGGAAATGCCGTTTGAGATTGCGCTTGATGCTTCTGTTTTGCCCGGTGTAGACGTGGTAGGCGAGCAGGTTTTGCTACAGGGAATCATCGACTGTTATTTTTATGAGGACGACGGGATTGTGTTAGTCGATTATAAAACAGACCATGTACGTAGCCGCGCGGCTGCGGCGGCGGTCAAGGAACGGTATGCACCGCAGATTACGCTTTATGCGCGCGCGCTTGAGCAGATTACGGGCAAAAATGTGAAGGAGAAAAATTTGTATTTATTTTCTTGCGAAAGTGTGGTAAACTATACGCGTACATGAAATCAAGAGGCCATTCATTCGGGTACAAAGGAGGAAACGTAATGGTAAAACGGAGCGTATACAGCAGCGTCAGCCGGGCGCGTAAAAACCCAGCCAAAACGGTTGCAATTGTATTGGGGATTGTCGCCGCACTGCTGCTTGTTTTTATTATCTGGTGCGTGATTGCCTTCTCCACGGGCGGGGGTGCGTTCACCAGCCAGGCGGAGGACATCAGCACGCTGAAAATTCAGCTTGCAGAAAAGGATGCGGAAATCAATACGCTCAAGGAGCAGGTGATAAAGCTGGAGGAAGAGAACCGGCAGCTTCAGAGCGGGCAGCCAACGCCGGACCCGAACACGACGACGCCTCCGCCGACTGAAACGCCGACCCCGCCTCCAACGAGGACGCCGACCCGTACACCGGCGCGTACCTCCACGTCAACCCCGACGCCCACACCTCCCCCTACTTCTACGCCGACTCCAACACCTCCGCCGGAACAGACTCCAGAGGTACCTCAGGTACAGGATACGGAGGGGCAGGGCCGGCAGCAGGTGCCGGAACAGTAGGGATAAAAATGTGTATACGACAAAAAACTTTGTAAAATCCTTGACATTCGTATAAAATATTAGTATAATATCACTTGCGGCTTTTATGAGGTGGAAGATGGAACTGAATTTATCAGAAATTATTAAAAACGATGGAAGTGAAAAGGATTTCCACGGACAGATTGACATAGAGCCGGTTAAGTACATGGGCTTTACCGTGTCGTTTGACGGTGGTGTGGACGTGTGCGGCAGTGTAAAAAACATTGACGGCGTAATGGAGCTTACGGCCGATATGAGCGGTAAGCTGCAAAGCAATTGTGCGCGGTGCATGAAGCCGGTGGAGGAAGCGTTTTGCATAAAGATGGAAGAAACGCTTGTCCAAGAGGGCACGCAGGCGGCGGAGGACGAGGACGTAATCGTGTTTGGCGGTTACAGCGTTGCGCTCGATGAAATTGTGCTCAATAACATTCTTATTCATATGCCGGTCCGGTATTTGTGCCGGGAGGACTGCAAGGGCCTGTGTCCGATGTGCGGTAAGGATCTGAATGAAGGAGAATGCGGCTGCAAGCGGGAGGAAATCGACCCGCGCTTGGAAGTGTTATCAAGATTCTATGATAAATAAAAGTAATTTTTTACGATAACAGGAGGTGTATCCCATGGCAGTACCGAAGGGAAAAGTTTCGAAAGCAAGAAGAGATAAAAGACGTGCAAACTGGAAGCTGGAGGCGCCGAACCTTGTGAAGTGCCCGAATTGCCAGGAGCTGAAAATGCCGCACCGTGTATGTGGCAGCTGCGGTTATTACAACGGCAGAGAGGCTTTGAAAAAGGCTGAGTAGTACTTAGTATTTGGATTGCCTGTGATGGGCGGACGCATTGCGTCCGCTTTTTTCATACCCGATTTTTCATATGCAGGCATAGCGCGAATAAAATTCCCATACCTTAGAAGTGGGAGGTGGTTGTATGCTTCGCGCAGGCGACCTGCGGCAGAAGGAGGTCATCAATGTCGCGACAGGGATGCGGCTTGGATTTGTGAGCGACGTGGAAATTAACTTTGAAAACGGCTATATCGACGCAATTGTTGTGCCGGGGCCGAGTAAGATGCTGTTTTTCAGCAAGGCGGACGACTATGTGATTCCGTGGAAGGATATTGTCCGTGTGGGCGACGACATTATTCTGGTGGATATGCCCGCACCGGAAAACAAACCGCGCAGATAGCTTGCAAACGACGGATACATGGTGTATAATGGTATGGAATTATGTTTACACTGTGTATGGGGAGGAAAGCAGGATGAAATGCCCATTTTGCGGATTTGAGGACAGTAAGGTGATTGATTCCCGTCCGACCGAGGAGGGAAGTTCCATCCGGCGCAGACGCGAGTGCATTGGCTGCGGCGGGCGCTTTACAACATATGAAAAAATTGAAACAGTACCGCTTATCGTGATTAAGAGTGACAGCTCGCGTGAGCCATTTGACCGTCACAAGCTGTTAAACGGGCTGATGCGTGCGTGTGTGAAGCGGCCGGTTCCTACGGTGGAGCTCGATAAGATTGTCAATGAGATTGAATCCTCGATGTCAAATTCGCTTCGGCGGGAATTTACGACCAAAGAAATCGGGGAGATGGCAATGGACAAGCTGCGCAATCTCGACGAGGTGGCGTATGTCCGGTTTGCTTCGGTCTACAGACGGTTCCAGGACGTTGACACGTTCCGTAAGGAGCTGAACAAGCTGTTGGGAGATAAATAAAACGCTGTTGGAAAGCGGCGTTTTTGGAGGAATGTTATGCCGGGATTTATTGATTTGCATACGCATACCTGTGCTTCGGACGGTTCTATGCGTCCGGAGGAGCTGGTGCGGTATGCGGAAGGCTGCGGTCTTGACGCGGTCGCCGTGACGGACCATGACACGGTCGCGGGACTGGAGGCAGCGCATAAAGCCGCGCAGGGGCTGTCGATTGAAGTGGTGAACGGAATCGAGCTGAGTGCCGACTATCCGCAGGAGCTGCACATTTTGGGGTATTTTATTGACCCGTATGCGGCAATCCTGCAAGGCGCGGTACACCAGCTCCAAAAGTGGCGCGGCGTGCGTAACGGGCAGATGATTGCGCGGCTGTGCGAGCTGGGATTTGCCATCACGCCGGAGGAGGTGCTCGCACGCAAGCCGGGTGCGGACATGGCGAGCATTGGACGCGTTCATATGGCGCTTGCAATGGTGGAAAAAGGCTATATCGCGACGGTGCAGGAAGCGTTCGACGAATACCTGACCAAAACGGGAAAGGCGTACATTGAGCGGCAGCGGTTCTCGCCGCAAAAGAGCATTGAGATTATCAAGCAGGCGGGCGGTTATGCGTTTTTTGCACACCCGATTCTGACTGTGAAAGACCCGGATGAGCTTGCACCTTTAGTTGATGAGCTGATAGGGTACGGGCTTGACGGAATTGAGTGTTATCATAGTGCGATGACGGAAGAATATAGCACGCTGTGCCGCTCCATATGCGCCAGTCACGGGCTGATGGTCAGCGGCGGGTCGGACTTCCATGGAGAGAACCGGCCGGAGGTAAAGCTCGGGCAGGTATACGGCGGTCGGTATGTTGAGACAGATATTTTATTGGAGATTAAGCGCAGGATTGGGCTGATAGATTAAAAGAAAAACGAACAGGCATAGCCAAGTGGCTATGCCTGTTTTGCATTGATTTGTGAGAGCATGTACGTTGCAAATTCCTGCAAAAGTTCTGCGTCAAGAGGGCGGGGCGCATGGCCGGCGTAGCGTTTGCGCGCCTCCGCCGCCACTGCGCCGTACTTCGGCGGCAGAATTTTTTCGCCCCAAACGCCGCCGTCCTTTTTGGACAGGACAAGCCCTTCTTTTATATACGCAAGTACGCGGCACAGGTTCAAGACGACGTATACCGGGTTTTCCTCAATAGCTTCCGCCGCATTTGCAATATCGTCCTTGATGCTGTCTATATAGCGGGAGGCGGGCACAGGACCGAACACGTACGCCTTGTCCTCGCCCAAAAGCGTGCGGCCTACGGCGCGGATTACGGTAAAGTGTGCGGCAAGGTCTTTGTCTGTGCCGCAGCTATTTTGGCAGTAAGCTGTTTTGTCCGCCATGCACGCCGCCTTATGTGCGTTGGAGAAATGCAGCTCATACGGCGTAGGGTAGGCAAAATGCGTACAGTACCGCCGCAGGACGACGCTCATCTCGAACCCTTTGGGGGGAGCGGATTTGTCGAGCGACAAAAGGCATATAAGCAACGCCTCCTTATCCTCCGACGCGGGCGCCTCCTCAGTCACAACGATAAAATCAATGTCACTTGTATCCCAATTGAAACAGCCAAAAGCGAGAGAGCCGTGTAGATAAATGCCGACGAGGTTCTGCCCTAAAATTTTGGCATATGTGCGCGCCACCACATCCAAAAGCGCCCATTCCTTCATTGCCGATTCCCCCCTGTAAGAACTATTTGTATTATACCAGTGTTCGAAACAACCGTCAATCAGGCGGCGCGTATTCGGCCTTAGCTAATAAAAAAACGGTGCATCTGCACCGTTTTTTTTATACCGAAAATCCCTGTTTTATAAAAATATCTTTTGCCTGCTCGACTTCCTCTGCTGTTGGCTCCCTTGTTTCATAGAGAAGATATGGACGCCCCAGTTCCTTCCATTTATGCTCGCCCAGCTTATGGAATGGTAGAAGCTCCACCTTTTCAATGCAGGTAAACTGCGTCAGAAACTCGGCAAGGCGCGTCAACCGCTGTGTGTCAAGCGTATAACCCGGCACAAGCACATGCCGCAGCCAGACCGGCTTCCCGGCAGTGTTCAGATAGCTGAGGGTACGAAGGGTGTTCTGCACGCCCTTTTCCGTCATTTCGCGGCATAGCGCGTCGTCGAGTGCCTTAATATCCAATAATACCAGATCTGCCTCGTCGAGCACGGGTGCGGACAGACGCAGTTCAACGCTGCCCGCCGTGTCGAGCGCTGTATGGATTCCCTCCTGCCTAAGCTTTTGCAGGAGCGTCGCAGCGGCCTGCGGCTGCATGAGCGGCTCACCGCCGGAGAGCGTCACCCCTCCGGTTTTGATAAAATTCCGGTAGCCGCAAATATCGCGCACGAGCTCGTCAATGTCCATTTCCTGCCCGTCGTTAATATTTTGCGTGTCCGGGTTATGGCAGTAGATACACCGCAGAGGGCATCCGGCGAAAAACACGACGTATCGGATTCCAGGGCCGTCCACCGTGCCAAGCGTTTCGACGGAATGAAGCATCAATGTTTGGGCGGACATGGCATACAACTCCTATCGTTTAAAATCGGTCATGGAACGTCCGGCTGATAACGTCAAGCTGCTGCTCGCGCGTCAGTTTGATAAAGTTGACCGCGTAGCCGGAAACGCGGATCGTCAGCTGCGGATATTTTTCCGGATGGTCCATCGCGTCGAGCAGCGTGTCGCGATTTAACACATTTACATTGATGTGGTGGCCATAGTCGGCAAAGTACCCATCCAGTAATGCTGCGAGGTTTTCGTCTTTGATTTCCTCATCTTTGCCAAGCGCGCCCGGTACAATAGAGAAGGTGTAAGAGATGCCGTCCTCGCTGAAATCGTACGGAAGCGTCGCCACCGACTTCATGGAGGCAATGGCCCCCTTCGTGTCGCGTCCGTGCATCGGGTTCGCGCCCGGTGCAAACGGCGTGCCCGCCTTTCTGCCGTCCGGCGTGGTGCCGGTCTTTTTGCCGTACACGACGTTCGAGGTGATTGTCAGAATCGACATCGTCGGCTTCGAGTGGCGGTAGGTGCGCTGCTTAGATAGCTTTTTCATAAAGTTTTTCACTACACTCGACGCAATCTCGTCAACACGCGGGTCGTTGTTGCCGTATTTCGGGAAGTCGCCCTCTACCTCAAAGTCAACGGCAATGCCTTGCTCGTTGCGGATGGGGCGCACCTTCGCATATTTGATCGCCGAGAGGCTGTCGCTTACGACCGACAGGCCGGCAAGCCCACACGCACAGGTACGGACGATATCCTCGTCATGAAGTGCCATTTCAATTCGCTCATAGCAGTATTTATCGTGCATGTAGTGAATGATGTTCAAGGTATTGATATACAGCTTCGACAACCAGTCGAGGATGTAGTCGTATTTGCGCACGACTTCGTCGTAGTCGAGGTATTCGCTCGTAATCGGCGCAATTTCCGGCGCAATTTGGTCGCCGCTCTTTTCGTCCTTACCGCCGTTGATGGCGTACAAAAGCGCCTTTGCAAGGTTCGCCCGCGCGCCGAAAAATTGCATCTGCTTGCCGATCTTCATAGCGGATACGCAGCATGCGATTCCGTAGTCGTCGCCAAACTTGCTGCGCATCATGTCATCGTTTTCGTACTGGATGGACGACGTCTCGACCGAAACCTTCGCGCAGTATTTTTTAAAGTTATAGGGGAGCTGTCCGCTCCACAAGACCGTCAGGTTTGGCTCCGGCGCGGGACCAAGGTTCGTCAGTGTGTGCAGGAAGCGGTACGACATTTTCGTTACCATGTGCCGTCCATCTGCGCAAACGCCGCCGATTGACTCCGTAACCCACGTCGGGTCGCCGGAGAACAGCTCGTCGTAAGCGGGCGTACGCAAAAAGCGCACGATACGCAGTTTCATCACAAAGTGGTCGACAAACTCCTGGATTTCACTCTCCGTGTAACGGCCTGCTTGCAGGTCGCGCTGCGCGTAGCAGTCGAGGAAGGTCGAAATGCGCCCGATCGACATTGCCGCGCCGTTCTGCTCTTTCACTGCGGCCAGATAGCCGAAGTAGAGCCACTGGATGGCTTCTTTTACATCTTCTGCCGGACGTGAAATGTCATAGCCGTATTTTGCCGCCATTTCCTTCAGTTCCCCAAGTGCGCGGATTTGCTCGGCAACTTCCTCGCGAAGGCGAATTGCGGGGGAGTCCATCGTTTCAAATGTCATGGCAGCTTTCTGCTTTTTCTTTTCTTCAATGAGTCGGTCAACACCGTAGAGCGCAACACGGCGGTAGTCGCCGATGATACGTCCACGCCCATACGCGTCCGGCAGGCCGGTAATAATGCCGGCGTGGCGCGCCTTTTTCATTTCATCGGTGTATACGTCGAACACGCCGTCGTTATGCGTTTTACGGTATTGAAACACATGCTCAACCGTCGGATCCATCTCCTTACCATAGGTCGCAACCGAATTGCGGACCAAACGGATACCGCCGAACGGCATAATTGCTCGCTTGAGCGGCTCGTCAGTCTGGAGCCCGACAATCTGCTCCAAATCCTTGTCAATATAGCCTGCATCGTGCGCGGTAATGGTGGAGATCGTCTTTTCGTCAATGTCATAGACACCGCCGCGCGCACGCTCCTCCTTCATTTTCTCGCACAATTTGTCCCAAAGCGCTTTTGTGCGCTCGGTCGGCGGCGTTAAAAACGACTCGTCGCCGTCATAGGGCGTATAGTTTTTTACAATGAAATCACGCGTGTTGATTTCATTTTGCCAGGTACCGTTTCGGAATTCCATAAGCATTGTTGTGCCGCGCTGCGGCACGCTCCTCTCCTCAAAAATGTGATGCAATTGTTATGATTTTATTGTACCATAAATTGATAAAAATGTACACGAGGAAAAACGCTGAAACATCCGGTGTGAAAAACGGTTTTTTGTTATGTTTTTAACGATGAATTGTAAAAAGAAATAGAAATGGTAAAGAAAATTAGAGTTGCCATAAAAAGACATTACATATAAACTATGTCTTTTTTATGTAAAAATAGAATTAGGAATTGATAAATTTTATGTCCATTTAATACAATTTATCTTGAAAGTAAACGGGGAAGGTGATATACTGGATTTGTACAAAATATTTTAATGGGAGGTACTGCCATGAAACGATTTTTATGCATAATGCTGACGATTACGATGTTGCTGGGGTGCACAAGCTTTGAGTTTGTAT
>CABUKE010000005.1 GCA_902492065.1 uncultured Eubacteriales bacterium
TTGGTGGAGGCGGGGGGAGTCGAACCCCCGTCCGAAAACAGATTCCGACAGGCATCTCCGGGTGCAGTCTATGGTCAACATTCCCTCCGCTGCAAGTCCACAGACAAACTTACAGCTTCAGTAGCTTCATTGGTCATGTTTAGCGCAAAGCTTAGCTAAATCACGTTCACCGCTGTTCGACGCCCTGTCCCGGGCCGCGGTACTCCCGGGCAGGACGGCCGCCTAATTAGGCAGCGTAAGCTAATTTATTATTGTTAGCGTTTAATTTTAATTTGGGCTTTTTAAGCGGCGCCCACCGCTACCCGCTTCCCGCCGTGCACCATCCCCGTCGAAACCATTACGCCCCCATGAGAATGTGTAACACAAAAACTGTGTTGCACAGCATTACGATTATACCATGTCTTTGCAAAATGTCAACCAAATATATATAACAACTCTGCTACAATTCTCCTGCATGCGCCGCGGCTCTACCGGCTGCGCTCGCGCAGCGCGCGGTCGATATTGCGTTTTGCGTCGCGTTTTGCTGCGTCAGCGCGCTTATCGTAGAGCTTTTTGCCCTTGCACACGCCCAGCTCGAGTTTAACCCGTGCGTCCTTAAAATACAGCGACAGCGGAACGAGCGCATATCCCATCTGAGCCGCCTGAGCCGCCAGCTTGCGAATCTCACGTTTATGCAGCAGCAGCCGCCGCTCACGCAGTGGGTCGCGGTTAAAAATATTTCCTTGCTCATACGGGCTTACGTGCATCCCGTGGACATAGATCTCGCCGCGCTTCGTCACGCTTGCGTACGAATCCTTCAGATTGATGCGCCCGCCCCGGATGGACTTGACCTCCGTGCCGCACAGCTCTATTCCGGCTTCGTACGTTTCCTCCACGAAATAGTCGTGGCGCGCTTTTTTGTTTTGTGCAATGATTTTTGCCACAGCCATGTACCTTCCTTAATAAATATATCTCCACGGAGCGGCCATACGGCAGACAACTCTGCCCATATTTTTCCGCTTTGTTAATATTTTAGCATGCTTGCGCGTAATTTTCAAGAGAATTTGACAGAATCGACAAACCTTTTTTTATTTTTTCCTTTGCCGAAAAAAACAAACGTATTTTTCAAAAAAATTTTTAAAAAGGGGCTTCAATTTCATTCTAATTTGGGGTATAATAGAACAGAATTATTAAACTGGGTAACTATGGATTTACTTAATTATTTATAAAGCAGCGGGCAATGTGTGCTTTTTAGCCATCCCCCGCGCGAGAAAGGAAGGAGTAAAAACATGACAGAGAACAAGAAAGTGCTTACTTGGCTGGAAGAAATGAAAGCCTTGACGAAGCCGGACAAGGTTATCTGGATTGACGGCAGCGAGGCGCAGCTGGAGGATCTTAGAAAGGAAGCGGTTGCGACCGGCGAGATGATTAAGCTTAACCAGGAGAAGCTTCCGGGCTGCTACTATCACAGAACGGCAGTTAACGACGTTGCGCGCGTAGAGGAGAGAACCTTTATCTGCACGCCAACCAAGGAAGAGGCTGGCCCGATCAACAACTGGATGGCGCCGGACGAGATGTATGCAAAGCTGAACAAGCTTTACGACGGCTCGATGGTTGGCCGTACGATGTATGTGATTCCGTATTCGATGGGTCCGGTTGGATCGCCGTTTAGCAAAATTGGCATTGAGCTGACAGACAGCATTTACGTTGTACTCAACATGGCAATCATGACGAGAATCGGCGACAAGGTTATGGAAGCGCTCGGCAAAGATGGCGACTTTGTAAAGTGTCTGCACGCAAAGAAGGATGTAAATCCGGACGAGCGTTATATTGTACATTTCCCGCAGGACAACACGATTATGTCCGTTAACTCCGCTTACGGCGGTAACGTACTGCTCGGTAAGAAGTGCTTCGCGCTGCGTATCGCTTCCTACCAGGGCATGAAGGAAGGCTGGATGGCAGAGCACATGCTCATCCTCGGCCTTGAGAACCCGCAGGGCGAGGTAAAATACATCGCGGCTGCGTTCCCGTCTGCTTGCGGTAAGACGAACCTGGCAATGCTGATTCCGCCGAAGTACCTCAAGGAAAAGGGCTACAAGGTTTGGACCGTTGGCGACGACATCGCTTGGATTCGCATTGGCCCGGACGGCAGACTGTATGCCGTTAACCCGGAGGCTGGTTTCTTCGGCGTTGCGCCGGGCACGAGCGAGAAGACGAACCCGAACGCACTCGCTGCAACAAAGAAGAACACAATCTTTACAAATGTTGCAATTAACAACGACGATATGACGGTATGGTGGGAAGGACTCGACAAGAACCCGCCGGAGAATGCAACCGAGTGGAAGGGCGAGAAGGTAAACGGCAAGGAGTACACGGCTGCTGGCAACAAGCTCGCACATCCGAACTCCCGCTTCACGGCGCCGGCAATCAACTGCCCGTGCATTTCGCCGGAGTTTGAGAACCCGCAGGGCGTACCGCTCAGCGCAATCGTATTCGGCGGCCGCCGCGCAAAGACGGCTCCGCTGGTATATCAGGCATTTGACTGGAACCACGGCGTATTCGTAGGTGCAACGATGGCGTCCGAGACGACGGCTGCTGCGGCTGGCGCAGTTGGCGTTGTTCGCCGCGACCCGATGGCGATGAAGCCGTTCGTTGGCTACAACATGGCTGACTACTTCGGTCACTGGCTCGAAATGGGCGCAAAGCTTGATCCGGAGAAGGCTCCGAAAATCTTCCATGTAAACTGGTTCCGTCTCGACGACGAGGGCAACTTTATGTGGCCGGGCTTTGGCGACAATATGCGTGTCCTCAACTGGATTCTGGATCGCTGCGAGGGCAAGGTTGACGCGAAGGAGTCCGCAATCGGCTATCTGCCGAACAGCATTGACACCACGGATCTCGACATTGACCCGAAGGTAATGGAAGAGCTCCTGAGCATCGACAAGGATGTATGGCTCGAGGAAGTGGAGAGCCAGAAAGAGTTCTTCAAGCAGTTCGGCGATCGTCTTCCGAAGGAAATTATGGAGGAGCACGACAAGCTCGAAGAGCGTCTTAAGAAGATGTAATCAATCCCCCTTATTTAATTCTATAAAAACGGCTGACCTTATCATAAGGCCAGCCGTTTTTTTCTTGTCGAGCTGTTTAATTAGTCGATTATTTTATAAGTAACATTTACACTTGCGTCTTCGGTCTCTTTTGCACACAATAAAAATCAACAGGCTGATAATCAAAATTGCTAAAACAATAGCCAAAATAATCAGCGCTGGCAGTGCCGCCAAGATAGGGTTAGAAAAGGCCGCACCTAAAATCAACCCTAATGCGAGCGTCAACAGTGCGCTTAAAAAACCTAATACAAGATTCAGACAAAAATTAGTCCGACAGCATTCGGTCTGCATAACCGCTGGCTCTTCGCATGCAGGCGTATTGCATGTGCATTTTGAGCTTGAATAATTGGTCATGCTACCAATACCTCCCTTCCATATTACCGCACCGCACTACAATATACGTGAGAGGGAGAAAAAAGGTGACATAATTCCGTAGAATTGGTTTACGTTTTATTTCTATTCCGCGCTGCCCAGCCGCCCGGGAAGCGCGGCGTCCGGCGTAACATAGAGCGTATTGTAATGGTCGTAGATAACCATGCCGGGCTTTGCACCAGAGGGCTTTTTGACATTTTTAATCTGCGTAAAGTCGACCGGAACCTGGGCGGAGCTTTTTGCCGAACTGTAAAATGCCGCCAGCGTCGCCGCCTCCCGGATGGTGCGCTCCGGCACGTCCTTATCCAGCCCTAACTTGATGACCGTATGCGAGCCGGGAAAGTTCTTCGTATGAAACCACAAATCCGCGCTGTTGGCAAAGCGCAGCGTTAGGCGGTCGTTCTGTACGTTGTTTTTCCCCACATAGATGTCGAACCCGTCGCTGCTGACAAAATGCATTGGCTTCGACGCGGGCGCAGCCTTCTTTTTGTTGCGGCTCGTATGCGGGAGATAGCCCCCGAGCGCGAGCTCATCGCGTATCTCTGCCAAATCTTCGTCCGTCTGCGCGAGCGAGAGGTTCTGCTGCGCGCTCTCCAGATACGCAAGCTCCTCCTGTGCGAGCGTTAGCTGATGTGCGGCCTCCGCCTCGGCCACCTTTGCCTTGTTATACTTTTTATAGTACCGCTGGGCGTTCTGCTGGGGCGAAAGCGACACGTCGAGCGGGATGGTCACGTCCTCGCCTGTCTCGGAGTAGAAGTTTTGCACGGTGACAGACGCCTCCCCGTCGTGCAGGCGGTACAGGTTTGCCGTCAGCAGGTCGGCGTACTGTTTATGCTGTTCTTTGTGCTTGGCGTCGTCAATCGTCTGCTGCAAGACAATAATCTTTTTGGCGCAGCGGTCCATGTGGTTGGTAATCCGCTTCATCAGGCCCGCGCTCTTCTGCTTCATCCGCTCCGCAAAGTCGCGCGTGAGATAGAACTCGTCCGCCGCCTCGCTTACGCTTTCGCAATGCTTGACCTGCGCTGCTGTGCCATATTGGGCAATGTCGAGCGCGCAAAAGTCAAGCGGCTTTCCGCTCGCCGCATCGTAGACAATGCAGGGCGAGAAGCGCGCTGCGCGCACGTCCTCGAACAGGGCAAACACCGTGTCAGACAGCGATTTCTGCTGCGCGGCCGACAGCTCGCCCGCGCGCATATCCGTACCGCCGAGCGCACGGCAGCACACCTCCCGCGCGACAATCGGGCTTACGCCGGCAAAGCTTTGCAATACAAGCTTGTCGGCGCGCACCGCCTCCTCGGCCGACGCGATGGCGCGCACCACATCGAGATACTCGCACGTAAGCGGGTCAATCTTGTCCTGTGGCGGGGGCGGCGCATAGGGCAGCCCCGGCAGAACCTGTCGCATACTGCTAACTGTGACGTCAATATGCTTGATGCTGTCCAAGATCCTGCCGCCCTCTTCAGCTAGAATGATGTTGGAATAGCGGCCCATGATTTCAATGATAAGCCGCTTTGTCGTCAAATCGCCCAGCTCGGTGTACGACTCGATCCAAAATTCCAGACACCGCTCGAACCCGGGCTGTACCACCTGTACCAGCTTCCCGCCGCTTAAATGCTTGCGCAAAAGCATGCAGAACATCGGCGCGGTGAGCGGGTTTTTCTTCGCCGTCTGTGTAAAATGGGCGCGCGGGTTGGACGCGCTTGCCGACAAAAGCAGCTTGTGTGCGCCGTTCCTGCCGCGGAATGCGACCGTAATCTCGTCCTTTTCCGGCTGGTGTATCTTGTCTACCCGCGCACCCTCCAAAGCGGCGGCAAACTCGCCGCAAAGCGCGCGGACTGCAATCCCGTCTAATGCCATACTCTTCCCTCATTTCGATAAAAAGGGCGGGCAAACCGCGCCCGCCCCAAATCTGCATTGTTTTTTTATTTCTTCAAAAGCGCCTTGACGCGCGCCATAGCCTCCCGCGTGTTCTCGTGGTTGTTGAACGACGTCAGGCGGAAGTACCCCTCCCCGTTCTTACCAAAGCCGGAACCGGGCGTCCCAACGACAGCCGCATTCTCGAGCAAATAGTCGAAAAACTCCCACGACTTCATCCCGTTCGGGCACTTGAGCCAGATATAGGGCGAGTTTACGCCGCCGTAATACGTAATGCCGAGCTCGTCGAGCGTTTCGGCAATGATGCGCGCATTCTCCTGATAGAAGCCAATGTTTTCGCGTATCTGCGCAAGCCCCTCGTCGGTGAATACCGCCGCCGCGCCGCGCTGGATGATGTACGGCACGCCGTTAAACTTCGTCGTCTGCCGCCGGAGCCAGAGTTTGTTGAGCACAACGTCCTTGCCGTCCACGGCGAAGGTGAGCGCCTTCGGCACCACGGTGTAGCCGCAGCGCGTCCCAGTGAAGCTCGCCAGCTTCGAGAGCGAGCAGAACTCGATTGCACACGTCTTTGCGCCCTCAATCTCAAATATGCTGCGCGGCAGGCCGTCCTCTGTAATAAACGATTCATACGCCGCATCGTAGAGGATGACTGCGCCGTTTGCGTTTGCATAGTCGACCCACGCCTTGAGCTGTTCGTAGTTATACGTCGCGCCGGTCGGGTTGTTCGGCGAGCAGAGGTACACCATGTCCGCCTTTACATCAGACGGCGGCATAGGCAGAAAGCCATTCTCCTCGTTCGCGTCGAGATAGACAATCTTGCGCCCGTTCATGATATTCGTATCCACGTACACCGGGTAGACCGGGTCGGGCACGAGCACGATGTTTGCCTGGTCGAACAGGTCGGTGATATTCGCCACGTCGCTCTTCGCTCCGTCGGAGATAAAAATTTCGTCGCTGTCGAGCGTCACGCCAAAGCTCTTGTAGTAGCCTTGCACCGCCTCGTGCAGAAAGCCGTACCCCTGCTCCGGGCCGTAGCCGCGGAACGTCGCCGCGTCGCCCATTTCGTCGACCGCCTTGTGCATTGCCGCAACTACAGCGGGCACGAGCGGGCGCGTCACGTCGCCGATACCGAGCCGGACTACCGTTTTGTCCGGGTTCGCAGCCGTGAACGCGTCAACCTTTTTTGCTATATCTGAAAAGAGGTAGCTCTCCTTCAGGTTTAAAAAATTCTTATTGATGCTTGCCATGTACGTTCCTCCCTCGTATTCCAATATGATAGAGTCATTGTACCATATTTTTTGGAAAATTGCAATCCATGTTTTCCCGGGAAATGGACAAAGCCGCCGCGTCAGCGCCCATTCTCCCTACGGCGCACGGCGGCCTGCTCAAAGCGGTCCACCATCATGGCGAGCGCCTGGTCGCCGGTGACGTTGGCCGCCGTGCCGAAGCTGTCCTGTGCCAGATGGAGCGCGATGATGAGCTGCTGGAGACGCGTGTCGAAGCCGAACATGGACGTAATCAGTCCGAGCGCGCTCATCACGCCGCCGCCCGGTACGCCCGGCGCGGCAATCATGGTTACGCCGAGCATCAGGATAAACGGCAAAAATGCCCCGAACGTTGCCTCCTGCCCGCCTGCAAGCAGGAGTGCGAGCGTACCCGTGACAAGGGCAATCGTGTCGCCAATCAGATGGATCGTCGCGCAGAGCGGGATACAAAAGTCAGCCACATCCCGGTCTATACCGTTTTCGTACGCGCACGTCAGGCTGACGGGGATGGTCGCGGCGGAGGACTGCGTCCCAAGTGCGGTCAGGTAGGGCGTAATTACATTTTTCAGGGTTTTGAACTGGTTTTTCCGACAAATCAGGCTCGCAGCACCGTACTCGAGCAGGAGAAACGCGAGCTGGAGCGCGAGAATCAGGACAAAGGCGGCGGCAAACGTTTGCAGGACGGATACCAGCCGCCCCTGCGCCGCAATGGTGAGAAAGATACCCGCAACGTGGAACGGAATCAGCGGAATGACGATTCGCTCCAGCACCTTTGCGACAATATCGCGCAGGTCGGACACTGCACCAAACAGCGTCCTGCCCGGCAGGGCCGCCATACCGAGTCCCAGCAGAAACGCGAGTACAAGCGCGCTCATCACGCCGAACAGGGGCGGAAATTCTATGGTAAAAAACGCCTCGTACGCCGTTTGTGCCGTATCCGGCGGGGAGAGTGTGCCAACAAAGTGCGGCAGAACCGCCGTACCCGCCGCGTAGGCCGCTGTGCCGGCCAATACGGTCGACACGTACGCCAGCGCAAGCGTTACGCTGGCGATCCTGCCCGCCGTGCCGCGCAGGTCGGCCAGCCCGACTGCGATAAAGGAAAAAATCAGAAGCGGTATTATAAAATTCAAAAACGAGGTAAACAGCGCCGTAAAGGTTGCCGCCGCACGCGCCAGCCATACAAACGCCATATGCTCCGCAAGGCCGAGCGCCGCCGCGCCGCCTCCTATCGCAATCCCCAGCAGGATGGCCGCGGCGAGCCGGAACAGCAAGGTATGATGTTTCATTGCAAAATCCCCAATCACACATTTTTGGTTAGTATGGCAGATTTTGCGCCGTTTCATCCGTTCCAGCCAAAAGAAAAAAACCGCGGGCCGTCGTCCGCGGTTTTTAATGATTTATGTGATTACTTTAAAATCGCTGCAATTACCTCGTCCGGAATGACAAACTCGGGACTGCCCTGTGCGCCCGCTGCAACCTCGTACTTGTCGAACGCAATGACGAGATTGCCGTCGCTGTTGATGTAGAAGTTCTGGTCGGGCCGGATTTGCTTAAAGCCGTCAACGACCGCGTTTTCGCCGCCGAGGAAGAACATACCGCCCTCGTCGCGGTTCAGACGTTCCATCTCCGCGAGGATATAGGCGCTGATCGGCGTCACATAGTCCGCCCCATCCTGGAACAGGCCCGGCAGCGTCAGGAGCGTACCCGTCTTTTTGTCAATCGTGTAGAAGGTGTGCTTTGTGGACGACGACCCGGCGGTGTAGAGGATATACACGTCAAGCGCAAGGATGTCGTCGTTGTCCGTTTTGACCATATAGCCGGAGTCCACGCCCATATGCACTGTTTCGTCGCCAAACTCCGCTTTGAGCTCCTTTACATCCTTTTCAAAGGCAGCAATCACCGCGTTGGCGTTTTCCTGGAACTGTTCGTTTAGGCGCGCTTCCAGCTCTGGGTCGAGCAGACCCTCAATCTTCGGCGTTGTGATATCGGCCTCGTAGCCGTTTTCCTGGCTCTGGTAACGCCCGAACGTGAGCACCCGCACCACGCCGTCAAGCCCCGGCACCGCCGCTACGGCATGCGCCGCGGCAGGCGAAAGGTTGACGCCCGCTACGCATACAAGCAGCAGGCAGGCCACAATGCCCGCGCAGCTTTGCAGCGTACGCCGTTTCCTGCGCTCGCGCCGGAGGGTTGCCTCAATCCGTGCGCGGAGCGTATTGCTCGCTTTTATTGTTTCATATGTCTGTCTGATTCGGTTCATTATGCTTCGCCTCCATATTGGCTCGGAGCGTCCGCAGCGCCCGGTACAGCCGTGTTTTTATGGTATTTTCGTTCATATCCAGTACGCGTGCGATTTGCGAGAGTGTCATCCCCTCGCAGTAGCGGAGAACAAGGATGGTCCGGTCCGGCTCCCCCACGCCGGCAACCATGCTGTCAAACAGCAGGCGCGCGTGGTCGTCCTCTGCCGCTTCTTCGACGTGCTCGAGCGCTACAAACTGTTTTTTCCGCCGAAGCTGGGTCAGGGAGGTATTTACAATAATTTTATAAAACCAGGTTTTGATGTAGTCCGGGTTACGAAGACTGCGGATGGAACGAAGCGCTTTTATTACGCTCTCGTTTACAACGTCCTCCGCGTCTTCCCGGTTTTTCATGTACGTATATGCAAAACGATAGGCGCCGTCAACGTTTTGCCGGATAAACTGTTCAAACAGCTCTCTGTTATCCAAACTGGTTACCTCCCTTACATCCATTTGACTGCCGGCGCGGCGAAATAGTTTCATTTGCGGACAGAAAAAGCCTGCAACGTCCTTGCAGGCTTTTAAAGTTATCAAAAACAGAGCCGAAGCGTTTACTTGCCTTCCACCGGCGCGCCAAAGAACTTGATTTCCTTAATCGCGTTCCAGGTGCCTTCGGTTTCCCCGGCGATATTGCCCTTGCACAGCACCTTTACGTACCGCGCCTCTGCGCCGCCAAGCTCGGTCGTTTCGTATTCGTCGACCGCCGTTCCGGAGGCAAGTCCGTCGTAAATGCTTTCAAAGGTTTCTCCGTCCTGCGACACGAGAATCTCATACTTTTGCTGGCGCACGTCACCCTTGTTCCACATAATTTCCGTGTGGTCCAGCGTGCATACGCTGCCGAGGTCGTAGCATACCCATACGTCCGTCCCCTCAGCAGACCAAACCGAGTCGATGTCCCCGTCGTAGGTCATCGGTCCAATCTCGTCCTGGAACGCGTCGCTCCACGTACAGCCGGCGATGGCGAGCTGTCCCTCAGAAAGCGTATAGGTACAGCCGTCCTTGATGGTACGAATGACTACCGTATTCTCGTCCTCCGACCAATATACGACTGCGCCGAATGCCTCGGATACAAACCGGATCGGTACGAGGAAGCGGTCCTGCACAATGGTCGCCGGTGCGTCGAGCGCATTTTCCACGCCGTTTACAAGCGCAGTCGCGCTGTTTTCCGTGATTTGTACAACGGTGGAACCCTTCGACGCGGTTGCGGTCGCTGTGTCAGCATTCCACTCGATATCTGCGCCGAGCGCCTCAAATATCGCGCGGAATGGTACCATCACACGGTCGTTTATCATCTGCGGCTCCACGTCGAGGTTCATCATATATTCTTTGTCGAACCGGATATAGATAGAATCGTCCACAGGTGGGTTTTCCAGATACGCCTTATAGTCGTCAACATAGGCAGTCGGCGTATTAAAGACGCAGCCCTTTTCCTTCAGGTAATGGATGGCCGCGCGCAGGTTGTCAAAGTCGCTGTCCTGCCACATGGCCGGATGGCACTGAATGACGATATAAGGCGACGCGACTTGCAGCCGGTACTGCTCCACAAAGCTGTTATAGTCGGTTTTCCCGGTCGAAATCTCCAAATTAGCGCGCGTATCGAAGCTGACCGCGTTCATAATATCGTTTTTCTGCGGTGCAACGAGTGTGGAGGTAATCTCCGGAAATTCGTTAAGCATGCGCAGTGTCGTGTCCGTGCCGTTGCCCCACGGCAGGCAGAACGAGTGCATGGTGATGCCGCACTTTTCTTTCATTAGGTCCATCGTCTTTTTGAACGATTCGTACTGTGCGTCGTAGTCGTCGTTTAAGTATTCCTTTTCCGCAGAGGTGTAGCCGTGATGCCAGAGCTCAATCCCCTGTGCATCCCACGCTTTAATCGTGTCAAAGTATTCCTGGTTGTCGCCCTCGAGGCTGTTGCCGATAATGCCGAAACTGCCCGGCACACCCTCCTCGGCAAGAAGGTCCGCCACACGCTGGAACGCGTCGGCGTTGTCCTGTACCAAATCGTCAAATTTGAGCAGCACGACCTGGTTTTTCACTGGCCCGGCTGCGAGCGCACCCGCGCACGACATAAGCAGTCCCACGGACAAAACGCTGCAAAGCAGTTTTTTGAAAAGTTTTTTCATGTATGCTCCCCCTCTGGTTCTATTTGTTATAATTTCATTTTACTGTTATACGCCATAAATGTCAACCCGTGGACGTATTATTTCCCTTCGATTTGCATGGTTTCCATCTGCGCGCGGTCAAGCCCGTTCTTTTTACCAAGTCCGAGCCAATAGCCTGTGGAAGCACGGATAAAAATCCGCTTTGGCAGCGGCATGGTGACCTTTAACACGCCCGACTCGCCCGCTTTGACCGCCTGTGCAAATTTGCGGATTTTGCGCGCCGCGCGCCCGGAAAACGGAGTCGTCAATATGGCCTCCCCGGAGCCAATACACAGCGCCATGCCGAAGCGGAACCCATTTTTTTTGCAGAACAGCCGTATCATATCGACTGCAACGGCGTTTTGTTCCGGCTCGAGAAAGCCGCAGTTTACCAGTACATGGACGACGGGCTTTTTTGTGCCGTTATACTGCTCAAGCGCCTTTAAAAACCGCATGAGCGGTACGGGGAGCCCGTCTGCATAGAGCGGGAACACGAACAGCAGATGTTCGTAGCGGCCTACATCGGCGCAGATTGCCTCATGCTTCTGCTCTGTCACCAGATATTCCTCCACCGGCCCGTCCCAATGAGAACGGAGGGTGGCTGCGTACTGCTTGGAGTTGGAACGCGGCGCACGCGGGCTGCCGTTGATAATCAGCAGGTTTCCCATGCCTGCACCTCCTCCCGAATCGCGTTTTCTAATCCGCTTTCCGCAACGAACCGGACGCGCCACGTCCGAAAGGCCATGTTATTGGCGTTGCGTGCGACGAGGCGCTCAAACAATATTCGTTCCTCCTGCGAATCTGCACCATAGGCAAGGATGACCGCGTCCTTTTCCGCCACAGCGCGCTGTACGTGGTGCGTTTCCCCGTTGTGAAGCCGGAGAAATGCCTGCTGGATGGGGATGGCGCGTTCCAGCAGGGTTTTCATCGGAATATCGTACGAGCCGAGGTAGATTCGGCTTATATAGAGCAGACGCTCGCTTTTGGAAATGAGCGGATAGATCTTTACCGCATCGTCGCGCAGGACGCAGCGGCCCGGCGTCTTGACCCAGCAGCAAAAACAGCCGATACAATTTGCAATTTTCATCCCGGACAGTTCCAGGTAGCGAAAGTCTGCCCGTTCCGGCAGGCCGGACGGCAAAGCGGTATCGCTAATCAACAAATTCATAACAACCCTCCTGTTCCGATGTTATAATAAGTAGTATTTGACGCTTTGACCCGATTATACCCCGTCACACGGTGGGCTTTTTACAAAATGGCGGGGATTTCGTGCTCGCGGTAGTACTTGGGCGTGACGTGAAGCTCCTTTTGGAACACATAGGACAAGTATGACTGCGTTTCAAACCCGCACAGTTCCGCAATCTGGGCAATGCTTTTTCCGCTGTTGCGCAGCAGGCTTTTGGCATGCGACAGCCGCAGCGACAGCAAGTACCGGTGCGGCGTTGTACCGAGTGTTCGCTTGAACACGGCGTGAAAATAGCTGGGGCTGAGGTTCGCCGCAGCGGCAAGATCCTGTAAGGTCAGGCGGCGGGCATAGTTTTCTTTCATAAATTCGACAGCGCGGTAGACGTCAAAGCTGTACGGCATCGCTGTTCCTGCGCCGCAGCTCCTGCTGATATAGTATAGCTCGCCGATCAGCTCCAGGAGCTTTGCCTGTACAAAGAGCTCCCAACCGGGCTGTCCGGCCGCCTGTGCGCCAATCATATCGGAGAACAATTCACCGAAGTGTCTTGGGGCGGCCATATGTACGATTTGCGGAAGAACAGACAGGTATTTGTCAACAAACGCGCCGCCCGGACAGGAAAAGTGGACATAATAGCACTCAAACGCATGGCGGCTCTGCCTCTGCTGGCCCGGACGGACAAAGAGCAGGTTCCCCTTCGTATGCGGACAGCTAAGCCCGTCAATTAGGCTTTCGCCCCAATCCGTCATATACAGCTCCAGCTCATACTGCTGCGCCGTACGGAGCGGCGTAAGTTCCTGACGCCAATGCTGCCGGGAGATATAGTAACCTGCGTATACCCTGTCAAACATGGACGCAGCCCCTCCTTTTTGCAAACAAAGTAAGATTTCAAAAAAATATCAGAATGGTTCGCATTGCAATAGCGGTAAATTCGATTACAATGACAGTATAGAGTATTATTTTGAAAAAATCAAGAAGGAGTGGTGTGCAATGCAGTTGTATCAGGTAGATGGGCACGAGCCGAGCTTCCTCCCGGAAGGAAAAGTGTGGCGCTATGTATGGGGGGATGAGTTCGACGGGGATACGCTTGACATGAGCAAGTGGAGTTTCCGGCTTAACTTCTGGGGGAGGCGGTTTCCGGCGTATACTGACAAGGGCGTGGAACTGGACGGAGAGAGTCATCTCAAAATTAATCTCATCGAAAAGGACGGGCAGTACTGCTCTGCCCAGTTACAGACGGGGGCAAACTCGTTTGACGCGCCGCCGCCGGTCTACAGAACGGAAGTAAATGCGTGCGGCGACAACTATTTCTGGCCGCTCGGAGAAGTCGAAAAGCCAAAATTCATGCACCGGTACGGATACTACGAAGTGCGCTGTAAGCTCCAGCAGCAGCCGGGCTGGTGGTCGGCCTTCTGGCTCCAGTCGCCGTCCATTGGCACGAGCTATGACCCGGCATACAGCGGCATTGAGGTCGACATCATGGAAAATTTTACGCGCAACGGCGAAGTGACGAGCGGTAATATCTACGGTGGATACGGCGCACAGCTTACGCAGGAGGCGCGCGTCCGCTACTATGTCAAGGATACGCCCGACGGCTTTCACCGGTTTGGCCTCGACTGGAGCGAGGAGGGATATATCTTCTACTGCGACGGCGTGGAAACGGCGCGCACAAACGAACCAGTGTCACAGGTAGAACAGTTTATCCTGCTTACGACCGAGTGCAAGGGTTACCGAAACGGAAATATGGACCAGCCGTCCGACGAGCTGAGGGGCGCGGTTCTGCCAGACTGTTTTACCGTCGACTATGTCCGCGTATTTGATGAAGTGAAATAAAAGCCGGCCCCGGAATAATACTCCGGGGCCGCATTATATTCCTCATGGTTCAGACCGGCCCAATGCTGACCGGCTGGTAACCGGTGCGTAGCACAACGCGCCTGAGTTCGTCGTCGGCAACAGGCTGTTTTGTCCGCACAAGCGCACAGTGGCGGCGCAAATCGACTGTGGCAAAATAGCCGTCCTGCCGGTTAAAGGCGTTTTCCACACGTATGGCGCAGTTTTTGCAGTGCATCCCCTCAATTCCGATTTTGCAGACATAGGGATAATGCGCCGCGTCCGAATCCGCCGGGCGGATTCGCCTTTCCTCGTCGCCGCCGCTACCGCAGCAGCCGTTTTTAAGTTTTTTAATATAATGCCATACGGCAAATATGCAAATCAGCGCTAACACAGCGCAAATTGCAGCTGTGGACCATATGCTGCCCATTTTAACCCCTCCTGTTAGTTATTGTTAACTAACCAAATTATAGCACTTCTTTTTACTGGTGTCAATGTAGAGCAAAATTATATGAGGAAAAAGCCATGGATTCAGCATGGATTTAGGTGAGTTATATGGAAAACGGCGAACAGGTTTCTCAAATCTGTTCTATTTTACTAACATATCCATAATCTTAGGGAAAGCCGAAAAAAGTTTTCTTTATTTTTTTATTTTCGAATTGCATTTTTATGCAATATCGTGTATAATAATTCTAATTTATGAGAAATGAAGGAGCGTGGAGAAGTATGTATACGGCGGCGGTACTGGGGGCGACCGGCTATGCGGGGATTGAGCTGGTGCGCCTTTTGACCAACCATCCGGAGGTAGAGGTAAAAATGCTCGTGTCCCACAGCTTTGTCGGGAAAAAAATCAGCGAGGTGTACCCCAACCTGCGCGGTGTGCTCGATCTGGTATGCGAGGAATTGGACGTTGAAAAGGCGGCCGCGTGCGACGTGGTCTTTACGGCGCTGCCGCACGGCGCGTCGAAGGAGGTCATCCCCGCCCTGTACGAGAAGGGCGCGCGCATCATTGACCTGAGCGGCGACTTCCGCTATGACGATCCGGCGGTGTACGAGCAATGGTACGGCGCGCCGCACTCGTCGCCGGAGCTTTTGGCAAAGTCGGTCTACGGCCTGTGCGAGCTGCACCGCGGCGAGATCAAAAAAACGCGCCTGATTGGAAATCCGGGCTGTTACACGACCTGCTCGATTCTCGGCCTTGCGCCGCTGGTAAAGCACGGCCTGGTGCACACGGATAATATCATTATTGACGCAAAGTCGGGCGTGACGGGCGCGGGGCGGAGCACGGCGCTCGACTACAGCTTCTGCGAATGCACAGAGAATGCAAAGGCATACAAGATTGCCACGCACCGGCACACGTCGGAGATTGAACAGGAACTGTCCAACCTGGCGGGCGAGCCGATTCTGCTGTCGTTTACGCCGCATCTGATTCCCATGAAGCGCGGGATTTTGTCGACGATGTATGCAAACCTGAAGGAGCCGAAGACGACCGGCGAGATTCTTGGCCTTTACCGGGAATTTTACAAAGACGAATACTTTGTCCGCATTTATGACGAAGGACAATTGCCGGAAACGAACCACGTCGTAGGGTCGAACTTCGTCGACATTGGGCTTGTGGTGGATAAGCGTTTAAATCGCGTCGTTGTAAGCGCGGCAATTGATAACATTGGAAAAGGCGCCGCTGGGCAGGCGGTCCAGAACATGAACCTTCTGCTTGGCATAGAGGAAACGACGGGACTTGCCTGCGCGGGCTTTTATCTGTAACAGAAAGGAAGGGGTATTTCGATGCCTGATATGGATTTGCTTATTAAAAAAGCCGGCACGCTGATTGAGGCGCTGCCTTATATCCAGCATTTCGCTGGAAAAACCGTCGTAATCAAATACGGCGGAAACGCTATGATTAATGAAGAATTAAAGGCCTCCGTCATGGAGGATATCACGCTTTTGAAGTTTATTGGATTAAACCCGGTTGTCGTCCACGGGGGCGGACCGGACATTTCCAGCGCGCTGAAAACGTATGGGATTGAGAGCCGGTTTATAAACGGTCTGCGTGTCACGGACGCCGACACGGTCCGCATTGCACAGATGGTGCTTGTCGGCAAGACGAATAAAGAGATTGTGGCCGGCATTAACGGCAAGGGTGGCCGTGCAGTCGGCATCAGCGGCATTGACGGTGCGTTGCTCGAGTGTGAAAAATACTACACGGAGGTAGACGGTGAAAAGGCGGACATCGGCTATGTGGGCGATGTGGTACATGTGAACCAGGATTTGCTCCACCTGCTCACCAGCGATAAGTATATTCCCGTCGTCGCGCCGATTGGAACGGATAAAAACGGGCAGAGCTATAACATCAACGCCGATACGGTCGCGAGCGAGCTTGCCTGCGCGCTTAAGGCGGAGAAGCTGATTCTCCTGACAGACATTGACGGCGTGAAGGACGCGGAAGGAAATATTATTTTTGAGATGAGCGCACAGGAAACGCGCCGCCTCATCAAAGAAGGCGTCATCAACGGCGGTATGATTCCGAAGGTGCTCGGCTGTGTGAAGGCAATCGGCGCCGGCGTGCAGCGCGTCCATATCATTGACGGGCGGGTTCCGCACAGCATTTTGCTGGAAATCTTCACCGATACGGGAATCGGCACCATGATTACGAAGTAGTGGACATGAAAAAAAACGCCACAAATTTTGTGGCGTTTTTTTATTTTGCCTGCTTGCATCCGTCCCGGACAGGGCATTCGCCGCAGCGCGGGCTGCGCGCCGTGCAGTATTCGCGTCCAAGCAGGACGAGCTGGTGGCAGAATTTAGAGCTGTATGCAGGCGGAACAATTTTCCACAAATCCATTTCGATCTTAACGGGGTCGGTGTTCTTTGTCAGCCCCATGCGGTATGTAAGGCGTTTGCAGTGCGTGTCCACGACAATGGCAGGCCGCTTGTATACGTCGCCGACAATCAGGTTCGCAATCTTGCGTCCTACGCCGGGCAGCGTCACCAAATCGTCAATGTTATCCGGCACCTTGCCGCCGTATTCCTCGCAGATACGCTTTGCCGAGCCAATAATGTTTTTTGCCTTGTGGTTGTAAAAGCCCGTGGAGCGGATGTATTCCATCAGCTCGTTTTCATCCGCCTCCGCGCAGTCATACACGGTCGGGTAGCGTGCAAACAGCGCAGGCGTAACCATGTTGACGCGCTTATCTGTACATTGGGTCGCCAAAATTGCGGAAACGAGGAGCTGCCACGGGTCGCGGAACTCGAGTGAGCAGTCCGCGTCTGGATACGTGCGCTCCAACCCCTCCGTAATGCGGGCGAGCCGTTCCTGTTTTGTCATGCGTAATCATCCTTTCGGTGGTTTATTTGAAAGATACGGCTTAACGTGCCGCCGGGCGAGCCGTTTTACACCCTGCACGCAAAACGTGCCGACCGCAATCGCCATTGCCATTGCGCCGATAATGAGGACGGTACGTACGCCGGTCTGCGCGCCTGCCTGAAAGTCGCCGAACACGAGCAGGCTCACTGTTTTATAGAGGTCAAGCCCCGGCACAAGCACAAAGATAGACGTGCTCAGGAAAATGAGCGCGGGCGACTTCCAGAGGATTGCGCCCGCCTCGCTCATGAGCGAGATGCCCAGCGTCGCGGCAAAAAAACACAGCAGCTCCGGCAGGGCAAGGAGCGTGAGTGCAGAGTAGAGCGCGTAGCCCAGCGTCCCAATCGCGCCGCAGACAGCAATGAGCTTGCGCGGCGCGCGGAACAGGTACGCAAACGCGCACACGCCCGCAAAGCAGAATGGAAGGTGCAGCAAAAGCTCCGTCACAGTGCACCTCCAATCCACCCATAGCACCACAATACAGCGCCGACGCCAAACGAGAGCGACAACAGGACGACGAGTACATCGCCGAGGCGCGCCGCGCCGGAAACGAGGTCGCCGCGCACAGAGTCGCGGATTGCGCCAATCAGCGTCATGCCGGGCAGCAGCGGCAAAATGGCCGAGCCGATGATTACGTCGAGACTGCCCGTGCCGAACAGCGTCACGGCAAGCACGGCGGACAGCGCGCAGACGACGCCACCGGCTAAGCTGGTGATAAAGTAGTACAGGTCTGCGTCCCGGAAATAGGAGCAGACGAGCTGCGACAAAAACGCGCAGGCCGCTGCCGCAAAAAATTCAAATACGCCGCCGCCCATCAGCACGCTAAAGCATCCGATTGAAAAGGCGGACAGCGCCGGGGCGAGCAGACGGCCTGCCTTCCCCTGCCCTTGCGGCGCGGAAAGCTCGCACAGTGCGTCGGCGGGCGACAGGGTTCCAGCGGCGAGCCGCCGGGCAATCTCGTTTGCGCGCGCGACTGCGCCGAGGTCCAAACGCCGCGTTCGCACCCGTGCCAGCGCGCTGTACGCTTTCCCGTCCTTTGCCGTCATATGGACGAGCACGCCCGTCGGGAGCGCAAGCACGTCAATCTCCTGCGTGCCGCACAGGCCGCAGAGCCGTCGCGCGGCCTCCTCTGCGCGGTAGGTCTCTCCCCCGTTTTCCAAAATGACGGCGGCAAGCCGCTTTGCCGCCTCAAGCAGCAGTTCCAGGTCCGTACGCGCCATGCCTCCGCCTCCTATCGTGCCAGTTTCTTTTTGTTTCTACCCTGATTATAGCAAAAAGACTTGTCAATGACAAGAATTATCAGTATAATATACTATAGTATAAACAGAAATCTTAAATATATTTTAACAAAGGAGTAAGCAAAGCATGTTTCATTTTGAAAAGTTACAAAAGCAGGACCCGGAGGTTTTTGCAGCCGTTGAGAAGGAAATCGGCCGCCAGCGTGGCAAGATTGAACTCATTGCGTCGGAAAACTTCGTAAGCGAGGCAGTTATGGAGGCGAACGGCACGCCCCTGACGAACAAATACGCGGAAGGGTACCCGGGCAAGCGGTACTATGGCGGGTGCGAGTATGTCGATGTTGTGGAGACGCTGGCAATTGAGCGTGCGAAGAAGATTTTCGGCGCTGACCACGCCAACGTGCAGGCACACTCCGGCGCGCAGGCGAACATGGCGGTGTTTTTTGCTATGCTGACGCCCGGCGACACGGTGCTGAGCATGAGCCTTGCGCACGGCGGGCACTTAAGCCACGGGAGCCCGGTCAACATGTCGGGCAAGTACTTTAACATCGTGCCGTATGGCGTGGATGAAGTAAACAATGTAATCGACTACGACAAGGTACGCGAGCTGGCGCTGGAGCATAAGCCGAAGCTGATTCTGGCCGGCGCGAGCGCGTACCCGCGTGTGATTGATTTTGAAAAGTTTGCAGAGATTGCAAAGGAAGTCGGCGCATATTTGATGGTGGATATGGCGCATATCGCCGGTCTCGTTGCGGCGGGGCTGCACCCGAATCCGGTTCCGTATGCAGACTTTGTGACGACGACGACGCACAAGACGCTGCGCGGCCCGCGCGGCGGCCTGATTCTCTGCAAGGAGGAATATGCAAAGGCAATTGATAAGGCAATTTTCCCGGGTATCCAGGGCGGCCCGCTCATGCACACCATTGCGGCAAAGGCGGTCTGCTTCGGGGAGGCGCTCACCGACGAATTTAAAGCATACCAGCAGCAGATTGTGAAAAACGCGAAGGCGCTGTCCGAGGAGTTGGTTCGCCAGGGCTTCAAGCTCGTGAGCGGCGGCACGGACAACCACCTGATGCTCGTCGATTTGACGGATATGGGCGTGACCGGCAAAGAGGCTGAGAAAATGCTCGACGACGTGTGCATTACGGTCAATAAAAACGCCATTCCGTTCGACACGCAGAGTCCGTTCGTTACGAGCGGCATCCGCATTGGCACGCCGGCGGCGACGTCGCGCGGGTTCGTCGAGGAGGATATGGTCGAGATTGCAAAGCTGATTAAAATGACAATCAGCGAATACGACACAAAGGCGGACGAGGTCCGCAGCCGCGTTGCCGCCCTGTGCGCAAAGCATCCGCTGTACGAAGACTAAGGCCGGCGCACGGGCCGTTTGGCAAGGATTTGGAGGTACATTTATGCGCAATATGATTTCCGCTTTGACGCTTAGCCCCGCCATTGACAAGACGGTGTACATCGACGGGTTTCGGGTCGACGAGGTGAACAAGGCGCAGGGCTGCTGCCAGGTGCCTGGCTCAAAGGGCGTCAACGTCGCGCGCATTTTGGCGGCGTGCGGCGTCGAGTCCGTCTGTTTTGGCTTTATCGGCGGGGAGGGCGGCCGCTACGTGGCCGATGCGCTGCGTGCCGACGGTGTGAAAAGTGAGTTTGTTGACGTGGACTACGATATCCGCACGAACATCAAGCTGGTCGACCTGCAAAGCGGAACCTATACGGATATCAATTTTCCGGGTGGCACGCCCAGCGCGCAGAACCTGGACGCGCTGCGGGCAAAGACGCGTGTGCTGGCGCGAGAGAGCGCGCTGATTGCGCTGGGAGGCAGCGTCCCGCCCGGCGTGGACGAACGCATCTACTACGAGCTTGCCCAGATTGCCAATGAGGAGGGCGCGCGCGTGTCGCTCGACTGCTACAATGCGCCGCTGCACCATGCGCTTCAGGCAAAGCCGCTCGTGATTAAGCCGAACTTGGAGGAGCTGGAGATGACGTTCGGACAGCGGTTTGCCACGCTGGAGGCGATTGTTGACAAAGCGCAGGCGCTCTGCCGCGATGGGATCGAGAATGTGCTCGTGTCGCTGGGGGCGGATGGCGCGGTCGCGGTGTGCGGCGGCGATGTGTTCCGGCTCTATACGGATGATTTGCCGGTTTATAACACGGTCGGCGCGGGTGACGCGTTTTTGAGCGGGTTTTTATACGGCTGGAAAAACGGGATGGACACGATGACGTGCCTGCGCCACTGTATTTCCTTTTCGCAGGCGGTGGTGTCGAGCCGGGCCGACGAGGACAAGACGCTTGCCCAGCTTACGAAATATGTGCCGACCGCGCGCGTTGAGCCAATCTATACCCAGGGGGGCGCGCGCGGATGAAGGCAGAGAAGCTCTACCGTGAGGCGTGGCGGCTTTTAAATACGGTTACGCCGCTCTACGGCGACTGCGGGACGCTCTGCGGCGGCGCGTGCTGCGACGACGGCGGCAATGAGGACGCGGGGATGTACCTGTTCCCCGGCGAGGAGGCGATGTATGCCGCCTGTCCGGCGTGGCTCCGCGTGGAGGAGTCGGCGTTCTGCTACGGCGCAGCGGATACAAAGGCGCTCATCGCCATGTGCGACGGGACGTGCGTGCGCGCTATGCGCCCGCTGGCGTGCCGGATTTTCCCGCTTACGCCGTACAAAAAGCCGGGCCAGCCGCTGCAAATTATCATGGACCCGCGCGCAAAGGCCATGTGTCCGCTGGCGCAGGCGGCCGCGGTTTCGGATTTGGATCCGCGGTTTGTGCGGGCGGTGCGGCTGATTTTTCTCGTGCTGTTGCGCAACCGGCAAGTGGCGGAGTTTGTGGAGGAGTTGTCGTATCTGCTCGACGAACAGATGCAGTTTTACGAATAAATAAATTTAAAAAATAGAAGGGAGGCCGCGCCATGCAACTGATTGGTTCCTATGTGCTGCGGATGCTCCCTTTTTTGTTGTGCGCCGCGCCGGTCTATGCGCTCGTGCGTTTTTTGTTGCTGCGCCGGCACAGGCGATTGGGCAACCGGACGACGCTGTGGCATGAGGCCGGGCTTTTTGTGTTCGTCCTGCTTCTGACAGGGCTGTACTCGCAGGCGGTTGTGCCTGCGCTGCGCATTGACTCGTCGGGTATATCGGTTCCCGGCTTCTTGCAGGGGCGCTTCAACCTCATCCCTTTTACCGTGTTTGCCGATACGTGGCGGGAGGTAGCAGAGGGGAATACGGCCTACTTTCTCATCAATTTCCTGGGCAATATCGGCATGTTTGTGCCAATCGGTTTCCTTGTGCCGCTTTTGTGGCGGGAACAGGGGCTGGGCCGCACGGCGCTGGTTGGCTTTCTCTGCTCGCTGGCGATTGAGCTTTGCCAGCTTTTGCTGCCGCGCGGGACGGACGTGGACGACTTGTGGCTCAACACGCTCGGCGCGGCCCTGGGATATGGGCTGTTTTGGATATGCGGGCGGCTGTGGCCCGCGCTTGTGGTGCGGTTTCGGATGGCAGAAAAGGAATCGGCCATGGAATTGGATACAAAATAAATCGATATTTGGAAAGGCGGCGGCAGACATGAAAGAACTGACCAGCCGGGAGCGGCTGACACGGCTTTTTGCAGGACGCGAGATTGACCGGACGCCGATCTGGCTCCTCGCGCCGTACCATCATGTGGATTTTTACGCGGACATTTACACACAGCCGTCTTACCGGCGGCTGCTCCCCTACATCGACCGCTATTGCGACACCTTTGACCGGCGTACGTACGACACGGGTGTGGCGTACAACGCCAACCCGGAGATAAAACGGACGCGCCGTGTGGAAAAGACGGCAAAGGGCAGCGCGCAGATCGAGGAGATTTCCTATAAGGATTTTGCACTCCAAAAGTCGGTCTACCGCGGAGCGGACGGCACGCGGGTCAAGTATTTTGTCGAGGATATTGAGGATTTGAAGCGCTTAATCGATATCCCCTACGTCGCGCCTGCGCCGGATATAGCGGCCTATGAGCGGGAAAAGGCGGAGTTGGGCGACCGAGGGATGATGATGACCGATGTGGGCGACCCGCTCGGCGTTTTCTACCATCTGATGAGCGCAGAGGACTTTTCGGTTTATTCGCTGACCGAGTATGAAACGCTGCTGGAGCTGTCCGACGTGGTGTATACGCGGACGCTTGACGTGTACCGCTATTTGCTCGAGCGCGATATCGGCGAGGTGTTTTTCCTGGTTGGGGCGGAGTTTGCCGGCCCGCCGCTCGTGTCGCCGGGCAAATTCAGCGAGCTGTGCGCCAAATACGTCAAAGGGCTGGTCGGTTTGATCCGTTCGTATGGGAAAAAGTCGATTTTGCACTACCACGGACAGCTCTACGACGTGCTCGGCGGCATGCGACAGATAGCCCCTGACGCGTTGCACACCATTGAGGCGCCGCCGGTGGGCAACTGCACCATTGCACAGGCGCGCGAGCAGCTTGGCGACATGATTTTGATTGGCAACGTCCAGTATGACGACCTCGCGCACCAGAGCCGGGAGGAGATTGAAGAGCAGGTGAAGCGCGCGGTCGCCGAGGGCGGGGAGCGATTCATCCTTTCTCCGACTGCCGGGCCGTACGAGGATGTGATTCCGGAGAATATGGTGGACAATTATATTGCCTTCATTGAGGCGGGAATCCGGTATGGAAAGAGGTAAAGACATGGAAGTCTGGCATCATGGCTCGAACCTGCGCCTGACCGTTTTGCGAGCGGGCAGCACGGTGACAAAGAACAAAGCGCTGGCGGAAGCCTTTTCGCACAGGCCGTCTGTCCTGTGCATGGAGGATAGCGGCGGAATCGTCCACAACGGCAGGGAGGCCGGATTCCTTTACTGTATAGACGAGCCGGCCGAAGAAGGACGGGACGTGTACCCGCATCCACGCTCATCCATGGAGGCGGGGCTGGAGTTTTTGACCACGCGCCCGCTGCGGCTGCGCCTGATTGAAACTGTACCGCCGCCGTCGGGCGTGGAGGCAGAGGCCGCTAAGCGCACCATAAAGGAGCGATTGCGCGCACAGAACAAAACATAAACAAACCCCTATGCGGAAGAACCCGCATGGGGGTATTTATTTCTTTTTCACAATTTCGGTATTGCGCAAAAGCGTCTTTCGCCCGCGCCACGCAAACGCATGGCCGCCGTATTCCGTGCGGAAGTCCGTGTCGGAGCGCAGATTGTCCGGACACAGGTCGTATAATGTGGGGCGGAATTCGTTAATGTCTGTAATGGGAACTGATTGGTTGTGCGGGCATACGTCGCTGCATACGTCGCACCCCCACGCCATACCGGCGTGCTTGACAACGGCCTGTTCCTCCTCGGACAGTGTACCCTTCTTTTGCAGCAGATACGACGCGCAGCGCACCGCGTCAAAACCGTGCTCGAACGCTTGTCCTGGACACGCTTCCGCGCACCGCCCGCACCCGGCGCACCCACCTTCCAGCGGCGCGTCCGCCGCAAGCGGCAGGTCGGTTACAATTCCGCCCAAGAAGATATACGAGCCGTACACGGGATGAATCAGCAAATGGTTATGCCCGAATATGCCGAGGCCCGCCTGATAGGCCAAATATTTGTCGCACAGCGGCGAGGTGTCGCAGAAGATATAGCGTTCAAACGCGCCGGCATCGGCTTCCACGCGCGCGCACAGCGCGGCCAGCTTTTCCTTCACGACCGTGTGATAGTCCATTCCGCGCGCGTACTTTGACACGTTGCCGGGCGTGCGGCCGCTAAAGTAGTTGAATGCGCACATGATAACGGACCTCGCACCCGGCACAAAATCAAACGGCGAAACGCGCTGCTCCGGCGGCGCGGTGAACGGCGTATCGTACAAGGAAAGAATGTCATATAACTCGGGATAGACGCGCGCCTCGCACACGCCGATGTCTGAGATTTTCAATTCTTTGGCATATTGTTTGAGTTTTTCCTTCACGGCGCGCACCTCCCTTCTGACTTTTTAGAAAACAAATTTGAATAAAAACCATAACGCAAGACAAAGCGTCACCAGTATGCAGGGGATCCCCACAAGCATGGCATCAAGGACGGATGCCTTTTGGCGTGCTTTGCCGTCTTTTTCGTGCACCGGCACGGGCTCGCGGCCCGAGAGGATATAGTCCGCGCTGACGTGATAAATTTCTGCCAGTTTTATGATGTTGTCCACGTCGGGCTTTCCCTGGCTGCTCTCCCACTTTGAGACAGCTTGTCTGGAAACTTCAAGCATTTCTGCGACCTGCTCCTGGGAGCGGCCGGACTCTTTCCGCAGCAGATACAATCTTTCTGCCATGTCCATACTCATCACCTCGATGAAAGAATACCACAACTTCCGGTTGCATGCCACCAACAATGCTTGGATTGACGGCAACGGCGCGTTGCAACTGCGAAACTTTGCGTTGCATTGGCAAAACAGCGTCGTCTATAAGCATTATACCCCGGATTTGTGCCGAATGCAATTTTAACTTGTAAAGGACGCTTGTTTTTGTTATAATTATTTTCTATACAGGAATTTCTTTTTATGGATGGGGTGGTAATGTGCCGATTAAGATACCGGACAAGCTCCCGGCTGTGACCCAGCTCGAGAGCGAAAACATATTCGTTATGACGGAGACTGTTGCCGCGCGGCAGGACATCCGCCCGTTGCAGCTCATGTTTGTAAACCTGATGCCGAAAAAAATTACGACGGAAACGCAGATTCTGCGCTATCTGAGTAACTCTCCCCTGCAGGTCGAGGTTGAGTTTGTGCATATGAAGTCGCATGTGTCGAAAAACACGGCGAAGGAACATCTCGTTAAGTTTTACAAGACGTTTGATGATGTAAAACACCGCAAATTTGACGGCATGATTATCACCGGCGCGCCGGTGGAGAATTTGCCATTTGAAGAGGTGGACTACTGGGACGAGCTGTGCGAGATTATGGAGTGGTCAAAGACGCACGTTACCTCTACGTTCCACATCTGCTGGGGCGCGCAGGCGGGGCTGTATTACCACTACGGGATTAAAAAGCATCCCCTGGAGAAAAAGATGTTCGGCGTATTCGAGCACGGGGTCAACCGCACCACGTCCAAGCTCATGCGCGGGTTTGACAGTTCGTTTTATGTGCCGCATTCGCGCCATACGACCGTATTGCGCGAGGATATCGAGAAGGTGGACGCGCTGGAGATTCTCTCCGAGTCGGAGGAGGCGGGCGTCTACATTGTCTTTACGAAGGCGGGCAAGCAGATTTTCGTGACCGGACATTCCGAGTATGACGCGAACACGCTCCACGAGGAGTACATGCGCGACCGGGAGAAGGGCCTTGACATCGACGTGCCGAAAAACTACTACCCCGGCGACGACCCGGCAAAGCCGCCCATGATGCGCTGGCGCTCGCATGCGAGCCTGCTCTACGCCAACTGGCTCAACTATTTTGTATATCAGATTACACCGTATAATATTGAAGAAATCAATGGAGAATAAAAACAGGCTTCCAACCGGAAGCCTGTTTTTTAGCCCTTTAAGCCCTGTTCGTACGAGGCGATCATACGCTTTACCATCTCGCCGCCGATGGGGCCGCCCTCGCTGCCGTTCTGGCGCGCGCTTTGCTCGCCCTTGTAGTGGTCGTTGTTCTCCTTGCAGAACTGGAGCCGGCCAATGTTCGTCGCGCACTCCATCTTGAACTTTTGCATGGCGTCGTAGCTCTCCGGGTGCATCAGCCTGCTTTTGCGGTAATTCTTTGACATGCAATCTACTCCCTTGTATGAATTTTTGTGGTTCCTGTGGCGTTATTTTATGCGCCTGAAGAAAAAATCATACAAGCAGTTTTTGGATGGTATGGGAACAAAAAAATTTTGGTATCAAATGATACCGAAAACAAAAATTTTTGAGAGGATGTATTATAATGTGGGGCTGTAACGGGCGGCCGCCGCGCCGCTCTAAATAAACGGAACGGCCGGAGGCCGTTCCCCACGCAAAATTTATATTTAATAAAGAACAAAGATGACATTTAGGAAAAATGAGGAGTGGAATATGAAACGGGACATACCGCTAAAAACAAGCGTAAGTATTACGTTGGATGAAGATATTGCAGAGGAAATTAGAACATTAAGCGATTGTTCTTACCGATCCTTTTCCCAATATATCAATCTCATTTTACGCAAACACGTCGAAAAAATAAAAAAGAACAAAAAGAACGGGACGGTATCCGGTTAGTCTGCCCGCTCTTTTCCAAATACAAGGCGCGACCCCTTATAATTGTGGGCCGAATAGCCGATTTCCTTATGCGCGTTGGCAACCGTGGCGGCAATGACCTTCGACGCGCCCGCGTCGGACAACGCCTGGGCACAGTTGTAGACAGTCATGCCAGTCGTATAAATATCGTCTATGAGCAGAACGGTTTTGCCGGACAGGTCGCTGGTGCAGGCAAACGCACCGAGCACGTTGTTTGCACGCGCTTCAAAATTGCGCAGAGAGCTTTGGCGTTTTGTTTCGCGCACCTTTATGAGCGCATCTTCGCCGAGCATAAGGCCGAGCCGCTCACAGACAGTGCGGGCCAGCAGCGCAGACTGGTTAAAGCCGCGTTTTATGTAACTTTTCTTAGACAGCGGGACGGGAACGACAACGTCGGCCCGCTTTGCCTCCGGGTTATTTTCCAGATATCCGGCCAAAAACAGGGCGAGTACCTTTGCGTTTTCAAATTTGGACTTGAATTTCAAATCGTGGAGCGCACGCTTGACGCCGCCTTCGTAGAAAAACGGCGCAATCAGATACGACGCGCCGCCGAACGCGTCGAAACAGCCGTAGTTTTTCGTAAACGGCAAATGCGCCATGCAGTCCCGGCAGTACGGCTCGTCGTCGCTTGGCGAGAGCGGCCTTTTGCAAAACATGCACGCCGGCGGATACAAAATGTCTAAGATTCGGTCAAGCATTCTTTTCTTCTTCATGTTCCAACTTCCACCTTATCGAAGTATAGCGTTTCGCCTCGCTGTCGGAGGCGACCATAGTGCGGATTGCCGCTTCGCTCCCGACGAGGACGACAAACTGCTTCGCACGTGTGACCGCCGTGTAGAGCAGGTTGCGCTTCATCAGCATGGGCGCGGCGCTAAAGACCGGCATGACGACCACATCAAACTCGCTCCCCTGGCTTTTATGCACCGTGACGGCGTAGGCCAGCTCCAGCTCCTCTAACATGTCGAACGTATAGTCTACGCGCTTGTCGTCATATTTGACCGTGAGCCGCTTGCCCAAAAGGTCGATTTCTTCAATAAAGCCCATGTCGCCGTTGAACACGCCCGTGCCCGGCTCCCCGCCGTCGTCCGGCGTCCACGTGAGGTCGTAGTTGTTTTTGACCTGCATGACACGGTCGCCTTCGCGCAGGATACGTTCCCCCGCTTTGCGCTCGGTTTTGTCCGGCGACGGCGGGTTGAGGTTCTGCTGGAGCAGTTTGTTGAGGTTCCGTACCCCGGCGGGGCCTTTTTTCATGGGCGAAAGCACCTGAATTTGTTTCATCGGGTCGTAGCCGTACGCCTGCGGCAGACGCGTCCGGCAGAGCTGCGCCACCGCCGCGGCAATTGTGTCCGTGCTGCCGCGCGCCACAAAGTAAAAGTCTGACCCTTCGGCGTTGAGGATTGGTTCCTCCCCGCCGATGATGCGGTGCGCGTTCTGGACAATCATGCTCTGTGCGGCCTGACGGAAGATTTTGCTCAGGCGCACCGTTTTGACTGCGCCGCTCGCAATCAGGTCGCCGAGCATGTTGCCCGCACCGACGGGCGGAAGCTGGTCCGCGTCGCCAACCAGAATCAGGTGCGCCGTGGGCTTGAGCGCTTTAAACAGCGCGCTTCCGAGCAGTACGTCGACCATGCTCGACTCGTCGACGATAACGACGTCCTCCTCGAGCGGGTTCGACTCATCGCGCGCAAACAGCTTGAAATCCTCGTCTTCGGTAAATGTAATCTCCAAAAGACGGTGAATCGTCTTGGCCGGCAGACCCGTCACCTCGCTCATGCGCTTTGCCGCGCGCCCGGTCGGCGCCGTCAGCGCAATGGAAATGCTCTTTTGCTGCAAGATTTCCAAAATCGTATTCACAATCGTCGTTTTTCCCGTTCCGGGGCCGCCCGTCAGCACCATAATGCGTGAGCTGAGCGCGTCAATGACGGCCTCACGCTGCTCGTCCGCCAGCGTGAGCGTGTGCGCCGCCTCCCATTCATCCACAAGGCGCGCAGCCTCGGGCACCGGCAAAATACCGGCCTTGTGCGCCATCTGCTCTACCTTGCGGCAGATATATCCCTCTGCGGCAAACATCTTTTCCAAAAACACGCCCTGTACGCCGTCAATCTCTTGCAGAATCGCGGCATTTTCCACACTGAGCGAGTAGACGGCCCGCTCGGCTTCGTCCTCGCTGACGCCGAGCATCTGCGCCGCCGTGGAACGCAGCACGTCGAACGGCAAGTAGGTGTGGCCGCCGTTCTGGGCGTTATAATTCAGTACATACTTGACGCCTGCGCGCAGGCGGGACAGATTCTCCGCCCCCACACCCATGGCGTAGGCAATGCGGTCAACCATTTTGAAGCTGACGCCGCCCACCTCGTCGACGAGAACGTACGGGTCGTCTTTGATATAGGCGACTGCGTCCTGACCGAACCGGCGGTAGACCTTCAGCGCTGTCTGCGCACCAATGCCGTACTGCTGCAAAAACATCACCGTGCTCGATATGCTCTGCTGTTTTGCGTATGCTTCGCCGATTTCGGCGGCCTTTGCCTTGCTGATGCCGCTGATTTGCGCAAGGCGGTGCGGTTCGCTCGCCAGCACGGTCAGCGTATCGTCGCCGAATTTGTCGACAATCTTTTTCGCCGTGGCGAGGCGGATCCCCTTCACAATGCCGGAGCCGAGGTAGCGCAGAATCGCCGCCGACGTGGTCGGCAGCACCTTTTCATAGAGCCGGACGGAGAACTGCCGCCCATATTCCGGGTGCGTGACCCAGCTTCCGGACAGCTTTACGCTCTCCCCTTCGGACAGATACGGCATACAGCCCGTCGCCGTGACTGGCTCGCCGTCCGCGTCGAGCGTGCAGACGGTGTACCCGTTGGCGTAATTCGTATATACAATCTCTTCGACCATGCCCTCTAAGACGGTCATCTCATGCTCCATGCATTTCACCTGCCGTTCTGGCGATATAGAGCAGCCGTTCGCTGTCAGCGCGCGGCGCGTCGAAGCTGTACGCGCGGTAAACCTGTACGCTTGTAAAGCCCGCCCGCCGCAGCGCATCCGTGACCTCCTGCTGCGCGTAGGCGCGCTGGACGTGGTGCTCGTCAAAACGGCGGTATGCCTCCCCGTCCTCCGTCACAAAAAACGTCAGATAGAAGTCGCACAGGCACGCGTCCGCGTCGTATTCGTTTTCCCAGACGTAATACACGTGCTCGCTGTCGTAAGTGAACGTGTTGTTGCCGAGCACATGCTCTAACTTATAGGCCGCGTTCATATCAAAAATAAACGGCGCGCCCGGGTTGAGGTAATTGTTCGCCAGCGCGAACACGTGTGCGAGGTCGTCTATATCGGTGATATAGTTGAGCGAGTCGGTCATGCAGACAATGGCATCCACCGTGCCGTAGAGCTCAAAGGCGCGCATGTCCTGGCACAAATACAGAATGGAATCGTCTTTTGCGCGCGCGACATTTAGCATCTCGCACGAGGCGTCCACGCCAATCATGTCATAGCCGCGCTGCGCGAGCACACTGCACAGCGAGCCTGTCCCGCACGCGAGGTCGAGGACGAGGGAGGGCTTGTCCCCCATGTGCGCCCAGCACGACTCGATAAAATCCGCCATAGCGCCGTAGTCGATATCCTCCGCAATCAGGCTGTCGTAAAGCGCGGCAAAATCCAGATAACAGTCCATGTCATTCCCCATCCTTTGCGCCGGTTTCCTGCTCCGCGCGGTCAAGCGCAAGGCCGTACCCGCCCGTGCCGTAGTTTAAGCAGCGCGCCACGCGGCTGATTGTCGCGCTTGAAGCGCCGGTCTTTGCCACAATTGCGTTGTAGACCATATCCTGGCGCAGAAGCTGCGCCACCTCGAGCCGTTGTACCATGGCGCTCAGCTCGCTCATGGTGCACAGGTCAAGGAAAAACGCCTCGCATTCCTGCGGCGTCTTCAGCGACAGGATACACTCCATGAGCATTTTTGTATCTATTTTTTTGTGCTTTGCATTCATGTGCTTCACCCTTTCGGATTATCTGCCTGAATTATAGCACTTTAAATCGTGAAAGTAAAGGGGGCGGGGCAAAATTGCAGAAAAATTGTAAATCAGGAAATAAAAAAAGAAGTTTTTTAGAAAACTCCCCTTGACACCGGACAAAACCTGTGATATTATTGTAAATTGCATTATAGTCTAAAATGAGCATAGAATGCCCATACCGCTTCCTGCTCATCTGGAAAGCATTGTACCACAACAGAATAAAAAAAGCAAGAGTTGTTTATACTATTTTATACGCCTTGCACAAAATTTTTATTTTGTACTTATTTTATGAAATTGTGAAAGTTTTTATACACCTAAAACCGTGGAGGATTTTTCCGCCCGCAGACGGGAGCCTTCACGGGCCGCGATTCTTTTATAAAGATGAGCTCAGGCCTCTTTCACTCCTGACAGACGATCCTACGAGGAAGAAACGGCGCGTAACATTCTGCACAAATTTTACAATGAGGTGATACGCTGATGCCACATGAGATTACGCTTGGCAAGAACAAGCGCATGAGCTATTCCAAAATCAAAGAGCCTCTTGAGATGCCGAACCTGATTGAGGTTCAAAAAAATTCCTACGACTGGTTTTTGAAAGCCGGACTCAAGGAGGTTTTTGAGGACGTTTCCCCAATCTGCGACTATACGGGCAACCTTGTGCTTGAGTTTATCGACTACAAGCTCGACCCGGAGCCGAAGTACCCGGTGGAGGAGTGCAAGGAGCGCGACGCAAACTATTCCGCGCCTCTGCGCGTGAAGGTACGGCTTATTAATAAGGAAACCGGCGAGGTTAAGGAGCAGGACATCTTTATGGGCGAGTTCCCGCTCATGACCGAGCAAGGTACGTTTATCATCAACGGCGCGGAGCGCGTTGTAGTCAGCCAGCTCGTGCGTTCGCCGGGGATGTACTACGGCATGGAGCACGACAAGTCCGGTAAGGAGCTGTACAACGCGACGATTATCCCCTACCGCGGCGCGTGGCTCGAGTACGATATTGACGTAAACGACGTGTTTTCCGTCCGCATCGACCGGACGAGAAAGCTCCCGGTGACGATGCTTCTGCGCGCAATGGGCGTGGAGACGAACGCGCAGATTTACGAGATGTTTGGCGACGACGAACGCATTGCGGCTACGCTGGAGAAGGACAACACGAACCGCGACGAGGCCATGGTCGAAATTTATAAGAAGCTTCGCCCGGGCGAGCCGGCCAACGTGGAGAGCGCGACGTCGCTCATTATGAACATGTTCTTTGACCCGAAGCGTTACGATTTGGCAAAGGTCGGCCGCTTCAAATATAACCAGAAAATGGCGATCGGCGCGCGCATTAAGGGCCAGAAAACGGTCTACGACATCGTTGACCCGCAGACGGGCGAGATACTCGCCTCTGCCGGCGACGTGCTGAGCGCAGAGACTGCCATACAGGTGCAGCACGCGGGCGTAAACCGCGTTGTCGTATCGGTGGAGGACAAAGAGGTTGTCATCTTCTCGAACGGCATGGTGGAGCTTGCCAACTATGTGCCAATCAGCGCAGAGGAGCTCAAGGAAATGGGCTTCCATACGACGGTGCGCAAGAGCGTGCTCGACGAGGTGCTCGCCTCTCTTGAGGCGGAGGGCAAGGATGGCGCGGAGGACTTGAAGGCCGCGCTGCTGGCGCGCCGCGATGACTTGATGCCGAAGCACATCGTTGTGGAGGATATGTTTGCTTCCATTAACTATTTCAACAACCTGTGCCACGGGATTGGCGCGCTCGACGACATTGACCACCTGGGCAACCGCCGTCTACGCTGCGTGGGCGAGCTTTTGCAGAACCAGTTCCGCATCGGCCTGTCGCGCATGGAGCGCGTGGTGCGCGAGCGCATGAACATACAGGATTTGGACGTGGTTACGCCGCAGACGCTGATTAACATCCGTCCGGTGGCTTCCACCATTAAAGAGTTTTTCGGATCCTCGCAGCTTTCGCAGTTCATGGACCAGACGAACCCGCTGGCCGAGCTGACGCACAAGAGAAGGCTTTCCGCCCTCGGGCCGGGCGGCCTGTCGCGTGAGCGCGCGGGCTTTGAGGTGCGCGACGTACATTACACACACTATGGGCGCATGTGCCCGATTGAGTCGCCGGAAGGACCGAACATCGGGCTGATCAGCTCGCTTTCTTCCTTTGCGCGCATTAACGAGTACGGCTTCATTGAGTCGCCGTACCGCAAAGTGGACAAGGAAACGGGGACGGTGCTCGACGAGGTTGAGTACATGACCGCCGATATTGAGGACGGCTACACGATTGCGCAGGCGAACGAGCCGCTCGACGAGAACAACCACTTTATTGATAAAAAGATTACAGCCCGCCGGCTGCGCGACTTTGTCGAGGTGCCGCCGAGCGAGATTGACTACATGGACGTATCGCCGCGCCAGCTCGTATCGGTCGCAACGTCGATGATTCCGTTTTTGGAGAACGACGACGCGAACCGCGCGCTCATGGGTTCGAACATGCAGCGCCAGGCCGTGCCGCTCATCCGTACGGAGTCGCCGATTGTCGGCACAGGCATGGAGTATAAGGCGGCGAAGGACTCGGGCGTTGTTGTGCTCGCAAAGCGCGACGGCGTGATTGAGAAGGTGAGCGCAAAGGAAATCGTCGTAAAGGGCGACGACGGCGTGCGCGACACGCATAAATTACAGAAGTTTATCCGTTCCAACCAGGGAACGTGCATTAACCAGAGACCGATTGTGTCGGAGGGCGAGGTTGTCAAGAAGGGCGATATCATTGCTGATGGTCCGTCGACGAGTAACGGCGAGATTTCGCTCGGCAAAAACGTACTCATCGGCTTTATGACCTGGGAAGGCTACAACTACGAGGACGCTGTCCTCTTAAACGAGCGCCTTGTGCGCGACGACGTGTATACGTCAATTCATATTGAAGAATACGAGGCAGACGCGCGCGACACGAAGCTCGGGCCGGAGGAGATTACGCGCGATATCCCGAACGTCGGCGAGGACGCGCTGCGCGACCTGGACGAGCGCGGTATCATCCGCATCGGCGCGGAGGTGCGCGCGGGTGATATCCTTGTCGGCAAGGTAACGCCGAAGGGCGAAACGGAGCTGACGGCGGAGGAACGTCTCCTGCGCGCCATCTTCGGCGAAAAGGCGCGCGAGGTGCGCGATACGTCGCTGCGCGTGCCGCACGGTGAGGCGGGCGTTATCGTAGACGTAAAAATCTTCACGCGTGAGAACGGCGACGAGCTTGCCCCGGGCGTGAACCAGCTTGTACGCTGCTACATTGCGCAGCGCAGAAAGATTTCCGTCGGCGACAAGATGGCTGGCCGCCACGGTAACAAGGGTGTTATCTCCCGTATTCTGCCGGAGGAGGATATGCCGTTTTTGCCGGATGGCACGCCGCTCGACATCGTGCTCAACCCGCTGGGCGTACCGTCGCGTATGAACATCGGACAGGTGCTTGAGGTGCATTTAGGCTATGCGGCGAAGGCGCTCGGGTGGAAGATTGCCACGCCGGTATTCGACGGCGCAAACGAGGACGACATTGCGGAGGCGCTTGTGAAAGCGGGCTACGACGCAGACGGCAAGACGGTGCTCTACGACGGGCGCACGGGCGAGCCGTTTGACAACCGCGTTACGGTTGGATACATGTATTATTTGAAGCTCCATCACCTGGTTGACGATAAGATCCACGCGCGTTCGACGGGCCCGTACTCGCTCGTGACGCAGCAGCCGCTTGGCGGTAAGGCGCAGTTCGGTGGACAGCGCTTCGGCGAGATGGAGGTTTGGGCGTTGGAGGCATACGGTGCGGCCTACACCTTGCAGGAGATTTTGACGGTTAAGTCGGACGATGTAGTTGGCCGTGTAAAGACATACGAGTCGATTGTAAAAGGCGAGAACGTGCCGGAGCCGGGCGTGCCGGAGTCGTTTAAGGTGCTTATCAAGGAACTGCAGAGCCTTGCGCTCGACATCAAGGTGCTCGACAGCAACGGTGAAGAGGTCGAGCTGGGCGAGTATTCCGACGAGGACGACTACGTTGCGCCGCTTTCGGTTAACATTGAAGGCAGCGAGGATGACACGACGCATAACGCGGCTTCCTCGAGCGTTTACTCCGACGCGAGCGCGGACTTTGACGAAGAGTCGGCGTTTGAGTTTGAAGAAGCGGACGACGATGAAGACCTGGGCGGCCTTGACGACGACATCGTGGATGATTTGGATGATTTGGACGACCTCGACGACATGGACGAGCCGGAGGAAGCCTCCGACGCGTTTGACGAGATCGACGATATGATAGAAGACCTCGACGCGCTTGACGACGATGACGAGGAGTAAGAAACCGTGTTGGGACGCGCTTCTTGCTCCCGCGCAGCGCGCGTCCGGCCTGCGGCGCGGCCGCAGGCGGCGGACAGTTATCTGATGAGGAGGTTTTGATGTTGGAATTTACAACTTTTGACGCCATAAAAATCGGCTTGGCCTCTCCCGAGAAAATCCGAGAATGGTCACATGGTGAGGTAAAGAAACCGGAAACCATTAACTATAGAACCCTGAAGCCGGAGCGCGACGGCCTGTTTTGCGAGCGCATCTTCGGGCCGCAGCGCGACTGGGAATGCCACTGCGGCAAGTATAAGAAAATCCGCTACAAGGGGATCGTCTGCGACCGTTGCGGCGTTGAGGTGACGCGTTCGAAGGTGCGCCGCGAGCGCATGGGTCACATTGAGCTGGCAACACCGGTGTCGCACATCTGGTATTTTAAGGGCATCCCGTCGCGTATGGGCCTGCTTTTGGACATGTCGCCGAAGGTACTGGAGCAGATTTTGTACTTTGCGGCGTATGTCGTAATCGACGCGGGCAATACGGGCCTTTTGGAGAAGTCGATTTTGACGGAGAAGGATTACCGCGAGTGCGTGGAAAAGTACGGCGATAAGTTTAAGGCCGGTATGGGCGCGGAGGCAATCAAGGAGCTGTTGCAGCAGATTGATTTGGAGGAGCTTTCCGCGGATTTGAAAAAGCAGCTCGAAACGGCGCAGGGCCAGAAGAAGGTCCGCATCGTAAAGCGGCTTGAGGCAGTCGAGGCGTTCCGCCTGTCGGGCAACAAGCCGGAGTGGATGATTCTCGACGTTGTGCCGGTTATCCCGCCGGAGCTGCGCCCGATGGTGCAATTAGACGGCGGACGTTTCGCTACGAGCGATTTGAACGATTTGTACAGGCGTGTGATTAACCGTAACAACCGCTTAAAGCGGCTTTTGGATTTGCACGCGCCGGATATTATTGTAAGAAATGAAAAGAGAATGCTGCAAGAGGCAGTGGACGCGCTCATCGACAACGGCAGGCGCGGCCGCCCCGTCACGGGGCCGGGCAACCGTGCGCTCAAGTCGCTGTCCGACATGCTCAAGGGCAAACAGGGTCGCTTCCGTCAGAACCTGCTCGGTAAGCGTGTTGACTACTCGGGTCGTAGCGTAATCGTCGTTGGGCCGGAGCTGAAGCTCTACCAGTGCGGCTTGCCGAAGGAAATGGCAATCGAGCTGTTCAAACCGTTTGTGATGAAGCGGCTCGTCGGCGACGGGCTTGCGCACAACATCAAGAGCGCAAAGCGCATGGTGGAACGTCTCCGCCCGGAGGTTTGGGACGTGCTCGAAGACGTAATCAAAGAGCATCCGGTTCTGCTCAACCGCGCCCCGACGCTGCACAGGCTTGGTATCCAGGCGTTTGAGCCCATTTTGGTAGAAGGGCGCGCGCTCAAGCTGCACCCGCTCGTTTGTACGGCGTACAACGCCGACTTCGACGGCGACCAGATGGCGGTACACGTACCGCTTTCGCCGGAGGCGCAGGCGGAGGCCCGCTTCCTCATGCTGTCGGCCAACAACCTCTTAAAGCCGCAGGACGGCAAGCCGGTCACTGTGCCGACACAGGATATGGTACTGGGCAGTTACTACCTGACGCTTGTAAAAGACGGCGACAAGGGTGAGGGTAAGGTCTTCTCTGACGTAGACGAGGCCATGATGGCATACAAAAACGGCGTTGTCACGCTCCACGCACGTATCAAGGTACGGATGTATAAGGAAATTGACGGCGTAAAACAGCACAAGATTATCAATGCGACCGTCGGCCAGCTCATCTTTAACGAGCACATTCCGCAGGATTTGGGCTTTGTAGACCGGAGCGACCCGAACAAGGCGTTTGATTTGGAATTTACGAAGCTGGCGACGAAGAAACAGCTTGGCATTATCATTGACCGGTGTATCCGCGTGCACGGCTTTACAGAAACGGCGGACGTGCTCGACAACATCAAGGCGCTCGGCTTCAAATATTCGACCCAGGGCGCTATCACGGTCAGCGTTTCGGACATTAAGGTGCCGGAGGTTAAGAAGCAGTACCTTGCCGAGGCGGAGGAACAGGTTGAGAAGATTACGAAGCAGTACCGCCGCGGTATGCTTGACGACGACGAGCGGTATAACGCAATTATTAAGGTATGGACTGATACAAACGATAAGCTGACAAAGGCGCTGATGGATAATCTCGATGACTTGAACCCGATATACATGATGGCGAACTCCGGCGCGCGCGGTAGTGTGAACCAGATTCGTCAGCTTGCCGGCATGCGTGGCCTGATGGCGAACACGTCCGGTAAGGCGGTCGAAATTCCGATCCGCGCGAACTTCCGCGAAGGCTTAAACGTGCTCGAGTACTTCATCTCCACGCACGGTGCGAGAAAGGGCCTCGCCGACACGGCGCTGCGTACGGCAGACTCGGGTTATCTGACCCGCCGTCTGGTCGACGTCAGCCAGGAGGTTATCATCCACGAGGAGGACTGCGGCACGACGGAGGGCATCGTCGTTACGGCAATCAAGGACGGCAATGAGGTCATCGAGCCGCTTGAGGACCGTCTGCTCGGCCGTTACACCTGCAAGGACGTTGTCGACCCGGCGACTGGCGAGGTACTCGTCGAGGCCGGCAAGATGATGGACGAGGCGGACATTGCAAAGATTATGGGCGCGGGTATTGAAGCGGTCGAGATACGTAACATCCTGACGTGTAAAACGCCGATTGGCGTTTGCTCGCACTGCTACGGGGCGAACCTCGCCAGCGGCGAGCCGGTTCCGGTAGGCGAGGCAGTCGGCACGATTGCGGCGCAGTCGATCGGCGAGCCTGGCACACAGCTCACCATGCGTACGTTCCACAGCGGCGGCGTTGCCGGCGACGATATTACGCAGGGTCTGCCGCGTGTCGAGGAGTTGTTCGAGGCGAGAAAGCCGAAGGGCGTTGCCATTGTATCAGAAATCGGCGGGCGCGTTGCCATTTCGGAAACGAAGAAGCGGCGTGAGATTGTCGTGACGAACGACGAAACCGGCGAGGCGGCGACGTATGTGATTCCGTACGACGCGCGCATTAAGGTAAAAGAGGACCAGGTAATCGAAAAGGGCGAACCGCTCACGAGCGGCTCCATCAACCCGCACGACATCCTGCGTATCAAGGGCGCGCGCGCGGTACAGAGCTATCTGACCCAGGAAGTACAGCGCGTATACCGGATGCAGGGCGTTGACATCTCCGACAAGCATATCGAGGTCATTGTGCGCCAGATGATGCGCAAGGTGAAGGTCGAGGAGCCGGGCGGAACAAACCTGCTGATGGGCAGCCTCATCGATATGTTTGAGCTGGAAACGGCAAACAAGAAGGCGCGCGAGGAAGGCGTCGCAGAGGCGACGGCGTCGACGGTGCTGCTCGGTATCACAAAAGCATCGCTCGCGACGGAGTCGTTCCTCTCCGCTGCATCGTTCCAGGAAACGACGCGCGTGCTCACCGAGGCGGCAATCAAGGGCAAGGTAGACCCGCTGCTCGGTCTGAAGGAAAACGTCATCATTGGTAAGCTGATTCCGGCAGGTACGGGCATGAGCGTGTACCGCGACGTGGACGTTCAGGTTGAAGGCGGCGAAAAGACGGCGCTTGAAGATGCGCTCGATGCGGCGATGGCACAGAGCGATTTGATTGGATAAATGCGCAGGTAGGATCTGCGTTTGAAGAACCGTCTGCTATGCAGCGTTGCTGCTATGTAGCGCCGCTGCTATGCAGGCGGTTTTTTCTGTCCGTTTTGGTCAGACAGACGAAAAATTGGGGCCTAAACACGGCAGAAATCAAATAATTTACAATTTATTTGCAAAATTAACAAACAATTTCCCGCTTTCGGGCAAAAAAGCCTTGACATTGCAGGATGGGAAGTATAAAATAAATTAGGTATTTGTAAAACCACCCTGGGAAAGATTATGACAAAAAGGATTGAGGGTTTGTGGCAGTAAAGTACATATTTGTAACGGGCGGCGTTGTGTCTGGCCTTGGAAAAGGGATTACCGTAGCATCGCTCGGCAGACTCCTGAAGGCGCGGGGACTGCGCGTCACCATGCAGAAGCTTGACCCATATATTAATATCAGCCCCGGCCACATGAGCCCGATCCAGCACGGCGAGGTGTTTGTGACGGAGGACGGTGCAGAGACCGATCTCGACATCGGGCACTATGAACGCTTTGCGGACGAGAATCTGACGCGGGACTCGAACACGACGGCAGGCCGGATTTACTGGAACGTTATCTCGAACGAGCGCGCCGGCGACTACGGCGGCGGCACGGTTCAGATTATTCCCCACATTACAGATGAGATTAAAAAGCGCATCTACCGCGTGGGTGATGAGGCGAAAACGGACGTCGTGATTACGGAAATTGGCGGCACGGTCGGCGACATTGAGAGTATGCCGTTTTTGGAGGCGATTCGCCAGGTGGCCAGCGAGGTTGGACGGGAAAACTGCCTGTATGTGCAGGTTGCCCTGATTCCGTATCTGTCCGCTTCGGGCGAGCTGAAGACAAAGCCGGTACAGCACAGCGTAAAGGATTTGCTCAGCATTGGTATCCAGCCGGATGTTGTCGTATGCCGGACGGAAAAGCCGATTAATGATGAAATAAAGAAAAAACTCGCTTTATTCTGCAATATTAAGCCGGATGCGGTAATCCAAAACATCACGGCAGACACGATTTATGAGATTCCGCTTATTTTTGAAGAGGAAGGACTTCCGCAGATTGTGTGTGAGAAGCTGTCACTCGGCTGCGGCGCGGCGGAATTGGACGATTGGCGTGCACTGGTGGATGCATTTAAGTATCCGGCGAGTGAAACGACAGTTGCAATCGTTGGTAAGGACGCGGAGCTGCACGACTCGTATCTGAGCGTATATGAATCGCTCCTGCATGCGGGGATTGCGAACCGGGCGCGGATCAATATCCGTTGGGTGGACGCACATGACATTACGGCAGATAATATTGACGATTTGCTTTCCGGCGCGGACGGTATCGTAAGCCCGGGCGGTTTTGGGTTTGACGGCGCGGAGGGCCAGCTCTTGGCCGCAAAATATGCGCGGGAAAACAATATTGCGTTTTTGGGAATTGGCCTCGGCATGGAAACGGCTGTGCTGGAGTTTGCACGCAATGTGTGCGGCATAGAGGAGGCAGAGTCGGAGGAGTTCAATATTGACGCTGTTCACGACGTTATCTATGCGCCGCTGGAAAATGAGGCTGTTGAGTGCGAGAAGAAAGCTCCAATGCGCAAGGGCGCAATGGAAACACAGGTATCCGAGGGCACAGAGCTCTTTGATATATATAAGGAAACAACCATTTCGGAGCGGCATTGGCACCAGTATGAAGTCAATCCGCGCTACGTGGAAGCTTTGCAAAAAGGCGGCATGGTTGTGTCTGGCAGGTCGTCGGACGGCGGGTTTGCCGATGCGGTCGAGTTGCCGGGGCAGAGATTTTTTGTGGGCGTTATTTACCACCCGCAGTTTAAGTCGCGTCCCAACCGTCCGCACAAACTCATCAATGCGTTTGTGCAGGCGTGTTTAAATAAATAAAAGACAGGAGTAATACAGCAATATTACTAATTTTACAGTTGTATTACATCTGTCAAAACTGCATTGACGAGTGAAAATTGGGATGGTATAATCAATGCAGGAAGATGGTTAAGTGCCTTGACCATCGCCGGGCGGGCCGCAATGAAAGAGGGTGGCCGCGGCCTGCTTTGCAACAACTCTTTCGTAAACCAAAAAAATTATTATAAGGGAGGATTTGAGACTATGAAAAATCTCAAAAAGGTTTTAGCATTAGTTTTGGCATGCGCCATGGTCTTTGGCGTAGTCGCAACTGCTGCTGGCACAGGATATCCTGATGTTGCAGAAGATGCAAACTATGCTGAAGCAGTGAAAATTTTGTCTGCTCTCAAGATCATTGAGGGTGACGAAAACGGGAACTTTAATCCTGACGCTACAATCACAAGAGCGGAAATGGCAAAGATTCTTTGCACCATGGTAAAGTCTGGTGAGCTGTCGCCGACGGCTACAAAGTTCACAGACGTAGCAGCTGACCACTGGGCATCGGGTTACATTAACTACGCTCAGCAGCTCGGTTACATCGATGGTTACGATGCAACGACGTTTGGTCCGGAGGATCCGGTTACATATGAGCAGGTAATTAAGCTCATCATGGCTGCGCTTGGTTATACTTACAGTGCAGAAGAGAACGGCGGCTATCCGGTAGGTTACCTGTTTGTTGCTGCTGATAGCGGTGTAACAAAGGGTGCTACGGGCAGCGGTCCGGAAGCAGCTCCGAGAAGCACGGTTGCTATGCTCGTAAACAATGCAATGAACACGCCGATGATGATGAGAACATCTTACGGCACAGAGTCGATCTGGCAGGAGATGGACGGCACAGGCACAAGACCGTTCAAGACGCTCCTTACAGAGAAGCACCACATCTACAAGGTAGAGGGTAAAGTAGTGTCCAGCTACAAGCAGGATGCAGGCATGAAAGAGGGCTACGTGAACACAAACATCACGAAGACTCTGAAGGTTGACGTAGAAGACGTACTCGGCGCTACGCCGATTCTGAACGCTACGAACAACGCTGTTGTTGACTACTACGTACTGAACAATATCGATGCAACGGGCACAGATGCAGCAGACCTGATTGGGTATGAGTGCGTTATGTACTTCTCGGCAGAAGATATGGATGTAACGCTGGTAGCAATCGCACGCAAGAGCGTTAAGAACGTAGAGGTTACGATTTCTGATGTATCGCAGGCTTATGACCCGGATAAGGACGGTGGCGTTCGCGATGGCGACAAGCCGAGCTTTACGGAAGACAAAAAGCAGTTCTCTTACTGGAATGACAGAGATTCGGATGCTCGTATCACGACGGTTGATCTTGATGCAGCAGCAGATATCATCTGGAACAACGGTGTAACAGAGAAGCTGTCGTCTAAGTACAATGCACTTGTTGAAGGCGGCATGGATGACGAGGAAGCTATCGTTGCAGCTATCGTTCCGGAAAGAGGTTCCATTACGCTGGTTGACACGGGCAATGACGGTACATACGATTTGATTCGTGTTACATCTTATGACGTTGCAATCGTTTCTGGCGTTGATGTAGAAAGCAAGACGATTAACTTCAAGAATGACAAGTCGGTTTCTCTGATTAACTATCCGTATGTAACATTGACGGATGAGGAGAACACGAATCTGAAAGAGTACACCATCACATTGAACGGCGAAGCTGTAGATGTTGATAAGCTCCAGGAGAACGATGTACTCAGCATTGCAACAAATGACTGGGACGATCCGACTTACTTCAATATTATTGCGACAAGAAATCCGGTAACGGGTACTGTAACGCAGGTTAATACCACGGATGAATATGTTGTAATTGAAGGCGAAAAGTATGAAATCACAAAGGGTATGATTAGTCTTACCCTGCCGGCACTTGAGGATGAAGGTACTTTCTACCTCGATGCAGATGGCAATATTGCATACGTTGATACGAAGGGTGCGCTGAACGGTAACTTTGCATATATGTATAGAACTGGTACAGGCACGTTCGACGAGAAGTATCTGAGACTCTTCACAAAGGATAGCGAAGATGTAAACTATGCACTCGCTGACAAAGTGAAGATCAACAAGGTTTACAAAAACACTTTGGACGAAGCATACACTCTGGCGGATATCGCTAAGATTTATGGTATGTCGGAAGATGCAGCAGCAGCAGCATTTGGTGTTGATAAGTCCGTTCTGGCTACACAGAATGCTAAGCTGAGTGATGTTTTTGCTGGCGTTGATTCGGATGCAGCATCGGCTCTGACACCGTATGTATTCATTGATACGCTTGTAAGAGAAGAGTATGCGCTGAAGCCTGCCTTCGCTCTGACGGGCAACAAGAGCGCGGACCGCTTCATCACTTATACTGCAAGCAGCGATAAGGTTACAGAGATTACTCTGGCAATCCCGACAACGGTAACGGATGAATTTGGTTACTATGGTAAGGCTGAAAATGTTGAATGGCAAGCATCGCTGAACAAGTTTAAAAACAACAGCGACTTGGCAGAGAATGCAGTTATCTTCTTCGTTGGTGATGCAAACACAAGCATTGATGATTTCTCGGTTAAGACAGTAGCTGACCTGAGAGATGGTAACGAGTACAGCCCGTATTTCTTCGCTTTCACGGATGATGGCGTATCGGCCGTACTGGTACTGGAAGCAACAACTGCATTGGGTACAGATTTGGCAGTCTTTGATTCCTATACGCTTGCTAAGGACGACGGTGACGACGTTTATAATGTAACGTACTGGATCAATGGTCAGAAGGCTGAGAACCCGCTGGTAGTAGACGCAGCGGAGGCTGGCGACGAAGTTCTGGCTATGCAGAAGGGCGATGCATTCGTATACGGTGAGAACGACAAGGGTAGAGTAGACGAAATCAAGACGATCTTTAACCCGGGTAGAGTTCAGCCGTCGTTTGAAGAAGCTGACTTTGATAGCTTCATCGACATCGCAGGTTTGGAAGATTACGAAATCATGGGCCAGGGTACAGGCGATGCTGACAATCAGGTATACTTTGGTTATGTTGGCAAGACCTCAGACACTGCAAATGGCCTGAGAGTAACGCTGGTTGATGAAACAGGTGAATTTAACACGACACATCAGCAGAGCGTAATCGTTCCAGATACGGCTAATGTTATCTACTACAATCCGACACTGGCTGAAACGAAGCGGGTTCAGAGTGCTAAGAAGAATATCATCACTCCGTCCTTCTTCCAGCAGACGGATTCGGGTAATATGGATTTCGAAACCTCGAGCCTGCAGCATATGCGGTATGCATTCGTAAGAGTTTCTGACGATGTAGTAACAGATGTTATCTACGTTCGTTACAGCAAATAAGATTTAAACAAAAAAACCGGCGCCGACTGGCGTCGGTTTTTTTTGTATTATAAATGTAATGGGAAGATAGGGATTATTGCTTGACTGAAAAAGCGATTCATGCTATAGTAATAATAAGGAAAGTAATAACAACATAGGAGGAAATGATATGCGACTTCCAAAAAAATTATTGACCATATTGCTTGCGGTCATCCTTACAGTTGCCTTTTCGGTAAATGGCCTTGCAATATCTTTTACGGATGTGGCGGATAGTTCGCCCTATTACAAGGCGATTTCGACAATGGCGGCACTGGGGCTGCTTGTAGGGGATGAAGACGGGGCCTTTCGTCCAAATGATACAATTACAAGAGCCGAGTTTGCTGCGGTCATTACCCGTACCCTCGGTATGGAGGATATTGCGGCGGGTGCGTCGTCTGCTTCTATTTTTACGGATATGACGACAAATGGTATGGACCATTGGGCCACGGGTTATGTTCGGGTAGCTTATGACCGGAAGATTATTCTCGGTATGGGAGATGGGACATTTGCACCGGATTCACCGGTTACATATGAGCAAGCGGTAAAGATGATTGTATGTGCGCTTGGACGTGAGGCAGGTGCACTCGAAAAGGGCGGATGGCCCTCTGGCTATATTTTGGAGGCGAGTGACATCAATATCACACAAAATGCAACGATGTCCCCGTCAAGCGCGCCTGCGCCGCGTGGTATTGTAGCTCAGCTTGTATATAATTCCCTTGAAGTAAAACTGATGGAACGTTCTATGAACGGAACCGTGGTTCAAGTGGACAAGACCTTGCTCAACGATATGCTTAAGATTACCAGATTCACAAACTATATGGTAACAGAGGTAGATGGGGTTGTGGAAGGGACAAGCTCTATAAAGGACGGCGAACTTGTTTTAGAGTATGGTACGGATTCGGATGTGTATGTGTATAATGGCGTTATTACTTCTGAAGAAGCAATGGATATGCTTGGCCTCTATGTCAGCGGCTACTACAAAGTAGACCCTGACACAGAGGACAATATTTTATTATTAATTGAAGCGACCTCGACCAGTAATGATGAATTGATTATCCATTCCGACGACATTGAATCTATGCGCGGTTCTCGGTTGGAGTATTGGGAAGATCGTGAGAATGACGCGGATACTACCCTTGTTTCTATCGCACCAGATGCAAAGCTGATTTATAATGGTTCTACGTATAATTATCGAAATTCGAGCGATTTGGAAGAACGGGAACTGTCCTATTGGCTCGACCCGAGCAGCGAGGCGTTTATTAATGGTCAGGTGCGACTTCTGGACGCAGGGGGCGACCGGGTCTATGACGCTGTATTTATTGAGGATTATGAAACATTTGTCGTAAAGTCGGCAGTAAAAACGACAGACACTAAATATGAAAACAACTACGTTGTATACGACAAGTACGTATCAGGGAAACGGATTCAAATCGACCCTTATGACCGGAATAATGCAGTAGAGATTTATAATGCAAAAACCGGTGCAGAAATGCGGATTGAGGATGTTAAAGCAATGAATATTCTTTCAGTTGCGAACAGCAAGGGAACAACACCTGGTGAACCGGGAACGCACTTCATTTGCTATGTATCCACAGACGCAATCAGCGGAACCATTCAAGCGGTTTCCTCCGAGGATAAGTATATCATCAACAACAAGGAATACGAACTCACGAGAGAGTTTGAGCAGGTCATTGCGGACAATAAGGCTTCGATGGATCTCGGCTCTATGGGAACATTTTATCTGGATAAAGATGGTAAGATTGCAGCAGCAGATATCACGGTTGCAGATTCCGGCGATTATATGTATATTACCCGCGTCGGTAAGTACAAAAACGGAAGCGAAAATGCAGCGGCGGAAGTCATTGCTCTGAGCGGTTCGCCTTCTACGCCGGAAATAATACGAATTGCTTCAGAGGTACGAATTAATGGCGAGCGGTATTCAAATCCAGAAGATATCATAGAGGCATTGAGACGGACGGCAAGCCTACTTGACTCGAACCAGGATGGACTGAATGCACAGGCGTCTCAGCTTGCGAAGATTTCAATCGGGACGGGGAGCGACAACGAAAAGGAGATAAAGTCCATTCGGACGGCCGCTACAACCAATGACGGTGAACTGGCAATTGGGTCCAATACCGATGCCGGGATTTTGAAGCTTGGTCAGGCATATAAGGATTATATCTATTCGCAGGGTCATTTTGAAAGCCAGATATTGATTAACAGCGCTACGCAGGTCATTGTTGTTCCGACAGACCGGAATGACACGAAGGGTTATACCCGGTCCAAGGGAACCGGTGCCTTTGAAACGGGATATACTTATTCCATTGAAGCATATGATATTGCCAACAACTATGCGAAAGTCATTGTCGTATACGGCGGTATGGCTGATATAGAGATTAAATCCAATACGCCGGCCAGCCTGATAAAGAGCGTATCCCGCATTATGAGCAGCACAGGGGACGGACAGGTATATCAGCTTGAGGTATACGAAAATGGAAGCGTTGTTTCCTATGAGACGGAAGATGATTCTTCGGATTATGGTGTGCTCCAGCCGGGCGACATCGTGCGGTTTGGATTTAATGGAAGCGGGCAAATCAATAAGGTTGAGGAAGAAGTAGATGTTACCAACCCGCAGCCTGACAAGACATTGCTCGAGAAGAATGAAAACGGCGAATACAAGTTTGCCTCCATCTTCGGAACGGTATGCTCGCTGTTAGACAACATCATTCGGATCGCTCCGGCCTATGTTGATGCGTCGGGAGAGGTTCCAACGCTTGATACAAGCGAGGCAATTCTCTTTACGGTTCCGACGTCTGTGCCTGTATATCGTGTCACTGTAAATGGTTCGGGCGTCAATATAGAAGAATCAATTGATATCAATGAAGTGATTGAGTTTGGGGAGTCGACTGAGAACCCGAACCCGAATGCAACAACGGTATATGCTTACGCCGCAGCCGGAGAGCTGAAGATGCTTGTCCTCTACGATGTCAACTGAGTACTAAGATAAAATATAAAAAGGACTGCCTTATGGCAGTCCTTTTATATGGAAAAGTATGGTGAAACTATTGCTATTTTCCCAGCAAAGAGGTATCCTATTTCTCCATTTTATAAATATTCCACAAGAATTATCTGATTTACTTTTTTGTGCAAACTGTGTTTTATAAGCAAAAGAAAACAAGCCTATCAAAAAAGCTCCTATATACTACATAGGAGCTTTTTAATCATGCTTCAATTTATTTTATTTCGTCTTTTCCATACCAACATCTACACCATCCGGACGCGGTAAACCAACCTCATAGCGAAGCATCCACAATGCATCTGTGCTGTCTACAAGCATGTCATTGTTTACATCGCCTGCCTCAATATCCACATTGGCAGGGATATTTAAACCCACTTCATTTCGCAGCGCCCACAGCGCATCTTCACTGTCAACCATTCTGTTCATCGAGATATCGCCACAAATATAGGTTTCGCCCTCTGTAGAAGCAATTTTGAGATACTTTACGTCTTTTGTTTCCACGCCTGTACCAGAAACATAAACCGCATAGGTAGCGGCCTTTGCGCCTATGGGCATCCGGAACGTAATACTGCACGTACCGTCCGCTTCGTCCGATGTATCCTGGTCTATGTACTGGATATCTGCCTCTGTAATGGTAGAAATATTCGGCTCAATGTCCTTATCTACGACCAAAATCGTAATATCGGAAGCCGGGCTGGAAATCTTCGCATCTACCGTGATTAACTCGGATTTACCGACTGCCGGTGCGCCTGCTGCCGTGTCAGACAAAGAAACGCCCCCGGCCGTCTGTGCAGATGTAATCTCCACCGTATTCGCCGCAAAGGACGGCATACAGAACAGCAATGCCGCAGCAGAAACCGCCGCAGCAGCCCCCAATAATTTATGCGTTTTTTTCATCCTTATCAAGCCTTTCCGCCCATAATAATCATACAAAATCCGATGCCGCAATGGGCGTGCGGTATCTGCTTCGTGTATTCTATATACCCATTTCAATTTTAAAGCAAATTTATAAAAATGTCAAGCCATATTTCCGCCCTTTTAAATAAAACCCATAGAAATAAAAGGCAGTTACAGGAACTTCACCACATTTGTATTTGCTTCTGTCCGCAATATTTCCACCGAACCCCCAATGCGCGGCAAAAGATGCTCCTGTAAAAGCTCACATACAAAAATTTCGCTGTCATAGTGACCCACGTCAATCGTCTTCATGCCATGCTCCAAACAATAGCGGAATTGTGCGTATTTATAATCGCCCGTAATGAGCACATCCGCATCGTGGCGCAGAGCCGCATCAATCAGAGAGGCGCCGCCGCCGCTGTTGACGGCGACCCGGCTGACGAGTCCATCCTCCTCGCCGGTATAGCGCAGGTTCGCGACGCCGAACGCCTTTTTGACCCGCTCGGCGAGCGCAAGGAGCGATATTGGCGAATCCAAATCCCCGATTCGGCCAATTCCCTCCCCTTCTACATCAATTGCTTCAAGCTGCTCCACATTTTTCAGACGGAGCTTTTTTGCCAGCAGGTCGTTAAGTCCGCCCTTTGCAACGTCCAAATTCGTGTGAGCTGCATAATACGAAATAGAATTACGCGCCAGCGTTTGAAGTAAACGCCCCTCCGGCGTTTGCGCTGTAACACGGGAGATGGGGTCAAACAAAATGGGGTGATGACCAATTACCATCTGCACACCCAAGCGCGCCGCCTCTTCCGCTACACCGACATCCATATCCAGCGTCAAGAGCACGCGTGTTACCTCCTGCTCTGCGTCGCCAAACAGCAGCCCCACATTGTCCCAGTCGTAGGCAAGGCTTCTGGGCGCAAGTTCCTCAATGATTGCTGCAATTTCTCTGCATTTCATCTTATGTCCTCCCCTTTTATCAATTGTTCCAACTCTTTTAGCAGCGCTTCCTGACAGCCAATCTGCGCAAGCAGCGTCTGTGCGTGCCGCATTCCTTCAAGCGCGGCGCGCAATCGCATAGAAAGCTTCTCAACATATGCGCAGTAAAGCGGCGGACGCTCCGCCCGGAGCGCCGGACTGATATAACAGTCAAGCTCCGAAAAACATTCAGTACGTCCACTTTGCGCTAAAATAATAGTATAAATTCGTGCATCCTCTTGCACGAGCCGCTCGCGCAGAATTTGGTAGCCATTTTGGTAAAGGAACCGCCGCAGGTCGGATGCCGCGCTCATTGGCTGCAAGGCAAGCAGCTCTGCTGCACGGGCGACAGCCTCCCCCTTTTGCAGTATCTGACAAATTACCGTCCCGCCCATGCCCGCAATGGCAATTGCTTCTGCTTCACCGGGGGCAACCGGCGTGAGCCCATTTCCGAGCCGCGTCTCAATCCGGTCCAAAAACCCAAACCGGGCAATGTTGGCCTGTGCGCGCCGCAGCGGGCCTTCACGCACATCCGCCGCAATAATATGTTCCGCCTTCCCTTCCTGCGCAAGCAGAATCGGCAGATAGGCATGGTCACAGCCAATATCTGCGACAGAACGCGCCCCGGCAAGAACATCCCGGAGCGCGAGCAGGCGCGGTGTCGTATGACACGCCATACGGCGGTTTGTCTGCATAAAACCGTCCCTTTCTATCTCAGTCATTGTCAAACCAGGTCCAAAACCGGGACCAGAACCCGCCCCGGTTCCCTTTCTGGACACTTCCTGCCCGCGGCGTAGCAAGGAGGCCCTCCTTTTTCATTTCCTGCAAACGTTGCGCCTCGTGTTCCTTTTGCTCCGGCGCAGGCGACGTTTTCCGTGCGCTGTGCGACACGGCGGCCCGCATAGGCGGACGCTGGCCGGCCCCCTCCTTTCGCGGTGCGCTGGCTGGCACGGGTGTTTCCTGCTCAAACATTTCAAAGAAATACCGCTGAGAGTCGAGATGAACGTCCGCGTCGCCTGCAAACCGTACATACTGGCCGTCCGGCTGCATAATCCGCGCTTTTACGTTGTCGCGGTCAATGACAGAAAGCATCCGAATCAGCGTTTTTTTGTTTTCCTCGCTCTGTACCGGCGCGGCAACCTCGACCCGCCGGTGCGTATTGCGCGTCATGAAGTCGGCGGAGGAAATATAAATTTCGCAGTCGTCGTCCGGCCCAAACAGATAAATCCGCGAATGCTCGAGATAGCGTCCTACAATGCTTTTTACGGTGATGTTTTCACTCTCGCCCGCTACGCCGGCGCGGAAACAGCAGATACCGCGTACGAACAGTTTGATTTTTACCCCTGCTTTCGAGGCTTTCAGCAATTTATCAATAATTTCTTTATCCGTAATCGAGTTGCATTTGATTTTAATCTGGGCGTTCTTCCCCTGCTTTGCCCGCTCGATTTGCCCGTCAATCAGGGCCAAAATCCGGTTGCTAAGGCAGTTGGGTGCGACGAGAAGCTTTTCTGTTTTCTCTACGGTCTGGCCCAGCATAAGGCTGTTAAATACCTGGAAAGCCTCCGCGCCAATCTGCTGGTCTGCAGTAATGATACACAGGTCGGTGTACTGCTCGGCCGTCTTTTCGTTATAATTGCCTGTTCCAATCTGCGTGATAAACGAAGGCCTGCCATTTTCCCTGCGGGTAATCAGGAGCAGCTTGGAATGAACTTTATAATCGTCCAGCCCGTAGAGGATATTGCAGCCCGCACTCTCCAACTGCTTGGACCAGTCGATGTTATTCTGCTCGTCAAAGCGCGCCCGCAGCTCCAGCACCGCGGTCACGTCTTTTCCGTTTTCCACTGCGGTCAAAAGTGCGGATAAAATCTGCGAATTTTTCGCAACACGGTAGAGCGTAATCTTGATGGACGTAACGTCCGGGTCGTTCGCCGCTTCTTCTAACAGATGGATAAACGGCTTAATGCTGTGATAAGGGTACGCCAGCAGCAAATCCCGCCGCTTGGCCTGCTCCATGACAGGAACGGACTTATCTATTGTTTTTGGATAGACGCTCGTAAGCGTATCGTACAAAAGCGCCGGTTTCGTCTTGGCAAACTTCTGCGCCAGAACAAAGGCGAACGAAACGTCAAAGGGCGACTGCTCGGTAAAAATCTGCTGTTTATGCAGCTTCAGATTTTTGCAGAAGTATTTGACCACGCTTTCCGACAGGGGCTTGTTGACCTGAAGCCGCACGGCGGCAAGGCGGCGCCGCTTCTTAATCAGCTCCTGCATGATGTCGCGCCAGTCCATATCCTGGTCATAGAGGGCCTCGTTCGCGTCAATGTCGGCGTTGCGCGTCACACGGAAGAGCCACTTGTCAATAAACGTATACTTTGTGAAGATATCGCTCGCAAAGTGGTAAATCAGTTCTTCAATCAGGACAAAATACGTCCCCCGGTTCGTGTTAATAAAGTAAATCCGTTCAAACTGCGCGTCAATTGGCACGATGCCAAGCTTGAGCGCCTCGGATTTTGACTCCATATGGACGGCAACATACAGCTCCTTGTTTTTCAAAAACGGGAACGGGTGGTGGTTGTCAATGAGCTGCGGCGACAAGAAGGGCAGAATCTCGCTCATAAAATACTTGCGCAGCATCGCCTCGTTGGCGTCGGAGATTTTGGTGAAGTTGATTTTCTTCACGCCGGCTGCGCCGAGCGCCTTCATAATGGATTTAAAGCACTTGTCCTTCCGCTTCAGGAGCGGCGGGAGCGTCTGGCACACAGCGTGAATCTGCTCGCTCGCAGTCATGTCGCATTTGTTCTCCGTTTCGTCCGGGCGGAAAACAGACTGGTCGTACAGGCTGCCAATCCGCACCATAAAAAACTCGTCTAAATTGCTGCCAAAGATGGAAACGAACTTGAGCCGTTCCAGAAGCGGGACGGCCTCATCCTCCGCTTCCTCGAGAACGCGTTCATTAAAGCCAAGCCAGCTCAGCTCCCGGTTTATGTAGATGCTGTCGTCCTTTTTTCCCATTGCTCTCACCTCGGTTTTTTAGTCTTTATAAAACTTTAAAACGGAAATCAATTAATTTACTTTACATATATATTAATATAATATACAATTATAGTGTAAAATACAATAGCAAACACACAAAGTTTCAGAAATTTAACATATTTCTTACGGATTCTGTGAAACACGGCACAAAAAGGAGAACATGCAGATGAAAAAAAGGATTGGAATTTTGACAAGCGGGGGCGACTGCCCAGGGCTGAACGCTACAATCCGCGGCGTTGCAAAGGCGGTCTATGAAAAGATGGGCAAAGATGTGGAAATCATCGGGATTGAGGACGGCTATCACGGCCTGATCTACGGCGAATATCATGCGATGAAGCCGTCGGACTTTTCCGGCATTTTGACGGTTGGAGGCACGATATTAGGCACCTCACGCACGCCGTACAGCAAGATGCAGGTCATTGGCGAGGACAACGTCGACAAAGTGAAAAATATGAAGCAGAATTATAAAAAGATGGGGCTCGACTGCCTGCTTACGCTGGGCGGCAATGGCACGCACAAGACGGCGAACCTGCTGGCAAGCGAGGGGCTTAACGTCATTGGCCTGCCCAAAACGATTGACAACGATATCTACGGCACGGACGTGACGTTCGGCTTCCACACGGCGGTCGATACGGCGACGGACGTGATTGACAAGATTCACACCACGGCGTCGAGCCATAAGCGCGTTATGCTTGTCGAAATCATGGGCAATAAGGCGGGATGGCTGACGCTGTACTCCGGCCTTGCCGGCGGTGCGGACATTATCCTAATCCCGGAAATCCCCTACGACATTGACGCGGTTATGCACGCGATTGAAAAGCGCGCGGGAAAGGGGCGCCCCTTCTCCATCATTGCGGTTGCGGAAGGGGCCATGTCGGTCGAAGAATCCAAGATGAAGAAAAAAGAGCGCACGCAGCGGCGCGCAAAGCTGGGCCAGACGACGGCAACTCAGCTTATCGCAAACGAAATTAAGGAACGCTCGAGCTACGAGACGCGGGTCGTTATCTCGGGCCACATTGTGCGCGGCGGCAGCCCGTCCGCGTATGACCGTGTTTTGGCAACGCAGTTCGGCGCGTATGCGGCCGACCTGATCAGCCGGGAAATCTACGGCGTGACGGTTGCCATGCGCAATAACGTCGTGACGCATAATCTGCTCGGCGAGATTGCCGGAATCACCAAGTTTGTGCCGCCGGACAGCCAGATGGTCACGGTTGCGCGCAGCATGGGAATCAGCATGGGCGACGAATAGCAGTTACAGGATAATATCCTCCAGCCGCCGCTTGGGGACGTAGTGTACGTCGTTTTCGTCACGGTAATACTGTACGCTGCCGCCCGTCTCCACATCCGTCAGGACGACAGTTTCATCCGGCTTACCGATGGCGACGAGCAGCATAGGGCGGAGCGTATCCTTCAAATGCAATGCTTCCGACACGGCGCGCGCGTCAAAATTGCCGATCATGCACCCGCCCAGCCCGGCCTCTGCCGCGGCGAGCAGGATGGTCTGTGCCGCAATGCCCACGTCGCGCAAAAAGCGCGCAGGCGCGTCGCTGATTTCCGTGTCCTGACAAATGACGATAAAGGCAGGCGGGTATTTGCCCGGGTGCGGCAGCGTGATATCCGGCAGCGCAGCAGCCCATTTTGTGAGCGGCTGTAGTTTGGACGCGTCTTCCCCGCTGCTGGCAAGGTAGTATTTGAGCGGCTGCGCGTTGACGCTCGACGGCGACAGGCGCGCGCAGTCGACAAAGCTGGCAAGCTCCTCCCGCGTGACTTTGCGGGCCGGGTCGTAGCCGCGGTAGCTTCTGTTCTTTAACACCAGGTCTTTTAACATAGCAGTTCCTCCCATATCGGTCAGTCGGCCCAGAGCTCTTTCATCAGGCCGCTGATCCTTTTTTTACGCGCCTGTGTTTCCGGCGCGTCAATTTCAATCCGGACAACGTCGCCCTCCGACGCCTCCGGCACGAGCGTGCGCGCCAGCACGGCAAAGCTCCCGTCCGGCAGCTCTACAACAGCGGTATCGCCCTCAAACCGGTCGATGATTACCTTCATCCGTATCCCTCCTATTTTCCAACGCAAAACTGTGCAAAAATGGTATCTACAATGTCGGCACTGACGCTCACGCCTGTAATAAGGCCCAGGCTCTCTAATGCGGCGGAAACGTCAATCGCACACAAGTCTATAGGCATACCGGCGTCAAGTGCAGCAAGCGCGCTTTGCAGCGATGCCTGCGCGTCGCGGAGCGCGTCAATGTGGCGCAGGTTGGAAACGAGCGTGTTTGCCGTTTTTACCTCGCCGAGCGCGCACAAATCGGAAATCGTCTGCCGCAGGCTGTCGATTCCGCCGCCTGTTTTTGCGCTCACCGCCACAATGGGCGCGCCGCCTGACAGGGAGGAAAGCGCGTCTTTGTCGCATTGCTGCGTAAGGTCGGACTTGTTGAGGACGAGAATGCGCTTTTTCTCCGCAGTCAGGTCAAGGATTTCCTTATCCTCGCCTGTGAGCGGCGCGGAGCCGTCGAGCAGAACGAGGACAAGGTCTGCGCTCTCAATATACTGTTTTGTCCGGTCAACGCCGATACGCTCCACCTCGTCGCCCGTGTCGCGCAGGCCCGCCGTGTCGAACAGGCGCAGCGCCACCCCGCCGATGGTGACGCTCTCCTCAATCACGTCGCGCGTCGTACCGGCAATATCGGTCACAATAGCGCGCTCGGAGCGGGTGAGCGCGTTGAGAAGCGACGACTTTCCGACGTTGGGCCGCCCGGCAAGCGTACAGCGCAGACCCTCTTTTGCAATGCGGCCGCTGCCCACCCCGCCAAGCAGGGCCTGACACGCTTTTTCCGCCTCTGTGAGCGTGGTGCGCAGGCTCTCCTCCGATAAATCGGCAATGTCCTCGTCCGGATAGTCGACCGCAGCCGCAAACTGCGCCGCCGCGTAGAGGAGCGGCTGGCGAATGGCCTCAATTTCCCGGGAAAGGCCACCCTCGAGCTGGTTCATGGCAGTTTGCAGTGACGCGTCGCTGTCTGCATGAATCACGTCGAGCACAGCCTCTGCCCGCGCAAGGTCGAGCCTCCCATTGAGAAAGGCGCGCTTTGTAAACTCGCCCGCCTGCGCCATACGTGCACCGGCATTCAGGAGCAAAAGCAGGATTTTATGCAGGACGACGGGCGACCCGTGCGCGGACAGCTCCACCACGTCCTCCGCCGTGAAGCTGCGCGGCGCGCGCATCACCGCCGCCATGACCTCGTCCACAGCCGCACCCGTTTCCGGGTCTATGATATGGCCGTAGTGAATGGTGTGGCTCGCCGCATCGCATAGTTTTCCGCCTGCGGGCGTGCGGAACACCTTATCCGCAATTTGGACAGCCTCCGGCCCGCTGAGCCGGATCACGCCGAGCCCGCCGACGCCCGGCGGCGTCGCGATTGCTGCAATGGTATCTGTCTGGCTGATTGTCATGGGCGTAAGCCCCCTTCCCTGTTTTGGTAAGAAAAATCCGCACCGGCGGGGTGCGGACTTATGTTCTGTTTATCGTTTTCCTCTTGCGTCGTTCTTGAGCGCGATGACAACCTTACGGTTCGGCTCCTCCCCAATCGAATATGTATGTACGGTTGGGTGATTTTGCAGCGTAGCATGAATGACGCGACGCTCATACGGGTTCATCGGCTCAAAAATATGCCGCCGTCCCGTTTTTACCACCTTGTCCGCAATCCGGTTGGACAGCGCGGTAAGCGCTTCTTTCCGCTTTGCGCGGTAATTTTCCGTGTCGATAGAAACTTTTGTGTAAGGGCCGTCGAGCCGGTTTACGACAAGGCTGGTCAGATATTGAATCGCGTCAAGCGTATCGCCCCGCTTGCCGATAATGATTCCCATGTCATCGCCGGAGAGGTTGATGTCGAGCAGTTCCGCGCCTTCTTCAATGACGAGGTCGACCTTCATCCCCATGCTGAAAAACAGCTCCTCCAAAAACTCCCTTGCCACGGAGGCGGGTGTCGGCTTGAGCGTAACGGCAACCCGGGCGTCCTTGCCGCCCAGGATTCCGAACAGGCCCTTCGCCCCTTCGTCCAGGATTTCAATCTCTACCATATCTCTTGTCGCATTCAGCTCAGAAAGCGCAAGGCTGATTGCCTCATCTGTGCTTTTTGCGGTCTTTTCGATTCTTTTTGACTGTGTCGATAACAACTGCGTTTTCCTCCTTCTTCTTGAAATACGCTACGGTAAAATACTGCTGAATCATCTGTGTCACGTTGGAAACAATCCAGTACAGACCAACGCCGGCCGGAAGCGAGAACGTGAACAAAATCGACATAATGGGCATCATCAACATCATGGACTTGCTCATGGAGGCCGCCGTGTTTGCACCCTCAACCGCCGCGTTGGGCTGTGGTGTGCTCGACGTCGTCATCTTGCCCAGCAGCCACGATGTCAGACCCGACAGAGCCGGTATCAGCAAAAGTGGCAGCGTTGTCCACAGAAGCGGACTGATCTGCCCGGTCAGCAGGCTATTGAGCGGCTCCCAGATTTCGCTCGGGTAGCGGGACAGGTCAAGCCCTAAAAAGTTAAAGTCGATAATCCAGTCGGTGAAGCCCTGCACAGCAGGATTTGCCGCAAAGTTACTCATTGCAATCTGGAAATTGTTTGCCAATCCCGCCATGTTGGAAGTTAGAAATCCGCCCGGCGCCGCGGCCGACAAATCGGGGTTATTTGCAACAATTTGCTGTAGCTCAATAACCTTATTGATGTTCTCCGGCGCATTAAAGTTTACGTGAAGCATGTAGGAAAGCGGCTTCTGAATGACCTGGAACAGGCCAATGATGATGGGGAACTGTAGCAGCATCGGAAGACAGCCGCTCGCCGGGTTTGCCCCGTTTGCCTGATACAGCTCCATCATTTCCTTATTCAGCTTTTCCTTGTCGTTGGCATACTTTCTTTGAAGCTCCTGCAGCTGTGGCATCAGCTTTTGCTGCTTGACCATGGAACGCTGCGACTTCAGGTTCAGCGGCAGGATAATCAGTTTAATCAAAATGGTAAACAGAATCAGCGCCACGCCGTAATTTGGGATAAAATTATAAATCAGCTCTATAATAAATCCCATTGGCTGCACAATCAGCCATGTAAAAATATTGCCCATATTTGTGTATTCTCCTCAGTAAAATTAAAAAAACGGGAACAGTGGTAAGTATATCCTACTTGAGCGGGTCATATCCCCCTTTGGAAAACGGGTTGCAGCGGAGAATCCGCCGCAGGGCCAGCGCCCCGCCCTTTACAACTCCATACTTGCCGATTGCTTCATAGGCATACTGGGAACACGTCGGATAAAAGCGGCAGTATTTCCTTCCTTTATAAGGAGAAATACGCTTCTGATAAAACCGGATTATGTGCAGCAAAACCGTTTTCATCTTTATCCCATGCCTTTCAGTTGCTTACTCCTTGCCTGACGGCGGGAGAATCCCGCTCTTATGGAGCAGGTAGCCCATGTCGCCGCGAATGTTTGCATACGTGGCCGAAACGGCCCGGTTGCGCGCGACAAAAACGAGCTTATATCCCATGCCGAGCTCCTGTTCGCGCAGACGGTAGCATTCGCGTATCAGCCGGCGGACCCGGTTGCGCTCAACGGCACAGCCCAGCTTTTTCGTAACGGTGATGCCTAACGTGTTGTGTGTATCCCGCGTTTTTTTATAATACAGAACCAGATACCCGGCAGCAATCGACTTGCCGCGCCGGTAAAGATATTTAAAGTCGCGGTTATACTTCATGGAAATAGTGTTTTTCATGCCCAATCACCGTCCGCCCGGCATAGAATCCTCTGCGCTGCGGCCGCAAAAGGGCCGCGCCAGAAAAGGCTGTCTAAAAGAAAAGACCACGAAGTGGCCTTTACGCTGACAGCTTTTTTCTACCTTTAAGTCTTCTTCTAGCCAGAACCTTTCTGCCGTTGGCAGTGCTCATTCTCTTTCTGAACCCATGCACCTTGCTTCTCTGTCTTTTCTTAGGCTGGTATGTCCGCAGCATTTTTTCTACACCTCCTGCAAGCTATTTGAAAGCATATGCGCCGGAACGCGCCGGCACACAGCCAAATACGCAAATTAAATCCATTTTTACGGATACGGTAACTATTATACCCATTTCCCCTTGCGATGTCAAGCATTTTTTGATTTGTTTGAAGAAATCTTGTCGCGGTAATCTATATATAGGAAGAAAGAAAACATATGGTACAAGATACAGAAAAACGCCCGGACTATGCCGGGCGCGTATATTGCGTATTCTATTTATTCGGCCAAATACAGATCTGCGATCTGCTCGCAGGATTCGGTTTCCCACTCGACGAGTTTATCACTGATGATATCGAGTAAGGTGGCAGGAGTTACAAGGTTACGTGCCAGAAGGTCAATGAGGTCAAGTACAAGTAACTTGTCACAGTTGATCCGGAGCGCGTGTTTGCTTTCTGTTGATTCGCCGGACCGTTTCAAAATCTCGACGCCGTAGCTGCATAGCCCGATTCCGCCTTCGGGAATGACTTCCTCCTCGATTAAGTAATACTCGAGAAAGTACGCCTCGTCAGACAGCCCGTTAAATTGTTTCGTTGTTGTTACAAGTGCCTTGTTCATTTGTTTTTTCTCCCCCATTGATATGATTTACAAAAATAAAATATAATAAAATATAAATTCGGGTATAGTGCCCAAATAATGCGATTGAAAATTAACGTCGGCTGTCGGTTTTTTGGTTCTATATTACAGTACTGTTTCAAACGCATTACAGATTTATTATAACAATTATATTTAAAATAAGGAAGCAAAAATGAATGCTATAATTCGACATATTTTTTACGATTTTTGGACAAAAGAAAAACAGAAATAAAATTAGTATAAAAAATAGGCAAAAATACTTGGTTATTAACAAAAATTATGTCGATAAACTGCTAAAATATTATAAAAGTTGCATGGTTAAAATATGGAATTAGCTAAAAACACGTGTATTTTATTAGGGATTATAACTATTTTCGTGTGAAATGGAATGCCGGCCTTTTTGCTCTGCTGGCGGCGAAAGCAAGGACGGGAAAGTTTTTTCCGCTTTAGGCTTGAAAATGACGCGGGAAAGGTGTATATTTATGAATATAAAACGAATGGGGAGAGATGAGATGAAGGCGGTTATCACAGTAATCGGGCACGATAAGGTCGGCATTATTGCCAGAGTAGCGAATATATTAGCGGAAGCGAAGATCAACATTCTGGATATATCGCAGACGATCATGCAGAATATGTTTACCATGATTATGCTGGTCAATATTGAGCAATGTACGGAAAGCTTTGATTCCATAGCGAAAAAGCTGGACGGCGCAGGCGAGGAGATGGGGCTGTCCATCCGCATCCAGCACGAGGACATTTTTAATTCCATGCACCGGATTTGACAAAGGGTTTCTTGATAGGAAAGGCCCGGCGTAAAGAAAGAAACAGGGACGCCATGCGGCGTCCTTTGCTGCATACGGAGAATATTTTTCAGAAAGGCTGATAGAATACATATGCTGAATAAATTTGAAATTATCGAAACGATTAAAATGTTTGACGAAGAGCACCTCGACGTGCGGACAATCACGATGGGGATTTCGCTCAAGGATTGTGCAGACCCGGACGTTGACCGGATGTGCGAGAAGATATATACCAAAATTACGACGCTTGCAAAGGATTTGGTCAAAACGGGCGAGGACATTGAATGCGAGTATGGGATTCCGATTATCAACAAGCGGATTTCCGTTACGCCGGCGTCAAACCTGTGTGAACATGCCAAGTCGGTGGATGACTGCGTCAAAATTGCAAAAACGCTTGACCGCGCGGCAAAGGCGACGGGCGTCAACTTTATCGGCGGCTATTCGGCGCTGGTACATAAGCACTATACAAAGGGCGACCGGCTGCTGATTGAGTCCATTCCGGAGGCGCTTGCTGTCACAGAGCGCGTATGCTCGAGCGTCAACGTGGCGACGACGCGCGCGGGCATTAACATGGATGCGGTGAAGCAGATGGGCACCATCATCAAAGCGGCGGCGGAACGTACGGCAGAGTCGGGCGGCTTTGCGTGCGCAAAGCTCGTTGTGTTTGCCAATGCGGTGGAGGATAACCCGTTTATGGCCGGCGCGTTCCATGGCAGCGGCGAGGGCGAGTGCGTTATCAACGTGGGTGTCAGCGGACCGGGTGTGGTGAAGTGTGCGCTTGAGAAAATCGGGCCGGAGGCCGACTTTGAGCTGGTCGCGGAAACGGTGAAAAAGACGGCGTTCAAAATCACGCGCATGGGCCAGCTCGTGGCAAAGGAAGCGTCGCGGAGACTCGGCGTGCCGTACGGCATTGTGGATTTGTCGCTCGCGCCGACGCCGGCAGTCGGCGACAGCGTGGCGTATATATTAGAAGAAATGGGGCTGGAGAAGTGCGGCACGCACGGCACGACGGCTGCGCTTGCACTTCTGAATGACGCGGTGAAAAAGGGCGGCGTCATGGCATCGAGCTATGTCGGCGGCCTGTCGGGCGCATTTATCCCGGTCAGTGAGGACGCGGGTATGATTGCAGCGGCGGAGTGCGGCGCGCTTTCACTTGAAAAGTTGGAGGCCATGACGTGCGTATGCTCGGTTGGTCTGGACATGATTGTTGTTCCGGGTGCTACAAGCGCGGCGACGCTGTCGGCTATCATTGCCGACGAGGCGGCAATCGGCGTTGTCAACAATAAGACGACGGCGGTGCGTATTATTCCCGCGCCGGGCAAGACGATCGGCGACACGGTGGAGTTCGGCGGCCTTTTGGGAAGCGGGCCGGTCATGCGCGTGAGCGAGTACGGCTCGGAAACCTTTATCAGCCGCGGCGGGCGGATTCCCGCGCCGCTGCACAGCTTGAAAAACTGAGTTTTGGAGCGGATAATGAGGAATGAGAAATGATCACTGATAGCTTTGATAACCGATCTAATGCGATTATCAATCCGTTTGTGAATGAACAAGCGCCGCGCTTTGACGCGTGTATTGTGACGTTTTCACATGTGATTGAAGCGTTTGTTCTGAAAAATTATTCTTGCAGACAGGCCGCGTCGTTCCGGTTTGCGACGGGAGACACGCCGGTTTATAGTATCGAATATAAAGAAAAGACATTTGCATTCTATAAAACCTATGTGGGAGCGCCTGCGTGTGTTGGCACGGTGGAGGATACGCTGGCAGTCATCAGGACGGAAAACTATATCGTATTTGGAGGCGCGGGCTGTTTGGACAAAGAGATTGCGCACGGAAAGGTCATGGTGCCGACCGAGGCGTACCGCGACGAGGGAACCTCCTACCATTACGCGCCTGCGTCGGATTATATCGCTATAAAAAATGCGGATGTCGTCGCGCGCTTTATGAAAGAGAACAAAACCCCTTATATAAAGGGAAAAACATGGACGACAGACGCCTTTTACCGGGAAACCGTCAGCAATTTTCAGAAGCGTAAGGCGGACGGCTGTATTTCTGTAGAGATGGAGTGCACCGCCTTGCAGGCAATGTGCGATTTTAGAGGGTTGAATTTCTATACGTTTTTTACAGGCGGCGACCTGCTCGACGCACCCGAATGGGACGAGCGGCGCAAAGCGGGGGAGCTGAAGGGTACGCAGCATGATGCGGGGTATTTTGACATTGCGCTGGAGCTGGCACATTATGTGTCGGAACAATAAATCAATTCAATAAACTCACAAAACGAAAGGAGTCTGGGACGTATGATGACCTTGTTTAACAGAAGCAGTTGTTACGTTGGGGTTGACCTGGAGGAATTTTCACGTGTGAGGGAGCTGCTGAGCCAAAGCGGGATCCCGTATAAGTGCAAAATGCGGAGCGAGTCCGGTCCCTATGCGCCGCAGGGAGCCGTCCAGGGGAGCGCGGAACTGGGCGGTGCGGCCGGCATGATGGTGGAGTATGAGATTTTTGTCTACAAGCAGGATTTGGCAAAAGCGCAGCATTTGATAAAAACGAGTCATAGTTTTTGAAGTTTTTGGCATAATAAGGTGTAATAAGGGAATGTAAGCGCAGGACGAAAGGGGGCGGCAGGCATGGACACGCTGATAAAGAGCATTTTGCAAATCGAGGCAGATGCGCAAAAGCTCGTCGCGCAGTCAAAGGCGAGGCAGGCGCGCTTTGATACGGACTGTGCCGAAAAGCGCGCCGCACTGGAAGGGAAAATCGGCGGCCGGTGCGAGCGCCGGATTGCAAAAATGCAGGAGGCGGAGGCGTCTTACCGCGACGGCGAGATTGCAAAAATACGCGCGCAGGCGGAGCAGAGGCAGGCCGAGCTGGAGGCACGTTATCGGGAAAACAGGGACGCGTGGGTTCGCCGCCTGACCGATACTATTTTAGGCGGTGAGTGAGATGAGCATACGCGCCTATTCCGCCCTGCGGGCAAAAACCGCGGCTATGCGCGCTGGCCATCTTGACCGCGCGCAGTACGAGGAGCTAAAAAGTAAGGCGAGCGTAAGCGACGCGGTTGCCTACTTGAAATACAATACTGTCTATGGTACGCTGCTCGAGCATGTGAGCGAGCGGACGGTGCACCGCGGCGATTTGGAGCGGCTGCTCGACCGCTATTTGCAGGCGGAGGTGCAAAAACTCTACAGTTTTTGTAACGACAGCCAGAAAAAGGTCCTGTCCTATACGTACATGCGTTATGAAATTAATCTGCTCAAGCACATTCTGCGCGCGCTTTATACGGGCGAAAAAGCGGAGATTGCTTATGAGGCGGAAGGGTTTTTCTCCGGCAAGCTGTCGATTGACGTGGCGGCATGTGCGCAGGCGGACTCTGCCTACGCTCTGCTAAGCGCGCTTTCTGGCACGCCGTATGAGGCTGTGCTCGCGCCACCGCTCGGCGCGGGGGCCGATTTGTTTGTGGCGGAGGCGGCGCTCGACGCTTACTACTTCCGGTGTGCGTGGCGCACGGCGCTGCGGACGCTGAAGGGGAAGGATAGGCAGATTGTTGAAGAAATCTTCGGCAGCGAGATTGACATGACGAACCTGTGCTGGATTTACCGCCAGAAACGGTACTACAATATGCCGGGGGAGTTGATTTTTACCACGATCATTCCCGTACATTATAAAATCCCGCGCGACAGGCTGATCGCGCTGGTCAATACGCCGGATACGGAGAGTTTCGTCGCACAGGCGCGCACGACGCGGTATGCGCCGCTGTTCAATGGGCTGGAGGAGCGTTTTATCGAGCAAAACTATAATGAGATGATAGAGCGGCTGATAGAGAAGCAAATGCGGGAAAACCCGTTCTCCATCGCGTCGCTGGTTGGATATTTGTACTTTTTGGAGGGCGAACTTGCCCGAATCGTGACCGCGGTGGAGCGTATCCGCTACGGTGTACCATACGAAGCATAGAACAGGCAGAGCGGAAGGAGGCGGCTACATGGCGATTGCAAAGATGAACCTGGTCAACGTCATTGGAAGGACGGAGGACTTTGACCGCATTTGCGCCACATATTTGCTCCAGTGCGACATGCACATAGAAAACGCGGTCGGCACGCTCGACAATATTGCGGGGCTGACGCCGTACGGCGACGAGGGCGCGGACGGCGACCTGCTCGCACGCGTGGAGACGGTCTACCGCCGCGCTGGGTTTACGCCTTCCGTTGTGCAGGCGGCAAAGCTGGGGAGCGGCATGGCGCAGTCGTGCGAGCAGACGCTGAACCGGATAAACGACAATATGCTGTCGCTTGAGACGGAACGTGAATCGCTCGACGCGCAAATACAGGAAAACGAGCGCGTCATCGCCCAGCTTCGGCCCCTGTTGTCCATCGACAACGTCGATGTGGACAGCTTTTTCCACTTTGATTTTGTGAAGTTTCGGTTTGGGCGTATGCCGAAAAAGAGCATGCAGACGCTGGAGGGCTACCTCTACCACATTGACGCGTTTTTCATCCAAACGAGCGAGGATGACGACTACGTGTGGGGGATGTACTTTATGCCCGCGCTGCTGGAGGAGAAGATTGACGCAGTGTTTTCGTCGCTCTACTTTGAGCGGACGCGCATTTCGGACAAGGTGCACGGCACGGCAAAGGAAGCGACTGTGACGCTTGAGCTGGAAAACGAGCGGTTGAAAGCGCGGCGCGAGCAGATCGACCACAATGTGAAGGCGGCGCTCGACCAAAATCTCGGAGAACTGAACGCCATTTACTCCGGTCTGCTGCTCCGGCGGCGCATTGGAGAAATCAAGCGGTACGCCGCCCATACGAAGGACTCGTTTTACGTGGTGGCTTGGATGGACAACGCGCAGGCGGAAAAGCTCATGCGCGCGGTAAAAGGCGAGCGCGACGTCGTTATCGTGACCGAAAAGCCGGAAACCGTCGACAAGGTCAAGCCGCCGACGCGGCTGAAAAACAGCGTGTTTGTCCGCCCGTTTGAGCTGTTTGTGCGTATGTACGGCACGCCCGGCTATCACGAGATCGACCCGACGGGCATTGTCGCGCTCACGTACTTTCTGATGTTTGGAATCATGTTCGGCGACGTGGGGCAGGGGATTGTCATTACGCTGATCGGATTTTTGTTTGGGTGGCTCAAAAAGTCGAGCCTCGGCAAAATCATCGGCATTATCGGCATATCGTCGACGATATTCGGCTTTGTATACGGCTCGGTGTTTGGGTATGAGGACATTCTGCCCGGCCTGATTCACCCCATGGAGAAGATGAACTTCATGCTGATTGCCGCCGTGGCGCTTGGCGTGGTGATTCTTGGGTTTGCCATGGTGCTTAATATTATCAATGCAATCAAGGCGAAGGACGCGGGGCGGGCGCTCTTTTCCCAGAACGGGCTGGCCGGGCTGGTGTTCTACTTTGCCGCTATTATAATCGGCCTGAGTTTGTTTTTAAACTTTGGGTTCCAGATTGCGCCATGGCTGATTGGCATTTGCCTCGTCTTGCCGCTCGTGATGATATTTTTGCAGGAGCCGCTCTCACTCCTCATCGAGAAGAAAAAGGGCTGGATGCCGGAGCAGAAGGGTATGTTCATCGTCGAGAAGTTTTTTGAGCTGTTTGAAATATTGCTCAGCTTTGTCACTAACACGATGTCGTTTATCCGCGTGGGGGCGTTTGCACTCAACCACGTCGGGATGATGAGTGTCGTGTTCCTGCTGTCCGATATGGCGCAGGGCGGCAGCCTCGTCGTGCAGGTGCTCGGTAATGCGCTCGTAATCGGCCTCGAGGGGCTGATTGTCGGGATACAGGTCCTGCGTCTGGAGTATTATGAAATGTTTTCGCGCTTTTTTGTCGGAGACGGGAAAGAGTTTCAGAATATAAATCAAAAGTAAACGGAGGGTTTGCCATGTTGGTAACAATTACGTCCATCGCATTGATTCTGAGTGTGGCGGTGCCGCTTATCGCATACCTCAGGATGGGGAAAAAGCACGGCAAGGGGATGCTCGCAGCAAATGTGATCTCCTTTTTCTCCGTTGTGCTTGTGGCGACAGTGTGCGCGTTTACGACCACGCCTGCGCTGGCGGATACGGCTACGGAAACAGCCGCTGCAGCGAACAATGGAATGGCATATCTTGCGGCGGCGCTTGTGACAGGGCTTGCGTGTATCGGCGCAGGTATCGCGGTTGCCGCAGCGGCGAGCGCGGCGCTCGGCGCAATCAGCGAAAACGACAAGATTATGGGTAAGGCGCTCATCTTCGTCGCGCTGGCGGAGGGCATTGCGCTCTACGGCCTGCTTGTCACGTTTATGATTCTTGGCCGGATATAGGGGGCCGCAGTATGAAAATGTATGTCATCAGCGACAATGTCGATACGCGGACGGGGATGCGGCTCGCCGGGATTGAGGGCTGTGTCGCGCACGGCGAGGCAGAGGTGCGCGCCGCGCTCGACCGCGTTTTGGCGGATAGGGAGATTGCGGTCGTGCTTATGACGCAGAAGGCGCAGCGCGATGCGGCGGATTATGTGTCCAAAGTCAAGCTGAAGCATACGCGCCCGCTGATTGTGAGTATTCCGGACCGGCACGGCCTGGACAAAAACCAGAACGCCATCACAGACTATATCCGCGACGCGATTGGGCTGAAGCTGTAGCGGCTTTGGCAGGACGGCCCGGGCAGGGGGACAAACGATGAAACGCGAAGCCTTTTTAAAGATAGAAGCATACATGCGCGCTTGCATGCAGGACAGCGCGCACGACACAGAGCACATCTACCGCGTGCTGTATCTGGCGCTTGAAATTGCACAGACGGAGAAAAGGGCCGACCGCGATGTTTTGATTGCGGCGTGCCTGCTCCACGACATCGGCCGACAGGCGCAGTTTGAAAACCCAGCGCTGTGCCATGCGGCGGTGGGAGCGGAGATGGCGTTCGCATTTTTGGTGAAAAACGGGTTTCCGGAGCCGTTTGCCGCGCATGTGCGCGCCGCTGTTGCAACGCACCGGTTCCGGAAGGGTAGCCCGCCTGTCAGCATAGAGGCGAAAATCCTCTACGACGCGGACAAGATTGACGTGTGCGGCGCGGTCGGCGTGGCCCGTACCTTGCTCTACAAAGGGCAGATGGCGGAGCCGCTCTATACGCTTTTGCCGGACGGCACGGTGTCGGACGGGGAAGCGGATACGGTGCCCTCCTTTTTTCAGGAGTATAAGCGAAAGTTGCAAGGCATAGAGGAACGGCTGTTGACTCAGAAGGGACGGGAGATTGCAGCGCAGCGGCAGAAGGCCGCTGAAGCCTTTTATAACAGCCTGCTGCACGAGGTACGCGAGCCTTACGAATGCGGCAGGCGGCTGCTTGCAGATGAGATAGAATCGTAAAGCGGCATAAAAACAGATTAGCCGGAGCGGGGTGAGAAAATGGCGGTCAAAAAAATTAACGACAGCGCAAAGCTGCAAAATTTTGCGCGCTATGTAACGACCGACGCGGCACAGCAGAACGCGGCGCTGACGCGCGAGCTGGACGAGCGGTGGGCGCGCATGGTCGACGAGACAGAGCTTGCCCTCTATAAGCAGGCGTATGAGAAAATCCAGCGTACCCGCGCCGAGCTGAACCGAGCGACGAACGAGGCGATAAGCCGGGAGAAGCTCTCCTGCAAGCGGCAGTTGTCCGTGCGCCGCAGCGAGATTACAGAGGAAGTGATGGCGGCGGTACGCGGCGAGGTGATGAAGTTTGTCAAAAGCGAAGCGTACTACCCGTGGCTGCTGCGTACGGCGCAACTTGCTACCGGCGCGCTCGGCGAAGGGAATGTGATTCTTTATTTGAACGAAACGGACGCTGCGCACGCACAGCGACTAAGCGCGGACACGGGCTGCCGGGTAGAACTGCTCGACGCCGCGCACGACGTGGTCGGCGGTGTGAAGGCGGTCAACGCAGATACGCACACGGCGGTGAACAAAACGCTTGCCGCCATGCTCGAGCAGCAGCGGGAAGAATTTTTGAAAATTAGCGGTCTTGGTATATAGAGCGAGGTGGAAGCATTGGGCGCAAAGGGTGAGATATACGGCATCAACGGGCCAGTCGTCGAGGTGGTGGGCGAGGGAAGCTTTTCCATGCTTGAACGGGTGAGCATCGGCACGCTCGGCCTGATTGGAGAGGTCATCGGCCTACAGCCGGACAAGACAATTGTGCAGGCGTACGAGTCGACGACCGGCGTAACGCCGGGCGAGCCGGTCACCGGGAGCGGCAGCCCCATGCTTGCCGCGCTTGGGCCGGGAATCATTGGAAATATTTTTGACGGGATACAGCGTCCCCTGCGCACGCTTGCACAGAAGGATGGAGCATACATTGGGCGCGGCGTGGCGGCGGAGCCGCTCGACACGGAAAAGGCGTACGAGGTGGAAGTGCTTGTAAAGGCAGGCGCACACGCCGAGGCAGGACAGATTATTGCCCAGACGCCGGAAACGCCGCTTATTATGCACAAGATTATGGTGCCGCCCGGCGTGAGCGGGACGGTGACGTTTGCGGCGGAGAGCGGAACATATACGATAGACGATGTGCTGGCGCGCGTGACGGACAGAAGCGGGCAGGAGCACGAAATCCGGATGGTACAGATGTGGCCCATCCGCCGCCCGCGCCCGCATAAGGAGCGCAGGCCGACCACGGTGCCGCTCATCACGGGCCAGCGGATTATCGACTCGCTTCTACCGATTGCGAAGGGCGGCGCGGCGGCTGTACCGGGCGGCTTTGGCACGGGGAAAACCATGACCCAGCACCAGCTTGCCAAGTGGGCCGACGCGGACATCATCGTTTATATCGGCTGCGGCGAGCGCGGAAACGAGATGACGCAGGTGCTGGAGGACTTTTCCAAGCTGGTCGACCCGAAGTCGGGCCGCCCGCTGTTAGACCGCACGGTGCTGATTGCCAACACGTCGAACATGCCGGTCGCGGCGCGTGAGGCGAGCATTTACACGGGCGTGACGCTGGCGGAGTATTACCGCGACATGGGCTACCATGTGGCAATCATGGCGGATTCCACGTCGCGCTGGGCCGAGGCGCTGCGCGAGATTTCCGGCCGGCTCGAGGAGATGCCGGCGGAGGAGGGCTTCCCGGCGTATCTGTCGAGCCGGCTGTCGGAGTTTTACGAGCGGGCCGGACGATGTGTGAACTTAAACGGCACAGAGGGCTCGGTCACAATCATTGGCGCGGTTTCGCCGCAGGGCGGTGACTTTTCCGAGCCGGTGACGCAGAATACGAAGCGGTTCGTACGCTCGTTCTGGGCGCTCGACCGCTCGCTCGCGTATGCGCGCCACTACCCGGCCATCAACTGGATTAACTCCTACAGCGAGTACATTGACGATCTTGCGTCGTGGTACAACGAAAATCTTGGAGACGCCTTTTTGCAAAACCGCAGCGAGATTATGGCGATTTTGCAGGAGGAGGCGAATCTCAATGAAATTGTAAAGCTGATTGGCGCGGACGTGCTGCCGGACGGGCAAAAGCTCACGCTTGAGATTGCGCGCGTGATTCGGCTCGGGTTTTTGCAGCAGAATGCCTTCCATGCCGACGACACGTATGTGCCGCTCGCCAAGCAGGCGCGCATGATGGAGACGATTTTGTATTTGTACGGGCAGGCAAAGAGCGTCGTGGCGAAGGGGATTCCGGTCTCGCAGGCTGTGGCGACGGGGCTTTTTGAGGATTTGATTAAGATAAAATATACGATTGGCAACGACGACCTTGCACCGTTTGACGCCCTGCACGACAAAATCAGGGACAAGATCGGCGCGGTGCTGAGGGAAAACGGATACGAACCGCAGGGGGCTGGTAGCAATGGCGCTTGAATATATCGGACTGAAGCAAATCAACGGCCCGCTCGTCATCCTGGACGGCGTACACGGCGCGGCCTATGAAGAAATGGTGAAAATCCGTGCCGCAGATGGAAGCGAGCGGCAGGGCCGCATTATCGAGCTGCACGGTGACCGCGCCGTTGTGCAGGTGTTCGAGGGCACGGACGGCCTGTCGCTGACGAATACGACGACAGAGATGACGGGTAAGCCCATGACCATGCCGCTCACCAGGGAACTGCTCGGGCGCGTGCTCTCGGGGAGCGGGCGGCCCATCGACGGGCTGGGCGACATTTACCCCGACGAGATGGGTGATATCAATGGCATGGCGATTAACCCCGTCCTGCGCGAGTACCCGGAAAACTTTATCCAGACGGGCATCAGTGCAATCGACGGGTTGTCAACGCTGATTCGCGGGCAGAAGCTTCCGGTTTTTTCGGGTAACGGGCTTGCGCATGACAAGTTAGCCGTGCAGATTGTGCGGCAGGCAAAGGCTGTGGGCGCGGACGAGTTTGCGGTCGTGTTCGCGGCAATGGGCGTAAAAAACGACGTTGCGGCGTACTTCCAGCGCGCGTTTGAGGAGAGCGGCGTGCTCGACAAGGTTGTTATGTTCTTGAACCTGTCGGGCGACCCGGTGGTTGAGCGTATCATCACGCCGCGCGCCGCGTTGACCGTGGCGGAGTATTTGGCGTTTACACACGGGATGCACATTCTGGTCATTCTGACCGACATGACGGCCTACGCCGAGGCGCTGCGCGAGATTTCCTCCTCAAAGGGCGAGATTCCGAGCCGGAAGGGCTTCCCAGGCTATCTCTACAGCGATCTTGCGTCCATTTTTGAGCGCGCCGGCATTATTAAGGGCAAGGGTGGCTCGGTGACGCAGATTCCGATTTTGACTATGCCGAACGACGACATCACCCATCCGATTCCCGATTTGACGGGCTACATCACGGAGGGGCAGATTGTGCTCGACCGCGGCCTGTCGCAGCGCGGCGTGTACCCGCCCGTGGCGGTGCTGCCGAGCCTGTCGCGCTTGATGAAGGACGGGATTGGCGAGGGGTATACGCGCGCCGACCATGCCGATTTATCGAGCCAGCTCTTTGCCAGTTACGCAAAGGTCGCCGACGCGCGTGCGCTTGCATCCGTCATTGGCGAGGAAGAGCTGAGCGATACGGATAAGCAGTACATGACGTTTGGGCGCGCGTTTGAGGAGCAGTTCATCCGCCAGGGCGAAAGCGAGAACCGCAGCGTGGAGCAGACGCTCGACATCGGGTGGTCGCTTCTACGGCTGCTGCCGGAGAGCGAGCTCGACCGCCTGCCGCCGGAGCTGATTGCGCAGTATTACCGGCGCACGGACGAATAACGCGCGCAATACGAAGCAGAGAGAAAGGACGGTGCGGCCGTGGACGTCAACCTGTTTCCAACGAAGGGCAATTTGATTCTTGCAAAAAATACGCTCGCACTGTCGAGCCAGGGTTACGAATTGCTCGATAAAAAGCGCAATATCCTCATCCGGGAGATGATGGGCCTGATTGACGCGGCAAAGGAGCTGCAAGCAAAGATAGAAACCACGTTTGCAGCGGCGTACGCCGCGCTTCAGCGCGCCAACATTACCTCCGGTATCGAGCATGTGCGGGAGGTCGGCCTGACCATTCCGCTCGAGGACGGCGTACGTCTCCTGTCGCGCTCCGTCATGGGGACGGAAATCCCGATGGTGCGCTGTGACAGGCGCGACGAGCCGCCCCAGTACGGGTTTTATTCTACCACGAGCGCGCTCGACGAGGCGCGGGCGCGGTTTGTTGAGGTCAAGGAGCTGTCGCTCCGGCTGGCCGAGGTGGAAACGTCGGTTTACCGGCTGGCAGTCAATATAAAAAAGACGCAGAAGCGCGCCAACGCGCTCAAAAATGTCACGATTCCGAAGTACACCAGTATTTGCAAGCAGATTGAGGGCGTATTAGAGGAAAAGGAGCGCGAGGAGTTCGCGCGGCTGAAGGTTATCAAAGGTCAAAAGCAGCAGCGTGGCGGGGCGTAGGCCGCTGCGCCAGATCAAGGGGGTTTTACCATGCAGGAGAAAAAAGATATGTTTGTGTACACGTACAGTGCAGAGCCGGACCATGAGTCGTCTTTGTATGTCAATCTGACGAACCGGTGTACGAACCGGTGTACGTTTTGTATCCGCAACAACGCCGACGGTGTCGGCGGCGGGACGCAGCTCTGGCTCTCGCACGAGCCGAGCGTCGACGAGATCACCGCGGCTTTGCTCGAATACGATCCGAGTAAGTATGACGAGGTTGTATTCTGCGGCTACGGCGAGCCGAGTATCCGCATTGACGAGCTGATTGCCGTTGCAAAGTGGCTCAAGGAGCACTATGCGATTAAGACACGTATCAATACCAATGGACATGCAAACGAGTTCCACGGGCGCGACGTTACGCCGCTGTTTGAGGGGATCATCGACACGGTGTCGGTCAGTCTCAACGCTGCCAACGCAAAAGAATATGACGCGCTCTGCCGTTCCGTTTACGGCGAGCGGGCGTATGAGATCCTGCTCGATTTTGCGAAAAAAGCGAAAGAGCACACCAATGTCGTACTCAGCATTGTCGACCTCATGGGACCGGAGGATATTGAAGCATGTAAAAAGATTGCCGCAGACGCGGGCGTGCCGCTCAAGATACGTGAATACGTGGAGGATTAAAGCATAAGAAAACCGCTTGCATAGCAAGCGGCTCTTTTTTATCCAATTTTCTGATACCCTTCCGGCACCTCAAACAGAGAGGGGGAAACCTCTCCCACGATAGAGAGCGCTTCCATTTGCATTTCGACGCCGTCCTCGTTTGTCAAAATATACTTCAGGTCGCTGCCGTCAAAACAATAGCGCACGACCGCGCCATCTATGGAAAACTGTTCATATGCGTATTCCGTACCGTCAATGCTTACCGTTCCTTCCTCCATTTGCTCGCCGCGTAGCGCGCCGGCGGAGAGCGCGCTCTTGCCGTCGTCCTCCTGCGTTACGTTGGCGGCGTCTGTGACCAGATATGTCTGCGTGTCGTGCATGACGGTGTAGTTTTTCCCATCCTTTTCAAAATTCGTGAACCGGCCCGTGTCCGTTGTGATGTCGCTATACACGGTCCTGCCGCTTACAACAGCCGTGGTTGTCGTCCTTGTGCCTGCAACTGTCTGCGTCCGAAGTGTCATGGTATAGTCGCCGCTTGTGCGGGCAGAAAAATACTGATAGGTCTTGGATTGTATAAGCCGGCTGTCCGGCGTTGCCGTTGCCGCCGCAGACGGGGCGGCAGAGCTTTGGGGCGCCGCTTGTCCCACTTCGGGCGTGGTGGTCCCCTCTGGCTGTCCCGGTACGGATGGCTGCTGCGCCCAGCAGCCACACAGCGCGGCGCATAAGGCCAATGCAAGCAGGAGCGTTGTCATTCGTTTCATGTCAAGTCCTCCTCCCTCTATATCGTCACACAATCAGCAAAACGGCGCCGATTACCTTATCCGGCCTGGACAGGGCAAGCGCCTTTTCCCGCCCGAGCGGCTGGACCCGGCCGCCCACGTCACAGAGCAGAAGGTCGGCGTCCGTTTTTCCGCGCGCTATGACGGCTGTGTAGGCTACCTCATTTTTGCAGAGGTTTACAGCAAACAAATCGCTGTCCGATTCCTCCACCGGCGCGTCAATATAGCCGTAGGCCGCCGTCACGATATGCTCCGGCAGGGCGCGTGCATCCTCGGGACGAATCAGCGGAAGCTTGTGGCGGACAATATAAGGGACGACGCCCTCGTGCATCCGGCTCGAATTGCCAATCAGATAGTCAACGTCCACCTGCAAATATTTTGCAAGTTCCACAATTTTTTGTGTGCTGGGCAGTGTCTGTCCGGCTTCATAGTTATGGATTGCGGTCTTGCTTGTACCGATAACCTGCCCAAGCTCTGCCTGCGTTTTGCCGTGCAGTTTCCTGAGAAATTTTAACCGTTCACCAAAGGTTGACATGACGCGTCCCTCCCTTAGAATCCTTTTTGATACTCAAATTTTAGCATTTTTACGCAGCGGTGTCAATCCGGCGGAAAAAACACTTGCATACGGGAGCGGAAACCCGTATAATAGAGGAGCAGGAACAAGGAGGAATGATTATTATGCTGCGTAAATTGTTGGCCGCCGTTCTGGCTGCGGCATGTCTGTCGGTCTGTGCGTCTGCGCAGGGAGCAGACGGCGGGCTGATTCTCGACTACATAGACGATGAGAACGGATGGTTTTTCAAGTTTGGATTTCTGGATGAAGACGGTGATATAAGAATTCCATACGTTTACGACTACGCAGAGCCGTTTTCCTGTGGGTATGCGCTCGTGCGGCAGGGCAGCAAGCTGTATTTCATTGACACAAACAATCAGCCTGCGTTCGGCTCAGACAAAAGCAAGTATCATTTTTACACCAGCTTCCGCGAGGGATTGTGCGCTGTGGAAAAGGACGGAAAGTGCGGCTATATTGACACAAACGGTAACCGCGTAATTGACCTGGTTTTTGACGAGGCGTATAACTTTTCCGAGGGATTGGCGGCTGTTGCTGTGGACGGCGCATACGGCTATATCAACAACAATGGTAACGTCGTAATTGATTACCGTTTCGACGAGGCGGGCGAGTTTGAAAACGGGTTTGCTATTGTGCAGAAAAACGGGTATTGCGGCTTTATTGACCGGTCCGGCGCGGAGCGGACGCCGTTTGTGTATGAGGATGCGTCCGGTTTTTCTGAAGGGCTGGCGGCTGTACGGCTCCATGGGAAGTATACCTATACGGACCAAAACGGCGCACTGCAGTTTGAGCCAATCTTCGAGGAGGCGTATGACTTTACTGACGGGATTGCACGCGTTAAATTGGATGGAAAATATGGCTTTGTCCGCGCCGACGGCACGTATCAGGTCGCGCCGGATTTTGACGCGCTGTCTCCGTATTACGGCAGTTATGCCATCGCGGGACGGTATGTGGCGGACGGCGTGCTGTGGTATGGGCTGATTGACGAATATGGGAACCGCGTCTGCCCGTTCAGCTATGACAGTATTGTTTACCAGGACGGGCGCTTCGTACTGACGAAAAACGGACAGACCAGCTATTTGGATCATACGCTCCAGCCCATTGCGGCGGATGAAATAACCACTGAAAGCGGGGATATAAAATGATGACGGACCGGGAAAGGGCAATTACTGCGCTCACGCTTGGACAGCCGGACTATGTGCCGACATTTGAGCTGGAGTACCAGCTTGCAGATACCAAGTTTGGCAAAGATTTTTTGATGCGCGAGCAGCTTACCGGCCTTTCCGCAGCGGAGCGGGAACGCGCAATTTTGGAAAATGCGGAATATATGGTGCAGGTGTACAGCGCGCTTGGCTATTCCATTATTCCGGTACATTATCTCGAGCCAGACGACTTGATTACAACGGCAAAGCATATCAATAAGATCACGAACGGGACATACCTGCTGGCAGCGCACGGCGACGGGACTTACGCCATTCCGGACGGCGCAGGTATGCTCGAGTTTGTGTACGGGCTCTACGACTATCCCGAGGAAGGAAAGACGAAGGCACGCGCCATGGCGGACGAAGCAATTGAGCGCAATAAACGCTATATTGACGCGGGGATTGAGTGCCTGCTTCTGTGCTCGGACTACTGCTTTAACGATGGGCCGTTTATCTCGCCGGCGATGTTTGAGGAGTTTGTACAGCCGTATTTAGCGGATATTATTTCCAATATTCGACGCGACGGCGGCTATGCGATTAAGCATACGGATGGCAACATCATGCCGCTACTCGACATGCTGGTTGACTGCAACCCGCATGCGCTTCACTCGCTCGACCCGATGGCCGGCGTGGATATCAAGGTTTTGAAGGAGCGGATTGGCAAAAAAGTCGCGCTCTGCGGCAACGTCCACTGCGCGCATTTGCAGACGGGTACAGATGAGCAGGTGCTCGAAAGCTGCCGCTATGCCATGGAAAACGGCAAGCCCGGCGGCGGGTATTTCTTCTGCACAAGCAATGTACCGTTTAAGGGAATGCCGCCCGAACGATACGACATGGTGCTCGATTTCTGGCGCAAAAACCGCGACTATTGACGTGGGCAGTGTTTTATGGTACGATAGAGACCGTGAGTAAACCGGACGGTTGCGGGCAGAGTGCCGCGAGGCCCTGTCTGAGGAAAGTCCGGGCTTCATAGGGCGAGGGTGCCGGATAACGTCCGGCGGAGGCGACTCCAGGGATAGTGCAACAGAAAGAAACCGCCTGCCGCGCTTTTTGCGCGCAGGTAAGGATGGAAAGGCGAGGTAAGAGCTCACCGGCGGCCTGGCGACTGGCCGGCCATGTAAACCCCACTCGAAGCAACACCACAAAGGAAGGAATCAAGCCGGCCCGGCGCTCCTTCGGGTAGGTGGCTAAAGGCGTGTGGCAACACACGGCGTAGATAGATAACCGTTCAAGACAGAACCCGGCTTATAGGTTTACTCACAATAAAAAAACCGAAGGATTCCTTCGGTTTTTTTATTGTTATTCCTTCCCACCGTTCTCATGCGGGTTCTTGATGCAAAAAATCAGATGCGGCATGTCTATGCCGTAGTAGTGCTTTGTAAACTGGCCGCATACCTCCATGCCGTTTCGCCGCGCGACGTTCTGCGACGCGGTATTGTTGTCGCGGATAATGGAGTACACTTCCTCTGCTCCAAGCACGGTAAACGCATATTCTTTGCAGGCGATGGCCGCCTCGGTCGCATAGCCCTGGTGCCAGTACGCCTTGTTAAACAAATAGCCAACCTCCACGACGCGCCGGCTCGGAATTTCCTGCATGGTAAGCCCGCACTGCCCAATCAGCTCGCCGTTTTCTTTGCTGATGACTGCCCAAAGCCCAAATCCGTCGTCGTGGTAGCGGCGGATTTGCCGCTCGAGCCATTCTGCCGCCTCCTCGTCGGAAAAGGCGTGCTCATACGCATACATCACTTCTTCATCCTGCAGGATTCGGCACAGCGCCGGCAAATCGTCTTTCGTCATTTCCCGCAGTGTGAGCCGCTCTGTTTCCAAAATCATAGTACAGCCCCCTTGTTTTATCATTGTACTTCTTTTTTTCGACTCTCATGTTTTTCATAGTAGCCTGTCAGTTTCCCTGCCCCGTCGCGGATTGCAACCATATATACATCACAGCCGAGCCGATGGTACATATATTTTTTATTATTCTGCACATCCTGTAAAAACCACGCAATCGTTTCGTGTATTATCCGCACGGAGTTTTCATTGTGGCAGGCAAGCAGGCTCTGCCCGATGAGTGTGCTCCCGCCGTGTTTAGCGTACCTGTTTTGCGCCGCAGGATTCATATATACGATCGTGTGGTCCAGGCCGGTGATGACCACCGGCGCGTCGTCTGTGCCGATGATACTTTTAAACGCGTCTTGCAGATTCATGCCTGTGTTCCTCCTTTGATTCAAGTAACAGATATTATAGCAAATTGTTGCGTGCTATGCAACTGATTGACATTCAAAAACCAGACATTTCACATGTCTGGTTTTTGTGAGAATTATAACAGAAAACGGCCCCACACAACAAACCATAAGCGGATGGCTGCATACGCGGAATCTTTACCACGACGCGACAGCACAGTACCCCTTCTGCGCTGTATTGCCAAACCGGCCTGCTTTGTTGCTGTTTCCCTCTTGTTTGAGAAAAAGGGATTGGCCATGCGGACAAATCGACAAAAAATTTCATAAACATAATATCATATGGCACACTATCTGTCAATAATAAACCAAAAAAATTGACGGTAGAACAACCCTTTGTTGTTATATTAGTAGATTTTTTATAAAATTAATCTTTTATAAAGAAATTTTCTTGTAATTTGTTTCAAATAGAAAAAAGATGGTATGTATTTAGTACAAGATATTTTTTTAACAATCTAAAAATCAGTGTGTTTTCGTGTTTTGTTTAATTTTTCCCGAATGTGTCAAAAATTTAGAATTACTTGCTTCAAAATCTTTGTATAATGAAATCATAAAGAGGAGGGAAGCAAGCAGAAGGGATTTGTTATTATGACAAAAAGACAGATTCAGATTTTGAAAGTTTTGCATCAGACAGAGGGATTTACAACCTTTCAAAAGCTTGCAGACCTGCTCGGCGTATCCGTAAAAACCATCCGAAATGATTCGGCGGCAATACGGGAGTTTTTGCAGCAAAACAATATGGGCAATCTCGAGTCGAAGCCGCATCTTGGCATTCGCACCTGCATAAATGAATCAGAATGGGAAAAGCTGTTACATAGCGGACTTTTCTCAGAAGCGGATGCAGAAGAAGACCGCAAGATTTTGTTTTTTATTCTTGTGCAGCTTCTCCGGCACGGTAGCCTGACGGCGCAGCGGCTGGCAGAACAGTATTACATCAGCCGCACACAGCTTGACAAAATTTTGGAAACGGCAAATGCGTGGTTTTTTAAAAACCGGATTGCATTTGAGCGCCGCCGCGGCAAAGGGATTTTCATTCAGTATAGCGAGTTTAACTACCGTCTTGCCCTGCTGGATTTCTATTTGGACTTTAAAGAAGAAATCATACAAATGGGAATCAGCCGGAGTACGCGGTTTGCCGCATTGGACGAAAGGGAATACAATGCACTTTGTAATGTGCTGGACGGCTTTGATGTAGATAACATTGCAGAGGCGGTCAGTGAGATTGAAACGCGCTTTGGCTTCCGGTTCAGCTATACGTCAAATGTTGCCCTGCTGTTATTGGCTGCTTTATGTATCATTCGCACCAGAAAGGGTAAAATAGCACAAGTGCCGCTGCCGCCGCCGTGCAGAACGGACGGACTTTCTGATGAATTGGTGGCTGCCGCGCTGGCAGAGGAGCTGCAAAAGCGTTTTTCCATACAGCTTCCGCAGGAGGAACAAGTATTTTTATTGTTTGTGATTGCAGTCAGCGAGGTGCAGGGGTTTGAAAACGACCGCTGCCGCCGCACGTATGAGGCGGCGAACGTCGAGCTGTGCCAGTTTACGGTCAAGTTTGTAAATCTGGTCAGCGCAATCACCAATGTAGACCTGCGGGACGACAAGTTTTTTGTCACGCAGATGTTCTTACAACTCAAGGCTATGATTGCCCGGCTCAAGTACCAGACGGGGTTTAAAAATCCGCTGCTTCGGCAGATCAAGGCCAAATATCCGAACCTGATGGCAATGGCGTGGTCGGCCAGCAATATGTTTGAAAAGGATTTGCGCCTCGACATCAACGAGCATGAGGTTGCCTATTTGGCGCTCCATATCGGCGGCGCAATCGAGCGGAGCAGCGCAAACCTGCGCGCCTGCATCGTATGCGACTATGGAATTGGAATTTCGCAGATATTGCGCGAGAAAATCGAGCGCGCTTTGCCGGAACTCCGAATCACGGCGGTACTGTCAAACCGGGACAGGAGGAGCATCCGAAACGAAGCATGTGACTTTATCATCTCTACCGTCCCGATGGACGGCGGCGCCCTCGGCAAGCCAATGGTTACTGTTGCACACCTGCTTGATGGCAGCGATATTGCAAAAATTGAGGAACAAATGCGGAAGACCCGCGCTGCAAAACGCGGCGTGAAAAATGGATTGGCACAGGCCATGCCGACACGGTCACTGTTTATGCGGGAGCTTATCTGGACGGATATGGCCGCCACAGGCAAAAGCGAGCTGCTGCGCAGCATGTGTGCGCGGCTGGAAAGCCTCGGCTATGTAACGCCCGGGTTTGAGGCGTCCGTCCTCGAACGGGAGGCGCATACCTCGACCGAAGTTGGAAAGGGGATCGCCCTGCCGCACGGACATTCCCAGTTCGTAAACCGTTCCGTGGTCGCCGTTGCAAAGCTCACAAAGCCGCTGGATTGGTTCGAGGGGAGCGACGAGGTGGATTTGGTGTTTTTACTGGCGGTTGACCTCGACGAAGCAACGGGCATGAAGGATGAAATCATAAAATTTTATAAGTCTTTTGTCGGATTTATGGAGGACGGGGCTGCACAGGCGCGGCTGCGCGCTCTGCACGACGAAGGCGAAGTGATAAAACTGCTGGAAAATTGGTAAGGAGGTAATATGTATGGTTAGCATTCAGTACCAAATCAAAAACGAGGAGGGCCTTCACGCAAGGCCGGCCGCCGATTTTTGTAAGGCGGCGAGCAAGTTCAAGAGTAAAATTGCCATTATCAAGGACGGCAACGAGTACGAGGCAAAGAGTATTTTGATGGTGCTTTGCGTCGGTGCAGAAAAGGGCGATGTAATCGAGCTTCGCGCCGAGGGCGAAGACGAGCAGGAAGCGATCGACACATTGGTAAAAACTTTAGATATGGCGGGGTGATGGCAGATGAAGGTAATAAAAGGTATTCCGGGCGCGCCCGGAATCGCGCAGGGGCCGGTCGTGCTCTACCAAAAGAAAACCGGCGGCGCGGCGGCACGCAGCCTGGAGGAAGCGGCGGCGCTATGTCTTGAGAATGTGCGCGCACTCTACGATAAGACGCTGCGCGAGCTGGGAGAAGAGCAGGCGAAAATTTTCTCCGCCTATGAGATGCTGCTCGAGGACCCCATGCTCCTCATGCCGGTGCAGGCGGCAATTGACGCCGGAACGCCGGCGGCGCAGGCGGCGGTGGAAGAAACAAAAAAACTTAGCGAGGTATTAGCGACCAAAGGCGGCGAGTATATGCGCCAGCGTGCGGACGATATCAGATATATTGGCGAAATGCTTGCTACCGCCATTTCGGGGGAACAAACCAGCTATGCGCTGCCACAGGGAACAACCCCATTCCTGCTTGCAGCGCATGAGCTGACGCCGGTTGACACAATGCAGTTTGACGCGTCGCGGCTGGCGGGCCTTGTGACCGAGCTGGGCGGCGCAACATCACACACGGTGATTCTGGCAAAGTCGCTCGGAATCCCGGCGGTTGTTGGTGCTAAGGGAATCATGGAGCAGGCGGAAGAAGGTGCGGAGGGTTTTCTGGACGGTTATACGGGCGAATTTGTGATTGGCCCGGATGAAAAGACACGCGTAGCTTTTGAAAAAAGAGTAGAGGAAGACCGGCTTTTGCAGGCGCAGATTAGCACGGTCAAAGACGAGCCGGCCCATACGCTCGACGGGCAGCGTATTTCCGTCTGCATCAACGTCGGCAAGCCGCAGGATATGAAGGGTACGGACGAGATCCAGTACGACGGCGTGGGGCTGTTCCGGTCCGAGTTTTTGTACTCGTCGGAAACGAAAAAGCCCACGGTCAGTGAGCAGCAGGAGGCATACCGGCAGGTAATCGAGGCGGCGGAGCCCAACGCGGTCATCATCCGGACGCTCGACATCGGCGGCGACAAGCAGATTGCCTACCTGGATATGCCGCAGGAGGAGAACCCGTTTTTAGGCAACCGCGGTATCCGGCTCTGTCTCCAAAACCGGGAAATCTTTGAGGAGCAGTTAGAGGCAGTTTTGACCGCGGCGGCGGATAAGCGTGTGAAAATCATGCTCCCGATGGTGACGAGCCTCCATGAGATTAAAGATACGCGGGAGATTCTGGAGCAGGTACGGGCACGGCTGGAGCAGGCGGGTACATCCTACTGCAAAGATGTCCAGCTTGGCATTATGATTGAAACGCCGGCAAGCGCCATTCTGGCGCAGCAGCTTGCAAGGCACTGTGACTTTTTCAGCATTGGTACAAACGACCTGGTGCAGTACATCATGTCGGCGGACCGCGGCAACGCGCAGGTACAAAACGTATATAACCCGTGCCATCCGGCCGTACTGCGGATGCTTGCCCATGTGATTGAAGCGGGCGCACAGGCGGGAATCGAGGTCAGCGTATGCGGCGATTTGGCGGCGGACTTACGCTTTACGAAGCTGCTTTTGGGCTTTGGGCTTAAAAAATTCAGCGTTCCGCTCCCCATGGTAGGACGAATCAAGTACAAAATCCGCAACACGGATTTAAAGGATGCGCGCGCACTTGCCGAGCAGGTGCTGGCGCAGGAGGATGAAGCAGTTATTTCAGAAATGTTGGAGGAGGCATGAGCATGGCAATCGCAGACGTATTGAAAAAAGAACACATTAAGTTAGACATAGCAGGCAACACAAAAGAACAGGTGCTCGACGAGCTGGCAGACGTGCTGATGAACAGCGGCGCGCTGACGGATAAGAAGGCGTTTTTGGATGACGTATACGAGCGCGAGGCGGTGTCCTCGACCGGCATTGGAAACGGAATCGCCATCCCGCACGGCAAGTCGAAGTTTGTAAAGGAAACAACGGTGGCGATTGGGCGTGTTAAGAGCGGTGTGACCGATTGGGAGACGTTTGACGACGCACCGGTGACGCTGGTCGTTCTGCTGGCGGTCGACGAAGCGGATAAGACAGGCGGCCATGTGCGGCTGCTTTCGTCCATGGCGCGCAAGCTTGCCAACGCACAGACGTGCGAGCGGCTGACAAAGGCTGCAACGCCGGAGGAGATTGTGGAAATCTTTTCCGAGGAATAATATGTAAAAATGCCTGCGGACGGAGAAAAGCGGCAGGCTAAAAATAAAAGGCAGAAAGGAGCAAATAACCATGAAAATCGTAGGAATTGCAGCATGTACATCCGGCATTGCCCACACGTACATCGCAAAGGAAAAACTCGTAAGCGCGGCGACGGAGCTGGGACACGAGGTACACATTGAAACGCAGGGTACCATCGGCACGGAGGACGAACTCACCGCAAAGGACATTGCGGCGGCGGACGTTGTTATCATTGCGGCGGACATCAAGGTGGGCGGCAAGGAGCGGTTCAAGGGAAAGCGCATCGTCGAGGTGCCGACCCACATTGCAATCAAGTCGCCGAAGGCGCTGATTAACAAAATTCAAACGGATTTAGGCTTGTAAAAAAAATGAAGCCGCAGACGCGGCGGACAGGAGGAAGGTTATGTGGAAGAAGTTACAGATTAAGAAACACGCCTTAACAGGTATTTCGTTTATGCTCCCTCTGGTTGTTGCATCCGGTTTGCTCATTGCAATCGGAAACATCTTCGGCGGGAACCCGGCGACTATCACGGATTATAAAGCGGGTTATAACATTTGGCAGGCGGCGGTAACGCTCGGCGTATACGGTATGCAGCTCCTGCCCGGCGTTATGGGCGCGGCAATTGCGTACTCGATTGCGGACCGGCCCGGTATCGCGCCCGGTTTGTTAATGGGTATGATTGCGCAGAACATGGGCGCCGGCTTCTTAGGCGGTATGCTCGGCGGTTATCTGGCGGGTTATTTTGTAGAAATTCTGAAAAAGTATTTGAAGGTGCCGAAGTGGGCGCAGGGCCTCATGCCCATGATGATTATTCCGCTCATTACGTCGGTCGTAATCGGACTTATCATGTTCTTTGTCATCGGCGGCCCGATTGCGTGGGCGTCTGAGATGCTGGAAACATTCCTTGTCAACATGCAGAGCGGCTCGAAGGCGGTCTTTGGTGCAATTATGGGCGCAATGGCGGCGTTCGACTTCGGCGGCCCGGTCAACAAGGTTGCGTCCCTGTTTGCAGACGGCCTTCTGATGGACGGCGTATATGGCCCGGAGGCAGTCAAGATTTGCGCTTCCATGATTCCGCCGTTCGGCGTGGCACTGTCCTGGCTCATTAAGCGGTCGCGCTACTCCAAGCGGGAAACGGACAACATTAAGGTTGCATTCCCGATGGGCATTTGCATGATTACGGAGGGTGTTATCCCGATTGCAGCAGTTGATCCGATCCGCGTTATCGCGTCCTGCTCCATCGGTGCGGCGGTTGGCGGCGCAATCTGCATGGTGCTCGACGTTGGCTCGATGGTGCCGTCCGGCGGTATGTTCATCGTACCGGCCATGATTAACCCGTGGGGCTTCATGCTCGCCCTGACGGCAGGCACAATTGTAACGGCTGTGCTGCTCGTCCTGCTCAAGAAGGATGCAAAGGACGACCCAATCAAAATTGAGGAGGAAGAGGAGGACGCAGACCTCTCCGGTATCAAAATCAGCTAACGAAGGAGTAGGATTGACATGTATGTATCCATGAAAGAAATGCTTGACGCGGCGAACAAAGGCGGCTACGCGGTTATGGCAATCAACTGCTTTAACCTCGAGACTGCGCGCAGCGTCATCCGGGCCGCAGAAGCGGAAAACGCCCCTATCATCATTAACATCTTTGCCGACCATCTGCTTACGCACAGCGACAGCGAGCTGATTACTCCCATTGTCAGGACACTGGCGCAGCGCGCGAGCGTGGACGTGGCGCTCAACCTCGACCACGGGCAGGAGGCAGACTATATCAAAAAAGCTGTGGACGATGGTTTCTCGTCGGTCATGGTTGACGCGTCCCGCTTTGACCTGAAAGGCAATATCAAAATGACGAAGGAGCTGGCCGACTACGCCCATGCCCGCGGTGTGAGTGTTGAAGGCGAGATTGGCTGCCTCGGCGCAAGCGAGGACGGCAAGTTCACGCAGGATGCGATGTACACCGACCCGGAACAGGCGAAGGAGTTTGTGGAACGGACAGGCATCGACGCGTTGGCGGTTTCGATTGGTACGTCGCACGGGAACTATCCGGACGGTATGGTGCCGAAGTTCGATATTGAGCGGCTCAAAAAAATTAAAGAGCTGACGGGCGCACCACTCGTGCTGCATGGCGGCTCCGGCTCCGGCGAGGAGAACATCCGCGCTTCGGTTGCAAACGGTATCAATAAAATCAACGTCGGCTGCGACTTTATGAACGCCAACCGTGATGCGACGGCAAAGATTCTCAAAGACAATCCGCAGATCAACTATTTTGACCTGATCCATCAGGTGGAACAGGACAGCTCTGAGTTGGTGCGGTACTATATAAGGCTTGCGGGCTCAAACGGAAAGGCCCGCAAAGAATAAAAAGTGTGTGAAAGGGAGGAATTTATTATGTTAATGAATATGAAAGAGCTGCTCGCAGTAGCAGACAAAAACGAATTTGCAGTGCCGGCCTTTAATATTGGCAGCGGGTCAATCCTGCGCGGCGTTATTGAGAGCGCCAATGAGAAAAATGCACCGGTGATTCTCGCCATCCACCCGACGGAGCTGGAGTTCTTGGGCGACAGCTTCATCAAGACGTGTATCGACGAGGCGCACAAGTCGCGCGTGCCGATGGTCATCCATCTCGACCACGGCGGCAAGTTTGAAGAAGTGCTGCGTGCAATCCGCTGCGGCTTCACTTCAGTTATGATTGACGCGTCGCACATGTCGTACGAGGACAATGTGGCGATTACGAAGAAGGTCGTTGAGGTAGCGCATCCGCTGAATGTTTCCGTTGAGGCAGAGCTCGGTACCATCGGCAACGTGGGCAACTCGTACGAGGGCGGCGCAGACGAAATCATCTACACCGACCCGGCGCAGGCAAAGGACTTTGTGGAAAAGACAGGTATCGACACGCTTGCGGTTGCAATCGGTACGGCACACGGCATTTATCCGAAGGATAAAAAGCCGGAGCTGAAGCTCGATTTGCTCAAGACCATCCGCGACACGGTCAACATCCCGCTCGTGCTGCATGGCGGCTCCAGCAATCCGGACAAGGAGATTGCCGAGTCGGTTAAGATTGGTATTTCAAAAATTAACATTTCCAGCGATATCAAGGAGGCGTTTTACCAGAAGTACCGCGAGGTACTGGCGGAGAACCCCGACTGGCGCGAGCCGAACACGATCGACCCGCCGTGCATCGAGGAAATGAAGAAGGTCATCGAGTTCAAGATGAATCTGTTCAACGACATCGGCAAGGCAGAGCTTTATAAATAAAGCGCGCTATCCAGCCTCCCCCCTCACGGCAGGCTGTAGCGATATGGGCGCCCGCAGACAATGCGGGCGCTTTATTTTTGTGCAGCGATCCATCATTTCAGGTTTGTGAAATTCTGATTAAAAAACGATAACACGCGGCGGACACTTTTCTAACAATTCCGGGATTCGGTTGTAACGCCTTTCCAGCCGTGGTACACTGTAAATAGGAAAATACCGTACTCTGACAAGGGGGGATATCTTTGTATAAAAAAATCAGCTTAGTAGTTCTGCTATTGTCCCTTGCCTTCTGTTTTGGAACTGCGGCGGCACAGCAGCCGCCCATTGAGGTCGAGTTTGATAAGACAGGCGGCGGACAGTGGATTTACTGTAACAATCCGGAGTTTGTGTATGAATCGGATTTGTCCACCATTGAAAACCCAAACGCGACCTATATGATGAAGAACGAGGCGCTTGCACCGGACAATTATTCTGTGTTTTACTGCTTCTACAACTGGAATATGTTTGACATTGAGGCAGATATCGAGTTTGTGGCACAGGAGGACAGTGTGATTACAATTCGTTCAGCGGGGTTTTATCTGCCGCAGGGGTACGAGTTTTGGGACTGTATTCCAACATGGTCGGACTATCTGGGCATAAACATCAAAACGCTTAACCGCTACGCCCAGAGCGTGCCCTTTACCGGGGAAACCGGCCTGCCAAAGACCATCACGCTCAAAAAGGGCGAGCGCGACTGGGTCGGAAAATACATCTACAACTACGATGTGGTGCGGCCGCATATGACCTTTAACATGCTGGTCGACTTTACAATTGAGTCGGGCAGCGTGGACGTAAACTTTGCTGGGCTCAAGCACTACGGTATGCTTAACGACCGGAGCTATCACAACCCGAATGCGGCTCCGGGCAAATATAACAAGGACACCTCCGTAAAGGGGATTGAAACACAGTCGCTCCCGGTGGTGGAGGCCGATTTGGAGGTTGTGATTGACGCGGACACGCCGAACGGCGAAAACCTTCCGGTCAAGGTATACAACCAGTTCTACAACGACGGCAATGTTGTGCCCTACTGGACGACAAATATTAATCCCTCGCGCGACGCGTACCGCCTCAGCAAGGATACCGCGGCCGGCTCTGACATGCTCACGCTCGAGTACCGCGACGACTCCAAGCTGGACTACTACGGGCCGGACGTCCCGCAGAGCGAGCGCAACAACGTATGGCTGTTTGACATCTATCACCACAATACGCTCGGCTATGAGGCGGGAATGCCATGGGACGCAGCGACGCATGTGCCCAACGCCCCAAATGGAAACACGCTCGACCCCGATAACCCGCCGAATTTGGACTATGAGTTCAATCTCGGCAACTTCGGCGTTACAAGCCGTTATAACCTCACGGTGATTAACCTTGACACAAAGCCGCGGACGCTCAATTACATACTGGAAACCTCGCTGTCGAGCAACATTGTCATTGTGCGCGACCAGCACGGCAATATGCTGAACCCTTATACGCACAAAACGGCGGACCCGTTTGCACTCTGCAAGGGAATCAACTCGGAGAAAAAAGAGGACTGCATGTTCAGCACAGAGGTGCTGCCCGGGCAGACGAAAACCTTTATCCTTGACGTAATCCTGCCGACAAACTGCTACGGCGGAATCATTAACATTTTGCGTGCGGACGAGTACAAATACCTGCAAGACCCCGGCACAACGCCGTACCCGTCGTATACGGAGGTCTATCCCTATCTCAATTATTTTTATAACGGCGAAACATACATGAAGTGGGAGGAGGGCTCTCTCTACGAATACGACGAACCGGGATATTGGCGCCATGTGCGCCTGCCGGGCAGCGCGGCCATGCTGTTTGCAAACCGCAATGAGGACTTTACGCTTGTTAAGACAAAGAATGGCTATGCCGGCCGCTTTTGCGGCTGGGACGGGCTGGGGTGGAACATTGCGGCGCGCAACGAGCAGAACAAGGTCTATATTTTTGATGAACATATGAATCTGCTGAGGGAACATGAATTCCCAGCCTATATTGACAACTTCTATTGCAGCGGCGGCATACTCTACGTACAGGCCGACCAGCAGCAGTACCAGTCGTCCGACTATGTTACCTTTACGCCGATGGAGAGCGGCACTACCTTTGCCACGCCAAATGACACGTCGATGTTTCTTTGGAAAAACGGGCAGCTCTACCGGCGCGACAGTGACAAAAGCGATGTCCGGCTCCAGTACGAGAGCCGCAGCCCACAGGAATTGTTCTCTGCGGGTGGACTTTTGTACTATCGCAAATCGTGGAAGTCATATTTCACGGACGCAAATACACCCAATATTCTGTCCGTGTCGAGCGACGGGGTATACTGGACGGATTTGACCTTCCCGAACGGTTTCTACGAATTGCAGGACGTGACGTATCTGGACGGGAAAAGCTATGTGGACTGCCGTTACCAGACCTTCACTTTTGACTATACGCCGGACGATAGCTATGTCAGGGTGCAGGTGGGCGACCGGCTGCTTGGATTCGATACGCCGGCAAAGACTGTAAACGATCGGACGATGGTTCCGCTGCGGTTCTTCTTTGAAAGTCTGCAGGCGCAGGTCGGCTGGGACGAAGCGACACAGACCGTTACCGTTACGCAGGGAGCCAATACCATAACCCTGCAAATTGGGAGCACGCTTGCCTATGTGAACGGCGTGGAGACCACGCTGGACGTTCCTGCCTATACGGAAAACGACCGTACCATGATTCCGACCCGGTTTCTTGCAGAGAACCTCGGCTACCGTGTAGAGTGGGATGAAGAGAGCCGGACGGCTACCATATCGGAAAAGCCCGTACAGGCGCCAACGCCCACGCCATTACCGACGCAAACACCGCCTCCGTTGCCCTTCCAGGCGGAGGAGGAACAAACGCCTTCCTCTGTCCCGGACGCTGTGCGAGGCACAGAGGCACAGGACGTTACGGGATCTTGAAAGAAGCCGCTGCACCGGTTGCAGCGGCTTCTTGTTTTTTGCAAAAAAGTGAGAAATTTTGACGCAGATTTTTTATTTCCTATTTCAATTATACTTTCGTTGTGTTATACTAAAACCAAATGGAGAAAACATTTTTACTGGAAAATTGGAGTGTGTTGTCATGAGCCAGGAAAAGCGCGAGGCGCTGTTTATTTTTGAACAAAACGGCTATAGAGTCACGGAGCAGATGCTTGCCATGCCGGACGGCGTACGTCTGTATACCCGCTGTATTCTGCCGAAAGAAGGCGATACGTTTCCGGTTATTTTTACCCGTACGCCGTACGACCCGGTTACGCTGCCCAGCCCGTTTGGCGTTGAGGAAGGCTGGTATGCGCGCAGCTATGCGCCGTATCTGTCCCACGGGTATGCGCTCGTCCACCAGCACTGCTGCGGCACGGGCATGAGCGAGGGGGAATTTTCCGCTTATATGCGGGAGCGCGGCGACGGGCTTGCCACACTGGACTGGATACGCAGCCAGCCGTTCTATAACGGTGAAATTTATGTAATGGGCGCGAGCTATACGTCGTTTGTCCATTTGTCTTATCTCGACGCGGCGGACGACGTCAAGGGAGCGGCGCTGTCGGTTGAGCCGGCGAATATGTATAAAGGGTATCACGAGCACGGCGTGTTCAAAAAGGATATCCATTTCGGTTGGTTTATGGATCATTATCATAAAAAGAGCCTTGATACGGAGGCAATCCGGGAGGAAAAGCGCAGCGGCGCCATGCACCTGCGCCCGGTCACGGACGTGGCGCGGTTTGTCTACGGGGAGGACGTGCCGGAATTTACGGAGATGATGTGCTCCAAGCATGAGGAGGACGCTTACTGGCAGGAGCATGACTATCCGCACGTGCGCGCGTCCATGAAGTCAATGCGTGCGCCGGTGCTGCTGTTTGACGGCTGGTATGATATTTATATCAATACCATGTTTGACATGTGGAATGAGCTGCCGCCCCAGACGCGGGAGCAGTCCGCGATGATTGTCGGGCCGTGGGACCATAGCCTTAATCTGTACAGAATGCCGGAGGCAACCGTCCGGCTTGCGCTGTCGGACGCGGAGATGGACCAGGATGCAGTAATTCTAAGTTGGTTCGAGCATATACGGGGCAAGGGTGCGCCGCTTCTGGCAGAACCGGGCCGTGTGCGCTACTACCGGATTGGTCAGGGGTGGCAGACGGCGCGCCTGGTCGGCGCGGACGCGTACAAGATGCTGTATCTGTCTGACGGCGGCGCGTTGTCCGGGCGGCCAGGGGCGGAAACGGAGCTGTCCTACCGCTACGACCCGGACGACCCGGCGTACTTCCCGGGCGGGCAGGATGCGTTCAACACCCAGCCGACTGGCCTTGTCCAGCAGGAGGAGATAAATCCCCGGCAGGATGTGCTGCGTTTTGTGAGCGCGCCGCTGACGGAGGCAGCTACAATGGAGGGCGAAATAGAGGCGACGCTCACCGTGAAGTCCGACTGTGCGGACACGGCGTTTTTTGTTCGCGTCAGCGCCATAAAGGGCGGCGATACGTGGGTGGTGCGCGACACCATCTTTACGCTCGACCGGGAAACGGGCGGTTATACACCGGGCAGTACGGTGCAGGTGACGGTACATACGGCACCGGTTTCCTGGCGGCTGGAGAAGGGCGACCGGATTCGCGTGGATGTGTCGTCGTCAAACTTCCCGACTTATGCTGCACACACGAATACGAAGGGGAACTGGGCCGAGCAGGCTGAGACGAAGGTTGCACACAATACGGTGGTGTGCGGGCGTTCGTGGGTTAAACTGCCGGTTCAGAGATAAGGAAAATTCCATAAAAACACCATGCGAATTACATATTTAACCAGAAAATTACACATATTAGGAAATAAATTGTGAATAAATTGTTAAACCTAAATACTGCACAAAAAAATCGTTGATTTTTCTTGCAAAATGACTTAAAAAATATTATTATAAGAATAGGAGTGCTCGAACCTGCACAACTGCTATATCCGGTGCAGGAAGCGTTTTGTGCAAAATCCGGCTGTAGGGGAATTCGGGCCTGCGGGCATTGATATATACAAATTATTTTAATATAGGGAGGAAAGAACGATGATCAAGAAGACATTCCAAAATGTAATCAATCAGATGGATGCATTTCTCACCTCGCCGGTCGGCGTAATGGACAGCGAAGGCTTTGTGCTCGCTACGAACGCATCGGAAAACATGGCGGAGTATTCGGACATTTTTCTCGCTGCGGTCAATGACTCGATGGAGATTCACGGCTGCCGCGGGTACAGCGTTTGCGGCATCAGCAAGACGGCAAAGCCAGAATATATCGTCTATGTACGGGGCATTGACGATGAGTCGCGGCGGACATGCATGATGCTTGCGGTTTCCTTGAGCAATATCCGCCTGTTCTATGACGACAAATATGACAAGACCACCTTTATCAAAAATATTATATCGGACAATACGTTGCCGCTCGATTTGCACCAGCGTGCGCGCGAGCTGCACATGGACTTTGACCAGAAGCGCGTTGTTTTTGTCATTAAGGTAATGCAGTCGGGCGACATTGCTGCGCTTGACATCATTACGGGGATGTTCCCTGAGCATGAGCGCGACTTCGTGTTCTCGATGGACGAAAACACAATTGTGCTGGTGAAGGAAACGGACGATACGACGACCGAGGAAGAGCTTGAGGCGCTGGCGCAGACGATGATTGACAACTTAAACAGCGAAGCTATGATGAACGTGCTCGTCGGCATCAGCACGCCGTCGGAGAACCTCAACGTGCTCGCGGCGGCTTATAAAGAGGCGCAGGTTGCGCTGGAGATTGGGCGCGTGTTTGAAAACGACAAATACATTCTCAGCTACAAGAGCCTCGGCGTGGGGAGGTTAATTTACCACCTGCCGACGCGTCTGTGCCAGCTCTTCTTGCAGGAGGTTCTGACCAAGAAGGGACTCGACGCACTCGACGACGAGATTATTACGACGATTTACGAATTCTTTAAAAACGACCTCAATGTAAGTGAAACGGCGCGTAAGCTGTACATCCACCGCAATACGCTGGTGTATCGGCTTGACAAAGTGCTCAAGACGATTGGGCTCGATTTGCGCAAGTTTGACGACGCGGTTGTATTTAAAGTAGCGATGATGGTAAATCAGTACCTGATTTCCAACCCCATGAAGATTTAACCTGCAACTAAACGGAGATGCTGCCAATGATAGAGTTTGACCATGTTACAAAGGTGTACGAGGACGGCACGGCCGCGCTCGACGATATTACGTTCCAGATTGACAAGGGAGAGTTTGTGTTTGTCGTAGGGCCGAGCGGCGCGGGCAAGTCGACGCTGACGCGCCTGCTTATGCACGAGGAGCTGCCAACAAGCGGCAAGATTACGATTGACGGGGTCGAGGTGGACACGCTCAAAAAGCGGGATATCCCCTACCTGCGCCGCTCCATTGGCGTGGTGTTCCAGGACTTCCGCCTGCTCGACGACCGGACGGTTTATGAAAACATTGCGTTTGCCATGAAGGTCGTGGGCGCCACACGGCGCGAAATCCGGCGGCAGGTGCCGTCGCTTTTGAGCGTGGTGGGACTGTCGCATAAAGCGCGCCTGTTCCCGACGCAGCTCTCGCGCGGGGAGGCGCAGCGCGTTGCAGTGGCGCGCGCGCTGGCGAATAACCCGCCGATTCTGCTGGCGGATGAGCCGACGGCCTCGCTTCCGCCGAAAACGGCGGTGGAGATTGTCGAGCTGCTCGACGAAATCAATATGCGCGGCACAACGGTCGTCATGTCGACGCACGCTAAGGAAATCGTAGATATGATGCAGAAGCGCGTCATTGCGATTGAGGACGGCAAGCTCGTCCGCGACGAGAAGGGAGGTTACGGCTTTGAAGTTAAGTAATTTCCGGTATTTCGTTTCGCAGGCGTTCCACAGTGTGGTCCGCAACGGGCTGATGAGCGTGACCTCAATTTTTACGGTACTTTGCTGCATGATTATTCTGGGACTGTTTTTGGTAATCAGCATCAACGTCAATTACATAGCGGATCAGATACAGGATCAGTGCGAGGTGCAGGCGTTCATGGAAGAAGGCAGCACAGACGCGCAGATCGCGCAGGCAAAGACGCAGATTGAGGCGATTGCAAATGTGGCGGCTGTGGAGCCGTTTACCAAAGAGGATACGCTCGAGTATGCGCGCGAGATGTTTGGCGACCAGGCCGATGCGCTCGACGGGTACGAGGAGGACAACCCCTTCCGCGATTCGTTCCAGATATCGCTGGTCGATCTGTCGCAGTCCGCTTCTACGATAGCCGAGATTGGAAAGATTAGCGGCGTGGCCGAGGTAGCGAACCGGCAGGAAACGATGGATACGGTTCTGAACGTAACGAACATGATTAAAAACATGAGTTTTTGGGTGATGCTGCTTTTGGGTATTGTCTCCATCTTTATCATTGCAAATACAATTAAGCTTGCGGTGTTTGCGCGGCGGAAGGAAATCAACGTGATGAAGTTTGTCGGCGCGACAAACTGGTTTATCCGGTGGCCGTTTGTATTTGAAGGCATTATCATCGGCGTGGCGGGCGCGGTTATCGCGTTCGGGCTGATTTCGTGGGGCTATGTGGGGCTGCTCGGCTGGATGTCGGGGTCGGGCTTCCACATGGATATGTTCCAGCTGAAAACGTATCAGGATATCTGGTGGATGTTGCTCTGCTCCTTTGTCGGAATCGGCGCGGTGATCGGTGCGGCGGGGAGCGCGCTCTCCATCCGGAAGCATTTGAATGTGTAATGGCGGTAGGTCCGGGGCGGCCCGGACAGCAGTGCGGAGGTTTTGCAAATGAAAAAAAAGACAATGGTCATTATCTGTATCACGCTGGCGGCGGCTATGGTGCTGGCAGTGGTCGGGCCGGTCGCCATCAGCGGGATGTATTCGCTCATGGCGGAGGCGGCGAGCGAGTCGGAGCTCAACAACAAGCTGGATGAGAACAAACAGACCCAGCAGGAACTGCAAGACGAGCTTGACAGCGTAACGCAGGAGAAGAAAGAAATGCAGGCGGAGAAGGAACGCCTCGATGGCGAAATTGCGGATTTGGCGACAGAAATTGATACGATAAGCAGCACAATCGCACAGAACGAGAGCGATATTGCGCAGAAGGAAGCCGAAATCGCAAGCTTGGAGCAGGAGATTGAAGAAAACGACGACCTGCTGAAAACGCGCCTGCGCGTTATGTACGAAAAGGGTGGAACCGGGTATATTGACGTGCTCTTCTCGGCGACAAGCTTTTCGGATTTGCTTTTGCGGATGGACATGGTTCAGCAGATTTATGAGCATGATCAGGCATTGATTAAACAAATGGAAACAACAAAGGCCACGGTTGAAACCGCGAAGGCGGAGATTGAGGCGACGAAAAAGACAAACGAAGGGCTGAAGCAGGAGCTTGCAACGCAAAAGTCTGCCATGCAGCAGAAGAGCGACGAAAGCGATAATGTGATTAACCGCCTTGCGCGCAGCGAGGAGGAGCTTCAGGCAGAGATTGCGGAGCGTGAAAAAGAGAACCAGGACATCCTCGACCAGATTGCGGCTGCAAAGGCGGCGCAGCAGGCGAGCGGCGGCGCTTCCAGCACAATTACGAATACATACACGGGCGGTGTGCTTGGCTGGCCCAGCACAGCGCGCGGAACGATTACATCGCCGTACGGCTGGCGGACGTTCCGCGGCGTGCCGAACAACCATACCGGCATTGACATCGCTGTGCCGATGGGAACGCCGGTGCTGGCCTGTGAGGACGGTGTGGTAACCGGCTCCGGCTGGCGCAATTCGTATGGGTACTGCATTACGATCGACCATGGTTCTATCACGACGCTGTATGCACATAATAGCGTGCTGCAGGTAAGTGTGGGTCAGACAGTCAAGAAGGGACAGCAGATTGCACTTGCCGGCTCGACAGGTAACTCCACTGGGCCGCATATTCACTTGGGCGTGATTCAAAACGGACAGTATGTAAATCCGGCTCCATATATTGGTTTGTAATAATCGGCACGGGTTTTGACATAAGATGAAATAAGCTTTGCGCTGCAGGGCGCAAGGCTTATTCTATTCCGGCAGGGTATTGCCATAAGAACAGAGGGGATTTGTTTGAGTCAAAGAGCAAAAATTATATGGACGGCAGTTATCAGCGTAGTAGCGACGTTTTTGGTGACGGGCGTGCTGTACCTTACGGTGGGGAGCGGCATTCTTGGACGGATGCTGTACGTCAGCGACGGAAGCACCTTCCAGAGTCCGCTGCTCGACGAGGTGAAAGCGTATCTGGAAACGTTTTATATGGGTGATCTGAGCGAAGAGGAAATGGTGTATTATGCGGCGAAGGGCATGGCGGCCTCCACGGAGGACCCCTATACGCGCTACTATACACCGGACGAATTTGAAGAGTATATGGACAGCAACATTGGGGCATACGTCGGCGTGGGCATCGTGCTGACGGCGACAACGGACACGAATGAGCTTGTCGTTGTCACGCCGTACGAGGATGCTCCGGGCGATAAGGCAGGCGTATTCCCGGGCGACATTATTGTTGCAATTGACGGGCAGGCATACACGGGCGAAGATTTGGACGAGGCGGCGGATGTTATGCGCGGCGCTGATTTGGCAAACGCAGCCGGCACGCAGGTTACGCTGACGCTGCGGCGCGGTGGTGAAACCTTTGACGTTGTGCTGACGCGCGAGGAGGTACACCTTAAGACAGTCAATGCAGAAATGCTCGACGGCGGGATTGGGTACATGCGGATTATCTCGTTTGACGGCGACACGGACGTTGAGGTGGAAAACGCACTCAATACACTGCTTGCAAGCGGGATGAATAAGCTGGTGCTTGATTTGCGCGACAACGGCGGCGGCGACTACAACACAGCGTGCGGCGTGGCGGGCAAGTTCTTGGACGAGGGCGACCTGATCGTGTATACCGAGGATAAGAACGGCAAGCGTGAGGAGGAGTACGCCAGTGGGAAAATGACGGACTGCGAGCTGGTTATCCTGATTAATGGCGGCAGCGCAAGCGCGTCGGAGGTTGTGACGGGCGCGCTCGACGGCAACGGCCGTGCGAAGGCGATTGTCGGAACAACGTCGTACGGGAAAGGGATTACACAGAATATTTACCAGCTTAAAAACGGCGGCGGAATGAGCATTACGGTAGACTATTACTATACGCCGACCGGTGAGTGCATCCACGAAAAGGGGATCGAGCCGGACGTAGAGGTGTCGCTGGGCGAAAATGAAGATAAGCCGAGCACGACGCTGACCTATGAAGAGGATTTGCAGCTGCAAAAAGCCGTGGAGCTGTTGCAGCAGTAGGCAATAAAAAGACGCTTCTTACAGATTACAGAAGCGTCTTTTTTGTAGAAATTATTTGAGTACGACGTACGTTGTCGGCAAAATGGAGCCTCCGCGGTACGGCAGCAGATATCCCCGCTCTACCAGAAGCGAAACCGGCGCGGAGAACGCGTCCTCAAACAGGTGTAAATACGCCATATCCTTTGCCAGATGTTTCAGGTGCGCCGGAATATGGTTTCTCAAAATCTGCGCCACCGCATCTAGCAGCGCTTCTGCCTCCTCTGTAATCTGCATACTGGCGTATGTTAATAGCTGTTTCAGCTTCTGGTGCTGCCCCTTTGTCAAGACCGGTACATTGACGGACAGGCCGCCCTCCGTTGCGGCGACATATCCGTTCCGTACCATTTCCGCGGCTATGGCCTTATCGTTTTCACTGAAAGAATAGGACACGCCGCGCGCAATATCGAGGAATACATTCGTATTGTTTTGCCGGTTAAAGAAATAGTGATGCACCATCTCCCCGTTTATCGGAAAATCCATAAATTGGACATGGCCGCTGTCGTTTGAGACGTTTGAGATACCGAAGCCGAACTGCGACTTCCACGTGCTGTACGCGCAGTCCTCTGCACCCCAGACGAAACATTCTGCTCCGAACTTATCTTTGGGATACGTGATATTTCGGCTGCTTTGCAAGTCCTCCACAATCGCTTGGTATAGAAGGAAGCATACCATTTGCCATGCAAACGAATTACCGTCCATATCCGCGCCGGAAAAACCCAGAGCCCGTATCTCAGCTTCCTGTGCAGAAACCGTCTGCATGACGACGTCTGCAATGCGTTCCTTCAGTTTGGAGGTCTTTGTATCCGCTTCTTTCATAAAATCCTCTGTGAAAATGACGATGTTGGTGTAGTACCGCTTCCCCTCCTTTTTCAGCAGGTCATGACTGTACAGCTCCGCGAGCTTGTCTTCCATGTACGGCAGGGCAACGCCGATTTCCAGGCTGATTTGCTCTGCGGTGAGCTTATCGTTATAACACGCAAATAAAATGTTTTGCGAAATTTTGCTGTCGCACAAATGGTAGCAGTGGTTCGGCCCGCTGCCCCAAAACAGAAGCGACAGCCCTTTCGGGTGATAGCTCTGTTCGCCGTAATTCCGTTCCATACGCACACCTTCCTTCAAAATTTGTCTGGATTTGAACAGCAGGTACTTCACCATACTTTCCCCAATTGCGAGTTCGGCTGACACCTGTGCACAGGATTTGTTTTCGATATAGTACATGATGACGGCCCTGCGGTATTTTTCTGCAAGGAGGGACAGCTCGCGGCGCAGCCGATACAAGTCGGCAGGGTCGGCGGCCGGATCTTCTCCGGCCGGTATGGCATCGTCGAGCGCGCACTCGTTCCGTTTTGCCTTCTTTCTGCACCATTGCTTATAAACATTGCCCGCAACCGCCCACATAAAGCCGTAAAAGGCGTCTGCATTGCGGATATTTGCCGCGGACTGGCAGAGCTGCGTAAGAATCTCCTGCGCCAGGTCCTCCGCATCGAACGGAGTGGACGTGCGCGCTTTACAGTAGGACAATATGGTTTTGGCGGCTTCTGAGATTTTGATATCGAGTTCGGACTTGTCCAACGGACATCCCTCCTGCAATAGAATCATCGATGATTTCACTGATATAGTGGCACAAAAATGGGGTTGGTTAATGTTGCAACAAAAATAACCAAAAAAATTTTTTAGGGCGCTTCCAAAATAGGAAGCGCCCCGATTAAATGTTATTCCTTATTCCGGTCATATAAAATTTTGAGTCCTTTGAGCGTCAGGTGCGAGTCGAGTATGTCAATCGCATTCGTCGCCTCTTTAATCAGCGAGGCAATTCCGCCCGTGGCAACGACGGTGATGGCGCCGCCTCCCATCTCCTGCTTCATACGGCGCACAATGTTTTCAATCTGGCCCGCATAGCCGTACACCATGCCCGCCTGCATGGACTCGACCGTGTTTGTGCCAATCACGTGCGGCGGACGGATAATCTCGATTTTCGGCAGCTTTGCCGTGCGCTCAATCAGTGCGTCAAGCGAAATCTTGATACCCGGGCAGATGACGCCGCCCAGGTAGTCGGCCTCTGCTGTCAGTGCGCAGAAGGTGGTGGCCGTGCCAAAGTCGATGATAATCGCATTTCCCGGGTAATAGTGGTGTACCGCGACCGCGTTGACGATGCGGTCCGCGCCAACATCCTTCGGGTTGTCATAGCGGATGCGGATTCCGGTGTTCATATCTTTTGTAATAATCAGCGGTTCATGCTTGAGGTAGCGGCGCACTGCCCGCTCAAGTGAGAACATGACCTGCGGTACAACAGAGGAGATGACAACACTCTCAATCTGCTCCACGTGCAGTCCGTGGTAGGTCAGCAGTTGTACCAGCAAAAGCCCCATTTCGTCCGCGCTCTTTTTATAGTCGGTCGAAATGCGCCAGTTTTTGATTAGCGTATCGCCTTCAAATGCCCCCACGACAATGTTTGTGTTTCCCACGTCAATGACTAAAATCATATATCCAACCCCCCACATTCATCCGTCATAGCGGACGATTTTCGTCAAGATTTCATCTCCATTTATGGTAATCCGGGCATAACTGCGCGGCGCATACCCCATAGTTCCGGGGTTGAGCAGGCGGACGCCGTTTACCACGCCGTCAAACGCCTCGTGCGTGTGCCCGAACACGGCCAGCGCCGCACCCCGTGTTTTGGCATAATTTGCAAGCTCGCGCTCCCCGTAGCGCACGCCGTACATGTGCCCGTGCGTCAAAAGGAGCTTCACGCCCGAAAAGGTCAGGATGCGCTCCTCCGGACAGCGGTCGAACAAATCGTTGTTGCCGCTGACATAGTAAAACGGAATATCCGGAAACGCGGCGGCAAGGTCCTCTGCGTCGCGCACCAAATCACCAGCGTGTAGCACCGCATCGACCGGCCCGCCATGCTGGATAATATCGATACAACCGCTTATGCGCTGATGTGTATCTGAAAAAACAAGGAGCTCCATGTCCTTCCCTCCCATATCTGTAAAAGCGGTAATAGTATACCACGTTTTTCCCGGTTTTACAAGATTATGACGCTTATTTCCAATAGTCGCGGCAGTACGTGGAAATGCTTTGCCCGCATTTGCGGGAAAACAGCGTACGAAAGTATTTCACGTCCCGATAGCCGCAGCGTGCGGCAACATCCGCTTGCGTGTAGTAGCCCGTCTGGAGCAGGGAGCGGGCATATTGCAGCCGGACAGCATCGAGGTATTCCTTTGGGCTGACATGGTATACCTCATGGAAGCGGCGGCGCAGGTATGCGCTGCTGACATAGGCACGGTCGGCAAGCTGCTGCACCGTCAGGGACGAATCGGCAAAGTGCGCGTCGATATAGTCTTTTGTCTGTGCGACAAAATCGCCGCCCGGCGCGTCGGGTGCGGCGCAGCCCTGCTGCATGGCGGCAAGGATCTCATACAAGACGGCGGTGGCGCGGTACTGGTAGCCGGGCTCGCGCCCGTTCCAGATGGAAAGCGCCTTTTGAAACAGCGCCTTGTAGGCTTCATAGTTCGTAAATTCAAAAACCTCGATTTCATCAGAAAAACTCCCGAACACGTCAAAGTGGAGCACAATAGCGCTTGAGTCGCTCCCGGTCTGGTCGTAGGAAAGCTCCGGCGGGACATAGCTAATATGGTTTGTATAGGTAGAAATCTTTTTTCCGCCGCAGATATATTTGCTTTTTGCGTCATCCAGACGGTAAGCAAGCGAGGCGAAGCTGCGCGCATTTGTGTGGTATACGCCGGCTCTGCGGGAAAAAAGCAGAACGTCCCGCAGGCGGACGGCCATATTTGCAGGCGGCATGGCAAGCCCTCCCTTCTTCGGGCAGAATACCATACTTTGTTGCGAAAATCAACTATTTTGTATCGTTTTTTCGGTTTACAGGCGCGATTTTTTACCCTATAATGCGATTACAGAAAGCGGCACAAGCCGGGAGGGGGATACATATGGCAAATAAAAACGCAATGCGGTATTTTGAAAAGTATCGCGGCTACATGGAAGACCGTGTCCGCGACGGCATTGAGCAGAACCGAAAGGGGTATGGCTCTATTACGGTGACGGACGCATCCGGCGCGCCGATTCCAGGCGCGCGAATCAAACTGCACCAGAAAAATCACGAGTTTTCCTTCGGTGCGAATTTGTTCATGCTGGATGAACTGGAAAGCGGAGAGAAGAACGTGCGCTACAAGGAATATTTTAAAGATTTGTTTAATCTTGCGACGCTGCCGTTCTATTGGAATGACCTTGAGCCGGAGCAGGGTAAACCGCGTTTTGCAGCGGACAGCGAAAAGGTATACCGGCGGCCTGCACCGGATTTGTGTCTGGATTACTGCGCGCGAAACAGTATTACACCAAAGGCACATTGCCTGACATATGTTGACTTTTCGCCGGCGTGGGTACCGGACGACGTCGCAGAAACGAAGCGTTTGCTCGAGGAACGCTACCGCGCTTTATCAGAGCGGTACGCCGGGCGTGTTCATGGGTGGGAGGTTATCAACGAAACGCTCTGCGGCAATGAGCGGAACGACCCGAAGGCGTTTTTCCGGATGCCGGATTTGATTGAGTGGAATTTTGCGCTGGCAGAGAAATACTTTACCGCAAATGAACTGATTATCAACGAAGCGTCACCGTTTTTGTGGGAGAACTACAAGTACGACCGGAGCAACTACTATCTGCAAATCGAGCGTGCACTCAGCAAGGGCGCGCGCATTGATGCAGTGGGGATGCAGTTTCACATGTTCTATCCCGAACGGGAAGCAGAGGACAAAGCGGCGTTTTATCTGAATCCGAAGCGGATTTACGACGTGCTGGACACATACGCGCGTCTCAACCGCCCGATTCAGATTACGGAGATTACAATCCCGGCCTATTCTCGGGAACCGGAGGATGAGGAATTGCAGGCGGAAATCCTGGAAAATCTGTACAAGATCTGGTTCTCTCATCCGGCGATGGAGGCAATCATTTACTGGAATTTGGTCGATGGGTATGCCGCGTTTGCGCCGCAGGGCGACATGACAATGGGTGAAAATGTTTACCATGCCGGTCTGGTACGCTATGACTTTACGAAAAAACCGGCCTATCATGCGCTGCACCGGCTGCTGCACGAAACGTGGCGCACGGAGACGGAGTGCGTGACGGACGGGGACGGAACGGCCGTGTTTAAGGGCTTTTACGGAGATTATGACGCGGAGATTACGGTAGAAGGAAAACCGAGCAGCCGGACGGTGCAGCTCCGGCGCGGCGGATGGAACGAAAGCAAACTCACCATTGCGGACTAAAAGAAAAGCATGGCTCCCGGACGGGGGTCATGCTTTTTATAAATAAAAACAATTTATCTTCCGGGATAGCCGCTGCGCCGATCGGACGCAATCAGCTCCCGCAGAGCATCGACCGCGCAGGCGATAGCCTTGCTGCTGTCCATGCACACTGTGTCGGGTAGGCCGGCCTTCGTCCGCTCCACATTCCAGATTGCCGTAATTATCCCGCCAACGCGCACCTTACGTGCAATGCCGACGCTGAACAGCGTCGCGCACTCCATCTCAGAGGTGAGGCATCCGCACCGGACGTACGATTCCCATCGCGCATGCAGGTGCTCGGCAATCGGCATGGTTTCCGGGTTCGTTTCGCCATAAAAGGAGTCCTTGCTCTGTACCACGCCGATGTGGTACGCGTTGCCCGGCGTGCCGTCACAGTGTTCGGCAGCGGCGTTTCTAAGCGCACACAGCACCGCAAAGTCGGCGACTGCCGGGTAATCGGGCGGGAGGTACTCATTGCTCGTGCCGTCCCCGCGCACCGCCGCAGACGGCAGAATCAGGTCGCCGCCGCACACCTTCGTGTCGATGCCGCCACTCGTCCCGACGCGGATAAACGTATGCGCGCCACAGCGCACCAGCTCCTCGAGCGCAATCGCGGCGGACGGCCCGCCGATTCCGGTCGACACGGCGGACACGCGCTCACCGTCGAGCGTCCCAGTGTAGATATTATACTCCCGGTTCTGCGCGACCTGCTGCGCGCCGTCAAAGCGCGCCGCGATCTTCGGCACGCGGCCCGGGTCTCCGGGCAGGATCACATACTTTCCAATATCGTCCTGCGTGATTTGCAGATGGAACTGCCTTTCTCCGTCTAATATGCCAGCCATATGACGCGCCTCCCGTTTTTGTTTTTATTTTTACATAATTTTATAGGTATGTCAAGGCTGTGCCGGGCATACTAACAAATAGATTTTGCAGGAAAAAACGAAATATACATTATGCTTGCAAGGCTGCATAATATGTTGTATAATGGCAGTACGCCGCCAATGCGGCAAATATGGAATAGGCATGGCTGTCATGCCGGAAATGGAGCAGATTATGAAAAAGAGTACAATTGTATGGATTTGTATTGCAGTTGTTGTTGTGCTGATTGCGTTTTTTGCCGTCAGCGGCTATAACTCGCTGGTGTCGGCCCGCGAAACGGTGGATACGCAGTTGGCAAACATCGACACGCAGTTACAGCGCAGAAACGATTTGATTCCGAACCTTGTCAACACGGTCAAGGGCTATACGGAGCATGAGAGCGAGGTGCTCGGCGCGGTATCGGATGCACGCGCAAAGCTGGCGGGCGCACAGTCCACTGCGGAGCTGGCAGAGGCGGACGGCGAGCTGTCGAGCGCGCTGAGCCGGCTTTTGATGGTTGTGGAGAACTATCCGGATTTGAAGGCGGACACGCAGTTTACAGCACTGACGGATGAGCTGGCCGGGACGGAGAACCGGATTGCCGTTGCGAGAAAGGACTACAACGAGGTGGCACGGTCGTACAATACGTCTATCAAAACCTTCCCGAAGGTAATCTTTGCAAGCATCTTCGGGTTTGGGCCGGTCGAGTATTTTGAGGCGGCGGAAGGCGCGGAGCAGGTGCCGCAGGTAAACTTCTAAGTTTTTGGGGCGTATGCCCGGGAACAGTAAGGGGAAAACGATGAGAAAATTAATTATAGCGGCGGTATGCCTGGCAGCGGCGTTTTGCGTTTATGTACAGGCCGCACAGCCCGCGCCGACGCAGGCGTTCTACGCGGCGGATTATGCCGGCGTTTTGTCGGCGGATACGGAACAATATGTGATTGACTATTCCAATGCGCTCTACGATGCAACGACGGCGCAGGTGGTCGTGGCCACTGTGCCGGACATGGAGGGCGCAGAAATCCGCGAGTACGGCCTCTCGCTCGCGCGCGACTGGAAAATCGGCAGCGAGAGCGACAACGGCGTGCTGATTCTGCTTGCGCTTTCGGAGCGGCAGGTCAGCGTCGAGGTCGGCTATGGATTGGAAGGCGCGCTCAACGACGCAAAGACAGGACGCTTTATCGACGAATATGCGATGGCGGACCTGAAAAACGGTGACTATGACGCGGGACTTTTGAACCTGTATAAAGCCGTTTTGCAGGAGGTCTACCAGGAGTATGGACTTGCCATGCCGGAGGGCGTCGAGCCGGTACAGACAGGCGAAAGTGACAGTGGCTCCAACATCGGCGGTATGATTGGGTCCCTGATTGCTGTTCTCGTCATTGCTTTTCTGATTTTGGGAACGTCGCACCGCGGCGGCAGAGGAGGACGTGGTGGCGGCGATGACGACGGTGACGGTATGGGCGGCGTTGGCCCATTTTTGGGCGGGATGTTCCTCGGCGGTATGGGCCGCGGAGGCCGCTTCGGCGGAGGCGGCGGTTTTGGCGGCGGAGGCTCCTTTGGTGGTGGCGGAAGCTTTGGCGGCGGGGGCAGCTCGCGTGGGTTTTAATCAAAAAAACGAACCGAAAGGTTCGTTTTTTTATTCCAGTTTTGTATAATAACTGCGGAATGCCGTGGGCGAATACCCGCAGTACGCTTTGAAAAATTTGGAAAAGTGGCTGTAGTCGGAGAAGCCGACCTGCGCCATGATTTCCTTAATAGGGAGCGACGTGTTCTCCAACAGCGACTTGGCGCGCTCTGTCTTGACATTATTGATATAGCGTAGCGGCGGCACACCCATGCGCTCCTTGAAAAAGCGTACAAAATAGTTCGGATGAAAATGTACCAGCTCCGCCAGCTCGCCGACGGTAATCGTCTGGTCCAGATGTGCGCCGATATAGGACAGCACGCGTGCAAGTGTTTCGTTTGCGCTTGCGTCGGTCCATTGTGTCCCGGTTGCGCGGAAATAGAGCGCGAGCAGCTCCAAAATTTTTGCATTGAGCAGGAGCTGCGCGTCGAGTGCCGCGCCCGATGCACTTGCCAAAATTGACTGAAACATGCCGACAACCGCGGCGTCAAGCCCAAAGTGGTGGACATAGGGCGGCTGCGCCAAATCGAACAGACTGCGTCCGCCCACCACAGCATCAAAGTGGAACCAATACTTTTCTATATAATTTTGATTGATGTGATAAAAGGAATGCTTTGTCCCCGCTGGAATCAGGTACATATCGCCCGCTGCGGCACGGTACGGCGCACCGGCAATCACAAATTCACACTCGCCGTCGAGGATATAGTACAGCTTGCTGTATGGGCAGACGGTGTTTTTTTCACCCCAATGGCTGTCGAGCCGGATACGGCTTCCATAGTAAAAATTTAGATACAGGTTGGATAGCTGGTCGAACATGGCGCGCCTCCCGAAGCACATTAGGTTAATATTATACAAGATTGAAGTAAAAATGTAACTGTACAATCTATTATACATCTGATACGATTACGTTGTAAACAAAAATATCATAACGATTTGCGTGCTGCATGGAGGGAAGGTGGACCCATGAATCCTTTTTTGTTGCTACCATTTATAATATTGGGAATAATCTTAGCAATCTTAGCCTTTGTGCTAAAGAAAAAGCATTCTACTTTTCCGGATTTTAAAGTCGGGTATCACGACAAAAGAGTGATGGAAAATAAGGAGAAATGGGATTATGCAAACAACTTGGCAGGAAATTTATGCGCTGGGTTTGCTGTTGCCTTTTTTGTTCTTTCGGCGTTGTTGTATCTTTTTAAGGCAGGTACTGCAGCGGCACTTCTCATATTATTTGCTTTATCAGTCATCGCGATTGACAGCATTTTATTTTTGCCGATAGTCTTGTCAAAAAGAATCCGATAAAAAGCGGGGCTATAGCCATGCTTTTCATAAAACAGAATAACAGGAGGGGGCAGTTATGAACCGATATGAGGAAAAGATGGCGCGCACGGAGGCGTTCCGGCACGACCGGTTTGGCATGTTTATCCATTGGGGCCTGTACGCCATTCCGGCACGCGGCGAGTGGGTGCGCAGCCATGAGGAAATCAGCACAGAGGACTATCAGCCGTATTTTGACGAGTTTGACCCGTACAAATACGACCCGAAGGCGTGGGCGCGGCTCGCGCGCGAGGCGGGAATGAAATACGCGGTCATGACGACAAAGCACCATGACGGGTTCTGCCTGTTTGACTCGGCCTACACGGACTATAAGGCGACGAATACGAAGGCAGGCCGCGACCTGATCCGCGAGTATGTGGAAGCGTTCCGCGCCGAGGGGCTCAAAGTCGGCTTTTACTATTCGCTGCTCGACTGGCACCACCCCGACTACCCGCACTATGGCGACCGGCAGCACCCCATGCGCAACAATCCGGCATATCAAAACGAGGGACGCAATTTTGACAACTATGTGACCTATATGCACAACCAGGTGCGCGAGCTTTTGACGAATTACGGCAAGATCGACATCATGTGGTTTGACTTTTCCTACGTGGACGAATACAACGATATGCGCGGGGAAAAGTGGCAGGCAACCAAGCTGGTCAATATGGCGCGCGAGCTGCAGCCGGGGATTATTCTTGACAACCGTCTCGACCTGCACGACGCGGGACGGGACGCAGACGAGCCAGTATACACTGGCGACTTCAAATCGCCGGAGCAGACCGTCCCGGCCGAGGGGCTGACAGATATGCAGGGGCGCGACGTACCGTGGGAGGCGTGTCTGACGCTTAATGACCACTGGGGCTACTGTGCGGCGGACAAAAACTACAAAACGGCGAAAACCGTGATTCGTATGCTGACTGAGTGCGTGAGCAAGGGCGGCAACCTGCTGCTCAACGTCGGGCCGAACGCAAAGGGCGAAATTCCGCGCGAGAGCGTGGAGATTTTAAAGCAGGTGGGCCGATGGATGGACGACAACGGCGAGAGCATTTACGGCTGCGGCAAGGCGGACCTGCCAAAGCCGGAGTGGGGGCGCTACACGCGGCGCGGCAACACGTACTACGCCCATGTGTACGACACATCCACCAGCGTGCTCCGCTTCGACGTAGGGCGCAAGGTGGAAAAGGTACGCCTCGTCAGCGATGCGTCCGAGCTGGTAAAAATGCGCCCGTGGAACGCGGAACACAACAAAAAAGAGCTGGGGCACGACGTGTTTGTGGATTTGCAGACGGTAAATCTGCCGGATGAGATTGACACTGTAATCAAATTAGAGGTAAAATAAGGAAAAGCACAGGTAAAGGGGGAAAAGAAAATGGAATATCCAAAAATTGGAATACGCCCGGTAATCGACGGGCGATGGGGCGGCGTGCGCGAGGGGCTGGAGGTACAGACCATGAACATGGCGCGCGCAGCGGCAAAGCTGATAGGAGAAAACGTATTCTATCAGGATGGAACGCCGGCACAGTGCGTCATCGGTGAAACGACGATTGGCGGCGGCGCAGAGGCGGCGCGCGTGGCCGCGCAGTTTGCAAAGGAAAACGTCTGCGCGACGCTGTCCGTGACGCCGTGCTGGTGCTACGGGAGCGAAACGATGGACCTTGACCCGCTCACGATTAAGGCGGTGTGGGGCTTTAATGGGACGGAGCGCCCGGGCGCGGTCTACCTTGCCGCGGTTATGGCGGCGCACGCACAGCGCGGCCTGCCCGCGTTCTCTATCTACGGCCACGACGTGCAGGACAAGGACGACACGAGTGTGCCGGATGACGTCCGGGAAAAGATTCTGCGCTTCGCACGCTGCGCGGTTGCGGCAGGGCAGATGAGAAACAAGGCGTATGTGAACCTAGGCGGCATATCGATGGGGATTGCGGGGTCGTTCTGCGACGCAAACTTTATGCAGAAGTATCTCGGCATTCGGGCCGAATGGGTCGACCTGACGGAAATCCTGCGCCGTATGACGCTCGGGATTTACGACCACGACGAATACGAGAAGGCGCTCGCGTGGATCAAGGCCAACTGCAAGGAGGGCTTCGACAAAAATGCGGGCAAAGATTTGCCGGAGATTATCCGGAAGTCGAAGGTCGTTCCGGCGGATAAGGACTGGGAATTTATTGCGAAATTTACCGTCATTGTAGGCGACATCCTCCACGGGAACGAAAAACTCGCCGAGATGGGCTGGCACGAGGAGTCGCTCGGACGCAATGCCATAGTTGGCGGCTTCCAGGGGCAGCGCATGTGGACCGACTGGCTCCCGAACGCTGATTTTACCGAGTCGCTGCTCGCGTCGAGCTTTGACTGGAACGGGAAGAAGCAGCCGTTCCCCTTCGCCACGGAGAACGACACGCTTAACGGCATCTCCATGCTGTTTAGCACGCTTTTGACCAACAAGGCGCCCTGCTTCCACGACGTGCGCACGTACTGGAGCCCCGACGCGGTGGCGCGCGTAACGGGTAAGGCGCTCACCGGCAAGGCGGAGCACGGCATCATCCACCTCATCAACTCCGGCGCGACGGCGATGGACTGCACCGGCGCAGCCAAGGACGCGGACGGCAACGGCACGGTGAAACGCTGGTGGGACATGACGGACGAGGACATTGCCGCGTGCCTCGGCGCGACCGACTGGTGTCGCGCCGACTACGAGTATTTCCGCGGCGGCGGCTTCTCGTCGCACTTCAAGACGCTTGCGGAAATGCCGGTCACGCTCCTGCGCGTCAACTTGATTGACGGGCTCGGCCCGGTATTGCAGATTGCGGAGGGGTATACAGTGACGCTGCCGGACGACATGCACCGTGCGCTTGACAGCCGCACCGACCCGACGTGGCCGACCACGTGGTTTGCGCCGCGGCTTACGGGCGAGGGCGCGTTTGCAGACGTGTATTCCGTGATGGCCAACTGGGGCGCGAACCACGGCGTCACCGTACATGGGCACATTGGTGCGGATTTGATTACGCTTGCGTCCATGCTGCGTATCCCTGTGTCGCTCCACAATGTATGCGAGAGCGAAATCTACCGTCCGCACGCTTGGGCGGCGTTCGGCATGGGCGGCGACAGCGACTACCGCGCGTGCCAGACGTATGGGCCGCTGTACAAATAAATGATTGCAGGACAAAAACGGGCCGAAAGTGCCCGTTTTTTTATTTTCCGTCTGGCGGCGTGCATCGCTCCTTCTTGCGCTCCAACGCCACAATGTGCTCGTATAAAACCAGGTTGATATACTGCGACAGCGAGCGGAAGGAGCCGTCGCTGAGGCGGCGTATCTCCCGCGCAACAGGCTCGTCGAGCGTAATGCTGATGTTGACTTTTAACGGACGGTCAGAATTGGACATATTGCCACTCCTTTTGTGTCATTTCCACAGATGATAACATAATAATAACATTATGAGTGTTTACAGTCAAGCCAAACTTGTAATAAAATGTTGTTAAACTGATGAAGGAGTGTTATTATGGCGACCGATAAGATCCAGACAGGAATCCGCTTCCAAGAGGAAATGCTCTATAAAATGGCCTATATCGCAAAACGGAACCACCGCTCGTTTAACGCGCAGATGGAGCATCTCGCGGCGTTATGCATTGAAGAATACGAGGCCAAGCACGGCGAAATTGAGGTCGTTTACCGGAGCGAGTGAACATAGACGGCTTTTACAAACGGCGCAAAAAGTTTTTGCGCTGTTTTTTTATGGTTTCCCGTGTTTTCCTGTCTGCATAGACTCTGTCAAAACGTGCGATACTATGGGCAGATATGTGCAAAACTGAATTGGAAAACGGAGGAAGCGAACATGAAATCCCTATGGACGGAAAATGTAACAATGCCGCGCTTCGACAGCTTAAAGGGCGACGGCAAAACCGATGTGCTCATCATCGGCGGCGGTATGGCGGGCGTGCTGTGCGCATACATGCTCGCGCAGGCGGGCGTCGACTATATGCTTGTCGAGGCGGAAACCATCTGCGGCGGCATCACCGCCAACACGACGGCAAAGCTCACCGCGCAGCACGGCCTGCTCTACGGCGATTTGCTCCGCAAATTCGGCACGGAGCGGGCGCAGGCGTACCTTGACGCAAACCAGGCCGCGCTCGACAAGTACCGCACGCTTTGCGGCGGAATTGACTGCGATTTTGAAGAAAAGGACGCGTATGTTTACACGCTAAGTAAGCCGGACAAGATTGAGGCTGAGGCCGCCGCACTGCAAAAGCTGGGAGTCGACGCAGAGGTAGAAACGTCGCTCCCGCTCCCGCTCGCCATTGCCAGCGCGGTCAAGTTCCCGCGCCAGGCGCAGTTCCACCCGCTCAAATTTGCCGCCGCAATCGCCAAGGGACTGCGCATCTACGAGCACACGCCCGTGCGCGAGCTGATTGGCACCACTGCTGTGACGCCAAACGGCAGAATCAGCGCCAAAAGCATTATAGCGGCGACGCATTTCCCGTTTTTGAACAAGCACGGCAGTTATTTTTTGAAGCTGTACCAGCACCGCTCCTACGTCATGGCGCTCAAGCACGCGCCCGACGTGGGCGGGATGTACGTTGACGAGGCGGAAAAGGGGATGTCGTTCCGCAACTATGCCGGCATGCTCTTTGTAGGCGGCGGCGGACACCGCACCGGCAAGCAGGGCGGCGGCTGGAACGAGCTGCAAGCCTTTGCGCGGCGGCACTGCCCGGACGCGGTCGAGGTGCGCCGCTGGGCCACGCAGGACTGCATGACGCTCGACGGCGTGCCGTACATTGGACGCTACTCGGGCCGCACGCAGGACTTGTACGTGGCGACGGGCTTCAACAAATGGGGGATGACGACCTCCATGGCCGCGGCTATGCTCCTCTCCGACATGGTACAGGGGCGCGCGCCTGCATGGGCGGACGTGTTCTCGCCCTCGCGCAGCATTCTGCGCCCACAGCTCGCCGTCAACGCGTTCGAGGCCACGGCCAGCCTGCTGACCCCCACGCCGAAACGCTGCCCCCACATGGGCTGTGCGCTCAAGTGGAACCGGCAGGAGCATACGTGGGACTGCCCGTGCCACGGCTCCCGCTTTGCCGAGGACGGCCGCCTGCTCGACAACCCCGCCACGGGCGATTTGCGGCAGTAGTCTATGTTTTGTGCGGCGGCTCCTTTTTGCGCTCCAGCGCCGCAATATGTTCGTATAAGACAAGGTTGATATACTGCGACAGCGGGCGGTACGCGCTGTCGCTGCGGCGGCGCAGCTCCCGCACGAGCGGCTCGTCGAGCGTGATACTCACTTTCACCTTTAATGGACGGTTTGATTGCATGATAAAACACCTCATAAAAATTATACACATACTTTTGTATGAAACTTTGTAAAAACATTATTTATCATATCACATATATTTGTACTTGTAATTCCCCTTTTGTTGTGTTATACGATTAGATGGTTATACCCGTAGAGGTAGATTAGAGGCGCTTAGTATGTTACCAAACCATACCGAACAGTTAAAAAAAGACAGCCCGTCGGGCTGCCTTTTTTTATCAGTTACCTTACCGCGCGTGGTGGTGCGCATGACTCTCCGACGACGCCGGGACCTTGTCCTTGAACAGGAGCGTAATCGACCAGAGTGCGCCAAGCCCGACAAGGGTGTAAATCACCCTTGCGATTGGCGCGGCCTGGCCGCCGAACAAAGTCGCGACGAGGTCAATGCCAAAAATACCGATAGAGCCCCAGTTGAGCCCGCCGACAATGACGAGGATCAGGGCGATTGTATCTACGATAGCCATGGTTGTTTCCCTCCGTTTCTGCTGGATTCTTCTTTTTTCAATCTTCATCTTTTGTCAGTCCTGCATATTCAGTTTTTGCAGTTTGCAGGATAATAAACGCGGAAATTCCTGCATATTTTTAATCATGGGAAAATTTATCAAAAAAGGGCGTGGGCAATTATGCAGGGTGCGGAAATCTTTTACTATACGGTCGGCGTGTGCCTCATCCTGTGCCTGACGCTTGTGTTTCTGGCGCTGAGCATCGACACGCCGGGCTACCTGCGCGCGCGCCAGGAGCTTTTGTGCGCGGAGTATTTGTGCGCGCTGGGCTTTGGCGCGGCGACGGTCGTGCGCCGCGGGACGCGGTGGATCCCGCTCTTTTTCGGCCGCGCGGATAAGGCGCTCGGCGAGCTTTGCCGCGCGTCGGGGTTTGACCTAAATAAATGGCGCGGGTACCGCGTGGCGGTGTATGTGTGCACGCTGGCGCAGCAGGAAGAAAAAGAAGGCTGCGTGGTGCTGTATTTGTACGGCGAGCAGGTGATTGGCGGGTATGTGCGCGCCGCGTCGGGCGAGAAGGCCCCGCTCCCAATCGTTGACGCACCCGCCAATCCGCGATAGATATTGACAAAAACGGCGAAAAACGGTATAGTATTAGTGTTGTTTTGAAACGGATTATAAATAAGAAAGCAAAAGAGTTTGCACGAAAGGAATGTTGAACAAGCATGGCAGAGCTTAGATGGAACCCGCTGATTAAAGACTGGGTTATGATTGCGTCGCACCGGCAGAACCGGCCGCAGATGCCGAAGGACTGGTGCCCGTTTTGTCCCGGGTCGGGCAAGGTGCCGGACCATTTTGATGTGTTAAAGTACGACAACGACTTCCCGGCGTTGTCGCCCAATCCGCCGGAGCCGGACGACGTGGCGACGGAGCTGTATAAGGTAAAGCCGTCGCACGGCAAGTGCGAGGTAATCCTCTACTCGCCCGAGCATACGGTCACGCTGCCGGAGCTGAGCGTGCCGCATGTGCGCAAGTTAGTGGATTTGTGGACGGAGCGGTACACAGAGCTGAAAAAAGACCCCGAGAACAAATATATCTTTATTTTCGAGAACCGCGGCGCGGTGGTCGGCGTAACGATGCCGCACCCGCACGGGCAGATTTATGCGTATCCGTTTGTGCCAAAACGGCTCGAGCTGGAGCTTGCAGCGAGCAAGGAGCACTTTGAACAGACGGGCCGCTGCCTGCTGTGCGATATGCTCCATGACGAGGTGGAGGCGGGCAGCCGCATTATTATCGAGAACGACGACTTTTATGCGTTTTTGCCGTTTTACAGCGAGTATCCGTACGGTATGTATATCATCAGCAAGGCGCATAAGCACTCGCTGGAGGAGTTTAATGACCGTGAGAAGGATAACCTCGCCAAAATTGTGCGTGAGACGGCGGGCACGCTCGACTCGCTGTTCGACTATGCGTTCCCGTACATGATGTGCATGTACCAAAGCCCGGTCAACGTGGAGGAGGATACGCCGTACTACCACTTCCATATCAAGTTCTTCCCCCCGATGCGCTCGGCCGAGAAGCAGAAGTTTAACGCCTCGAGCGAGACAGGCGCATGGGCGCACTGCAACCCGACCGCGCCGGAGGAAAAAGCGGAGGAGCTGCGCGCGGCATATAAGAAGTTTATACAAAAAGGAGAATAATCCCATGCAAAACTTTACCATAGAGGAGTTAAAGCAGCAGTTTATCGACATCTACGGCGGCAGCAAGGACGATTTGCGCGTGTTCATGGCGCCCGGGCGTGTGAACCTGATTGGCGAGCATACCGACTATAACGGCGGGTACGTGTTCCCGGCGGCGCTGACGATGAATACGACGGTGATTGCGCGCAAGCGTGACGATAACCTGATCCACCTGTGCGCGACGGATTTGCCCGACCGCGTCGAGGCGGACATTACAAAGCTCGATTCGTATAAGCACTTAAAGTGGGGCAATTACCAGATCGGCGTGGCATATGAGCTCGAGAAGCTCGGTTATGAAATCGTAGGGTGCGACATGCTCTCGCACGGGACAATCCCGTACGGCGGCGGACTGTCAAGCTCCGCGTCGATCGAGGTTTCGACCGCGATTCTGTTTGCGACATTCTCGAACGAGAAAAAGGGCCTCCCCAACAATATCGACATGATTGAGATGGCAAAGGTGTCGCAGCGCACCGAGCATACATATGCCGGCGTAAACTGCGGCATCATGGACCAGTTTGCGTCCGCGATGGGCAAAAAGGACCACGCCATTTTCCTGAACTGCAAAAACCTCGACTACAGCCTTGTCCCGCTCAAGATGGACGGCTATAAGCTGGTGATTGCGAATACGAACAAGAAACGCGGGCTTGCCGACTCGAAGTATAACGAGCGCCGGAGCGAATGCGAGGCGGCGTTTGAACTTTTGAAGGATGCGGTGTCGGGCGCGACGTGCCTGGGCGACATTTCAGCCGAGCAGTTTGCGGCGAACGCGCATTTGATTGAAAACGAAACGGTGAGAAAGCGTGCGCAGCACGTCATCGAGGAGGATGACCGCGTGCTCCGTTCGGTGGAGGCGCTCAAGGCCGGAGACCTTATTACCTTTGGCGCGCTGATGACGCAGTCGCACAATTCGCTGCGCGACTTGTACGAGGTGACGGGCGTGGAGCTTGACACGCTGGTGGAAGAGGCGCTCAAAATCGACGGCACAATCGGCTCGCGTATGACGGGTGCGGGCTTTGGCGGGTGCAGCGTCAGCCTGGTACGCGAGGATGCAGTAGAGCGGTTCATCGAAACGGTTGGCAAAGAATATGAAAAGAAAATCGGCTACGCCGCGTCGTTTTATGTAAGCGATATCGGCGACGGCGGTATGGAACTCAAATAAAACAGCAAGCGGGGCGGAGACGCCCCGTTTGGCATACGCAGAGGGGGAGAAGGATTTGAAAATTATTTCGGTTGGCAACAGCTTTGCGCAGGACGCGCAGGCATATCTGCATACGCTTGCGGAGAGCGCGGGAGAGGAGATACACAGCGAGAATCTGATGATTGGGGGCTGTTCGCTCGAGCGGCACGCCGGGTGTTTGAAAAATAATTTAGACGACTATGTGCTTGAGGTCAACGGCGTTTCCACGGAGAAGCATATCACGCTGCGCGAGGCGTTGACAAAGGAGAAATGGGACGTGGTGACGCTCCAGCAGGCGAGCCATTTCAGCTTTGACTACGGCACATACATGCCATACTTGCAGGAGCTGTCCGACGGTGTGCGTGCGCTGTGTCCCGGAGCGGAGCAGGTCATCCACCAGACGTGGGCGTACGAGGACGGGAGCGAGCGGCTGACGGTGGAGCTTGGGTTCTCCACGTCGCAGGAGATGTTTAACGGACTCGAGGACGCGTACAATAAGGCGGCGCGCCAGCTCGGCGGTGCGCGGCAGATCCCGTCCGGATTAGCGTTCCGCCTGGCACAGGAGGCGGGCTTTGGCCCGATGCACCGCGATACGTTCCATGCGCAGATTCCGCAGGGGCGGTATTTGCTCAGCGCGGTGTGGCTTACGTTCTTTACCGGCAAAAACGCCGCAGATGCTAGCTTTTTGCCCGAGGGGATGACCCGGCAGGAAAAGGGACTGCTCGACCGCATTGCGTGGGAGGCTGTGGAGCGGAAAAAGGCGGAGAAATAGAAAAAGGGGACGATAGGATTGTATGGAATTTATGAAGTGATCATGCTGCTATGCTTTTTTGCGGCGTGGCCGATGTCGGTCGTCAAGTCGTACCGCGCGCGGACGACAACGGGGAAAAGTCTCGCATTTTTGATTACGATTATCGTTGGCTATATTGCTGGTATTGTCAATAAGTGTGTAAACGGCGTAGACTATGTGATTGTTTTTTATGTGATAAATCTGCTGATTGTCGGCGTAGACCTTGTGCTGTATTTTCGAAATTTGCGCCTTGATAAAAAGAATGGAATCCGATAGGGCAGAAAAGGCGAAGGGAGGCGGCGTATGCTGAAAATCAAAGAGGCAATCATTGTGGAAGGCAACTACGACAAGGTAAAACTCGCCTCCCTGGTCGATACGCTCATTCTCACGACGAACGGTTTTGGAATTTTTAAAAATAAAGAAAAGCTGAAGCTGATTCGTACGCTGGCGGACAAAAACGGTATCATTTTGCTGACCGACCCGGACCGGGCAGGGTTTGCCATTCGCAATTATATCAAGCAGGGCATTGGACGCGATAAAATACGCCACGCGTTTATCCCCGATATTGTGGGCAAGGAACGGCGCAAGGCTGCGCCCTCAAAGGAGGGGCTGCTCGGCGTAGAGGGGATGGATAGGCAGATCATTTTGGACGCGCTTATTAAAGCTGGCGCGACGATAATCGGTGAAGGAGAACAAACAGGTAAGATGTGCGGCGGACACACGCTTACAAAAGCCGGCCTGTATGCAGACGGGTTTGCCGGTGGGCCGGACAGTGCCGAAAAGCGGCGCGCGCTGCTGCGGCGGTTAGGGCTTCCACAGCGGATGTCCGCCAATATGCTGCTTGACGTAATTAACACCGCACTCGGGTACGAGGCGTACCGGGCTGCGGCGGAAGCTGTTCTTACGAAGTAAAATTTTTAAAAGAAAACGGATATCGGGTACACAAACGTATCGGATATCCGTTATTTTTTTGTGCCTATAGGACTATTTGGGAAAAACTGTTATTCATATTTACAGAAAGGGTACTGATTATTATGCAATATAATTTCTAAATATTTGATTATTTATCAAGAAAAAGGAAAATAATTGAAATTTTGCCCAATATACAGAATAAAATCCTTTGATTAATTTTGCACGGTTGCATAAGGTTTAGACAGGGGTGTTACCATGTCTGAAGATGAAATTTTAGCAAAGAAGCTAAAAGCGCACCGAATTAAACAAGGGTTATCACAAAAAGAGCTTGCCAGGCAAATTGGCGCCAGTACGGATACAATTGGACTGATTGAGCGACAAAAGGTTAAACCGCGTTTGGACACAATGGAAAAGATTGCTGAATATTTTGGCATCACGCTGTCTGACTTGCTCGACACTCAAGAAGACTGAAAATCTAAACGGGCAAAGGCTGCTGGGGTTTCCGGCGGCCTTTTATCAGCATGTGCCGGACGCGCTGCCTGTGCCGGCTTTTTTTGTTTCAGGGAGTGGATATGAAAAATAGTCGCATTTTTTTGGTTAATGTGATAAAATACAGAAAAGATCAAAACAATAAATCGGAGGTGCAGAATGGACATACAGTATCAAACGGACTTGGAAGGGATTTGTGCCGAGCACCTAGCGCATTTTTGTGTTGGGTGGCAACATCCAATTTATGGAAATGAAATGTATACTATTTTAGAAAACAGTTACAGCATTGTTCTTGCCAAGGATGGGAACCGGGTTATTGGTTTTATAAATGCTTTATCAGATGGTCTGAAGTTTGCTTTTATTCCAATGCTTAAAGTTTTGCCGGAATATCAAAAGCGGGGGATTGGCACAAAACTTTTTAATATCCTATTAAAGAGTTTGGGGGATATCCCCAATATTGACTTAACATGTGAAGAAACCTTACAAAGATATTATGAGAGGTTTGGCATGTTAAAATCATACGGCATGGTATTTAGAAAATAATTACTTTTGCATAAAATTTTATGGATTTTTGAAAAAATTACGCTATAATAGACAGCGGAAGTGACAACAAGCCATAAAAGAGGTGCTTAAGATGAATAAAATCGGACAGCAGTTTGTCTCCGAGATGGAGCGGTACACGGACCGAAAGAGCGGGCGGGAGGTTGTACAGCTTACGCAGAGCGGGATGAGCTGGCATATGTACTTTACCGATAATTCCTTTACGCTTGGGGATAAGGACATTATCTATCTGCACGCGGACGGCAATCTGCGCCAAAAGGGCGACACAAATGTGTTCCGGCTTAACTTGGAGAGCGGCGTTCGGACACAGCTGACCGACTTTAAGAGCCAGTTTGAAACAACGGGTGCATTTACAAAGAGCCCGGACAGCGAATATCTGATTTTTATCGGCGACGGGGATTTGTACTCTATGAATTTAAATAGCGGGGAAACAACGCTCCTGTACCGCTGTCCGGTCGGGCATACACTTGGACATCCGAGCGTCAGCTTTGACAAACGCTACGTCGCCATAGCGGCGTGCGACGTTCCAAAGGTGAACAAGTCCTATGTCGGGGAGAATTACGGTGGCTTTAAAGAAAGCTTCTATGCGCATAAGCACGCGTACCTCATCGTTGCGAGGATGGACGGCACGGGCGGGGACGTCGTATTTGAGGATACGCATTGGATGGGGCATGTGCAGTTTGCGCCCGACACGAACGAATATATCACTTACTGCCACGAGGGGCCGTGGAACTACGTCCAGCAGCGCATCTGGATGTTCAATACCATTACGCGGCACGTCAAGCCGTGCTTTGTGCAGGCGGAGGATGACAGCATCGGGCACGAGTTCTGGACGCGGGATGGGCTTGTTTTCTTTGACAACCGTGGCAAGGGTCACGATGGGACAATTACCTCGGACAAGACGCAGGCCGTCACGATGGACAGCGACGGCCCGGATGCGATCCCGTGGATCGGGTTTGCGGATAAGGAGTGCAACCTGGTGCGGCGGATGGACTTGCCGTATTACTGCAACCACTACCATGCAAACCGCGACAATACAAAGCTGGTAGCCGATGCTGTGGAGGACATTGTTTTGATTGATATTGCACAGGATACGCCCAAGATTGAAACGCTGTGCGAGCATAACACCTCCTGGCGGTGGCAGACAGTGCATTGCCATCCCTGCTGGAGTTGGTCGAACGATAAAATCCTGTTTGCTTCTGACGGAAAGGAGGAGGGCAGGCCGCAGCTCTACATGGTGGAGATGGAGCGGTAGAACGTACGGACTTAAAAGACGGCGTTTTCCAACAGCCATTTGGCAACGCTGTCGTCGTCATTATTGCTGAGGATTCCGGTTGCGGCGGCCTTTAGAGCTTCGTCCGCGTTTGCAACGGCGTAGCATTCGTCGGAGATGGAAAACAGGGGGAGGTCGTTTTTCCCGTCGCCGAACGACACAATCCTGCGGCAGCCCAGAAGTTCTTTCAGCTTTTGCGCAGCCGTTGCTTTGTTTGCGTTTTGTGGAAGAATCTCCAGCCATTGGGTTTCGCTGTAGGTGTCCTTTTGATAGACGCAGGAAAAGTCGCGGCGAAGTTTCTCGTAGACAGGATAGAGTTTTTTTGCGTCGTCAATACAGGTGAAATAAAAAATCTGCCCCGCATAGAGCGCGCCGGCGTGTTCGACAGGATTATTGCGCGGGTCGCCGCGCCGCGTAGACAGAAATTCATTTGCACCGGCGCTCATATGGCCGGACAGGTAGGAAAAGGTTTCGATGCCGCCTGTGTGGGCATAGACGATAGGATGAAGCTGCGCAGAGGCGAGCACCGTGCGGATTGCCGCTGCGTCGCTGGGGGAAAAATAGTTGGAGAGAAGCGGTTTCCCACTCTGGTGGTCGACGATAAAGGCGCCGTTGTACACAATGGCGGGCAGGCTTGCCGTGATGCCGTGCGTGACCTTTGCGGCAGTGTGAGCCGAGCGCGCCGTAGCGTAGGAAAAGAGCATACCGCGGCGGACCAGCGTGTTGACGGCATTTGCGGTAAAGAGGGATACTGTCTGGTCGGAGCCGAGCAGCGTTCCATCGAGGTCGGTGATGTATAATGTTTTGTCCAAAAGGATTCCTCCTTTTTATGCTCTTTGGTGCGTACGCTCCGCTTTGTTCTTACATTATTTACAATGCATTATAACATAGGAAAACCAGGAAGTCAAAACGCCGTTTGTTCACAATTTGCCATTCATGGCGATAAGGAACCGCCCTGATAAATCCATAACAGAAACGAAAAGAAGGGGAGGCTTGCGCATGGATAAGATTATGTTTCCGCGGACAGAGGTAGAGGGGATTTCCCTGTCAAGAATGATTATCGGCACAAACTGGTTGATGGGGTGGAGCCATACAGGGCCTGCGGCTGACAAAATGATATGTGACCGGAACGGAAGCCGGGAGCAGAAGTTTGGCGTTATCAAAGCGTTTTTAGCGCATGGGATCGACACGATTATGGGGCCGGTCAGCCAGCAGCCGGCGCTGCTCGAGGCAATTCTATACGCGCAGGAGCAGACCGGGACAGAAATGAAAATCGTGGACACGCCCATATTGAACATGGAGGATTCCGCCGAAGGGCGCCGGGAGGCACAGGCAGCGGTCAAAAAGAGCGCAGAGACGGGCAGCAGCCTGTGTCTGATTCACCACTCGAGCGCGGAAAAGCTGGTTAACAAACAGACGGGGGAACTGCAAAGGATAGACGACTATACGGGCATGATACGCGAAGCGGGGATGGTGCCGGGGTTGTCGGCGCATATGCCGGAGTTGGTGGTCTATTCGGATGCGCATGGGTATGATATTCAGACCTATATCCAAATCTATAATCCGATGGGCTTCATGATGCAAGTGGAGATTGAAACGGTCGCCGCCATCATCAACCGCGCCAAAAAGCCTGTCATGACTATCAAGCCGATGGCGGCAGGGCGGTGTACGCCCTATGTCGGGCTTAACTTCGTCTGGAACACCATCCGCCCCTGCGACATGGTGACGGTGGGGTGCTTCAGTCCGGAGGAAGCGTATGAAGACATTGAAATTTCCAGAGCTGCGCTGGAACACCGCTTTCCGGCAATCGGGCGGCGGAGCAGCCCGAACGAGGCGCAGGCTGCCTTTGGGGGAAAGGAAAAATAATATAAAATACGGAATATGTACATAAAAAACCGCCAAACAAGTAGGACCACTGCTGTTTGGCGGTTTTTAACTTGGCAGGGGCAGAAGGACTTGAACCCTCATAAAATCCTTTATTATCAATAAAAATATTAAAAGTTACATGAAATTTACATGGAGTTTAGTATTTTCGCTACCTTATCTTTACGGGATTTGCTGATATGCGTATAAATGTTTTGGGTAGTACTTATATCAGCGTGGCCTAAAAGCTCTTGCGCATCCTTAGCGGGAATACCTGCGTTATAAAGTATGGTTGCATATGAGTGCCTTAACTGATGAGGTGTACATGTTACGCCTGATTTTTTTTGATAGCTTTCCCATTTTTTCCTAAACAGTGACTCACTATATATGTTACCGTCTTTATCGCTGAAAACAAAATCGTTTTGTTTGCCTCTCGGCAATTTGTCCGCAAGCCTATCTAATAGAATAATTTCCCGAACACCAGATTTAGTTTTAGGTTCTTTTATATGCGGCTTATTCCCAATATAGTATACAGATTTTGAAATAGAGATTGTTTTATTGTCAAAATCTATATCCTTGTATTGCAATGCAAGAGCTTCACCCTTTCGGCATCCGGTATATAGGAGAAAGTAGGCGAACAACCCTAATTCTAAAGACAGGTTTTCGCTATTTTCAATCGCCTTTATATCTTCTTCAGTTGCCATGTCTCGCGTACCGCGATTGAGATTCTTTGGCAAAGAAAGAAACTGGGCAGGGTTATTCTCAATATAGCCATGAGAAGCAGCATACCTAAATATCAGATTTGTAATATTAATTTGGTTCTTTACAGTTTTAATATTGTTGTATAACTGCGAAAAATCTTGAATAAAACAATTTAAATCAATCACACTAATTTCATTGATTTTCTGATCGCCAAACTCTTTTTTTACCCTTTCATATGCAGGTTTGTATGATTTGACCGTATTAGGGGATAAAGAAGTCTGATGCTCCTCCCACCAAGCGTCGGCTATATTTTTTAACAGTGTTCCTTGTTCTTGCTCACCTCTCCAAGCTATCATTTTCTTTTTTATTTCAGCGGGTGAGCGACCATAAAAGTATTTATATTTTTTCTTCCCGTTTATAACAACTGAAATTTGTTCTTGATACATATCGTTTCCGTATTTATCTTTTCGTTTAAACGTAATAATCACCTTCCTACCTTATACTACAAAAAAAACAGCCCCGACATGGTACGCATTGTTAAGAGGCGTGTCGGGGCCTAACTCATGATTGTATTATACGATAACCCCGCCTATCATATTGGTGGCTTCACCGAAATGGTCGGAAATAATTTGACCGCTATTTTTACACGCTTCCATAGCTTTATCAATAGCTACAAGAAAATTTCTGTAGTCTTGATACTCCAATGTTACTGCAAGTTCGCGAGCCGACCAATATTCTTGTCCATATTCATTGGTATGCTTAATTTCTTCAAATACATTCATGATTTTATCTCCTTTCTTTATATTCACCGAATACATACGCTGCACGGTTCATAGCCCGCCTATCATATTAGTGGCTTCACGAAAATGATATGCCACCCTCATTTTTCCTTATACTCCGCAATAAATTTCCCAAACTGCGTCAGCGCGCGCCGCTCCTGCGGCGACACGCCAAAGCACGACCGTCCCTTTGTGCGCAGCCACTCCCGCTCTCGTGCGTACAGCTCCGCCATACGTTTCGCGCGTATCTCTGCCGCCGTATTTGACAGCCCGCACAGGCTTGCAATCTCGCCCGCTGTATGGATATCCAGCGCATGCAAAACGCAAGCAGGGGCCAACAGGCGGCTTGCAAACACGTTAGCGGCGGCCTCTATGGGGTTAGGTTCTTCGCACGCCCTGTTCCAGAGCGACACGCCGGAGCGGCATGCGGTAGAATCTTGGGCTAAATGCCCCAAAACGATATGCCCGATTTCGTGTGCCACGGTAAACCGTTTGCGCGCGTGTGTTTGGATGGTTTCGTTGTAGAAGATAACATATCTATTTTTAATAATCTTAGAAAAACCATCATTTATAGTAAGTGGTTGGAGCTTATACCGCTCAATCATATCTTTCCCATTCTCATAGCTGTAGCAAAGTAGATTCATATCCTTACATAGCTTTTTTACGTCTACAGGCAAATGTGATATGCTATACTTAAAAATTACCTTCCACGCTGTATCTCTTGCTTTCTTGTAGTCGATGTAAAAATCCGACTGCCGCATAACTATCACCTCAAGGATAATTATGCGGCATTTGTCGATTTATGTCATTGCAAAATGTTTTCCTGAGGTGGAAGGGATTGCCTGTGTGTCAAAGTTAGGCGTTTTCCAAATCGTATAAGTAGTCCTTTTTCATTATCCGAATGGAGCAACCATCAAAGTCGCTTGTATGCTTAATTTCATTTATTGTGGCGTAAATTTCATGTACATCTGCCAGCCTATCATAAATCTTCTTTTGTATCACTTTATGCTTTCCGCTTAAATAGCCTAATATTTCGCCATTCCATAAAACTTTAACCGGGTTTTCGTGTTCGTCAGTATCTTCCTGAACAAGTATAACTTTGTCGCCCACTTTTACCTTGTCGAGCAAGTCAAAATCAATACCGCCAAGCCACAGCGTGCGTGTGCGAACTTCTCTATAGTCAATATCAGATTTTACAGGCTTTGCAAGGTCAACAGAATTAGGAGTTATATAATCTTCTGGAATAGATTCATTCACATGCAGTGTTACATTTGCATTTTTGGACTTGTCAGCGTGTAAAATTTTATATATTACCCAACAAATAAAATAGATAATGCCTACCGGATAAAAAATAATGAGTAACACAAGTTGCCATGCCTTTAGTTTTCGCACAGAAACTCCTCCTTATTTTAATATCAATCTCCATCCAAATCAAACTTTTGCAGTTCGTCAAACCCTTCAAATTCGGTCGTTTCCGCGTCCGCCTTTTCAAGTTCTTCCTTTGTCATGATATGCGTCATCACACCGCCGCCACGCGCAGCCACCTTTGATTCAATATACTGCGGTAATTCCTCTTTGTACTTATCCGCTTTCAGCATTTGCCGAATCATGCCGCGAATCTCGGCCTTGTCGATGTCGTCAAGCTGGTCGTATCCAATACTGCCAGTAAATCCGATTTCGTCAGTACGGCCCAAAAGATAGTCAACAGAACAGTCGAGGTAGTCAGCTATTTTTGCAAGGTTCTTAGAAAGTATATCTGTTCCTTTTGATAACTTACTTACCGTATTCACTCCAAGCTCGCAGAAAGAAAGCAAAGTTGAAACTGAAACTCCTTTCCTTTTGGCTTGAAGTTTTATTCGATATGCAATTTCTTGTGAATTATACATAAATAAACCTACTTTCAGTTGTACACAATGCTAATTTAACCTAATTAGGTTAAACACATGTTGACAATAACCTTAAAAGGTGATATTATATAACCAAGTTAAGGGGCAATAAACAAAAGCTGGTACGACACGGCAATAAAATCTTTGGCGAGATATAGGGTTTATTGTCCTTTAACTTGATTATACCATAGTGACAGGAATTGTCAATCCAAAAATGAAAGGGGGCGTGAGCGTGACAAATCGGGACGTTACAATCAGCCGGAACATTAAACGGCTGCGGGAGGACGCAGGAATGTCACAGGCCGAATTAAGCAGGCGGCTAAGCGTATCACAGGCATTTTTAAACCGTGTTGAAAACCTCCGTGCTAAAGCTCCGTCAGATATGTTATTTGGAGTTGCCGATATATTCGGATGTACGCTTGATGAGCTGGCTGGCAGGGATAAGCCAGCGTAAACCAATAGGGAGGGAGGGGAGAAAACATGAGCGTTAATTATGGAAGGGAAATGTATGCGGGTGTTTTGTTAGAAATATCGTCAGTATTAAACCAAATATACGCGGATGGTTGTACACCTAAATTCTTGGATTATGTAAAAGATAATCTTTCGGATATCCTACAAAGGCATATTGAGGTGCAATGCGAAGCGTACCGGAAACTTTGCATAAAAAAGGAGGCCAACCCATGAACACAGGAATCGCAATCACGCTCATCATATGCCTGACAATTATCATACTGACGTGGGAGCGGAAATGAAAGGAGGTGAGAGAAATGGGGAGAGAAAAAGAAATGCTCCGGGAACAAATGCTGGTTATACGCAACGCATTTCCAAATAAGGAGATGTTAATGCCCAGTGAAGTTGCCAGATGGATGCATAAAGACCCGCGCACAGTAAAGCGTCTTTTTAGTTTTAAACCAGGCATTGGCATTTCGGTAATACAATTAGCTCGTGAAATGTTACCATAACCCAAAGGAGGCGTACCAATGATAAAAAAACTGACCGGCCTAAGCATGGGCAGGAAAGAGCTTGCCGTATCTGTACTGACATCCCTCGGCCTGCTTGCCGTTCTCTACGGTACATACTGGCTTGGCATGTTTGTACTAAACTACATGGAGGCAAGGTTAGGAGGCACAGGCGCATGAACAAGTACGAACTGACAAATGAAACTATTATCCATTTCGGACATACCTTATACCGAATCCGCGCGTTGAAAGACTTTGCAGACGTAAAAGCGGAAGATTTAGGCGGCTATATAGAAAAGGAGAGCAATTTATCGCAATACGGCAACGCATGGGTATACGGCAACGCACGGGTATGCGGCGACGCACGGGTATGCGGCAACGCACAGGTATACGGCAACGCACAGGTATACGGTGGCGCACGGGTATACGGCGATGCACAGATATACGGCGATGCACAGGTATACGGCAACGCACGGGTATACGGCGATGCACGGGTATACGGCGATGCACGGGTTTGCGGCGACGCACGGGTATGCGGCGACGCACGGGTATGCGACAGCGCACGGGTATACGGCGATGCACGGGTATACGGCGATGCACAGATATACGGCGATGCACAGGTATACGGCAACGCACGGGTATACGGCGATGCACGGGTATACGGCGATGCACGGGTATACGGCAACGCACAGGTATACGGCAACGCATGGGTATACGGCAACGCACAGGTATACGGCGGCGCACGGGTATACGGCGATGCACAGATATACGGCGATGCACAGGTATGCGGCAACGCACAGGCATACGGCGATACACAGGTATGCGACAGCGCACGGGTATACGGCGATGCACGGGTATGCGGCAACGCACAGGTATACGGCAACGCATGGGTATACGGCAACGCACGGGTTTGCGGCGACGCACGGGTATGCGACAGCGCATGTGTATACGGCAGAACCCAAATAGCAAACAATTTTGACTATCTATATTTTCGCGGATTTGGAAGAGAAGCCCGACCGACCACGATTTTCCGCACAAAAGACAATATAATCATGGTAAAATGCGACTGTTTTGATGGGGATTTGCAGCAGTTTGAGGAACAGGTACACAAAACGTACGCAGGCACAAAGCACGAAGCGGAATACATGGAGGTGATAGCAGGTGCAAAAGCGCATTTTAAGGTATAAAAAAGACCCCGCGCGGAGCGGCAACTCACGCGCAGGGCGAACCAATGCAAACACAGTATATCACACGTGATATGCTTTGTCAAACGAAAGGATGAAAAACATGAAATCATGGGAATACAAAGCTCAAAAATATATATTTAAAAAATTATTCAACGGTGAATTCGTCATATGCGAGCATATAGAACCGGGCCGGGTCGCCGTATCGGATGGCGTTTGGATTTTCGTTTTTGAAGAAAATCAAATCATATTCAACCTTGAAAAATGCACAGAAACGAACAAAATTTCCACAATACTTAACAGCGTAGAAGCTTCCGAAGTAAAGCCGACAGAATCAATGTCCGGGGCGATGGGCGGAACAATATACCGAAGACTTGCACCGAAAACCGAGGAAGGGAACGATGTCTGGATTAAAGAAGACTTTGTGAAACGCTTTGCAAAGTACGATTTTTATTACGGGGGCGGCCCAACCCCTGTTTCTGTACGGGACAAAGAGGACAAGCTGATTGCGGCAATTATGCAGCGCGCAAAATTTGGAAAACAAGCATAAACCGCACCAACCGCCGTCCGCGTACCACCAAAGGCGGGCGGCGGCTGGCTTTTGTGTATAAAGATGGAGGAAGTACATGTTTTGTAAAGGATGTATTTATTGCGATTTGCATGGCATTCCTTTTTGTAAATTGTTATGGCGCACAAACCTTGAAAGAATCGTGGAATGTGACAAACGAAAGGTAAAAGAAGATGAATAAAACCATATTAGTAGGCCGCTTGACGGCCGACCCGGAGCTGAAGGCGACGACGAGCGGCGTCAGCGTGTGCAGCTTCACCGTAGCGGTGAACCGCAGGTTCGCGCGCGCGGGCGAGGAGCGCAAGGCAGACTTTATTAATTGTGTCGCATGGCGGCAGACGGCGGAGTTTATCTGCAATTATTTTGCAAAGGGCCGGATGATTGGTCTTGTTGGGTCGATTCAGACGCGTGACTGGACGGATGCAGACGGGCGCAAGCGTTACGCGACAGAGGTCATCGCCGACGAGGCGTGCTTTACGGAGAGCAAGACGGAGGAACACCGCGCGCAGCAATCGCAGCGCGCGCCGTATCAGTCCGCACCGCAGAGCTTTGACGCGCTCCCGGACGGGGCGGACTTTATGCCCGGCGTGTCGGACGACGATTTGCCGTGGTAGGAGGCGGTAGCATGGATATTATGGATTTTATTACGGAAATTTCGATCATACGGCAAAAGCTGGAATTACAGCTTGGAAAGGGGACAAAACCGTGCGGAAATCCAAATACAACAACCAAAAAACCGTAGTAAACGGGATACGGTTCGACAGCAAACGGGAGGCAAACCGATACTGCGAACTGCTTCTGCTTGCGCGCGCTGGCGAGATAACAAATTTACAGCGTCAGGTGCGCTATACGCTGATTCCGAAGCAGGACGGCGAGCGGGCGTGCTTCTATGTTGCAGATTTTGTGTACACAGATAAAGCGGGGCGCACTATTGTCGAGGATGTAAAAGGTGCACGGACGGACGTGTACAAGCTCAAGAGAAAGCTAATGAAATGGGTACATGGTATCACGGTAGAAGAGATATAACCGATACCTGTCCGCCCAAAACCTCCCGGCGGACGAGTATTTGCGCCGCCTGCGGGAGTGGCGGCGGAAAACACAAACACTGAGGAGGCAGAGCATGGAAGGGATAAAAACAGAGCTATACAACGATAATTTTCAGAATTACAAGCGGTATGGAATCCCAAAGGCGCAGCTTGTCATTGCTGATATTCCCTACAATATTGGAACAAATTTTTATGGGTCTAACCCGATGTGGTATAAAGGCGGCAGCAGAGAAAACGGGGAAAGCAAGCTTGCCGGAAAGGCGGCGTTTAACAGCGATTTTAACTTTAATATTGCGGAGTATTTCCACTTTTGCAACCGTCTTTTAAAAAAGGAGCCGGAAAAAAGCAACGGGCGGGGTAAGTCTTCTGACGCGCCGTGCATGATTGTGTTTTGCAGCTTTGAACAGATACAAACCGTCTTAAAATATGCGGCAAAGTATGGGTTTAAAAACTACATACCGATCATTTTCTGTAAAAATTATAGTCCGCAGGTGTTAAAAGCAAATATGAGAATATGCGGAGCAACAGAGTATGCGCTCATATTGTATCGCAATAAGCTGCCGAAATTCCGTAATAATAGAAAGATGATTTTTAACTGGTTTCAATGGCAAAGAGACCCGAAAACCTATCCCAAAATACATCCGGCACAAAAACCTGTCGGAGTTCTAAAACGCTTGATTGAGATTTTCACGGATAAAGGGGATGTCGTGATCGACCCTTGCGCCGGAAGCGGCTCAACCTTACGTGCAGCAGCGGAGTTAGGGAGAAACAGCTATGGATTTGAAATAGACAAAAGGTATTACAGAAAAGCAGTCGAAGAGATGCTGAATCCATTGCAGAGTGTCCTGCCTGTTATGGGAGAACCGGAAAGCGGAGGGATCCAAATGCAGATATAGCGCGAATAAATACTGAGGAGGACAGCCATGACAAACGAAGCATTTGAAACCATACTGACCGACACATTCGACAAAATTAAATCCATCCTGCTCGCCAAAGCGGGCGAGTATGCGGCGGACGGCGACCGGCTGCACAACTTCAAGCGCGCCGCGCATTTGCAGGGGAAAACGCCGGTCGGTGCACTGGCGGGCATGATGTGCAAGCACACGGTGAGCATATACGACCTGATAGAAGGGTACGAGGCAGGCCGCGCGATTGAGCCGGAGCTGTGGGACGAGAAGATTATCGACAGCATCAATTATTTGATACTGCTGCGCGCGGTGCTGAGGGAGGAACGGGAGAATGCCGGCTGCGAATACTGCGGGGACGAGTTCGTTCCCGCGCTCAACTGGCAATACGGCTTAGACCATATTCTGCCGGACTACAAATACTGCCCGATGTGCGGGCGGAATTTAAGGGAGGAGTAATCATGAACGATTTAAAACCGTGTCCGTTTTGCGGTAGTCCTGTAAGCCGCATTAATAGTTTAGATATATGGTTCTTTGAATGTACGAATAAGGATTGTACAGCAGTTGTGAGTTTTGCAGGCAAGGATTGTAGTAATGAGGAGAATACTACAGGTCACTGGAACAGGAGGGCGGAAGATGAAAAATTGTGATATTGTTGCTACGTTAACGCAAAAAGTTATAGACACAATTTATACAGACTGGCATCATGATGGTTATATTGAGGTTGAGCATAGCGACGATTTTGAATTCACGCTTGATGGTAAGCGATATCGTGTCGTGCTGAAAGAAATTGAGGAGAATCAAAATGGCTGAGTACATTAATAGGGATGAGCTAATAAAAGGTCTTGTTGAGGACGACCCTGTTAGAATTGCGGCATTGTGTGAACCTACCGCAGATGTAGCACCTGTGGTGCGCTGTAAGGAGTGTAAATATTTTCAGTATGGAGATTATTGTATCGAAGACAAAATGGAACATAGCCACTGTCATGAAGATGATTATTGCAGCTACGGAGAGCGGAGGGAGGAAGCATGAGCTGGATAATCAACCACATCCGAATGTGGTTTTGCAAACACGAGCTTGAAGATTTAGGCAAAACAAGAACCTATTTCACGGAGCGAAGTTCCATGCCTACAGCAATCACGAAGATATATCGCTGTAAAAAGTGCGGCTATGTGCAGCGCGTACGAATGTAGGAGGAATGATAATGATTGAAAATATTGACCTTAACCGGCTTATCGAAAAAGCAAAGGAAGAACAATGCGAAATAACAATAGTATGCGAGCCTAACAGAACAGAAATAACCATGCGGCCGTGGAAACCGTTTTCTTATTCTTGTCCGTACGACCCGAATAAATACCCGGAACAGGGAGGTGCAATATGACTGACTTAAAACCGTGTCCGTTCTGCGGGGGTAAAGCATATTTGTTTGTGAACGATGGCGTGCGTGTTATTTGTCCAGAAT
>CABUKE010000006.1 GCA_902492065.1 uncultured Eubacteriales bacterium
GAGCATGCGGCTGTTAACCGCAGGGTCGTTGGTTCGAGTCCAACTGGAGGAGCCAAGAGGGAAGCGCACAGGCGAGTAACCTGTGCGCTTTTTTGTGTGTTTGGGGGGCTAAATATTTGTTTCCTGAGAAAGCAGTTCTTCATACTCCACACCGAAAATATTTTTCAATGCTGCCAACTCTATGTCGGTTACGAATCGTTGACCACTTTCTATCCGTTGGATTGCGTTTTTATCAACATCAATTCCAAATAACTGCAGTTTTTCAGCAAGGATTCTTTGTGACATTTTTGGTAATGCATGTTTTCGTAACTTGTAAATATTTTTGCCGCAGATATTGTTTTTTCCGTCTACAGATTTATTTTTAAACATAATATAACATACCTTTTTGACATTTAGTGCTTGACAAAGATAGTATACCATGATAGAATTTCAAAAATGACATTTATAAAATGTCAATAATTCCTTTATTATGACGTTACAACGAATTAATTTATCAGAAAAATTATTTATTTTTTATATAATTTAAAAGGTCTAAATTACCATTTTGTATAAAAAAAGGTCAAAATTGAACCATATTACCCCTTGTAAATAAGAGAATGGCATGATAATATAAAATTAATTCTTATATTTCTATTTATTTGTTGAAAGTACACAAAACAAGTTATTATATATGGAAGTTTACAACAAAAATAATATATTTAAACAAGGGGGATTAGAAAAAATGAAACGGATTCTATGCATTTTTTTATGCGTGGCGCTTGCGCTGAGCTGTATGACGCTGCCATCCTTTGCAGCGGAATACGACGGCTTTCGCATCGAGAGTATCGAGCCGTACTGTGTGTACAGTGAGATGCTGGCCAACGACGGATATATTGGCATACCCGTCGGCCTTAAAACGTATGCAATGGGGAATTCTACGGCGCAATCACCGGTAATTCTTTACGTTGTCAATACGAATACCGAACGGATTGGTACAGACAGCGACGAAGCCATCATCACCAGTATGCTGGAGCGCGGCTACATTGTTGTGGTGCTCGACTATCAGAACCATGCGGCAAGCATAAGCCCGGATTTGGACTGGAGCATACAGGCAATTCGTAACAAAATAGGTGCGGGACAGTACATCGCAGACGTACAATGTGATACAAAGGTGAATTATGTTGTGCCATCGGGCTATAACGTGACACTTAACGAGTTCTACTGGGCAATTGACAGGCACGGTGTGGTCGGCTCGCTCGATAAGATTGTTGAAATATGGAACAACGACTTTAAGTCAGTTAAAAAGGACAGCATAATCAACTACTCTGACGGAACGTCCAAAAAGGTGAGCGAGGTTACAGCAGAGGATATTTACGACTGTGTGAAGCCGGATGGCAGCCCAATTGATATGGATCTACGCATGGATATTATCTATCCGACGAATCCGGCTGAAAAGGTGCCAGTATACTCCGTAGCTTCCAGTTCAGAGCTGCGCGTGGATACATGGACAAGTACAATGCGTCCGCACCTGACGGGATTTTTGTTCGCAGGCTACGCGGGTGTTGTTTTTGATTATGCGTATACACCTATGGCGCGCGTCGACCATTATGGCTATTTTGACGGCGACGGTTCCGGCTCGGTCGGCGGTATCACGGGGGATAACTATACATATTCGTTAAGCGTATTTAATGGTATTAAGTCAGATACTGCGGCGATTCGGAAGATTCGCTGGCTTGCCGACCATGAGGGGAACACCTATAAGTTCGATGTGGATAGAATCGGCGTTTACGGCAACTCTAAGGGGGGAGTGTGTACGAGGCTTGGCAACCAGCACCCCGAGCTGCTTTGCGAACAGCGTTACTTTGATGGGCACTACGGAGAAACGCGTTATGAGATTGGTGATACCGAGAATGACGGCCTGGGCATTATTGACGGCGGCGAGGAGCAGCCGTGGTTGACCTACAGCGACGGTACGCCAATCCCGAGCAACGTACAGTTTGTCTATGCCAACTGTGGCGGCGGCTATGACGATATTACCTACGGCCACGCGCCCACCTTTGCCTCGGGAAGCATGATGGATGGTTCGTATCAGAGCTTTTATCCCGGCGTTGTAAATGCGTGCCGCACGTATGACATTCCGTGCGTGTATTTGTCCATGCCGGAGCTGGGCCACGCGCTTGTGTATGGCACGGACAAGGACTATGGACTCGACGGCTACAAGGCGCTCTTTGACATGGCACACTATTACCTGAAGGGCGACGGCCCAATCCTGCAATATATTGATATTGAAGGCGGAACGGAAGACATCGACGCAAAGGCGACTATGACCTTTAAGTTCGCCGGCTCAATCCCGGAGGAGGAAATCCGCAAGATTACCATTACGAACGCCGTGACGGGTGAGCTTGCCGAGGGCACGTGGACTGCGTCGTACGGCAACACGGAATGGGATTTTGCGCCCCATAACTTAAAGGGCGGGTACGAGTATATGATTGACGTACCAACAACGCTCAAGGGCGACAACGGTGCGGCGTTACAGCAGGGCAGGACGATGCGCTTTACCGTAAAGCATGAGCAGATGCTCAGCGCGTCTAAGATTGCCTCTGACGCAGACATGACGCTGCTCAAAACGGCTTCGGACGATACCGGTGTGTACTATTTGTTCGAGGGGGCGGACTTTGCGGCCTCCACGACTATTGGCCTGCGGTTCACGGTTGAAAACGACGCTGCCAACACCGTTTTAGTCTATGGCGCGGATAGAATTGACGAGGAAAATCCGGCAAACTCTACTATGGGCGAGCTGCTCGCCGAGATACCGATTACCGGCGCAGGCGACTACGAAATCGACGTGACCGACTATATAAAGGGGCTGTCCTCCGACAAGGCGGCATTCATTCTCAAGGCGAAGAAGGACAAGGAAACGAAGCTTCTATCCCACTACGATTTTGAGAACGAGCCGCTGGGTGCAACGTCGGTCGGCGGAATGAATCTAAATTCGAGAACGGCGTCTGCCGTCACCGACGAGATGAACGCCACGTCGGGCGGTGCGCGCAGTTTGAAAATTTCGCACATGCTACATAACAATTATAAAAATGGGCAGTACCACGTTTGGATTGAAGGCAGTTACCAAATTGCGCTTTTATCGAATTTGGTTAAGACGCAGGCTCTTGACGCATCCGATATGGGCAGGAAGTTTCACATCAGTTTCAATCTTTACGATGAAACGTCAAGAAGGGTAACCTATCGGTTATCGCCTTGGAGCTCTTCTAACTACGACAACATTGATTGGGAAGCAAATATGTATTATGAGCAGTCGAAGGCAAATGAGTGGAATAACTTCTCGTTTGAATATAGAATAGACGACGAGAAGGATATCCGGATTAATAAGAAGACGTTTTCTATCGTATTAGAGTCCACTATGCCCGATGGTAAGACGGGCGCGGCTTATCTCGACGATATTTCGGTGAGCGAGGATATTACAGAGGTAAAAATTGCCGATGCGGCAGGCGACAGCGCGTTTGCACCCTCGCTCGTACTGCACCCGGCGGATAAGGTGGAATTAAACGCGGCTGATATCGCCTATGTTGAGAGCGGCGACAACGCCGACAAGGTTATGGAAGATGGTATATATGTAAGCGGCCGCGCACGCGGAGTGGAAGAGGCGGCAGCGAAGTCGTATATTAAGCTGGATTTGTCCGCCTTTGACGAGGGGCAGGCGTACTTTGGTTTCCGGACAACCGCGGCAAGTAAAGGTAAAATAGAAGTATACGGTATCCAGGACAAGGATTTGGCGGAAAACTGGTCCGCCGAAACTATCAACTATCTGAACGCACCGGCAAATGACCGCTATGGCACGGGCGTACAGACCGATCTGGTCTTTGAAGGCGCGCCGATTGCGGAGTTTGATGTAAGCGGCGCGGAGGAATATGCGGTTGACATTGCAAGTTATGTACGGTATATGAAGGCAACGGGTGCGTCGTATGCTACCCTCATATTCGTCAATCATTCAGGAGCTGAAATGGTAATTGATGAGGAAAGTTTCGACGAAACCCTGTCCAGAAGTGTGGTGCCGGGCGGCGGCATTGCCAAATATGGCAGGACGACACAGGAAGACCATACTGGTACAGGCGGAGGCAGCTACTATATGACGCCGTCCGAGTTTGCTTATGAAAGAATCCGGATCGACTTTTTAGACTATAAAAATCTAACCAAAGCGGATATTGGCAGGCGGTTCCGTCTGACCTATTGGGCAAAGGCGACCGCGCCAATGAGCTACTTTAACGCAACGATGGCGTACAGCAGTACGGACAATTCGCACAATAAGGTAACGCATGAAATTGATACAGCGAACGAATGGAAGCAGATTGTATACGAGTTTACGCTTACGGAAAATGAAATTGTAGACACCTCCAATACGGCGACGGGTATATTTGGCCTGATTGACTTTGAGGCGGTTACGCCGGGTGAGACCCTCTATATCGACGACGCAGTTTTGGAAGAAGTGGGGCTTGGCAGTGCGGAGATTATTCCGGTTGACAATGTTAAAACGGACAAAATTGTAGCGAACATTAATTTCGACAACTGGGAGGAGAAGGTCACGAATGCGACCGGCTACAGGGAGGTAAATGGAAAGACGGGGATTGTTGCAGGCAGCGGGTTTGAAGCGGATACGAAATATTCAGTCACTGCTGCTGAGGACGCAACGAGCGGCGCCGGAAAGAGCTTCTTGTTTGTGCCGAACCAGAGTTATAACCGTTTGAAGTTTTACAATATCTTTGACCATAATCTGACCGAAACGGATGTGGGTAGAAGGCTAAAAGTATCGTTTAAGGTAAAGACGGATGCGGAAGGAACGTTCCGGTACGGGATGATGTCTACGATGCCGCGCATGACGACAGGGGCGTATACGCTTGCCGAGGGGGAGGTGCCCGACGACGCGGACTATTCAAGTGGTTTTTACCCAGCGGCTAATACGGCGATAGTTGCGGCTGAAGATGTGGGAAGATGGAAGACGTATTCGTTTACTATTGAAATTAAAGAAGAAATGTTGTCCAAGAAGGTGCTCAATGGCTGGGACAGCAACTATTATGACGTAGCAATCGGCCTTTTGGGGCTTGTTCCCGGAGATGCACTGGTTGGACAGAATATCTACATTGACGATATCTTAGTGACGGAGCCGGACGTAAGCGGCGAGACAAAAGTGCCGTACAGCTATATTCAGGATTTTGAAAAGGTTACGAATGCTGATGCTCTTGCGGACGGCAATGGCATGGAAATGAGATGGGTCGACGCGGACGGCACGCTGTGGAACGAAGCAGTAAGCGGCCTGTCAAGAAGATTTATTGATAAGTGGGAGCTCAGCACGAAGGAAAACTATACGGTAAACGGCGGTAAGAGCCTGAAAGGCACCTCGCACGTAAGCTGGAACCGGTTTAAGCTGATGAATATTATGGATACGCTCACTGAGGATATGATTGGTATAAACTATAAGGTTACATTCTATCTGAAGGCGAACCGGGCCGGATACTTTAATATCGGCCTTATTGGGGAAAATACAAATCCGTCTTACGGCGCAGCCGGTTATATGACGACGACAATCGACGTCGATACGCCAAACGAGTGGAAAAAGTATACGTATACCTTTACGGTGGATCAGGAAATTGTAGATAATAATATCAACCGGTTACTTTTGGGACCGCAGTTTGGACAGTATCTGAGTGACACAGTGGACGAGGCAAGCGGCAAAAAGTATTCGGTTCCCATGAATCTGGTAGAGTTCTATGTTGATGATTTGTATGCGACAGAGGTTATCCCCGGCGCAGGCACGGGCCTTACCGCTGTGGAGCAGGCGAGCGTTATGGGCGATGGACGCGTCAGCACAGATACTCTTTTTGTGAACGGCTCTGGAAAGGAACAAAACGCAAGCTATATCCGAAAAGCGTACCTGCGTTTTGACGGCGGGGACTATGAACATGCACAGAAGGCGACGCTGCGTATTCACGTAGAGGAGGCCAACGGGCAGACGCTCAAGCTTTGGGGTGTCAAAGACGGCAGTTATTCAGGCGATCTGACCTATAACACAGCGCCTGCCTCCAACGCAGACGAGAGCATGAATCTAGCAGAGGTTTACGGCGGCGCGCCGATTGCGCAGATAACGGCAGACCGTACAGGCGTGTATGAGATTGACGTGACAGAGTATGTCGCGGATAACGCGCCGGATGGCTATCTTTTTGCGCTGACGAGCGAGGATATCGGTGGAACGGAGTACATTGGGCTTGATTTTGAAACGTATTCATTTACGGAGGGAACAGACTACGCACGCTTCGGCGGTTATGGCGGCAGTGTACAGACAACGGGAGGAGCGGCTGTAGTGGACGGCATTGCAAACGCTGGTGAGGGCATACAGATTTACAATGTGTTTGGCAGCGGTAATGAAGCGTGCAGCACAGGTGAAACCTATACGGTCAGCGCAGATATAACACCGCTCGGCGAAGGCGATTACCCGATTACTATGGGGCTTTGCAGCGCGGATGGCACGCTGGCCCAGAGTGCGAGTGCAACGGAAACAATTGCAGCAGGCCAGACAAAGCGGATGGAATTTATCTTTACAGCAGATGGGACGGAAAACCTGTGTACGCTTGCATTGTACGGCGGTGCGGCGGGCGGCTTTATGGTTGACAATCTCGTTGTACAGAGTGCAAATAAGGTGGCGTTACAGGCTTCTGCGTCGCTGGAGATGGAAACAGCGCAGGAGCCGGGCGGCGAAGAACCGGCAAAACCGGGCGTAGTCATTAAAGGTTTTAACGCAGACAGCAAAACGGCGGTAATTGAGGCAGAAAATGCGTGTACGGCAACCGTAATTTTCGCGGCGTATACGGGTAACTTGCTGACAAGTGTACAGATTGTTGAAACAGAGCTGACGCAGGGCGAAAATGAGATAAAGGCGGAAGGCTTTGACACGGCGGGTGCGGAGAGCGGATGTATTATGGTCTGGGACGATATCACAAATTTGAAACCGCTGGGACGTTCATATGAGTTTGAATTTTCCTCTGTATCTTGACAGACGGAATGGCCCGATATACAATAAAACCCAAGGGAGGGATTGCAGATGAGAGCTGGTATCTGGACGTACTATTATTCGGATATGACATTTGAAGAGAAGATACGGGCGTTTTTGCAGACAGGCATACGCTATGGGGAGCTGTCGGACGAGGATGGCTTTGCTCTGCTGGAGCGCGGACGCGGCGCTGAAGTTGGCCAAACGGTGAAACGATTTTTGGACAATTATGGGTTTTCGCTTCCGCAGGGACATCTCTGGCTGCGCGTCAACCTGGCTGCGCCGGACTACCGTGACTCGGTAGAAAAGCTCAAAGAATGGATTGATTTGTTTCATGCGCTCGGAATCAGCGCGGCAGTCCTGCACCCGGGCCGCTGTGGGGAGAAAACGCCGGAGGGCGTAGCCATGCAGCGTCGTATTGACGCACTTAGCACGTTGTGCCGTTATGCAGAGGGGAGTGGTATTACTATCTGCATGGAGAATATGGCACAGTATTATATAAGCGCGGAGGAACTGCTCGAACTGGCCGAGGCTGTCGGAAGTCCGCAGCTTGGAATATGCCTTGACACGGGACACCTCAACATTGCCGGCGGTGACCAGTGCGCGTTTATTACAAAAGCGGGCGATCGTCTGAAGGCGATTCACATTGCCGACAACGAGGGGGAACGCGACCAGCACATGATGCCGTATGGGCGCGGCACGGTGGATTGGGACGCAGTGCTGCGCGGACTGCACAGCGTTGGATACGACGGCTTTTGCAGTTTTGAGATACCGGGGGAGAGCCGCGCGCCGTTTGAGATAAAACAGCATAAGCTTGTTTATCTTACAAAGGTAATGGCGTTTATGGGCATGGGGATATAATGATATAGTTTAAAAGGCCGGACGGACAGCGTTTCGTCCGGCCTTTGTTATTTCTTTCCGAATTAGAATCATATTTTTTCCGCCTGCGGTTATACTACAGCCATGCGGAAGAAAACAAAATAAATCATAGAAGGGTGGAAAACGATATGGTTAATTTGGAAAAGGTGCGTGTGGTACAGTATGGCTGCGGAAAGATGAGCAAATATATCCTCCGCTATCTCTATGAAAAGGGCGCGGAGATTGTCGGCGCAATTGACAATAATCCAGAGATTGTCGGCATGGACGCAGGCGAGTATGCGGGACTGGGTATGAAGCTGAATGTGCCAATTCGCTCCGACGCGGATGCGGTGCTGGACGAATGCGACGCAGATATTGCCGTTGTAACGCTGTTTAGTTTTATGACGGACATTGCGTCGCATTGCGAGCGGTGTTTGAGCCGGGGAATCAACGTGGTAACGACCTGTGAAGAGGCAATTTATCCGTGGACGACCGCCTCTGCCATCACCAACCGCCTTGACCGCATGGCGAAGGAACATGGCTGCACCATAACCGGAACGGGGATGCAGGATATCTATTGGATTAACATGATTGCGGCTGTTGCGGGCGGTGTACACTGTATCAAGAAAATTGAAGGCGCAGTCAGCTATAATGTGGAGGACTATGGGCTGGCGCTTGCAAAGGCGCACGGCGTGGGGCTGACAGAGGACGAATTTGAAGCGCAGATTGCGCACCCGGAAACGCTCGAGCCCGCTTATGTATGGAACTCCAACGAAGCGCTGGCAAATAAGCTCGGCCTTACGGTAAAGTCTATTTCACAGCGGTGCGTGCCATACTTCTATGACACGGATTTGTGGTGCGAAACAACGGGCCAGACCATCCCGAAGGGAAACTGCATTGGCATGAGCGCGGTCGTCACGACGGAAACCTTCCAGGGGATTACGATTGAAACACAATGTATCGGAAAGGTTTACGGCCCCGACGACGGCGATATGTGTGACTGGAAGATTATTGGCGAGCCGGACACGGAGTTCCACGTGGTTAAGCCCGCCACGCCGGAGCATACCTGCGCGACACTGGTGAACCGGATTCCCACCATACTGAAGGCGCCGGCTGGATTCATCACGGCGGAAAAGCTCGACGACGTTGCATATCTTACGTGGCCGATGCATTTGTATTTGTAATAGAAACGCATATGAAAAAGGCAGGGGATGTCCCCTGCCTTTTATCGTACTTATAAAAATTACTGTTCGAGCTGGGAGAGGAGCACTTGCTTTACGCCTTCCTGCTGGATACGGTTTACAAGGCGAGCGACTGCATCGGCAAGGCCGGGCACCGCCGTCAGGTCACGGCCCCAAAGGTCTGCATTGGCAAGTATCTCTGTCGTGTCGTGCTCGAGCAGGAACGCGCTCACCTGCGCGCTGTCCCGTGCGTCGCCGCTTTTGTAGAACACGATGAGCGCGGCGAGCGAGAAAGTCAGAACCGGCGGCAGGCGGTCGAACTGCTCGATATACCCGAGCAGAGACGGGAGCACCCGCTCCTTATACTTTGCCACGGAGTTTAAGCAGATGTCGAGCAGGCGGTGGCGGAGGTACGGGTTGCGGAACCGCTCCAGCACGCTCGCGGCGTACTGCTCGAGCTGTTCACGCGGCAGACTTGAAATTGTAGGAATAATTTCTTCAAAAATACCCTGCTTGAGGTAGCGTTCCATTACTGCGTCGTTCATCATGTCGAGCACCGTTTCCATCCCGAGCAGATGGGCCGCCATGACGCTCATGGTATGTGCGCCGTTGAGAATCCGCACCTTACGCGTCTTATACGGCGTGATGTTGTCGGTAAAGACGACGTTGTAGCCGCATGTATCGAGCGGCAGAAGCGACTTTTTCTCCCCCATGCCGGCAATGACCCATAAATGGAAATATTCCGCCGTGACAATCAGTTTGTCAGTATAGCCGAGGCGCACTTCCCACGCGGCGGCCTCGCCGTGCGGGTAGCCGGTCACAATCCGGTCGACGAGCGTACACGTAAAGGTGCAGGCCGTTTCCACCCAATGGCGGAAATCGTCGCCCAGTCCCCAAAGCGCGATATATTGCAGAATACAGTCCTTGAGTGCAAGGCCGTTATTGTCAATCAGCTCGCAGGGGAGGAACACAAGCCCCTTGTCGGGCGCACCGTCAAAGTAGCGGTAGCGTTCCAACAGAAAGCGCGTCACCTTTCCGGGGAAGGAAGCGGGCGGCTCGTCGAGCACGGAGCACGACGGGTCAAACGCAATCCCGGCCTCGGTCGTGTTGGACACGACAAGCTCTAACTCCTCGCTGCGCGCCAGCGCAAGAAACTGGCAGAACCGCTCATATGGGTTGATACAGCGGCGGATACAGGTGTTTTTCTTGATTTCTTCCACGAGTTTGCCGTTCTCGATTCCGCGCAGCACGGTCGTATACTCCCCGTCCTGTGCGATAAGCTGGTCGGCCATTCCATCCGGGAGCGGCTGGACGACCGCCACAGACGTATTATAATCGGCTTTTTCATTCAGTTCCTGAATAAACCAGTCGACAAAGCCGCGCAAAAAATTTCCTTCGCCGAATTGCAGAACACGTTCTTTCACCGTTATCTCCCTTTCTTTAGATTACAAGGTCACGCCGTTTTTAAAGACGGCAATCTCCCGGTAACCGTTGATTTCGTTTTTGGTATGGATTCGTCCGGACGCGACGCCGAGCAAGTATTGCCACAGCGAAGCGTGCGCCTCGTCAAAGGACAGCCCATCTGCGAGGCCGCCGGCGTCAAAGTCGATCCAGTTTGGCTTACGTGCCGCAAGCGCGCGGTTCGACGCAAGCTTGACCGTTGGAACCGCCGTCCCGAGCGGGTTGCCGCGCCCGGTCGTAAACAGAATCATCTGTGCGCCCGAGGATGCAAGGTTTGTGATAGACACACCGTCGTTGCCCGGCCCAGCCAGCAGGCTCAGCCCCGGCGCGCGGCACGGCTCCCCAAAGGACAGCGTATCTGTTACAATGGCGCGCCCGCCCTTCTGGACACAGCCGAGCGACTTTTCCTCCAGCGTTGTAATTCCGCCCTCCTTGTTGCCCGGCGCAGGATTTTCGTAGATGGGCTGTCCGTAGCCGATATAGTATTGCTTAAATCCGTTAATCAGATTCACGATTTTTTCAAAGGTAGGGCGATCCTTCGCCCGCTCCATCAGGATTGTTTCCGCGCCGAACATCTCCGGCACCTCGGTCAGCATGGCGCGCCCGCCAAGCGACGTTACCGTGTCGCAAATCCGCCCGCAGAGCGGGTTTGCCGTAATGCCGGAAAATGCGTCCGATCCGCCGCACTTTAGCCCAATTGTCAGCCGGCTTGCCGGGACGGTCTGCCGTCGCTGCTTGCCGGCATAGGCAGCCAGCTCGCCGAGCAGGGACAGTCCGTCCTCGATTTCATCATCGCACGTCTGCGCCCCCAGAAACCGGACGCGGTTCGGGTCAAACTGCCCCAAATAAGGGCGGAAAGCGTCAAAGTTATTGTTTTCACACCCGAGGCCGAGCACCAGCACGCCGCCTGCGTTCGGGTGGCGGACGAGTCCGGCGAGGATCTTCTGTGCCGTTTCCAGGTCGTCGCCAAGCTGGGAACAGCCCGCCGTGTGCGGAAAGGCAAAAATCCCGTCACACAGCCCGCCGAAGCGCGCGTTGCCGCGCTCCTGCAAAATACGCGCCGTATGGCTTACACAGCCGACTGTCGGGATAATCCATACTTCGTTGCGGATGCCGACGCTGCCGTCGGCGCGCACATAGCCGTCGAAGGTGTCCGGGATTCCCTGCGGCGGGGAAAGAAGCGTGTGCCGGGGCACATAGGTATAGTGCAGCGTACCGGATAGATTGGTTTGTAAATTGTGCGTATGTACCCAACTACCTGCCGCCACGTCGCGCGTCGTATGCCCAATTGGAAAGCCGTACTTAATGACCGGCTCACCCGTCGCCACGTCGCGCAGCGCCATTTTATGCCCAAATGGAATTGCCTCGGCCGTTTTGAGAGTGCAGCCACCAACCTGCACCGTTTCACCGCGCGCAATGCCGCGCAGCGCCACTGCCACCGTGTCACGTGGATTCAATTGCAAAAAATCCGCTTTACCCTCCATATGTCGTGCGCCTCCTGCCAATATTTCTTACTTGATGACAGCATACCAGAGTTGCGCGCCGAAGTCTATAGCTTTGCCGACATTTTCCTCGCTTTCTGCAATATTTGACGCAAGAAAAAACCAGCGCGGTATTCCACGCTGGTTTATATATTAGTTTGCCGAGTAACTTACTTTGATGATTCGTACAATACCGCCATATTCGAGGTTGGTATCGGCCCACAGCTCCACGGACCGTACGTTGGAAGCGAGCAAATCACTCTGCGACGCTGTGATATATTCGTTCGTTCTGGCGTCCTTCCGGTAGATTACAACATTCTCGTCCATTTCATAAACGGTGCCGTCAACCTTAATCCGGTTGTAGTCGATTGCGTCAACCTTCGACCCGCTTGCTACGGTAGTCAATGCCCGGAGCGAGTTAAGGGTCTGCCCACTCGCGGAAACCTGCACCGGAGTGCCCACACCAAGGCCGCTGAAGCCCTTGCTCGAGGAGTAAGTTGTTTCCGTGCCATTAAAGTCCACGGTGTAGGTCGCGGAAATACTCATACCGGAATCACGTACATTTTTGTCCGTCAGAAGGCCGTACTGGTATTCCGCCTTTGTAATATTGTCAAAGAGAATTACGCCGATGTCGCCAAAGTCTGTCGTGACAGCGTAGGAGATGATATCACCTTTATCAATGTAGCTTTTGTTAATATCGGTGAGGTCAAGCTTTGTCACCACAGCATCCTGCCCGGCCTCGTTTGACGAAAGGTCAAACAGGGCTACACCGTCGGCCAGCGTACTGGAACCAATCTTCTTGTTCAGCGTGTCATAGTTTCCATAAAGCGTACCCGATGTAACGCGTTTGAGCGACACAACACCGTCCGTAAAGGTCATCTTCACCAAATCGCCCTTATAGTCTCCGTAGTCTTTGTCCGCTTTGTATTCGTAGGTTTCTCCGTCGGTCTGCATAACCTTGACCTTTTGGATGGCCTTGCCTTTATCTTCATCCTCCTCGCTGATTTCTGAGCTGGTGTTAATCAAAACGGCATAGTCGAGCGCGGCGTCGTTTGCCGTGTTCGTCACACCCGCAATCTGTCCATCTTTGCCAAGCAGAAGCGTAATCCGGTCGCCAATTTTGAAGCTGCCCGCCGTTTCGTCCAGTTTTGCGGTAGCCTCGCGCGTTTCGATCTCGAATGTCTTGCCGCCAAGCTCAATGGAGGTGACATGCGCCTTATTGGGGTACGCTTTGTCATAAGTGCCCGTCACTTTGTCGATGTAAACATCCATCGTGTTGGTCGCCGGGTTGTAATACACCACGTCGTTGCGCTTGATGTCCGTGAGCGACGCGCGGTACCCATCCCGGTAGATTTTCAGCTTGTCAATGTTTTCAATCGTAAGTCCGCCGATGCTTGTATCGCCTTCCTGTACGTCGCGGCCTGCAATGACCGGCGTAATCTTTACCGCTTCTTCCAGGAATGCGTACTCCCACACGCCGTCATAGCGGCCTGCAAATGTTACGGTCGAACCTGGCTCAATCATGCTTTCCATGCTCGAAAAGTACCCTTTTGTCCCCTGATAGTATATGGTCAGGTTGTCGTCAAAAGTATAGTCGAACTCGTCGTCCCGGTCCGTTGCCGTACAGGTGTACTCGCCGTCACCGAGAGATTCCTGTATTGTAATGGTATAACTATACTGCGTAAGCGGTACTACAAGCGCAATCTGCATTTCATCGTCGAGATAGAGCTTTGCCCGCCCGCCAATCAGGTCAAATACATCGTCTGTCAGCGTTTTATATGTGGTCAGTGCAGAAGCAGCTGAAGACTCGGCAATCTTTACCTGGTCAGTGCCGAGGGACTTGTCGGTTTCCTGAGAAGAAACGAGGATTGCCTCATCAATCACTGTGTAGCCGAACTGGTCAAGCAGAGTCTTCTTTGCCGCTGCGGTCGACCCGCTCATATCGGCCTCTAGTGCACGGCCAAGCAGCAATACCATATCTGCGCGCGTGAGCGCGTCGTCTGCGCCGTAGCCCATTCCTTCTGTCAGGCCGAGACTCGCCGCCTTTTGCAGATAGTTGTCCGGCCAGAAGTCGCCTATCTCCTCCGCTGTATAGCCCAGCGTCCGCAGCGTCACAGTGACTGCCTGTGCAAAGCTGATTGGCTCATCCGGGTGGAACGTTCCGTCCGGATAACCGAGGATTATACCGTTTTTGGAAACATAGTTGATATAGCGGAGCGCCCAATGGTCTGCATATACGTCGCTGTAAGTGCTGGAGCCGGAGTTTGACACGGCTTCGTTTTGCTTATCCAGCATGCAGACCGCCAGCTTGGCAAATTCTGCCCGCGTGAGGTTATCGTTCGGTCGGAGAGAGCCGTCTCCGTCTCCGCTCACGATGCCGAGCGTTTTTAGCAGCTGTGCCTCAAACGCGTAAGGACTGCTGTCGTCCACGTCGGTAAAGATGCTCCCGGCATACGACGGCACACCAAAGCCCATCAGCAGCGCCGCCGCCAGCGTAAGACAAATCAATCGTTTTGTTGTTTTCATTGTATCACCCATATTCCTATTTATACTGTAGTTATACTGCCTTATTCAAACCGCAAAGCGTCAATCGGGTTGAGCTTGGATGCCTTGTTTGCCGGATAGTAGCCGAAAAACAGCCCCATCGCCAGCGAAAATACAAAGGCGAAGACAATCGTTCCGGTGTCGGCCGCCGCTGTGATGCCAAGCAGTCCTCCCAGCGCCGACCCAAGCCAGAGTCCAAGCAATATTCCAAGCAGGCCGCCAAGCGTACTGATGACAGCAGATTCAATCAAAAACTGTGTCAGGATGTGCCGCCGCCGCGCGCCAATTGCCTTTCGAATACCAATTTCCCGCGTACGCTCCGTAACCGATACGAGCATGATGTTCATAATTCCAATTCCGGCAACCAGAAGCGAGATGCCGGCAATACCGCCCAGCATGGAAGTCATGGTGCCGAGCGCCTCGTCGAGCGTTTCCATCAGTTCCTTCTGGTCAATGATGGTATAGGTATTGTCACCCTCGAATTTTTTGCTCAAAAAGGTTTTCAAATTGGCTTTCGCCGCATCTACTGCGTCGTCGCTCGCCGCTTGCACCATATAGGTGCGGACGGTCGCATTTTTTAAGAGCCTGGTCGCAACATTGTACGGGATCACAATCGCATCGTCAGCGGTTCCCTCTTCGCTGTCCTGCGTTTCCTCCAGCACACCGACAACAGTAAACGGCATGCCGTTGATTTTGAGCTGCTGCCCGAGCGGATTTGCCCCGTCAAACAGCTCCTGCTGCAAGTATGTACCGATTACCGCAACATGCAGCCGGTTGTCAATGTCCGATGAGGTGAGATACCGCCCCAGGCTCAGGTCTATGCTGCGGATGTCGGCATATTTTTCGTTTGTGCCGGTCAGGGAGGTAGAATCTGTATTTTTATTCCCGTTTTTTATCATAACGCCACTGCCGGATACGACAGGAGCAACGCCGGCATACAGCTCCGGTGACTCGTCGATAAACGCAATCATGTCGTCCGGATCGAGCGTTTTGTCGCCGCGGCCCATGACACTGACAGACAGCATGTTCGTCCCTGCGCTGGATATACTGTCCGTAATCATGTTTGTCGACCCCTGCCCAATCGCCATCAGCGCAATAACAGAGCCGACGCCGATGATGGACCCGAGCATCGTCAAAAAGGAGCGGGTCTTGTTGGAAAGAATGCTGCTGATTGCCATTTTAAATGGCCGTATAATTCCCATCATGCCTCAACACCCCGCTTTGCCGCCATTTCAAGCGTTAACCTGATAATTTCGTCACCCATAGCCGGGCCGTCATAGATAATCTTCCCATCCTGGATTCGGATGACGCGTTTTGTTTTTGAGGCAATCATATTGTCGTGCGTAATCAGAACAATTGTGTTCCCGGCGCGGTTCAATTCGGTTAGAAACTCAATTACCTCTGCACTGGTACGGGAGTCAAGCGCGCCCGTCGGTTCGTCGGCTAATATAACGGACGGTTCGCCCGCCAGCGCACGCGCAATGGAGACGCGCTGCTGCTGTCCGCCGGAAAGCTGAGAGGGGAGGTTCCCTTTTTTGGAGTCGAGTCCAACAATTTTGAGCGCCTCAATGGCGCGTTTATTCTGTTCGTGTTCAGACAATCCACGGTATAGCAGGGGGAGTTTGACATTTTCCAAAACATTCAGCTTCGGCAGAAGATTATACTGCTGAAAGATAAACCCCAGCATTTCGTTTCGGATTTCCGCCTGCTCGTCGTCGGACATGTTGCTCACGTCCTGGCCGTTTAGCAGATAGGTTCCGCTTGTCGGCACGTCGAGACAGCCAATGATATTCATACAAGTTGATTTGCCGCTACCGGACTGGCCAATGATGGACAAAAACTCACCGGGATAGACTTTAAAGGAAACGCCGTCCACAGCGTGTACCTCGGTGTCGCCCATTTCATAAATTTTATAAATATCGCGAAATTCGATTAATGGTTCCATAGTTTAACAACAGGCTGCGGTGCGCCCGTTCCTTTCTGAAAGATTTTGTGCCCCTGCATTACTGCGGACCACCGCCGGACGGCGGGCCGCCAGATGGAGCGCCGCCCATATCGCCGCCGGACGGCGCACCGCCCATGCCGCCGCCCATCATCATCATTTGCATGGAAGAGCTATTGTCCGCGCTCGCTGTAATATACACAATCTCTCCCTCGGAGAGGCCGCTGACAATCTCAATCTCATCTTCGCTGTTGATACCGGTCTGGACCTCTCGCTGTTCGAAGTCCTCCATCGTATAGCCCGGCGCCGCCTGACCACTTGCCGGATCAGAGCCTGCGCTTGCTGGAACAGCGCCGTCCTGCGCCTTTGCCGCGGCGTCAGCCTTCAGCACTTGTACATACGACTTGCCGCCCTGCTTGGTCACCGCGTCGACCGGAACCTTCAAGACATCGGCCTTGCTTTCCACGACAACGGTAGCTGTGACATTCATTCCAATCATCAAGTCGCCCGGCGTGTCGATTACGACCTCGACCGGATAAGTGGTAACACCGTTTTCCGACTCGCCTTCCTGGATAATCTGTGTAATCGTGCCGGCAAATACCTGGTCCTCCAATGCATCCGCTACAACGTCGACCGCCTGACCGACCTGGATCTTGGAGATATCCAGCTCGTCGACATCCATCGTAAATTTCATCTTCGACATGTCGGCAATTGTAGCGAGGACAATCGACTGGGCGCTGTTGCCAATGGTGTCGCCCGCTTTGTACTCCTTTTTGATGACCGTTCCCGCAATTGGAGATTTAATGGTATAATCCTCCAGCTCGTCGTACTGCGATTGCAGGGAGAGCTGTAAGTCGTCGTACTCAATGCCGCTCTTATCTATGGTGTCCAGCGTAGAGCTGTTCGATATTTCAAGGATTTTGTCGCCGGCGTTTACCTTGTCTCCGTTCTTATAATGCACGGCCACGACCTTGCCGCTTGCTTTTGTGAAAAGCTGCTCCGAGTCAGCCGCTTCCGACGTTCCCGCCGCTGCGGACAGACAACCGTTAATCGTCGCAGTAAAGCTCATCCCGCCTGCAATCGCACCCGGATTGTCGAGCGTGATTTCGACGTTGTACATCATGCCGCCGTCGCTGGAGCGGATAGGCGTGCGGTCAATGTCGGTAACAGTTCCGTAAATGTTGCTCGTCATGTAATCCGCGCTGGTGAGCTGTGCGGAGGAACCGACATAAATGTTGTCAACATGCGCGGCAGAAAAAGGAATCTTTACTGTGATTTCGTCATCATTGGTGATTGTGCAGACTTCCGTGTTTGCATTCACCGTATCGCCTACCTTGAGGTTTAAGCCGCTTATGTAACCGGTAACCGGCGCGGTGCTGACCCAATCCTCCATGGTTTCCAAGTTGCTTTTATTCGTAATATCCGCCTTTGCAAGCGAATTCTGCGCCTTTTGTATGTTAATCAGCGCGTCGCTGTTATCAAGCGTGAACAGGACGGCGTCCTTTTCGACAGAATCGCCCTCTTCAAAGGGAGCCGTCATAATTTTGCCCTGTTTCATGGGGACAATGTCGTACTGCTCCATGGCTTCCATTACGCCGCTTCCCGTGATGGTAACATCGAGGCTGCCGCGCTCTGCCGCCGCAGTTGAAAGCGGGGTCTGCAGCATATTTGCCACTTTTGCCGCCTGGCTCTGGAACCAGAAATATATGCCGACAATCAGCCCTATGATAATTGTCCAGATAATAATTCTTTTAATAATCTTTTTGGTTTTTCGGTCTTTTAAGTTAAACTTCTTTTTTTTCTTTGAGCCGTTGTTGGAAACGGCGTCCTCCTGCGCAAAAACGGCGCTGGGGCTTTTTTGCGCGGTCTGTTCGCTCTGGTTTGCCGCACTATGGCTTTCCGCTTCGCTTCCGCCCTGCTTAGGCGGATTGGATGCGGTCAAATCTTTTTCGCTCACGTAAATCCCTCCAGATATGTATTTTGCTGCTGCAAAGCTGTAGCTGCAATACAACTAATCTTTATTATAAAGGATAGTTTTAAATATACAATGAACAATTTGTAAATTATCTGGTTTCACTGAAACAAATTTTTCCAAATGGTTGAAGAATATGTGAAAAGCACCAAATTTGCGGGAGAATCACGCAATGGTTCCACACAACTTGCAGAATATTTGGAGAATAAAATATGCCCCTCAGACGAACAATAAATAAGGCTGGAAAAACACAAAATTAATACGGAAAAGGAGGCTGTTTATGTTTAAGCATGAGAAACAGTTTTTAAAAGATGTGCGCGTTGAGGGGCCGAACCCGCAGTATGCCGTTCTGCTGCAGGAACAGCTCGGCGGCGCAAACGGCGAACTGAAGGCCGCCATGCAGTATATGTCGCAGAGCTTCCGAATCAAAGACCCGGAGATCAAAGATTTGTTCATGGACATTGCCGCAGAAGAGCTGAGCCATATGGAGATGGTGGCCCAGACGATTAATCTGTTAAATGGCCACGACGTGAATTACGACCAGATTGGCGCAGGGGAGGTACAGTCTCATGTACTTTTAGGACTGAATCCTGGACTAATCAATGCGTCGGGGTATTCCTGGACTGGGGACTATGTAACGGTGACAGGCGACTTGTGCGCGGATTTGCTGTCCAACATTGCGTCGGAGCAGCGCGCAAAGGTTGTGTATGAATATCTGCACCGGCAAATCAAAGACAAATACGTGCAGGAAACAATTATGTTCCTGCTCGAACGTGAGGAAGCGCATAACCAGATGTTCCGTGACGCCTTTAACAAGGTGGCGGAAACAGGGTCGGATAAGAATTTCGGCTTTACCTCGGACTCGAAACTGTATCTTGACCTTTCTACGCCAAACGCTGCGCCAAATCCCTCTCAGGTAGAGGTAGCGCACCCGAAATTCAGCTAAAGAAAAACCTGTGCAAACGCACAGGTTTTTCTTTTCGGGTTACTATTCGCTATTCATATGCCGTCGGGTCGCGCATTTGATAGACGCGGTGGTATTCTTTGGTATCATCCTTTTCTACAGCGGATTTATTTTGCTGTAGAAACTCCACAAAATCGTATAAATCAATCCAGATTTCATTGTTAGAGTCCTTTTGCGACTCGTCGAAAATTAGTTGCAGGCCAAAGTGAAGGTGAGGAATGTTGATGTTATTCGTATTTTCCTTCGTACTGTAACCGCTCATGCCAAGGTAACCGATTACGTCGCCCGCGGTTACCGTTTGCCCGACGGCGAGTGAGGAGTGATACGGCCGGTCTTTGCGCAGGTGCGCATAGTAGTAGTAACGCATTCCGTCCGTGGAACGGATGCCTATCCGCCATCCGCCGTACTGATTCCAGCCGAGCGCCTCGACAACGCCGGATTCTACGGCGATAATCGGCGTGCCAATGCTGCCCATCAGGTCGTTGCCCAGGTGGCGGCGCGCATAACCATAGGTTCGGCTGTTGCCGAAGTCGTCGTAGTGGGAAAAGCCGTATCCCTTTGCAATGGGAGAGAAGGCCTTGAGGCCGTATTTGTGTACCATCTGCCGGCCGCCTTCCGTGTCCTGTTCGATCTCGTAGTCGCCGACCAGCCCGCCCAGAGCGGCAGAGTACCCTTCGAAGTAATAGGTATAGTTCTTTTCGTTGCCTGCAATCTCAGCAGGCGGCGTACCTGCCTGAAGCTTTTCGCAGACTGCGTCCATGTCCGCCGCTTTGTAGCGGCCAAAGTCGCCGCCGTATTTGGTCGCAAGGCAGGCGATTATCTCAATCCAGTTGAGCTTGACCTCCTGTTCTACGGAGGCAATATCACGCTTCATGGCTTGGGTCAGGATTTCACTCGTTGCATCAAATTCAAACCATTTGATATAGGAGGGCGTATCCGTGTTTTCCTCCTGTGCAGCAGTTGTTGCCGGAGTGCTGCTGGGAGCGGGCGCTCTGCTGGCGCCAATAAAGGAACACAGTCCAATTAAAACACAGAGAGACAAGACGCCGCAGAACGCTTTGTGGGAAAGAAAGTATTTCATGGTATCACCTGTCCATTGCGCATAATAAACAATATTAAGTATATGATAAGAGAAGCGGATTTAGACATCGTGGAGATAAACCGGAAAAATGAACATAAATCACAAATTATAGTTGACAAGAATGGCGCTATGTGGTAAACTATTACTCGCAGTCGCAAAGGGTGAAGTGTGGAGAGGTGTCCGAGTGGTTTAAGGAGCTGGTCTTGAAAACCAGTGACACGCAAGTGCCAAGAGTTCGAATCTCTTCCTCTCCGCCATAATTTTATATATTATGTTTATTCGGAGAAGTACTCAAGTAGGCCGAAGAGGCGCCCCTGCTAAGGGTGTAGGTCGGGAGACCGGCGCGAGGGTTCGAATCCCTCCTTCTCCGCCAGGAAAAACGCCATTGATATCTCAGACTTCACGGTTTGGTTACAATGGCGTTTTTGTTATTTTTTCTGTAAGCGTGCATTGTTTTTCATTTGTAGACTAATACTAACACAGCCAATCTGTAAGACAAATAAAGGAGTATAAAATGGAAAAAGAATTGCCATCCATGCTTGACCTTGTAATTGAAGCCCACATTGGGCTGGAACGGCAGGGGCCGGGCAGCCGTGAAATGGTTATGAAAGCGCTAAGCTTTATTGACAATCGTGTAATATAAATCTTCCTATACTAAAATAGCTGAAACCCTTCTACCACAATGCTTTATCAAATTTTTTAGCTTGATTATTTTGAAATTACATAGTAGTTTTACAATTTTGGAAAAATCAAATAAAAAATTTCTTACCTTGCTTATATCTGCTTATAACTTCAAGGGTATTGTAATAGTCTTTACAATTGTTTTTCCTAACTATCTTGCTAATTCTGTCATAAAATCTTGATGATTTATATTGTTTTCCATATTTTCTTTCTATATTTGATACATTTTATATGCTAATTCTTCTCCTCTATATCCATTTTCCTTTAGTTTTAAATATAATAGCATAGGATTTCCCATAATATCCGCTATATTTTCATTATTTATAATAGTTTTCACCTATTTTTCACCTCCATTTCTTATATTTCTATTATACTATAAAAATTTTTTTATGGCAAGGAAAGCTAATAGATATAGCATTTATTATTTCTTTAGTTACACTATTCTAGCTTTAAAAATATATTGTATCTACTGTCTTTTTATAAGTGATTTCAGCGGTAGTTTTTAAACTCATTTTTAGCACCCGTGGCGCACAAGTGAAGTCACATACACCATTACCCCCATACCTCCTTATGAGGTCAATAGGGACACCCGCCTACTCTAGCCTTGATAATCGTTTCTCTAGCGGCAGAAATACAGGGAAGGGGGCGGTGGTTTCGGGATATATCAAAACTTATCTTTTATTATTCGCTTTTTTGACTGTTTTCCCTACCGCTATTTAGAAAATGGTAGGTCGAGCATAAAGGACAGTAGCGGCAATATTAGTTATTAAGTTTCTTTGTTTCTTTTTTCTTCATTTAATCGCTTTATTTGACCTAAAAAAATTTTTGTGTTATAATGGTAATAGGGAAAATAAAAAATAATACCTTTATTAGGGATTCTTCGGCCAGTACAATTTGCACATTATTTTGATTGTTTGACTTAAAAAAAATTTTTATGGTATACTTGTAATAGAGGGAATATTTTTTCTTCATATATTAAGAAATTTTTGGGGCCGATACTTCATACATCTATTAGTTTTCTATTAGCATTAGTCTCTCACATTTAATTTGATATATTGCTTTTAAAAGATTCTGCCATATAAAAGATAGGAGCGGCGCTGTAAGCGCCGCTCCTATCTTTTATATGGCGGTTATAACATAGAAAGCAACTTCCGGCCTTCGGCCTCCAGTTGCTTTCTATGTGCTTTTAATTACATATCAGCCGTCTTTTCGGAAAGTAACTTATAGAATGTTGTTCTCTTTGTGTCTGTTAATTCCATAGCTTTTGCGGCAGTTATCTTGCCAGCTTGCCACTCTGCTATAACTTCCTCCCAGTTATCCGGCTTTTGTGCTTTCGGCCTACCTAGCGCAACACCCTTTTGCTTTGCGGCGGCTATTCCATCCGCTTGCCGCTGGCGGATGGTCGTGCGCTCCTGCTCTGCAATCGTCCCCAGCACTTCAATCAGGATATTGTTTACCATTTCCATAACCCACTCTTGCCCTTCGGGAAAGTCAATCATTGTTGTGGGAAGATCAATCACTTTGAGCCGCACGCCGCTTTGCTGGAAGTATTGAAGTTCGTGCTTAATATCACACTTGTTACGGCTTAATCTGTCTAGCGACTTAATAACAAGGGTATCGCCTCGCCGTAACATAGTATTCTTTAATGCTTGATAGCCTTTTCTATCTAGGTCTTTTCCGCTCTCCTTATCGGTGATAATATTTCTTTCTTCTACTCCACTTTCCATTAGTGCAATAAGTTGTCTATCTAAATTCTGCTCTTTCGTGCTAACTCTTGCATATCCCCATGTACGGCTTTCCATTCTTTAAACCTCCTTTGTGTTCCTTGTGATACTAGTGTATCATAAGTGTTCGCAAAAGTCAACACAATATTGCGAACATTCGTAAATTATTTTTTGACTTTTGCGAATGATAAAAGGCTAGGTTTTCTTATGGCTTTCTAATGTTCGTTAAGGTATACATTTACGGAAAGAGCTAGACAGATTATAACTGCCTAGCTCTTATTTTATTTCTATATTTTCTTCCCGTTTTTAAGGTCTATATCTTTCATGCGTATATCTACTAGTGTTCCAAGTCTTGCACCTGTACCAACTACAAAACAACAAATTGCCCATGTTCTCCACTCTGTAAATCTTGCTTTCCGCTCTGGCTTTCTTAATAATGCTTTAACTTCTTCAACCGTATAGTCTTTTGGCATTTCCTCTTGTACTTTGATTAGCTTAATCCTAAAACGGTCTATATATTGTCTATTTTCCTCCATGCACCAGTACATAAAAGAGCGCATATCACTTAAATTGTGATTGATAGTAGCGGCTTTTAGTCCTTCATCTCTCATAGCATTAGTCCATTCAATAAACATAGACCCGTAAATATTTCCTGTTTCCTCTGCTCTTTCTCCAAAGTATTCACAGAATTTCTTATAGGTTGTCTGATATGATTTTAGTGTTTCCTCTACTCTGCCTAGTGCCTTTTTCTCTGCTATAAATTCTTGAAATGCGCTATTCAGATATTGGTTGTTGGCCTCTGCTCTGCTAATCGTCCTTTGTACCCTTTTGCGTGTACCTGCCATATCAAAACCCCCTCTGGTAAAAAATCAAATTAAAAATTTAACTTGATTTTACCATAAGGATTATAGCGTTTCAAGAAAAAATCAAACTATATAAAATCAGCTTGCACAAAAAATTAAAGCGTTGTTACATCTCACTTTTTTACACTTCTTATCTTGATTATTTTTAGAAAAATCTATCATAAGATTCTCAATCTGGAGAGCATATCGCAGGTGCTGGACTTGGGGTGCGGGTCTGGCGGACAGACGCGGATTCTCGCGCAGGCGATAGCCGGACACATTATCGGCGTAGACCAATTCCCGGACTTTATTGAGAAATTTAACAGCATTGCGCAGGAGCAAAACCTCCAGACGCGGGTAGAGGGTGTTGTGGGTGATATGGAACACCTGCCGTTTCCAAAGGAAAGCTTTGACCTTATTTGGTCGGAAGGCGCCATAGACAATATTGGGTTTGAACAGGGTATTGCCTATTGGAACAGCTTTTTAAAACAGGATGGTTATGTCGCTGTAACATGCCCCTCCTGGTTTACAGAGCATCCTCCATCCGAGGTAGAAACATTTTGGACTCAGGCAGGCAGCAGACTGGACACTGTCGCACACAATGTTTCTATCCTGCAAAAGACGGGCTATATACCCGTTGCGACGTTCATATTGCCGGAATCTTGCTGGACAGAGCACTACTTCCGTCCGCGTAACGCGGCAGAACAGGAACTCCTAAAAAAATACGGCGGGAACAAGACGGTGGAGGCTTTTGTACAGAGCAATCAGTATGAAGTAGAACTCTATGCAAAATATAAACAATACTACGGCTATGCATTTTATATTGGGAAAAAATACAGAGAGAAATAAGGAATAATAATAAAAACGAGCGTGATTTACGCTCGTTTTTATTATCGGGTTATTGCTCTGTCTGCGCCAGATAGTCGGCGTACTGCCCCTCAAACACCAGCTTCCCGTTCTTATCATAGCTGCGGTAGTACCCGCAAAATTCACCGTCCTGCACCTCTCCCTCGCACAGGATACGGTAGCCGAAGCGGTAATTTGCAGACGGACGGCTTTCGACGACGCTTTGGCGCTGGTAACCGTTTTTCATCGCGCCTTCCGTGCGGCTGCCGTTTCTGCCGTGCATGTTTGCGCTCTCATACCGGATTCCGTCGTATAGGCTGCCATTTTGGAAGATTCCACGCTCAAACGCATTCGTTTCTGCGGCGCCATACATTGCCCAGCCGTCATAGAATTGTATGCGGTACAGGCCCTCTCCATGCATTTTGTCCTTTAAAAAGTGTCCTAAAAAAGTATAAATACAGGGGTCATGCTCGTTGCAATCTAATTCAAACGATAGCATCCCATTCATTAGGCCGTTGGAATCTTCCTGATAATATACATCTCCCCACGGATAGCTTCCCGCGTTTAAATTGCTGAAGCTGCGGGGCAAGTCTGGATGTTCATAGTAATTTTTTAATTCTGCATATTTAAATTTTGAGCGGTCAATTGCTTCAAAGTCCTTCGAAAGCTCCATTCTTAAAATATCTAAATGAACCCTGTTGCCAATCGGGTTTTGTGAGAGGTCCGGGCCTAAGGAATAGCTGAAAATTCCGTAGGGGTAAAGCTCTGCCAGTGGGATCAGCATTTTGCCGCTCAGACTGTACGCGCCGACCTCTCTGCCGTCTAACCGAACGCGGACACAGTCTGTATAAACCGGAAATAAGGCCGAACCGCCCCGTATCCCATTGACCGTTTCGCCGTCTAACATACCAAACGGCTTGTCTTTATCATATTGCAGCGAGAGTGTTTTTCTATCTTCGTCCCAACTTACATCAAATCCATACTGCGCCAGATCCTCCGCAACAATATAAAGGATATCTTCCTCGCGCCCCTGTCCAGCATCTACCACATAGGATAGAATGGGCATTTCGTTAATAAATGCCATTTTCTCCGATTCATAGGCCCATCCCGCTTCCACCAGGGCATCCGTATGCGCCGGCGGCGTATAGTCCGAGAGTACATACGGCAAATCTGTATCAATTTCGATGCAGGCCCGCACCTCGTCCCATCGTACACCAAAGTCAAAAGCGGCGGCAAGGTCGCGCAGTTTGATATAGTTGTAGCCTTCAATGGTGTATCCCGGACATTGTATTCGGCTGGCGGTATACGGCGCGTCTACATTTTTGTCAAAGTTAGGGTACACATGATGTGTGGCGGGCACCGCGTCTTTGGGCTTGCCGTCGCCCAGTTGCAACTCGTCTCCGACACGCTGATACTTTTCAAACGCTCCAAAGCATTTGTACAGGACTGCACTATTTGAGTAAGTATTCTTCGAAGCATTTGGCACAAACTGCTGCCGGGTCCCGGCAAAGGCCGCTGCCAAGTCACGAATTTTGAAATAATTGTATCCGTCTATTTCGTAAGCCTGGAACGGAATTTCCCGCCCATTTACCCAAACTGTGGCCGCGGACGGCCATGCCTGTACTGCGGCAGGGTCTGCCGCTATAGGCGACACAGATAAAACGCCAAAAATCAAGGTGAACAGGGCGATACGCAAGCATTGTTTCATACGGATTACCTCCTGCAATATTAACTTATATTGAAGGTGCTTCCTGCCTCCCTGTCTGCATTGTATCACACTTTAGGAATAAAGCAAGGGAAATCGTTTGGTTTCTTGAACAGATAGATAAATCAGGCTAAAAAAGGAAACTTCTCTGTGCAGAAAGTGTGTAACGCTATCATACTGTTGATACCAATACAATCTTGTCTGCTATTTGTTCATACTATTTAGTCTTGTTCCCATTCTGCAAAGCAATTCGTTGCTGATGCTGCCTGTGCGGGCCGCAATCAATGCAGCATTCCATTCGCTTTCTCGGCCCGATTCGATTAGCGTTGCAGTATCTCCAACAGCAATATCTTTTGTATCGGTTATATCTACAATCAACTGATCCATGCAAATCCAGCCAATGATGGGAACGAGATGGCGCTTGATTCGTATTTTTACGTTGCCGCAGGATAAGCTTCTGGGAAAGCCGTCGCCATATCCAACTGATATAACGGCAATTTGGGTGTTGCGCTTTGCTGTGAAGCCTTTTCCATAGCCCACGCGTTCTCCCTTGCAGACGGAACGAATTAAAATGACCTTTGACTTTAGGGAAAGCACAGGACGCAAATCCAGCTTTAGCGCGGTTTTCCCGTTTGGAGCGCTGGGAACACCATACAAGGCAATCCCCATCCGTATATAGTCGCATTTGAGCGCAGGATAGTTTAAGAAGCCGTAACTGCTTTGGATATGCAGCTTTGGTATTGCAATACCACTATCCCGCAGGCAATCAATTATATGGTAAAAACGAGATATCTGCTTTTTGGTAAATGCGATATCATCCGCCTGCATACTGTCTGAACAGCACAGATGCGTATAAATCCCACAGACTTTTATATGGTTGAGAAAGAACGCATTTTTCACAGCGGCCAAGTCATTGTGGGGAATGCCAAGCCGATGCATACCCGTGTCTATTTTAAGATGGGCTTTGACTGGAACGCCTTGCTGATTTAGGGCATCGGCGTATTCGGGGCTGATTAAGGTTTGGCTCAAACCGTACTTTTTCAGCTCGTCCGCGCGGCGGACGTCGGTGTACCCAAGGATGAGAATTTCTCCGCGGATCCCGTACTTTCTCAGTTGGATACCTTCGTCCAGAGTCGCCACGGCAAAGGCTTTTATGCCCAGCTTAGCAAGATGGGTAGAGATCTCAAAGGCTCCATGTCCATAGGCGTTTGCCTTTACGACCGCCATCATTTGGCAATTGGCCGGCAGCGCATTTTGCAAAACTTTCACATTGTGGGTTAAGTTTTCTAAATTGACTTCTATCCATGCGCGTCCCGTAAGGGGCTTGCGTTTTCTATGTTTGACTGTATATCGGTCCAAAAAGAACGAAATAACTGTGCTACCCGCTACGGAAAGGAAACAAACCATTAAAAAATGTATGATACGGTTTTCAACCAGTAGGCTTTGCAGGTGAAATAACTTTGCAAACAGACGCACCGCAATGATTATCATGGGATGAATGATATAGATACAGAGCGACAAAGTCCGCGCCCATACAAACTGTTTTCCCTCGACATGAAGGAGCATATGGAACAGAAAGTACATACAGGGAGGCAAAAACAGATACATACTGTCGTGCCGCTGCAAGCCTGCATCATGCAGCGCGATGGCTTCGGCAATCATCAAGACGAGACTGATTCCAAAGCCTAAGGCGCTTTTCCATAAAGAAGGCTTACAGGCGGCCTCTGCCACAAACCCGCCAAGCACAAAAAAGAAAGGGGCAAAGAACAGGCCGTTCCGTGTATAATCGGATATTTGAAACACATAAGAATAAAAGCTGCTTAGGCCCGGAATCTTTTCAGCAACACCATAATAACTGTCGCCGAACAGCCCAATCAGATACAGAATCGCCGTAAACAGCAATGCTCCTCGATAGTCAAACCGTTTTACAAGCTGCCACGCAATCGCAGCGCCGATTATAGATGCAGGCAGATACCACAAATGATAAAAGGTACCGTCCATAAAAATATCTTTTATAATTTTGGGGATAAGGTTATTTGCGCTGAAATAACCAGTATATAGGTTGACTGGCAAATAAATAATAATTGCGATTCCATATATGTAAGCTATCCTTTTTATAAACGTATTTCGTTTTTCCGCATCGCGTGTATATCTCGAAATTATGAAAAATCCCGAGGTCATTAGAAAAAACGGGACGGCTACCCGGGCCAGAACCCGCGTCAGGATAAAGTCTCCCGTCTCGCTGAAGGATGCAAGCGGCGAGATATGGATTGCAATGACGAGGAGTGCGGCAATGAACCGGAAAACGTCAATGCCTGCATAACGCTTGTATTTATCCATTGGATTTCCTCCAAATTGTTGTAAGCACGTCTGCGCGCGTCAAAATTGTTTTAGGCTTCCAAGTATAATCCAATCAGCTTATCCAGCATGCCTGAAAATGACAAGCCGGCACCTTTCATCATATTGGGAAAGCGGCTGTGCGGGGTGAGGCCGGGGATGGTATTTACCTCATTAAATATAAGTTTGCCGGTCGGCGTTAAAAACATATCTACCCTTGCAAAGCCGGAACACCCCAGAGTGCGATAAATCGTGACGGCTGCGTTTTGGATTCTTTTTTCTATTTCAGGATGGATTCTTGCAGGCATATGAATGGCTGAGGTTTTCAGCGTATACTTTTCCGTATAGTCAAAAAAGCCGCTTGCCAGTTCAATTTCGTCTACTCTCCCCAGAGTAAGGTTGTCATTACCAAGAATAGCGCAGCCTACCTCAAAGCCGTCAATGCTTTCTTCCACAATGACTTCCGTATCATATTCAAACGCCAGTGCTATAGCGGCAGGGAGCGCCTCCCAATCCGCTACCTTTGTGATGCCGAAGGAGGAACCGGCACGGACCGGCTTTACAAAATAGGGCGCAGTAAGCTCCTTACCGATTTGCTTCATGGCGTATTCCTGTTCAAGCCGTTTGAAGGTCACCGACTTTGGCACAGCGATTCCTGCGAGGCTCACGAGCTTATGCGCCTTGTCTTTGTCCATACAAAGGGCGGAGGATAGTGTGTCGCAGCCGGCAATGGGGATTCCCGCTAAATAGAACAGGCCCTGCAACGTGCCGTCTTCCCCATGCTTGCCATGCAGCACAGGCAATACGAGGTCTGCATGCATAAGGGTATATCTCCCTTCAGATAATTTTAAGAAGCCTCGTTCCCGGCGGTTTTGTGAGACGGCGACCGGTAGGTTTTCCGTACGGCTTTCAAACCATGTGTTTTTGGAAATTTTTTTGTAGTTACCAATATAGTGGTACCAGTCGCCCGCACGGGTTATCCCGATGGGAATCGGTTCATATTTTTTTGCATCAAGGTTTTCCAGAACAGCGGCAGCCGACTGCAAGGAAACGTCGTACTCGGAGGAGCAGCCGCCAAAGAGAACTGCAATTTTTTTCTTTTCCATGTTATAATCTCCTTTTGTATTTGTGTGGATCGGCGCATAGAGTTGGTAAATGGTCAGTTGCTTGGCGGCGGTTCCCCGCCCTCCCACGTTTGAATTTCAATTTCATCTGGTAAGCGGTAGGCAATTTCGCATTGGTTTGTATAGAGCGCACGGGTTGTTTGCCTGCCAGTCGCCTGCTCTATCTCCGTACGGCATACCGTTGCAATTTGAAAAACTTTTTTATGCTTTCTGACGTAAGAAATGGAGGCGTTAAAGATGTTATAGTCCGTTTTGACCGGCTCTTGTGATAAAATTTGGCCATACATAAATGCGCCGTCAAAATGAATTTCAACCTGAAAGATATTTTCCGTTTTATTCCTCACTTTTAAATCCAGCCAACCCTCGCTGATCGTGGCATCAATTCCGCAAGGCAGCGCCTCCGTGGTGGGAGGGAAAGATTCAACCGCATGTCCATGCCGTTCAATGACGGTCATTGGTGTGTGCAGGAAAAGCCAAAACAGTAAATTGCTCAATTGGCATAGCCCGCCCCCGCGTGAACCGATGATTTTACCGTCGACGAGATTGAGTCCCTCCTTGTATGACTCGGTTCTGTCGGCCCATCGAACAAGCTGAAAGAAGGAAAAGGTTTCGCCCGGTTCTATCAGAATCCGGTTTATTGTTTTGGCGGCAAGTTTGAGGTTGTGGACCTTGTTATACTGATACTTCATATCGAATCCGCTTTTTTCGTTCAGCATTAGGGAGGAAGCCTGAAAAACCATATGGGGAAGCAGGCTTTCTGCTATTTTTTTCGCGTACGTATTGTTATCGAACCGCATTTTGAGGTAAAACAGATATTTTCGCTGCCATTGCCGCAACGGAAGCAAAAAGGGAAATATCTGCGTTAATCTTTTTCTCGACATATAATGCACCCCTTTCCATAGCCTATAGGTAAAAATAAAAACACTCTTGCTTTGGCACTGTAATTGTACCAGAAACAAGAGTGTTATTTATTCGTTTCCCCATAAGGCTTTCTACTGTTTTTCTGCGGAAATTCTTACAATTTTCTTACGAAGCCGGCAGCGTGACAATAAATTCAATTCTATCATTCTCACTTTTGGCAGAGATTGTGCCATGATGCAGCTCAACAATCCGCTTCGCAATGGCAAGCCCCAGGCCCGCACCGCCGCTGCGTGTGCTTCGGGAGATATCCAGCCGGTAAAACTGCTCAAAAATGCGCTCCAGGTTCTCCGGTGGAATCGTGTCACCATGGTTCACGAATTGAATGGTTACGCAATCGTTTTGTCTGCCTGCGGTTATTGTAATTTCTGTGTCGGGATGACTGTAAATGAGAGCGTTCCGCAGCAGGTTATCCAGTACACGCTGAATCTTATCGGCATCACAGCGCAGCGTCATGTCGTCCGGCGCGTGGAGCGCGCAGGTCAGGCGTTTTTCCTTCAGCATAGGTCCAAACTCAAAGGTGAGCTGTTCCAATAAACGAGTTAAGTTGATTTTACTGTATTGCAGCGTAAGGTCAGACAGGTTAAACCGGGCAATCTCGAAAAACTCATTGATTAAGTCCTCGAGGCGTTCCGCCTTATCCAACGTGATAGAAAGGTATTTTTTTCGTAATTCTTCTGGTATCTGCATCTCATCCCGCAGCAGGTTCAGATAACCAATCACAGACGCCAGCGGCGTCTTTAAATCGTGGGCGAGGTATAAAATCAAATCGTTTTTTCGGGCAGTTTCTTCCTTCAGGATTTGTTCGTGCGTTCTCATCTGTGCTTTTATGTCCGACATTTGTGTAATAATATCGCCGTATTCCTCCGGAAAAACCTCAGACGCATCTTTATTCGATAGAATGTAGCTTTGCAGCATTTGCCCCGTAGCTTTGATGGTTTCTTTCACTTTGGAGCGCGCATAAAAGTGAGATACGAGCGCAATGACGGCCATCCAAAGAAAAAGGTTTCCTATCAGTACAAGAATAATTAGCTGCTTTAACTGGTCCCAATTCGGCCGCTGGATAATCCCGTTCTGACCTATATGGGGGAGGTATTCTTCATAGGTTGTCATATAATTTTTATCAAACCAGTCCACAAACATCCCATTTAAGACATTGTCGAAAAATATAAAGATTACAAAAATCGCCAAAACAAGTCCGGCAAACAATAAAAGAAAGGTAAACGCCCTATTTTTCAATTTCATATCCCACACCCCAGACAGTTTTAATAAATTTTGGGTTCCTTGCTGGCTCGTTCATCTTTTCTCTGAGCCTTCCGATATGCGCCATAACCGTATTGTTGTTGTTTAGATATTTTTCCTTCCATACAGCTTCAAACAGTTCCTCAGACGGGACAACCCTTCCCTGGTGTTCGCATAAATACCAAAGAATAGAAAACTCTATAGGCGTTAGCCGCAATTCTTTTCCATACAGAAAACACCTATGTCCGTCTTTGTTGATCGTCAGGCCGCGGATATCATATTCATCTTGTTCGGAGGCTTGACGCTGGGGAGTGGCGTTATACCGCTTATAACGTCTTAATTGCGTTTTCACTCTGGCCGCTACTTCCAATGGATTAAAAGGCTTTGTGATATAATCATCCGCGCCTATGGTCAGCCCCATAATTTTATCGCCGTCTTCCACTTTTGCCGTCAGCATAATGACGGGGTAAAAGTAGGTTTCCCTGATTTTCTGGCAAATCCGGAAGCCGTCAATATCGGGAAGCATGACGTCCAGTATGGCTAAATCAAATTCTGTCTGTGCTATGCAGCTTAGGGCTTCCGCGCCATTATAGCATTTATATACCGTGTAGCCGTCATTTTGCAGGTAAACCTCGAGCAGGTCGGCAATTTCTTTTTCGTCATCCACGATTAAAACTTTTTCCCTCATTGTTTACTCCTTATTTTCTTCGGCTGGTAGATCTCTACTTTATTTTTCATTATAGCATGTTTTCAATGCAACTACAATTGGTACGTTTCATTCTTGCCGTAAAAAATGGACTATGCCTATCGGCACAGCCCATTTATCTTTAAACCAAATATTACAGTACAAGAGACGGCGCCGCATAGGTACGTGCGCCAAGCTCGCTGTTTAACATGTACAGCCCCTTTGCGTCAGAACCGAACAGCTCCATCTTCGTAATCAGGTCCGAGGCGGTCTTTTCCTCCTCGCCCTGCTCCTTAATAAACCAATCAAGCATCTGCATGGTACGGAAGTCTTTTGCTTCATACGCTGCCGCATAAATGGTATTAATAAGTGAAGTCACATATTTTTCATGCTCAAGAGCGGCCTTCAGCGGCGACATATGGTCGGTCAGACTGCAATCCGGCTTTGCAATAGCCTCCAGTGTAACCGTTTCATCATTGTTGTGGAGATACTGGTAAAACAGCAAAGCGTGGTCGCGCTCCTCCTGTGCCTGCACTTTGTACCAGTTTTCAAAACCATCCAGCCCCTCAGAAGCATAGTAATTTGCAAATTCCAGGTACAAATAAGCCGAATAAAATTCTTTGTTGATTTGCTCGTTCAATAAATCCCGTACTTTTTGTTCCATAATACATGCACTCCTTTTCTTTCACATTGTAGTGTTCCATGCCGCCATTATATCATATTCTTTCCAAAAGTCAATTCAATATGTCTGCGTTGATATATCTTTATAGGCGTCATGGACCATAACGGTATTTTGTTTAAGATCAATTTATACAAAGGGGACGCGGCCATTCTTATTTTAACAGGAGAAAAAAGGAAACGTATAAAAATTTATCTTTTTCGGATACTACTTAGCAGATTTTTGGCGGAAAGTAGTGATGAAATGGATAAATGTATTGTTTTTCTAATAGGAGCAGTTGGATACAGCCTCTTAGAAATCGCGTGGCGGGGATACACCCATTGGACCATGGCCGTGACCGGCGGTGCATGTTTTTTGGTCATTTATTATATCAGCGCATTGTTTGGGGGTCAGAGCCTGTTACTGCAGTGCTTTTTGGGAGCGGCGGCCATCACATTGATTGAGCTTGCTGTAGGCTGTGTGGTAAATTTAGCACTGGGGTGGAATGTGTGGGATTATTCCGGCCTCAGGTTTCATCTATTTGGACAGGTATCCCTGCTGTACTCGGTTTTTTGGTTTTTTCTGTGTATCCCGCTGATTCCTTTTTGCAGCTTTTTAAGGCAGTATTTGACATAGACCTCCTGTGCAAAAATATTGACAAATTTAGCTCAAATATACGTATAATTTATATAAATATTAATGGAGTGTGTAGATGTACAGAGGGGATTGATTTGAGTGGGAAATGATACGCATTATACAAAAATAGGCATCCCCCGGGCGCCGCTTTACTATTACTACTATCCCTTTTGGGAAACGCTGTTTTCCGAATTAGGGTGTCAGGTAGTCATATCTGACGAAACCAATGCAGGGATCGTGTCTGACGGCGCGGCGGTTACGGTGTCCGAGCTGTGTGTGCCAATTAAAATTTTTAACGGTCATGTGCTGAATTTGCTAAAAAAAGATGTGGACTATATTTTGATTCCGCAGTTTGTGTCCATGGGAAAGGAGTGGTACTGCCCCAAATTCTTGGGTGTGGTGGAGATTGCGGAGTATTCGATTCCGGGGTTGAAAGAAAAGGCGTTGCCTATCCGCATTACCAGAAAAGACGACGTGATTGACCGATTCTCCGACCGGGAAAAGCTCTGCGATGTCCTGGGCATTTCCAAAGTACAGCTCAGACGTGCTTTGAAAAATGCAAAAGAAGCATTTTTATCCTTTCGGGAGGACTGCAAAAAGGGACACACCATTTTGGAAGCCTATGACAAATTCAATGGCAGGCAGATTCCTCCGCCCCATCGTGAGGGGGAGGTCACCATTGGTCTGCTGGGATATGTGAACAATGTATATGATAACTTCGTCAGTATGAACGCCATCTAAAAGATGCGGGACATGAACGTGCATGTGATTACGTTTGACATGTTGGACGAAAAGCTACTGAAAAATAAAAAAGGCGCAGGCAAGCAGCCCTACTGGGTATACGCCCGTAAGGTGTACCATGCGTCTGCGCAGATGCTGGCAATGCCAGAGATGGACGGTCTGATCCATCTGACGGCGTTTTGCTGCGGGCCGGACTCGGTTATCGGAAAACTGATGGAGCTGGACTGCGAGGCGGCGGGGAAACCGTTTATGACGCTGCGTGTGGACGAACATACCGGTGAAAGCCATGTGCAAACACGGCTGGAAGTGTTTATTGATATGCTGAAAATGAGAAAGGAAAAGAGAGGGTCGTTAGCGGAAAAGGGAGTTGAAGCGTACATATGAAAGTGTCTTTTCCCTATATGGGATGTGTGACTGGCTACGAGAAAATTATGGAGCTGTTGGGCCACGAGGTGATTCCGCCGCACAAGCCCACACAGCGGACGGTGGATTTGGGCGTGTTAAACAGCCCGGAATTTATTTGTTTTCCTTTTAAAATCATGATGGGGACGTATATTGAGGCGTGTGAGCAGGGAGCGGAGCTTATCATCTCCTCGGGAGGAAGCGGCCCCTGCCGCGCCGGGCTTTACGGTGAAGTTCATAAAAAGACGTTAAAGCAATTGGGATACAATGTAGACATTATCATTTTCGATTCCATGTTCGAGGATTTTTCCCGGTTTTATCACCAGATTTTATTATAAAAATAAAACGCCAATTCATAAAGTCGCTCAATATGCGCGTCTGGCATATCGTATGATTTGCCAGATGGACGAGCTGGAAAAGGAAATGAAAATCCGGCGGGCGTATGAAGTCAACAAGGATGAATTTAATCATTGCTGGGATGAGATTGTGCGGCTTTACAAGGGCTGTTACAGTATGCGGGATTTAAAGGCGGCCCACAAAAAGGCGTGGGAGATGTTTGACGCAGTGCCGATCCGTAAGATCGAACCGGAGGAGCGGACCCGAATCGGCATTGTAGGAGAAATTTATGTTATCATGGAAAGCTCGACCAACTTGGGCGTGGAACAGCGGCTTAACGATATGGGCGTTGAAGTGACAAATGTGCAGTACATTTCCGAGTGGATACAGCACAATATCCTGCCTCGAAAATTTAACCGTAGCGAATCCTGGAAGATGTGGGACAAAGCGGAACAGTACAAATCCTGTAACTGTGGCGGCCACGACATGGAAAACACCGGCCGTATCATTGACTTTGGGGAAAAAGGCTACGACGGAGTGATTCACCTAATGCCGTTCGGTTGTCTGCCAGAGCTGATTACAAGAAGCATGATTCCAAAGCTGAGTGAGCAATACAATATGCCCATTTTGTCAGCTTCAATGGATGAACAGACAGGAGAGGCAAATTTGCAGACCCGGCTGGAGGCATTTGTCGACCTGTGCAGAAGCAAAAAACATGAACAGCTACAAACGCCTGAAAAAGCTTTGCAGGGGCAGGAGACAAAGCAGACGGATACGCATCGGAAGGAATTGGTTACCGTTTAACAGACGGCGCCTGACAGAGGAGAGAAGCGGATGAAGAAAATATATTTAGGGATTGATATTGGTTCGGTCAGCACGAACGTGGTGGCGATTGATGCGTATGGAGAGGTTTTGTTTGCCCGCTATATCCGGACAAACGGCCAGCCCATTGACTCGGTAAAGAGCGGAATGGCGCAGTTAAAGGACGAGGTAGAAAGGCGGGACTGTGAGGTTGGCGCCGTTGGCGTCACCGGCAGCGGCAGGCAGATGATTGGCCTGATGGTGGGGGCCGATGTGGTGAAAAATGAGATTGCTGCCCATGCGATGGCTACTGTACGTTTCCATCCAGATGTTCAGACAATTTTTGAAATTGGCGGGCAGGACTCGAAGATTATTATTGTAAAGGACGGCATTGTGACCGACTTTTCCATGAATACGGTGTGCGCCGCGGGAACGGGGTCCTTTTTGGACCATCAGGCCGAGCGGCTCGGCGTCCCCATTCAGCAGTTCGGCGATTTGGCGCTCACAGCAGAAAACAATGTCCGCATTGCAGGGCGGTGTACGGTTTTTGCAGAGTCGGACATGATTGCGAAGCAGCAGTACGGTTACTCGAAAGCAGATATTATTAAGGGGCTTTGCGGCGCACTGGTGCGCAACTATTTAAACAATCTGGGAAGAGGCAAGACATTGCATCCGCCGTTTGTATTTCAGGGAGGCGTAGCGGCTAATAAGGGGATAGTAAACGCCTTTGAGGAACAGGTCGGTCACAAGGTCACTATTCCAAAGTATTATAATGTAATGGGAGCCATCGGCGTTGCTATGATGGCGAAAAAAGAGGTTGAAAAGAGCGGACAGCCCACGAAATTTAAAGGGTTTAGCTGCATTGATTTGGACTTTACCCCACAGAGTTTTGAGTGCAATGGCTGCAGCAATGCCTGCGAGGTGATTAAGGTTGTAGTGAATGGCAAGACCGTTGCCATGTGGGGCGATAAGTGTGGAAAGTGGAGCTCCAGCAGAATGTGAAAGTGACAGTGTTAGGTGAAAAGTACATAGACATGAAAGCGACGGCGACCGTCGCTTTTTTTAATAGAGTGTTTAAAAGAGCGCAGAAAGTTGGCATTGTCTGATGGGATAGAGTAGATGCAAGATGACCTGCCTTTTTTGTTATTGTGCCGCAAAATTGCTTATTTATCAAATATTTTTAAAATATATTGCACAATAAGCAATTATTTGTTATCATTTGTATATGACAATTTGTCATAAAAATTTTAAGGGAGGCATTGTCTATGAAAAAGTTTTTTGCTGGACTACTTGCGCTATCTATCGTAATTTTTGCTGGTTGCTCCGCATCGGATGTTCCGACCCCAACGCCATCGTCTACGCAAGCATCGGTTACTACATCGACACCGAAGAAAACCTCGTCCCCCAAGCTAACCGTATCTCCCTCATCAACGGCATCTGCGCCCGCTGCTGTGCAACAACCAACGCGATCGTCAAAGCCTGCCGCTACCTTAGATACCACTTCAAAGCCTACTTCGACGCCGACCCCCACGCCAACTCCTACAAAAACGCCTGCTCCGCCCTCGGACGATGTTTCTGAACCTGCTGTTGCCACTCAAAATGAGAGGACTGTTTATATCACGAAAACCGGAGAAAAGTATCACCGTTCCGGCTGTAAATACTTACGTAAAAGCCAAATTTCTATTTCGTTGGATGATGCCATAGCAAGAGGATTTGAACCCTGCAGTGTATGTAATCCCTAATCATATCTGAGGTATATCACCGCCTCCAATTGGAGGCGGTTTTTATTTCGAGAATCAACTTTTTACGTTTTTTGTATAAAAACAGGGCTACAGCATTTTTGCTGCAACCCTTGTCCCTCCTGTGTGACTGTTACAAAATAGATACCCACTGCAAAATGAGAATTCCGGGTTCACAACGAGTCAGTTTTCGTTTTCACGTTGAGATTTTCTGATTTTTACTTTTTCATGTCCCAACTCTACCATAAAAAGTAAATACGCAAATGCAAGGTTTACAACATAGAAACAGAGGTCAGAATTTGGTTGTCTCATTTTTGAGTTCCAAATTCCGAATCTATTCACTGTTATAATCCGGGAATGAACCCTTTCATTATCAATGGTCTAATAGAATTTGGAGTTCTCGTTTTTCCTTTTCAATTAATTTTTGAAAGTATGTACGAGGATTATCGCCAAAATTAGGTTTAACTCTGTTACGCATTCTGCTTTCAATATAATCTATGAGTTGATTATATTCTTTTTTGGAAAATACATTGAACAGCAAGCCATTGAGCCGATAGGGTGAATTGCAATTTATGAAAATTCGTTTTAACAGGACATCATTTGTCGCAAACAAAAATTCCTCAGGATAGTTTTCTGTATTAGAATACAATGTACTCCAATTTGTTAAGTACGCTATATCCCATGCTTGATTTTCACAGCCAGCAACAATTTTCTCAAGATCATTAGAGTTGGCGTTTTTTGGAGCTTTAATATACTCTTGTCCAGTAAAAAGCATGATTATATATGTCAGAAGATATTCGCTCACCAATAAATAATCATACATCCATTGGACAAATTCTTGTACTTTTTCTACCGGTCGCTTGGTTTGGTCTCTATATAGCCGCACAGCATGAAGTAGGGAAGCAACTGCCATATCATAGTGATCCCCGCCATCAGAATAGTCGACTGTTACGTTGTCTGTTGATACATTTGAGAATTTAATTGGCGGAATTTCTGTTCGCTGTCCCGTGGCAACCTGTAACCACATTTGTCCCGGGTAAGCATCAAATATCTCCAAGAATTTCTGTAGTTCAAATAACCCTTTTTCTTGGGAATGTAGTTGGGAAGCCCGTTCTTGAATTGCCGGTCCCGCACTGATTGACATATCATCAAATATTGTCCATGCCATAATCACACCAATTAGTTGGGATTCCGCTTTGTTTTTCAAACTACCCATTTCACAGAATTTCAGAAGACTACTTAGAATATTTCTATCTATAAATAGAGCAAGTGCTTTTTTCCTTTTTGTTTCTGCGAATATGCCATATTTTATTTTACCATCTGGCGCGATATCCGGATGGAAAATAATTTGTTGTTGCTGGATAGTATTCCAAATAAAATTTATACTTTCGTCATCAAAGATTATAATATCATCCATTATTCACACCTTCTCTTAATAATTATAACATTTTAGAAGGATTAGTTCTATTACTTTGATGCGCCTTCTTCCTCTCTTGCACTTTCTCAAAAGTCTCCTTGTCAATAATCGCTTCATGTGCATTCTCTACCAGAAACATACTTAAAGCGCCATCATTTTTCACTTGCTTTCCAGTTAAAAAATTCGGCGTATAGGTTTTCTGCATCAATACCTGACCAATGTATTTCTCATTACCGAGCATGCGGTCGATGGTCGATGTGCTCCAAACCTTTTTACCCGTTGCTGTCTTTATCTCATGCTCCTCCAGATACCGCTTGATTTTCCGTACACCATTCCCCTGTAAATACAAATCAAAAATTTTGCGTACGATCTCGGCTTCTTCAGGGACGACAATCAGCACACCATCCGGTCCTTTGGTGTAACCCAAAAACTGACTGTGGTTGAGAATTGTCTTCCCGCTGCGAATACGTGCTCGAATGCCAAATTTAATGTTCTTGCTTTTGCTACAACTTTCTTCCTGCGCCATAGCAAGAAAAATGCTGAGTGCACTGTCATTCACCTTCATGGTATCAATATCCTCCATTTCTGCATACAAGCCATATTCATTTGTTTCCACTTCCTTATCTGTGTTAATGTTTCGACGGTATCACGTCCGAACCGACTTAATGATTTTACTAGAACGAAATCGAACAGCCCCTTCTTTCCATCTAGGCTCATCTGATGATAACCCGGTCTGTTTTTGGTTCTTAGAGCAGAATAAAAGCAAAAAGGCAGGATGATAAAATGTCAAAACAATATTCACAAGCTTACAAAAAAGCTCTCATAAAACAGTACTCTAACGGAGAAAAGATATCCAGTATTTGTGCCGAATCCGGTGTGGCACGCAGTACGCTTTACAAATGGTTACAAGATGCAGAACTGCCTGTCTCCCCTAATGGCGAGAAAATAACCATAAGAGAAATCAATGAACTACGGCGAAAGGTACAGAAATATCAAAATATGGTTAAGATTCTGCAATCCGTTGATTGTACGGTATTCTCTCCCACAAAAGATAAATTACGAGCATTAGAATCATTTTATGGTCAATATGAGGTACATACATTATGTGAAGCACTTGATGTTCCAAGAGGCACCTTCTACAATCATATTCTTCGAGGCAAGCATGGAGAAACAATAAATTCTAAACGCCGTGAACAGCTCCGACAATTGGTCAATGATATCTTTCATGAGTATCAGCAGATTCCCGGCTCCAGTAAAATTGCGGCAATTCTAAGAGAACGCGGTTATATAACAACAAGAAAGCTGGTTGCTGAGCTCATGTCAGAGCTGGGTTTGCAGAGTGTTAGCTCCGCTTCTAAGAAAAACTATCAAAAATGGCAGAAAGGTGAGAATAAAAACATTCTTCAACAGCAATTTCACCCTGATACGCCAAACAGTGTTTGGGTGCGCGATATCACGGTTTTTAAGTTCCGTGACTGTTATTATTACATTTGTGCTATCCTTGATCTATTTGCCAGAAAAGTAATTGCCTACCGTGTATCAAAGAAAAGCAGCACCCAACTTGTTACCTTTACCTTTCGTCAAGCTTATTCAGAGCGTGTTCCGGATCCTGGGCTTATTTTTCATAGCGACAGAAGATCACTATACACCTCTTTTTCATTTGAAAAACTGTTACAGGAAAAACAAGTAGTCCAGTCTTTTTCACGCTCAGGGAAACCACATGACAATGCTGTCATGGAGTCTTTTTTCTCTTGCCTAAAGAAAGAAGAGCTGTACCGTTACCGATACAGCTCAGAATCAGAATTTTTAAAAGGAATAGAAAGATACATCACTTTCTATAACGAAAAGAGACCGCACAGCTCTATACACTACAAAACTCCGAATGCTGCCGAAGAAGCCTTTTATCATAATGAAAACGGCTGAAATCTTATCGAACAAATCGGTTCGAATCGAAGAACATTTTATTTTTTGTCACAGAATTTCAGCGTTTTTGTAAGAGTACTGTACGATTCGTTTCGCATGGATTGTTACTCTTAAAGCCCGTAAACAAAGCCTTTATATAGAAAACACCAGTTGTGTTTCGAACAGTTTTGTTCAAATTACAACCGGTGTTCATTTGGCGGAGAAGGAGGGATTCGAACCCTCGAACCGCTTTTGACGGTTACACGATTTCCAATCGTGCGCGCTCGACCAGCTACGCGACTTCTCCAAAAAATCTGACTGAATCAACGCTGACTATTATAGCATATGTAAATTTGTTTTGTCAATACTAAAAAATGAATTCTGCATATAACTGCCAATTCGCTGTTTGGCCTTGCGTTTTTCGACAATGTGTAGTATAATTCTTGTAATTGATGCAATATTGGGGTGAAGCGTTTGAATATACCAAATCTATTGACGACCTTGCGTCTGTGCCTGATGCCCGTATTTCTGGTTCTTTATTTTTCCCCGTTTGAAAATGCGAGGCTGTGGGCAATGGGGGTTTTGGTGTTTTCGTTTTTGACGGATGTGGCCGACGGCTTTATAGCGCGGCATTTTAACCAGATCAGCAATCTTGGGAAAATCCTTGACCCGGTTGCGGACAAAGTAATGCAGATTACTGTGTTGCTCTGCCTTGCTTTTTCGAACCACGCTTTGATTTGGGTTGTTGTGTTCGTGTTTGTAAAGGATGCAATATTAGGCGTCGGTGCGATTTATATGCACCAGCGCGGAATTGTTGCACAGGCGAACTGGTTTGGTAAGGTCTCGTGTTTTGTCAGCTTTCTCTGTTCGCTTATTTTGATTATCCCTTTTTCAACACCCTTGTCAACAGGGGTTGTTGTTGCGCTGGGCGCGGCTATTGTCGCGGTAAATCTGTGTGCGCTGGCTTCCTATGCCGTTGTGTTCTTTCGGACGGCGTTTAAAAAACCAAAAGTCGAAAAGAATCCGAAAAGTTGAAAAAAATGCAAAAAGGGCTTGCCTTTCCAATAAAATTGTGATAAAATTAATTTTGCTTTGTTATAAAGTTTATGAATTCGTTTGTAATGTCAGTTATAGGACAGAAGCTATAACATATAGGAGGTGTTGAGAAATGGCAAAGTGTGATCTGTGTGGCAAGGGCGTATCCTTTGGTATCAAAGTCAGCCACTCGCATAGGAGAAGCAACCGCATGTGGAAGCCGAATGTTCGGAAAGTAAAAGCTGTTGTAAACGGCACGAACAAGACGGTACACGTTTGCAGCCGGTGCCTCCGTTCGGGCAAGGTTGAAAGAGCGGTGTGAGCCTAGCTCTGATGTATGATATGTAAATAATCCGCACCCGTTTTACGGATGCGGATTATTTTTTATGTCGCGGTATGCAACACCGCAGGAGCCCGCCTCTATTTTGATTTGGAATATGTTATGCGGTGCAGTGCTGTGCGAGCAATGCGGAGCATAAGGCGGCTTGTTCTATGGACTATTTCGTCCTGCTTATCGGGTGGTAATGCTGGCGCAGAGATTAGTCGTTGCAGCAGCAGCAGATCACGATGAGGATAAGGATGATCCAGAGAATCCAGTTGCAGTTGTCTTCACCGCAGCCATTGAAAAAGCAGCCCATAGATAAACCTCCTTTCGCACACGATATTTCCGTACAGATTATGTACGGTTGGGAGGGGATTTACCCGCCCGCCAACTCTCGCCGCGGAGGGGGCGGTCCTGCGTCGGCGTCGTGCCCCGCGCTCCGTTTTGATTATTGTAATACCATAATATGACCGGTGCGGAAATTGGTTACAGCATGGAAAGAAAAATACAGGCCCTGGCTTGGCAGTATTTATACAGGTGAACATGAGCAGCAAAAAAGCGGGGCGCAAGCCCCGCTTTATAACACAACTATCAATCTTTGATTGGGATTCCCTTTTTATTCAGAATGCCGAGAAGCTTTTCACTCGGCTCAAACTTTAACTGATTGAGCTTTCCGTCCTCTAAAAAGATACAAATGTAAGTGTTAGAAGAAAAGAAAGACTTCTTGGCGTTATAGCGCGCTTCCGCCTTATACTGCTGCAAGGCTGGGTTGGTATGAAACGCGATGAGCTTAATCTGCGCCAGCTGCGGCCGCGCAACGACCCATTCGTGGTTGCCAAGCTTTGCCGTGATAATCAGATCTTCCCCCACAATGGAATACGAATAGTCCGACAAAATGTTCCGAATCAAAATATATGCGCCTACACCGATAATCACAAGCACACCGAGCTGGAACAGCGAACGGTATGGCAGCTTATAGTACGTAATTGCCAAATCCGCGATACACATCAGCAACAGCGCCGCGCCGACGATTCCAATTACAAAGAAAATCGTCTTTCCCACAGGTTTGACTGTTTCTTTATACATTTGTATAGGCCTCCTATAATGAGCTACTCTTGCGCTAACGAAGGACATTATAATACATCTGCTCTGGAAATACAAGAGCAATTTCATAGATTTTTGCACTTTCTTTTTCCTTTGTTTTGGCAAAGATGAAAAAACTATTGATTTATCCGTCTGATTTGGCGTATAATAATGAATATTATTCTACTCTGCGAGCAAAGGAGTGTGTATTATGGAACAGATTCTCGATATTTTGGAAAAGGACAGCCGCATCACACCGGAGCAAATTGCCGTGATGCTCGATAAAGACCCGGCCGCTGTGGCCGCCGCTATCAAGTCCTATGAAAAGGACGGCACGATTGTCGGGTACAAGACGCTTGTTAACTGGGAAAAGACGATGAAGGAGTCGGTGACAGCGTTTATCGAGCTGAAGGTCACCCCGCAGTTTGGCGAAGGGTTTGACAAAATTGCGAAAAAAATCTACAAGCACGACTGCGTCCGGAGCATTTATCTGATGAGCGGCGGATTCGACCTGGCGGTTACGGTGGAGGGGCGCACGCTCAAGGAGGTGGCGCTGTTCGTTTCCGAGCGGCTTGCGCCTATGGACAGCGTTCTCAGCACGTCGACGCACTTCGTGCTCAAAAAGTACAAGGACTATGGGGTTGTCTTTTCCCAAGAGTCTGAGGACGAAAGAAGGATGATAACGCTATGAGCACGTTTGACATACAGAAGGTTCTCTCCCCGGTCGTCACGGGGATTCCGCCGTCCGGCATCCGGAAATTTTTCGACATTGTAAGCGAGATGAAGGACGCAATCTCGCTCGGGGTGGGGGAACCGGACTTCATTACGCCGGCGCACATCCGTGAGGCGGGCATTGCCTCGCTCGAGGATGGACACACGCACTACACCTCCAACTCCGGACTGGCTGAGCTGCGGCGCGAGATCGCGGCTTACATGAACCGGCGTTTCAGCCTCGAATACGACGGTATGCACGAGGTGCTGGTCAGCGTCGGCGGGAGCGAGGCAATCGACCTTGCGCTGCGCGCCATCCTCTGTCCGGGCGACGAGGTACTTATCCCGGAGCCGAGCTTTGTCTGCTACAAGCCGGACACGGTGCTTGCCGGCGGCGTCGCGGTGCCGCTTGTGACAAAGGAGGAGGACAACTTTGCCCTCACGCCCGAGGTGCTGCGCGCGGCCATTACTCCGCGCACAAAGGCGCTCGTCCTGCCGTATCCGAACAACCCGACTGGCGGCATTATGACCCGTACGGAGGTTGAGGCCATTGCGAAGGTGCTCGAGGGGACGAACATCCTTGTCATATCGGATGAGATTTACGCCGAGCTGACTTATGGGAGCGAGCGGCACTTCTCCATTGCGCGCATCCCATCCATGAAGGAGCGCACCGTGATTGTGAGCGGCTTCTCAAAGGCGTACGCCATGACTGGCTGGCGGCTGGGCTATGCCTGCGGCCCGCAGGAGCTGATTGCCGCCATGACAAAAATCCACCAGTTTGCTATCATGAGCGCACCGACCATGAGCCAGTATGCTGCCATTGCAGCTTTGCGTGACGGCGACGGCGACATCGAGCGCATGAAGCGGGAGTACGACCGGCGGCGGCGGCTGATTGTCGACGGCTTCCGGCGCATGGGGCTGAGCTGTTTTGAGCCACTTGGCGCGTTTTATGTGTTCCCGTGTATCAAGAGCACGGGATTTGGCTCGAACGAGTTCTGCGAGCGGCTGCTCGAGGAGGAAAAGGTTGCAGTCGTCCCGGGCAACGCCTTCGGCGAAAGCGGCGAGGGGTTTGTCCGCTGCTCGTACGCTTATTCGGTCGAGCAGATTACCGAGGCGCTGCGCCGCATTGAACGCTTTGTAAAACGGCATAAAAAGAACAGCCTGTGACAAAAGTCACAGGCTGTTTCGAATATATGAGGTGTGCACGGCGGAAACGCAGCCAAAACAGCGCCAATCGCAGCTTTGTGGGTGACATTCTCCTCAAACAATCTTTCCGGCCCTGAAATTCGGGGTACAGGGCCGGCGGTGCGCCACCGCCGTGCATTGGTGTTCCTGCGCTACACGGTGTGCAGCGCAGAGAAAATGAAGAATATTCCCGAAAACCGGGTACCAGCCATCCACCCGCAGAGACAGCAGAAGGGCGGGGTCAGCCGTCCGCTGAGGGCGCGACCGGCAAGGAAGGTTGTTATGACGGCCCTCCTGCTGCGTCCGCGGGTAGTTGGCTGCGAAAAATCTAAAATTTCTTTCCTGTTTCTTCCAATTCTGCAATATGCTTTCTTAAGATCAAATTGACATACTGGGAAAACGAGCGAAATTCCTCATCGCTAAGATATCTTATTTTGTCAACAACATCATAGTCTAACGTAATGCTGACTTTTACCTTTAAAGGTAGCTTTGAACTCATTGTTGCATCCCTCATCCCCTATGATGTTAAATTATAGTATATTTTGTCCTTTCATGTTATGGGTTAGCATAAAATAATACATAATAATAGTATAGAGCATTTAATAATAGAAAATACTACCGGGAGGAGAAAAAGTATTTTTCTAACTTGTTTGGGTGAAACTGCAAAACAGGGGATTTTAAGCATCGCTTAAAATCCCCTGTTTGCTATCTGTACTACTTTATTTTCCTATTCATAACAGCGTGCCAATGCGTCGAAGTCCTCTGCCCGGGCGAACACGCGCCCGTGCTCGCGCAGGTACAGCTCGGCGCTTCCCACCGGGGCGGCAAATTCCTCTGCAAGCAAGCGGAGCCGCGCCTCTGTGCGCCGCAGCCCGAGCAGGTACTGCCCCTCCGCTTCATAGAGCGCCGCACCCTCCATACCGTCCGGCCCTGCCGCGCGCCAAAACGCTGCAAAGTCGGTAAGCGAATCAAAACGGAAGTACGACAGCGCCGGAGCAGAACTGCTCTTTGCGCGGTATTGCCCGTTTAGAAGCTTTTTGCGGATGATGGCCCGCGTGAGCTCTTTTTGCGTTTCTTCTATGCCGTAAACCAGCCGCGTAATGACAAAAACAAAGTCGTTCCCCTGCGGGCGCGCCTCGACCAGTATGCTTGCCGAGGCGAGGTCGAAGCCTGTTTCCTCTGCCGACTGCGCCAGCAGCGAGGCGATAAATTCCTTGAGCTGGGGCGAATCGGGCGAGATTGCCTGCGGGTTAATGTCCCAGACGGTCAGCTCGCTCGGCGTGACCGTCACCCGGATTTTGTTGGAGCTAAGCTTTTCGATTTTCATGCTGCGTCACCTGCCTAACCTGGAAAGAGTGGGGAAGAAAAAACGAAACCTTCCCTAACTATATTATAGTATGTACAAGTTTCATTTGCCATAACAAAATTTTAACGCTTTTGTTACTCTTGCGTAACGAATGTATAGTTTTAGCTTTTGCGGAAGAAAAATTCTGTATTTTTCCTGTTATATCTGTCTGAAACAAAGGAAATTTGTTATTTTTTTAACCATAATTGTAATCTGGGAGGAAGTATGCTACAATGTACCGGGAGGAAGACCATGAATAAAATGTACTTGCTGGACAGTATACATAAATTTGGCACTTCGGTGGAAGATATCTGCCGCAGTACGCTGGGGCTAAGCCCAAGCCAGGTACAGGAGACGGTGCTCCTCTCGCCCGGGTGGGTTCCGGAGCGGCTGTTTGCCGCGGCGGGAATCGAAGAATGCGTACCGGCAAGTCCCTTGTTTGGGTATAAAATCTGGAACATACGGCGGGACGGGCGCTGCGCCACGTATATCCGGTGCGGGTTCGGCGCGCCGGTGGTCATGGCGGAAATACTTACGGAGTTACTTTAGTAATCATATAGGAGATGGAGAGATGGCGTATACGTTTTCGGGTGGGATACACCCCGACGACCAGAAAAGCTACACCAATCAAATCCCGATTACCGTGCTCGACGGCGTAGACGAGCACGTGTTCCCCTTACAGCAGCATATCGGCGCGCCGCTTGCGCCTGTGGTGGAGATTGGTGCGCATGTCAAGGTTGGAACGAAAATCGCGGATACGGAGGCGTTTGTGTCTGCACCGCTGCACAGCTCAATTTCCGGCACGGTGAAGGCAATTGAGAAGCGGCTGCATCCGAGCGGCGTGCCGGTCATGAGCATCGTGGTCGAAAATGACGGCCTGTATGAGATTGACGAGCAGGTGCGCCCAAAGGGCAAGCTAACGGACCTGTCGCCGGACGACATCCGCAAAATTGTGCGTGAGGCGGGCATTGTCGGCATGGGGGGCGCGGGCTTCCCGACGCATGTGAAGCTTTCTCCGCCGAAGGAGAAAAAGATTGAGTATGTAATTGTAAACGGTGCGGAGTGTGAGCCGTATCTGACGAGCGATCACCGCGTCCTGCTGGAAACACCGGACTTGGTGCTGTTTGGGCTGCAAGCGGTCATGCGCGTATTCGGGCTGGACACGGGCCACATTGCGATTGAGCAGAACAAGCCCGACGCAATCTTGCTGATTGAGAAAAAGCTGAGCGAGTACCCGGGCGTGAAGCTGTGCGAGCTGCGGACGAAGTACCCGCAGGGCGCGGAAAAGCAGCTTATCAAGGCAATCACCGGGCGCGAGGTTCCGGCAGGCGGGCTTCCCGCAGACGTGGGGGCTGTGGTTATCAATGTCGATACGGCGGTCGCTATTGCAACGGCAATCCAGAAGGGGATGCCGTCGATTCGGCGAATTGTGACCGTGTCGGGCGACGCGGTGGCTCAGCCGGCGAACTTTGAGGTAAAGCTCGGCGTACCGTTTCGGCATTTGTTTGAAAAGGCCGGCGGCTTCAAAAAGGAGCCGGAAAAAATCATCATGGGCGGCCCTATGATGGGGCAGGCGCAGATATCGCTCGACATTCCGGTTGTAAAGGGCACGTCGGCGCTGCTGGCGTTCAGCCGTGATATGACGGTTTACGACGAAAGCGCGGCATGCATGCGCTGCGGGAAGTGCGTAAAGGCATGCCCCATGCACTTGATGCCGCTGTATCTGAATATGTATGCGCAGATCGGCGATTGGGAGATGTGCGACAAATACCACATTCTCGACTGTATCGAGTGCGGCGCATGCTCGTATCTATGCCCGGGGCGGCAGCACCCGGTGCAGAATCTGCGGATTGCAAAGCAGAAGGTGCTGGAGATAAAACGCGCACAGGCTGCGGCCGCACAGAATAAATAGACGGAACAGAAGGGAGAAGGGTATATGGCGGACCAGAAATTTATCGTTTCCTCATCGCCGCACATTTCCACTTCGGAAAATACGCGCATGATTATGCTCGACGTAATCATTGCGCTGATGCCGGCGCTGATTGCCGGGTGGTTTTACTTTGGAATCCGTGCGCTGGCGGTTACATGTGTGAGCGTAGCCTCCTGTGTGGCAGCGGAGTATGTGTATCAATGGTTATACCGGGGGTTTTTGATTCGTGGCGAGCAGCAGACGACGCTTTCCGACGCGCTGCGCAAGTCTGCGCATAAAACGGACGTAGGCGACCTGAGCGCGGTTGTGACCGGCCTTTTGCTGGCGTTTAACCTGCCGGTAACGATTCCGTACTGGATGGTTGCAGTCGGCGGCGTGTTCGCAGTTGTTATCGTAAAACAACTCTTTGGCGGCATTGGGAAAAACTTTGTCAACCCCGCGCTTGCGGCGCGTGCGTTCATGCTGGCTTCATGGCCGGTTGCGATGACGGCGTTCGTGTCGCCGGTGATGAACTTTGCCGCATACATAAACCCGGTGGACGCCGCTACAAGCGCGACACCGCTTGCTATTATGAAAGAGGGGCTGGAAAGCGCGGCCGCGCCGTCGCTCTACGATGCGTTTTTGGGGCGGATCGGCGGCTGTATCGGCGAAACGGCGACGCTTCTGCTGATTGTGGGCGGCATTTATCTGCTGATTCGCCGTGTCATTGACGCGCGGATTCCGCTCGCCTACCTGGGTACGTTTGCCGTTTTGGTGTTTTTCTTCGGGCAGGAGGCGTTTAGCCCGAATTTTGTGCTCTATAACCTGTGTACAGGCGGCGTGATGCTCGGCGCGATTTTTATGGCGACGGACTATGCGACGACGCCGACGACAAAGATGGGCCATATCCTGTTTGGGGTTGGGTGCGGTATTCTGACGTTCGTGATTCGCCGGTTCGGCGGATATCCGGAGGGAACAAGCTATGCAATCCTTCTGATGAACGTCGTTGCGCCGCTGATTGATAAATACGTCCATCCCAGAGCGTTCGGGGAGGTGGCAAAGCGTGGCTGAGGAAAGAAAAGACATACTTCGTTATGCGTTGATATTGTTTCTCATTACGGCGGTTGTTGCCGGTCTGCTGGCTGGGGTCAACCTGTTGACGAAGGACACAATCGCACAAAATGAAGCGGCGGCAGAGCAGGACGCGCTCCGTGAGGTGATGCCGGATGCGGCATCCTTTGATGCGCTGGACGCGGCGTCCCATGGTGTAGACGCGGTTTACAGCGCGCTGGGGCCTGACGGCAGTACAATGGGATATTGCGTGAAGGTGTCACAGAACGGCTACGGCGGCGCAATCCAGGCCGTGGTCGGCGTGGATACGGCGGGCCATGTGACGGGAATTAGCATTTTATCCCATGCGGAAACGCCGGGGCTTGGCGCAAACATTGAAAAGGATAGCTTCCGCCAGCAATATATCGGCCAGGGAACGGTGAATGTCGTCAAGGCAGGGGCAAAGGAAGGCGAAATTAACGCCGTTTCCGGCGCGACAATCAGTTCCAAGGCGCTGACCGCCGGCGTAAACAAGGCGGTCGAAGTTGCGACTCAGATTCAGAGCGGCGGCGCACCGTCGACGCCAGAAACGTCAGAAGGAGAGGGGGCCGGCACAGATGAATAAGGAAAACAAATATGGAAAAGTGCTGCTAAACGGCCTGATAACCGAGAATCCAACGCTGGTGCAGCTAATCGGCATGTGTCCGACGCTCGCTGTTACGACAACGCTGCAAAACGGCGTAACCATGGGGATAGCGGCGACGCTGGTGCTGGTTGCGTCGAACGTCGTGATTTCGCTTTTGCGTAAATTTATCCCGGATAAAATCCGGATAGCTTCTTATATCGTAATCATAGCGGGCTTTGTGTCCGTGGTAGAAATGCTGCTAAAGGCATATCTGCCGGATTTGTCGGCAAGCTTGGGAATCTTTATTCCGCTTATTGTCGTAAACTGTATCATCCTCGCCCGCGCAGAGGCATTTGCCTCGAAGAATTCGGTCGGCCTGTCGGCGCTCGACGGGCTTGGTATGGGCGCCGGCTTTACGGTTGCGCTTATGATTGTATCGAGCATCCGAGAGATTCTTGGTTCCGGTACAATCTGGGGTGTAAGCATTGCAGGCGGGATTTCCCCGATGACGATGTTCATTCTGCCGCCCGGCGGCTTTATCGTGCTGGGCCTTGTGATTGCGGTAATTCAGCTCGTCCGCGCCCGGCGGAAAACGAGAAAGGGCGGTGACGCATGATGGCGGAGTTATTTACCATTTCGCTGACCGCGATTTTGATAGAAAATTTTGTGCTCGTAAAGTTTTTGGGCATCTGCCCGTTTTTAGGCGTGTCGAAGCGCGTCGATACGGCGCTCGGCATGGGATGTGCGGTGGCGTTCGTCATGACGCTTGCATCAGCGCTGACGTATATCGTTTGGACCTATCTGCTCGTTCCGGCCCATTTGGAGTATTTGCAGACCATTGCATTTATCCTTGTCATTGCCGTGTTGGTGCAATTTGTAGAGATGGTTCTGCGCAAGATGATGCCGTCGCTGTACGCGGCGCTTGGTATCTATCTGCCGCTGATTACGACAAACTGCGCCGTACTCGGCGTCGCCATCCTCAACATTGACAATGGGTATAACTTTATCAGTTCAATCGTATACGGGTTTTCGGCCGCGGTCGGTTTTACGCTTGCGATTGTGCTGTTTGCCGGCGTGCGGGAGCGGACTATTTTCTCGAAGCCGCCGAAGTGCATGGAGGGCTTTCCGATTGCGCTTGTCAGCGCGGGGCTGATTGCGCTGGCGTTTATGGGCTTTTCCGGTTTTAAAATCTGACGTGTGGGGTGCTGTGCTATGGGAGAAGTGTTGACCGCCCTCGCCATTTTAGGCGGATTGGGGCTTTTGTTTGGCGCACTGCTCGGGATTGCGTCCATCGTATTCCGGGTAAAGACGGACGAACGGGTTGAAAAGATTATCGCTTGTCTGCCGGGCGCGAACTGCGGCGGCTGCGGCTATGCCGGGTGTGCAAATTTTGCGCAGGCGGTTGTGGACGGCGCGGCTGCGGTGAACGGCTGTCCGGTCAGCAATGCGGCGCAAAAGGCGCAAATTGCAGAAGTAATGGGGCAGAGCGCACAAGAGAGTGAAAAGCTGTGTGCAACTGTGCTGTGCAGCGGGGCTTACGGCGTAGCGGAAGAAAAGTACCAGTATTATGGAATCGACGATTGTAACGCGGCCATGCGCCTTGGCGGCGGACAAAAGCAGTGTTCCTACGCCTGCCTGGGGCTTGGCACATGCGTCAAGGCATGTAAGTTTGACGCCATTCACGTTAAAGACGGCGTAGCGACGGTGGACCGGGAAAAGTGTACGGCCTGCGGCATGTGTGTCAAAGCATGTCCAAAGCATGTCATTGAGCTGATTCCGGCGAGTGCGCAGCGGATTGTATTGTGCAAGTCGCAGGAAAAGGGGCCGGTGGTGACCAAAGCGTGCCGTGTAGGATGTATCGGATGCCGCCTGTGTGTCAAGACATGTCCGGTGGATGCGATTACGGTGGAGAACAATCTGGCAAAGATTAATTATGAGAAATGTATTAACTGTGGCATGTGCAAAGAAAAGTGCCCGCGTGGGATTATTGCATAAGGAGGAACTGTATGTATTTTACAGATATATTTGGCCCGATTAAGTGGCATATGCTTGCATGCGTCGTAGTGTTTTATGGAGTGCCGGCCTTGCAGTACGTCATTCCAGGGGAATACGGCGTGGCATTGTATCTTGTTGCCGGCATTTTAAGCGCACTTGTCATTGCGGTTACGTGCATTGCGCTGACAATCCGGGAGGGGTTTAAGTGGTATTACCCGTTTGTTGTGATATTCCTGTATACACCATCCCTATTGATGTTCTATGATTCTACTATGCTGGGTAACATTGTTGCATACCTCGGTCTGGCTTATGTCAGCCAGGGTATGGGATATATTATTGGAAAGCTTATAGAGCGGAACCGGTAATCAAGATATAAAAAGAGACGCGTTTTCGTACGCGTCTCTTTTTATGTAGAATTATTTTGTTTGGATGATGAGGGCATTGTCCTGTATTTTTGCCGTATCTGGATTGCTGTAGAGCAGATTAAGCAGCTCGCAGGGAACATAGGTCGTATCATCAATCAGGGTCGGCGCTGCACCGTAAGAAAATGGTGCGGTCAGGCCAATTGCCTGGCTGCTCTGTTTGTAGTAACTGTCAAGGCCGATTGTCAGGGTCGTTTTCACTTCGCCGTTATCAAGCGATATGGTGTTCGACGCGCCGTCCCATTCTACGGTAAACCCAAGCTGTTCGCAAACAGCGCGAAGCGGAAACAGCACAACATCGTTTTCTACGACAGTAGCGGCGTCAGCAAGCACCGTACTATTAATTACGATTTCTTCCGGTGCCTGTGAAGCGCTGCCTGCCGGTGAAATAACCATATTATCCTGATAAGAGGCGTCCGGCGCGGGCGCGAGCGGAACTTCCGCATAGGCACAGGTTGCTGCCAACATGAGAGCTGAAACCCCGGCTGCCGCATACCGTATGAAATGTTTATACATAAAAAGACCTCCAAACAGATGATAATTTTGTACATTTGTATATGTACAATAAATATAGACGGTGTGCATAGAGAAAAGTTCCCATTTAAGAATTATATTTGAAATTTAGAATTAAAAGTTATATGAGGCATTGACAGCTTAAAACGAGAAGACTATAATTTAGTTGAAATTTAGCAGGAGGTATGAGGAAATATGGCAATGAATGAAGCGTTTGTATTTGCAAAAGACCGTGTGTTTGAGGATCAGGGCGGCGGTGTGAAGCGCAGGATACTGGCCTATGGGGACAATATGATGCAGGTGGAAGTGCATTTTGAAAAGGGCGCAGTCGGCGCAGTCCACAGCCATCCGCATACGCAGCTTACACATGTGCTGGAGGGTGCGTTTGAGTTTACCATTGGGGACGAAAAGAAAATTGTCCGCAAGGGCGATACGCTGTATAAGGTTCCAAATATCCCGCATGGATGTGTATGTCTGGAAAAGGGGGTTTTGCTCGACACCTTTGCCCCGTACCGGGAAGACTTTTTAAAATAATTTTACTGAGAATGTTTCCGGTACTCTGCAGGAGAAATTCCGAATTTTTCCTTAAAACGCCTGGAGAAATAGTGAATAGACGAATATCCTACCGTTTTCGCAATTTCGCTGATGGGAAGGCTGGTCATAGTGAGCAGGCGCACCGCCATATCGAGCTTTGTTTGCGTTAAACGCTGCTCAAAAGTCATGCCGTATTGCTTTTTAATCAGACGGGCGGTCTGTTTGGTGCTGAGATGGAGCAAAGCGGCTAATTTCTCAAGCGTCGTGTCTGCCACGGACCAAAGCATGTAGGAGTCTAGGATGGTTGCACGCCGGTCCTCGAGGGATTTTGCGGGGAGGGGAGTGTCAATTGGGGCAGGGCCACACGCGGAACGGACGGTTTCAATCAGTAATTGTAAAATACAGGAGGAGATATTGCTGTAGCAGCCGATTGCCTGGGTGTTTGCCTCTATGGCGAGCCGGTTCCAGAGTTGGAAACATGCCTCGCTGCCCGGTCCGGTCCAAAAACGGATTGTATCCAGCTTGTTCAGTGCGTAATCGGCATCATAGCTGCAATATGGTTCCAAACCGGGCTTTGTACGCAGTAGCTCAAAGGTGAGGCAGTATTCCATTAAAACGTCTCCTGGGTCGCTGATTTGCTCATGCTCGACATCGGGACCAGTAATATAAATCATTCCTTCGTGAACATGATACTGTGCATTCTGGAGCCGAACTGTACCCTTTCCGCCGGTGACATAATGGATTTCAAACCCTTTATGGAAATGATTATCTATATAATATAAGTAGGGACTCAAATGGATTGCCTGTACGTTGATATAAAAGCTGCCGGTTTTGATTTTGAGTGCAATGTTATCGAGGCTAAAATAAATGCTGTCCATGGTCTAACTCCTTTGTGTCAATATAATAGTATCATACGAATTTTTTGAAAGAAAGTCAAGAAAATTTTTGCAATATTAGGACATATTTTAGGTGGTTTGTCCCTTTTGTGCTGGAATTTACTGGCAAATATTTTGTAACTAAAATGTAATGAGTTTATATTTTTATAGTATTTTTATACAATGCACAATATGTTGCGATTTAAAGGAAATATAATACGATATATTGAAAATGGTGAGAGATTAGTTAACAATTTTCATGAAACTGGAATAAAATTTTGATTATTTTGTATTGATTATTATATAAAAAGGAGTTATAATATACGTGAGTATTTATGCTATGTTTATGAAATCATAGGCACAGCGGACACAGAAATGTGTCAAAAGATTTTTACTACACTATCTTAGGAGGTAGAAGGGGAAATGTGCAAAAAGTTTTTGTGCGTTATCTTGAGTGTCGCAATGCTTGTAAGCATGGTGACGCTGCCAGGCTTTGCTGCCGGTGCAGCAGACCTGAGCGCCGGGTATGTCGCTTACACAGACACGGCCGACGCTCCAATTACAAGCTTGACTGGTGGAGCGGCAGTCAAGGCATCGGCCACAATCAGTAATGCAGGCGGAGCGGCTGCAAATGCTGTAATGTGGACGGCTACATATGACAATGGTGTTCTTGTGAGCACGGCATACAGTGCGGTTTCCGTGCCGGCAGGTGGAAGTACACCTGTTTCGGTGACGACGCAGGAGATGCCGGCTGATGTTACAAATGTGGTGCTTTACACTTACATTTGGGACAGCTTTACGAACATGAACTCCATTGCTCCGGTTGCGACGTTCCCATCGTCAAACACAGACCTGGCGTCTGCAACCTTTAATGGTACGCCGATTGAGTTTGATATGGCGGGAAAAGCTGGCGCAGCGATGACAGAGGCGGAGTATAATGCTGGCATAGCAATTACGGCAGAGCCGGCTGACAATGCGACGAAGGTTGTAGTTGGCGAGCCGACCGGATATCCGGGTTCTATTACTATTACGGCAACATCCTCGGACGGCACAGAGCGCGTTTACACGTTCAATATTAAAGAGAAGCTCGTTGCCGGCGGAAATACGAAAGTATATGATGTTCCTACGCGTGAGAGCATCGGGACGCAGGTACAGATTACGCCAAACGGGGCGCGTCCGGTTGAAAATAAGGATTTCAAAGAAATTAAGCCGTTTGGGCCTGTGGCAGATGATTCCAGTTTCTACACCGACCGACTGGAAACGATGAAGTTTGTAACGACGGGCAGCAAGCTGCTCGGCGCAACGTCGATTCTGGTTCCGCGCGACGACGCAAAATCGAATGCAGTAGATTTTATCGCTGGCCAGAACGAATATTTCCATGTAACGGCGAACGAAGCGGGTACGATTTATGTCAAATTCACACAGGATATGTCCATGTATGAAGCTGACAAAAGCTGGACAAAGGTGACGGAGGAAGGTTCTACGCCGCCAAACTATAATAGTCCGGAATGGTGGAACAATGGCGGTAAGGCACCTGATTCCTATACATATGATCCGGATGCATTTCCGTATTATTGTAACATGATTCAGTATGCTGGAGGCGATGCGAAGCCGGCATGCTATTTGTCGAAATACAAGGTTACTTACTACAAGCACTTTGAAGCGGGAGAAGATATCACGATTTACACGCAGGGCGTGAAAAGTGATCAGAACATTGTTACGTTGATTCAGTGGGACGAGGCGGCTCCGGTATATCCGGAAGTAGATGTTACACTGAAGTCGCTGACGTACAATGGAATCAGCGTTCCTGGCTTTGCCCCGGAAAAGACCGCGTATTCCGTCATGGTTGACGAGTCGGTTTCGCTCGACACGATTGAGGTTGCCGGCGTTGCGAACAACGACGACCCGGAAGACAATGTAAAGGTAGAGGTCACAAAAGGTGATGTAGCGGACAAGACACTCACCGTAAAGGTTCGGGTATATGCAGAGGATGGAACGGAAAAGGTCTACACCATCAACTTTATGCAGGTTGAACCGAACAAGATTATTGGCTTTAAGACAGGATCGCAGTTTGGCATTTATGGGACAGATGGGTACGGCGCTGACCGTGCTGCGATGACAGCGAAGGGCGAATGGGCGATTCACGACGATTTGAACATTGGTTCTGGTGATGCGAACGGCGACTGGGTATATTCAGATCGTGACAATGTCTTTTATAAACCTACTACATCGGAGTATTTCAGAGGTGCGACCTATATCCGTCCGGCAAAGAATGACGGCGGTGCAGGAAGCGATGGCGGTTCGAAGTCTAAGCCGTATTTCTCCGGCGCATTCGACGGTAAGAATGGTAACCCATACTGGGTAGAGTTTACGGTATCCTCGGGTGCAACAGTATATTTTGTAGATAACTACTACGATATTACTGCAGGTTCTACTTCTGAAAAACCGAATGAGAACGCTTCGTCTGAGCCGTGGCCGAACATGCCAGATGACTGGTCTACGGTTCCTATAGAAGATAATTTGATTATTTCTACGACGCACCTCACCGGTAGTGCGGAACATGGAAGTCTGCATTTCAATCATTATGAAGCGGGCGAAACAGTTCAGATTCCGAACTACGGTGTATGGGAAGGCATGACGGATAAGGCATTAGTTTATGACCCGCCGATTTATGTAATCGTATGGGATGAGCAGCAGTCTGGCCCGTCCTCCAATGCGAATTTGGCTTCGTTGAAATATGATGACACGGAAATTTCGGTTACAGCAGATAAGGATACTTATGACGTTGTACTTCCGGAGGCGAAAACGGTAACGCTTACCTGGACGTTTGCAGATGACGGAGCGGTTTCTGAGCCTGCGTCCGGCGTTGAGGTAGCGGTTGCTGAAGAAGGAACTACATCGCAGACCATTGTGGTGACAGCTGAAGACGGAACTCAGAAAACTTATACTGTAAACTTTACAGTAGAGTCAGTTGAGTCGAATACCATATATGACATCACCTATGCGAGCAATAAGAAGTATGCAGTCCAGACAATGAAGCGGTCTACACCGGAATCGGTTAATGATGGTACGGCAGAGCCGACTTGGATGTATAGCGGTTACGTAGGCTTTGGACCGGGCGATAAAGATGATAATGGAAACTATAAGTGGAATGCGCCAAACGATCCGAATGGGCAGGCGTGGGCAATTTTCCGGACAGACAATGTATCGCCGTATTTCGAGGGCATGACGGTTTTTGCTATGGATAAAGGTGAAGCTGCTAACCCGACAAAGGATATGAAGTTCTTTACGGGTGCTTATGACGGAAAAGGCAGCAATCCATATTGGCTGACTTTCCGCGTATCATCCCCGGCAACGGTTTATTATAAGGATAACCCGGGTGCAGGCTGGTTCAATAAACCGGCGGACTGGAAGTTTGTATCGGCAGATGCGAAGCTGTATATCTTGAGTGCAAAGGATGGCGCAAAGCTGTACTATAAGCACTATGAAGCAAATGAGTTGGTGCAGATTCCGAATTATGGTTTCAGCGAGAGCTGGAAACCGAACGTGGATAGAAAGGCAACAGAGCCGGGCGGTTACTTTATCGTTTGGGATGAATTGCTCCCATATGAGGTGACAATCAGCGGTGATGACAATGTAACGGCTGGTACGCCGGTAACGCTGAGTGCTGCAGTATCTAAGACGGAAGATGATTCAGCGGTAGAAGGCGCGTCCTTTAACTGGGTAATCACGGACGGTACAGACAAGGCGACAATTGATGCGGCAACAGGTGTACTTACACCGACTGTTGCTGGAACAATCACAGTTGCGGCTGCAACGGCAGACGGCACGGCAATCGGGTATAAAGATATTACGATTGGCGAGGCTGTTGGTCCGGTAGAGCCGGCGATTAGCAACATTGTCCGGAATCCGAATGTCCCGTTGAACAATAAGATTGAGACAACTGGCACAAATCGTGGAAAACTGGACATCAATAATAAGGTATATTCAGACAGAGACACAATGACGTTTGCACATGTTTCTTCCTTCTTGAAAGGAGCAGACATAATTTCAGTGCCGCTTAATGATGTCCGCGTATCGATTTATTCGAATGATTCAGAGGAAACAAAGAAATCCAAGCAGGCACAGATTGACTATATGAATGGTGACAACGATTACTTCACCTTTGATGTAAATGCAGATTGCACAGTATATGTGCTGTCTCATAATCCGTATCTGAACTATACGGAAGATAAGGGCTGGGTAACGGTCAACAATGGAACAGGAATCACACTGCCGGTTACAGTAGGTGGAGAGCAGTATGATGACCTGAAGACAGTACCGTTTGACTATAATCCGGAGGATTTGAAGTACTATGCTACGCGTGTTCAGTGGCAGAACAATATGGGTACAGAGGATCAGTGGGTTCAAGGGCCTAACGTAAGTGAAGTAGGCACTATGAAATATGTTTACGCAAAGAATGTTTCGGCTGGTTCTACGGTAACGATTCCGACGCCGGGCGATACGGCGCAGAATCCAGAGGAAACAAAGGTTTACCCGCATACTTTTGCAGTTGCAGTTAAGTGGGAAACAGATACGCTTGTACCTGTTGATCCGGATATTTCCGGCGGCGTTGAAGAAGGCGGCGAATTTGAGGTTAAAACTGCTGCGAGCGTAGAGGTTGCGGCAAATGCAGCTGGCTTTACGGTTACGGCAGCGCAGGATCCGACAAGCGCTAAAATCAGCGTAGCGGGTACGTCGGACGGCGCGTATGGTACGCTTGTTCCGGTAGTAGTATACAAGCCGGGCAAGACGCCGGCAATGGCAGACGCTGCTGTAGCGGCTGGCGAATCGCTTGATTCGATTATTGCAGGCGTTGTACAGACAACGGTTAAGAAGAACAACACCTATGCGGCAGAAATCACATTAAGCGAAGAATTGGAGAGCGGTTCGATTGAGATTTGGGCTGCTGACGGTGCAAACAGAAACAAAGTAACACTTGATTTTGTAAATCCGATATCCCGCCTTGCAGCAATGAAAGCAATCATTGATGCAGCGAACTTGACGGGTGAGGATATGCCTGCAGCTTTGGCAGAGGCAATTGAGCAGAATCTCGGTGAACTTGATGGCAACATTGCGCTGTTTAACAGCTTGAGTGATGCCGGCAAGGAATTTGTAGCTGAGTATGTAGCTCCGAAGATTAAGGACATCGACGAAACCGATATTTCGAAGTATAAAGAAGTTGCAGATCCGATTGACGATGCTACACTTTTGGCAGCACTGAGCGAGGGTAAGCTGAGCGGCGATGACCTTGAGGCTGCACTTGACAAGCTGGGTGGAAGCGAACTTGCAGATAAGGTAGTATCTATCTACAGAGATGGCATCAATGAGGATGGACAGAAGACCGTTCTTGCAAACATGAAGAAGTCGACCTATTATGCGAGCTGGACGGAAGCGCAGAGTGCATTTATGGATGAAGTAGTAGTAAATGCAGTTGCATATCCGACCAGTGCAAGAAAGGCTCTGGAGTCGATTCAGGCATTTAAAGATCTTGCACAGCTTTCCGGCTGCAACTGGACTTCCTTCAATACGATTGTAAATGCGGGTAAGGGCACACAGTTTGCAATCAACCTGACTGCGAAGAAGCCGACCTCTTACACTGACTATGTAGAGAAGTTTAACGAAGTTGCAGCAAGCATGATGGGCGGCATTAACGGCGGCGGCAACCAGGGCGGCGGTAACACTGGTGGTGGCAACGGCAGTGGCGGTAACAACACTGACGAAGGCGGCGGAACAATTATTATTGATCCGACACCTGATGTTAAGGACATCGATGATTTCACCGATGCAAATGAAGCAGTATGGGCGAAACCGGCGCTTCAGACAATGCTCGAGAAGAAGATTTTTGCTGGATATGAAGATAACACAATTCGTCCGAATAACAATGCAACAAGAGAAGAAGTTATTAAGATTCTTGTTTCTACCTTCTTTACGGTGAACAAAACCGCGATTTCTTCGTTCAGCGATGTAGAAGCGGGTTCGTGGTATTATCCATATGTTGCTACTGGCGAAGCAAAAGGAATTACCAAGGGCATGGGCGACGGTACGTTTGGCGTAGGACAGAACATTACACGTCAGGATTTTGCAGTTATGATTTATAACTACATGCTTGACAAGGGGGTTACTGTTAATACAACGCCTTACGAATTCGTAGACGATGATGCGATTGCAGATTATGCGCGTGACGCAATCTATGCGCTTAAAAATGCAAATATCATCAAAGGCTATGAGGACAATACGGTTGCTCCGGAAGGCTCGGCTACCCGTGCAGAAATTGCGCAAATGGTAGCGAACTTGATTGTGCTGCTTGGTTTATAATAAAATTAATTTATATACTTTGAAGGGGGTAAACCAATGAACATGTTAAAGCGTATGGCATCTGTAGCTGTTGTGGCTATCATGATGCTGCAAATCGCAGTATTTGCTGCTCCTGTCCCGTCTGATGTAGTCGGGACGGAGTATGAAGGTGCTGCATCCCTGCTCTGTGCATTGGAGATTATGGTTGGTGATGGCGATAACTTTAATCCTGATGATAACATCACAAGAGCAGAATTTGCACAGATTTTGATGAAGACACTGGCTCTTGACATGGCGGCTGAAGCGTATAGCCCGGTTGGACTGTTTACGGACGTTCCGACTACGGAGTGGTACGCAGCTCCGGTAGAGTTGGGTGCTGGAATCGGTGCAATTAAGGGCTATGGCGACGGAACATTTGGCCCGAATGACAATGTATTGGGTGTTGAGGCTGTAAAGATGATGACATTTGCATGCGGCCACGACATTCGCGCTGAGGAGAACGGCGGCTATCCGTCGGGTTACCTTGCTACGGCGCAGGAGATTGGCATGCTGAAGGGAATTACCGGAATTGATTTCAATGTGCCGATGACAAGAGGGCAGGCTGCTGTTCTCTGCGCAAATACTTTGAAAGTAGATATGCTGAAGAAAGTTTCCACAGGCGACAAGATCACGTATATTGAAACAAAGGGCGTTAACCTTCTTTCTGAGAAGCATGATGTATACAAGGTAGACGGTATTGTTACGGCAAACGACGTAACAAGCCTGTGGGAGTCGAGCGTTCTGCGCGAGGGCACCGTTCAGATTGAGTATGGTAATACGAGCGGTATCTATGAGGTTGGCGAAACAACGGTTGCAGATGCACTTGGCAAATACATTAGAGCTTACTATCGTTATGACGAGGACTTGGATGAGAGCGTAATTATTTCTTACGAAGTTCTTGGAAACAAAACTACAGTTGATGAAGTTAACCTGAGTGATATTGATTACAACACAATTACAAACACAAAGGTTGAGTATTGGAAAGACAAAGAGAATGATACCCGCACAACGGATATCAAGATTGCTTCGACACCGTCCCTGATTTTCAACGGTGCAGCGAGAACGAAGAATGCATCTGTTGTTGAAACATTTAACCAGATTGAGAATGAAGGTTTGACAGGTGTTGCTAAGTTTATTGACTATGACAGTGATGGTACGGCTGATGTAGTGAATATTATGGCCTATGAAACAATTGTTGTTTCGAGAACCGATACGAAGAACTACATCATTACAAAGGAAGCGGATACCTATATTAATGGTAATAACAAGGTAACAGTTGATGTTGAATCTTCGAACGTTACAGCAGAAATTGTTGATATCGATGGCGACGAACTCGAGTTCTCTGACATTGCAAAGGGCGACATCATCACACTTGCAAAGAGTGATGAAGGAAATGCGCGTGAGTATGTATATATCCAGGTTTGCAATGATTCCGTAGAAGGCGAGATCACGGAGATTGGTACGGACGACGATAAGTTTGTTCTGACGATTGACGGCGAGCGTTATGAGCTTACGGACGGCTATATGAACTACATCACGAATGGCCAGGGGATCGGCGCTGAGTCGAACCAGATTAAAGTTAAGGTTGGTACAAGCGGCGAATTCTTCCTCAATGCATTTGGTGAGATTGCTTATGACAAGCTGTCCGGAACAAGTTCCTCCGCTACGTTTGGTTTCTTGAAGACGTATGCAGTAGGTAAGGGAACGGATGACACGTTGCAGTTTAAAATTTATACAGACGGTGCATATGCAGAGTATTCTGCAGCGTCGAAGGTTGAGGTAGATGGCGTTACTACCAAAACAACAGCAGAATTGGTGGCACGTCTGGAAAACTCGATTAATCAGGTTGCAAGCAACTATTACTCGGGTGAAATGATGACGGCGATGCTCTTTGAAACGGATTCGAACGGTAAGATTCGTATGATTGATACACCGTTCAAAGCAAATGAAGAATCCGAGTACACGCTTCAGCCGGTTAAGGGTGGTTCCCTTGCGTTCCAGTCCCTCAAGTATAATTCGACTACGAAGAGATTGGGTTCGTTGATGGGCGTAGAAGCTTCGGCTGTTGTAATTCAGCTGCCGGAGAGCGCAGATGATCTCAATACAACTTCTAAGTTGTCGATGGTGAATGCATCTGGTTGGGCAAATGAGCAGTCGGTAAACATTCAGGGCTTGACGACAGACCCGGATTCTTATAATTTGCAGTATGGTATCATTAAGAGTGCAGAGGGTGGTCGGAATCTTGGTGATACGCCGACACAGCAGCATGACAAGCAGATGTTTATCGTATCCTCGGTATCTAAGGTATTGGATAGCGAAGGCGAAGAAACCCTTATGCTGACAGGTTTGCAGGAAGGCGCAGAGAAAGAAGTTATGGTAGATGCTGAGTATTACCAGAGCGACCTCTACACCGATGTCTGGAGCTTTGATGCTTCTAGCAAAGATAGTGCAAAGAATATATTTGCAAGTTATGCAGATCAGGTAACTGAATCGCCGGAGCGTAAGTCGCAGATTCTCCTGCCAGGTGACGCGATTCGTTTCAATACGAACAGCGAAGGCGAAATGATTTATGCAAAGCCGGTCTACCTGATTGATGCAAAAGTATTTAAAGCAGATGACCAGGGTAATACGCAGGGTTCGACTCGGTATCGTGCACTTGACCTTGCGCTTGTAAACGAGATTGAGGATGACAATGCATTCTTCAAGTACATTATTGAAAAGAAAACTGGCGGCGGTAACGCAGCAACGGCTATTCTCACAGTTGATGATAATGGTTATGTAACTGGTTCGAGCTCGTCAAATGGTGAGAAATATACGTTCTTCCAGGATGGCCATTACGTAAAGGGCGATACAGGTATGCGTAATGATGAAATCAATACACCGTCTCAGTTCAAGATCATGGTATACGATGCAAATGAGGCACCTGGACAGCAGGTATATGCTGGCACGGATGCAGACTTGTACGATGCAACTTCGGATGAAACGCCGGCAAGCTTGGTAATTATGCAGTTCCGGTCGGGTAATCCGAGAGGCATGTACATCATCAAATACTAATTGATAAATCATTTATCAAATTAGTAAATCAGTAAAACAAAAAGACCGTTTCGAAAGAAACGGTCTTTTTTTATTTTTTAAAGCTTTTTCTGAATCTCCTCAATCACATGCTGGCAGTCGAAGCAACCGCAATCAATAGCAATATCGGCATAAGCCTCATAGAGTGGAATACGCTGGCGATAGATGTCGTACAGCGTCTGCCCTTCCGAAAAGGCAATCCCACGTGTCGCAAGATTATGGATTCTACCCTCAATGGCTTCAAAACCCGCACGCAGGTAGACGATGCGGCCCAATTTTTTCAAATGCTGCATTGCTTCTTTGCTGAGGACGACACTCCCGCCGGTTGCAATGACGGAATGCCTACAATTTAAGTTGGAAACAACTGCATTTTCAATTTTTAAAAATGATTCAAGTCCTTCGGTATCCAAAATTTCTTGCAGGGCACGTCCTTCCTGTCGCTGAATCAGCAGGTCGGTGTCACAGAAATCCATTTGCATGACCTTGGCAAGAACAACGCCTATTGTCGACTTACCAGCGCCCGGCATACCAATCAGTATAATATTATTCATATCTTATTCCCTTTCTCCGCCTATAATACTGTCTTTTTTATTTTAGTACGCACGCACCATTTTGTCAATCAAAACCGAAATGAAGCGCACGGTAACTGTATATAAATTTGCATATAAATTTGAAATATGATATAATAAACCATATTGTTTTACAGGAAAAACGAGGGGATTATGTTGAAGAACATAGGATTGATGGCGCACGTAGACGCGGGGAAAACGACGATTACGGAGCAGCTTCTCTTTCATACAGGCGCAATCCGGAAGTTAGGGAGCGTAGACGCTGGTACGGCGCAGACCGACTATATGGAAATCGAAAAGCGGCGGGGAATCTCGGTGTTATCGGCGGTAACACAGATAGAAATTCACGGCGAGCCGGTGAACCTGATTGATACACCGGGCCATATCGACTTTGCAGCAGAGGTGGAGCGTGCATTAATGGTGCTCGATGGCGTAATTTTAGTGATTTCCGCGGTAGAAGGCGTACAGTCCCACACGGAGGTTATTTTCCGTGCGTTGCGCAAAAAGCGTATCCCCGTTATCCTGTTTGTTAATAAGATTGACCGTGTCGGCGCAGACTGTACTGCCGTATTGCAGCAGATTCAGGCCCGGCTGGACAATAGTGTTTGTCCTATGTATGACGTTACTGCACAAGGGACGCAGGAAGCCTCCATTCTGCGGCGGGACATCCGCGAGGATGCTGCGCTTCTGGACGAAGAATTGTTTTTGCATTATATGGAGGGAAACCTGACGGAAGAAGCGGCGCAAAAACGTATGCAGACCTTGGCTGAAAAGGCGGAGGTGTATCCAGTCTTGTTTGGCAGCGCGCTCCGCGGTGTAGGAATGGATGAACTTTTGGAGGCAGTTTCCCACTCTGTTCCTGACAGCACTGGTGATGAGAATGCACAGCCTGCGGGAATTGTATTTAAAATCAGCCACGATGCACAGATGGGGAAAACAGCCTACGTGCGGCTTTACAGTGGAACCTTGAAGAATCGTGACTCCATCCGGAACGTGACAAAGGCGGCAGAGGAAAAGGTCAGCCAAATCCGCAAGTTTCGGGGAGAAAAATATACCGATACCGGCGTTTTAAAAGCCGGGGATATTGCTGCAGTATATGGCCTTGCCAACGCTTCTGTTGGGGATGTTTTGGGGGACGCAACGCTTGTACCGGAGCCGGTTACGTGGGTCAATCCGCTTTTGCGTATCACCCTGCGGCCAGAGGATGCTGCCGCACGCTCAAAACTGATTGAGGCGCTGCAAATGCTCAACGAAGAAGAGCCGACGCTCGGCTTTTATCCGCCCGAGCCGGGCCGGGAAATCACAGTCAATAGTATGGGTATGATTCAGATGGAGATACTTGTGCAGTTGCTGCAAGAACGCTTTGATGTTATGGCGGTGCCGGAGGGACAGAGCGTCATCTATAAAGAAACGCCGTCCCACACGGGAGAGGGCTTCGACGCGTATACCATGCCAAAGCCGTGCTGGGCGGTGCTGCGCTTTATTGTAGAGCCGCTGCCACGCGGCAGCGGCATAGACTACGTCTGCAAGGTTCCGCCTAAAAAGCTCCCGTACCGCTACCAGAACCATGTTGAAACAGCCGTCCACCGTGCGCTGAAGCAGGGTATCTACGGTTGGGAGGTCACGGACATTCGGGTAACGCTGACAGACGGCGAATATCATCACGAGCACACCCATCCGCTCGACTTTTTTGTTGCCACGCCTATGGCGATTGCAAAAGCCTTGCTTGATGCACAGCCCGTTTTGCTGGAACCGCTTCTGGCGATGGAAATCCATGCGCCGGAGGCATGTGCCGGAAAAATCATCGGCGAGCTGGTAGGCATGGAGGGCGAATTCTCCAGTCCGGTAATCCGAGACGGACAGTTTTTTGTGGAGGCGACTGTCCCGGCGGCGAACGCCTTCGGCTTTCCGGTTAAGCTCGCATCTATGAGCGGCGGGCACGGCGTGCTCACGTCTGAGTTGTGCGGCTATCGTGCCTGCCCGCCTGGGTTTGTACAGACAACGCCGCGGCGCGGCGTTGACCCGCTCGACCGCTCGAAATATATTTTGTGGGCACGCAACGCAATCGGACAGTTCGGCGACCAGTTGTAGCGGCTATTCGTGTAGCATTTGCGCGTACTTGCCCGGTGCAATTCCAAATTGCTTTTTGAAGCAGCTTGAGAAATAGTGGACGGAGGAGAAGCCAAACAGATCGGAAATCTCCGTTACCGTGTATCCACCCGACTTGAGCAGTTTTTTCGCTTTCGTAAGCTTCTGGCTGCGGATATAGTCGGTCATGTTTCGGCCCGTCTGTTGTTTGAACAGGCGGGATATATAGGAAGGATTTACTTTAAGTGCGTCAGCCACATCCGACAGTGACAGCCGCCGCTCTAAATGTGTTTGAATATAGTCCGTGGCGCTGCGTACGAGAGGATTGGACACAGCTTCCTCTTGAATATCCGGCGCTGCGGGCAAAGGGCCGAGGCTGCGCCGCATGAGCCGCAGGATGATTTCGTGCAAGTAGCCGACCAGCATATCCGGCGAGTATTCGTCCGGACTTTCGTATTCAGTTAATATATTTGAGTATATGGCGCGGATAATGCCGTCGGCCTGGAAGACCTTGTTTTTTAGGACATCTGCGCCCTCCAGCGTCATAGAAAAGCTGACGGTGAAAAAGGACGCGCTCTCCTGCTCCGGGACGGCCTGCATGTGCGACTGGCCTGGAAAAAAGAACATAAGCTCCCCCTGCGCGGCAGTAAAGTTTTGTCCATCGACGCGGTTTACGACTGTGCCGCTGTCCACGTAGGTCAGCTCGTAGAAGTTATGCATTTCGGGTGTATGGCGCAGGCCGAACTCTTTTTCCTGATAGAAAAAGGTAATGATGTTGTTGATTACCAGCTTTGGCCTGCGCTGAATCGGCGAAAACATAGCCGGAGCCGGGAAGGAATGCGGATGACCGGAAATATGAGCCGTTACCATGCAGGCGCCGTCTACGGCCGTCAGGCAGAACGGAACCCCAGCGTACAGCTCGACGGGCTTATCCAGCAAAAATGCATGGACTTGCCCTTGCTGGTACACGCACAGGGCGCACAGCCCCTCCGCTGTACTCAGATATACCGGCTCAGTGTAACAGAAAAAGCGCTTTGCTGCGGTGTCGGTTATGGTAAGCGGCTCTCCCTCTTCCGGTTGTTTCAGCGTTTTTCCGAAGGGGGAAAAGGCAATCTGGTTCAAATAATGCAGCATAAAACCACCTCAAGGGCAGTATACCGGAAAGACAGACAAAAAACAAGAGAAAAAGTATATATTTTATAAAAAAATAGCAAAAAAACATAAATACACAACATTGGAATCATGATATCATATATAAGATTAAGAAAACTCGGGAGGAACAAAATATATGCGTGAGGTGCTCTGCTCGACCCCATCGAGAATATGCCTGTTTGGCGAGCATTTGGACTATCTGGGGCTGGAAGTGATTGCGTCTGCGATTGACCTGCGCTTTAGCGCGCATGTCCGTCCGCGTACTGACGGAATGGTATACTTGAAGATTCGTGACTCAAAGCTCGGGGAGCTGAATGTGGAGAATACGGCGGGGCAGTATCAGGAGCGCACGTTTGACCTAGGCCAGCCAATTGTCTATGACAAAAAGCGCGACTATATCAAAAGCGTGTTTCAGGTGCTCCTGCGCGAGGGATACTCACTGCGCTGCGGCTTTGACATAAAAATGGACTCGACCATCCCGATAGGGAAGGGGATGTGTTCTTCCTCCACGATGGTCGTAGTTCTGGTTAAGGCACTGCTGGAGGCGATTGAGCACCCGCATGCGGACGACGCGCCGCGGATCGCATATTTGAGCTTTCTGTCCGAGGTGGCGGAGTTCCACGAGCCGGGCGGGATGATGGATCACTATGCGTCTGCACTTGGGTCTTTGGTGCATATTGACTTTGCAGAAGGAGCGAAGGCAACGCCCATCCGGGCGGAAATACCCGGTTGCTTTGTCCTGTTCGACACCTTACAGGCAAAGGATACGACGCGCGTGCTGGCGGAGTCGAAGGTGCCTGTGCTGGAGGCGGTGGAGCAGCTCCGCCCCTTTGGAATTCATACGGTACGGGATTACATCACATGTGACCGGCAGGAGGAGTGCCTCGCCGCGCTTGACGCGTTTCACCGACGCAAGCTGTGCACGGCAGTGGATAACTATGAAATCTTGCAGCAGGCAAAGCGCCTGCTTTCGGGCGAAGGACCGGTGGACGAGGTACAGCTCGGTGCGCTTTTGCGCCGCCATCATGCGAACCTGCGCGACGGGCTTGGAATTTCGACCGATATCATGGAGAAGATATTTTCCGTTGCATACGGGAACGGCGCGCTCGGCGGAAAGCTAAACGGCAGCGGTGGAGGTGGATGCTTGTATGTATATGCACGCCAGGTGGACGCGCCGCGGATACTGGCGGCGGTGGAAGAAATGGGGTATCCGGGCCGGATTTTAAAGATGGATACCGGCGCGCGGCTTGATAAGGTGTTTTAATGGTTTATGATGATAGAATGGAGGCTGGAAGTATGAAGGCAATTGTTTTGGCGGCAGGAAAGGGGAAGCGCCTGCAAAGTGAAAAGTTTAATCTGCCAAAGGTACTGCGGGAGGCAAACGGGAAACCGTTGATTTCGCATGTGTTGGGGCATATCGACTTTATTGACAGGCAGGACACGGTTATCGTCGTGGGATACATGAAGGAAAAGGTCATGGAGCAGGTGGGCGATGCGTACCGCTACAGCGTACAGGAGGAACAGAAGGGAACCGGGCACGCAGTACAGTGCGCGAGCGGACAGTTTGACGGCTATGACGGCGATGTGCTGATTCTGTATGGTGACATGCCATTGGTACGGCGGGAAACATATCAGGCCATTATTGAGAAACACCGGGAGAGTGGGGCAGACTGTACACTTTTGACTGCTGTAGTAGATGATCCGCCGGCCTATGGCAGGATTGTACGGGACAAGGATGGCGCGGTGCAGGCGATTGTGGAGGACAAGGACTGCAACGAGGAGCAGAAGAAGATCAAAGAGCTCAATGTCGGAATCTATGTGTTTAAAGCGCCGCTGTTGTTTGAAGAACTTAAAAAGCTGAAAAACAGCAATGCGCAGGGCGAGTATTACCTCACCGATATGCCGATGATTTTTCTTTCAGAAGGGAAAAAGGTGGAAACGTATTCGATTGATTCGCTTACGGAAATTTATGGGGTAAATACGCTCGAAGACCTCGCGTTTTGTGAAAAGGAACTGGCAAAACGGTAATCTATGAAAAAGGACTGCAATGCAATTTGGCAATGCAGTCCTTTTTTATTATATTTTACTGTAAACCGTATTCACTGCAGATGGAACGCGCAGTATCGTCCGATTCGGCGGGCACGCACAGTACAACTGTGGTATCCCGGCCAGCCACAACCGCCTGTTCCAGTTTGGGAATCTCAGTTGGAATATAATTTTCAAAGCTTTGCTTTTGGTCGGCAATACGCGCTTCAGCCGCTGCGCGGATCCTGTCGGCTGCCTCCGTATTCGCGGCTTCAAAGACAGCTACCTCCTCTGCGGTTGCACCCGTTCCAGTATATACTGCGCTGGCGGCCACGTCGGTTCCACTGACTTTATACAGCGCGAGCGCGACCTCCGGCGCAAGCGGCTGCAACTCATCGGTGAAAGTTTGCTCCGTCAGAAAGCGGGAGACCAGTGTATTCACATCCGGCAGGGCGGCCTCCTGGCTGGCGCATCCGCACAGGAGACAGATAAGCGCAAGCGCCATACAGCATAAGGTGAGGAAAGCTTTAAAAATTTTTCTCAACATTGGCAACTTCTCCTTAAAGATTTGCTGAAATATAATGATACCATTCAACGCAGTATTTCTGTTTCAGGTGGATGCCGTCCACAGAAGCATCCGCGAGAAGCGCGCCTGTGCTGTCCGTCATGACCGAAGATACATCCAGGTAGTGCGCGCCCGTTTCCTCTGCTACCTGTGCAATTTTCCCGTTATACTGCTGGATATCGTAGTTATTGAACACCCGGTCTGTGGAGGAACGCTCCTCCGTTACGGGCAGAATCGCCTGCATATAAATTTCTGCATTCGGCTGAATTTCACGGATTGTATCAATAAGACGGCCATACCGCTGGGCAAACACATCAGCATTGTCCCAGCCAAGCTCGTTGAGGCCAAGAATCAATACTACCCGGTTATATTGTTTTTGCTTCAGTGCATCCAGAATCGTGGTCTTTCCAGTCGGCGTATCGGCTACTTTGTCGGTTGCAATGTCTTTGATTCGCAGGCCGCGCTCATAGTAAAACGTAGCGCCCTGAATACCGGAATAGAGGTAAAACCCCTCCGCCATGGAATCCCCAATGAACACCGTATCGCTGAAATCGCCTTCCGCCGGAGCAAGGGGTTCCAGCGTGCTTTGGGGCTCGGCAACTTCTTCCATGGGCGGCGGGGACGGCACAGCCGGGGGAGGACTGGCCTGTGTCATATCCGGTGTTGGCGTCGGCTCCGACGCTTTTGTACCGCCGAATGTTGCGGTTCCAATGAGGTTGGAAAGAGTCAGCAGCAGTGTTACGGAAACCAATATACAGCAAAGCGCAAGGATACTGTATAATCGTTTTTGCCGGCGCCTTTTTCTTCTGAGTATCCGTCTGTTCATCTGCTTTCTGCCTCCTCTCATATCGTTCATCCATTAGACTTCCATGCAGTCAAAAAAGTTTTAAAATTCGACAAAAAAATCAGAAAAGTTTTACGCCATATTGGCAGGAAAAATCAGCAATAAAACCTATGCAGGAAATGGACGCTTTCCCGCAGACCGTCTATCTGTGCCTAATCTAAATTATACTACGAAATTTTTTTGAAAGGAAGTACACAGCGGAAAAATTTTTTAAAAGGGCTATATAATTTTCGGATTATCTGCTATAATAAGACTATCTTTGAGAAGTACGAGGAACATGCCATGTATGAAACGGAACAAAAGATAGAAAAAGCAATTCTTGCCGGCGTACACACGGGGAGCGGCGACGCGCTCAGCGACACGACGGAGGAGTCGATTGCCGAGCTGGAGGAGCTGGCACGGACGGCCGGCGTCGAGGTTGTGGGCTATCTGGTGCAGAACAAAAAGTCACCGGACGCCGCGACGTATATCGGCGATGGGAAGCTGGACGAACTAAAAGCCGCGGCCGACGAGCTGGGGGCGGAAACGGTGATTTTTGACGACGAGCTTTCCCCTGTGCAGGTACGCAACATCTCCGACCATTTAGGGTGCAAGGTGATCGACCGCACGACCCTGATTCTTGACATTTTTGCCATGCGCGCGGCGACAAAAGAGGGCAAAATTCAGGTCGAGCTGGCACAGCTTCGCTATATGCTACCGCGCCTGACGGGAATGGGGCAGGCGTTGTCGCGGCTCGGCGGCGGCATTGGCACGCGCGGCCCGGGCGAAACAAAGCTCGAAACGGACCGGCGGCATATCCGGCGGCGGATTGAGTTTCTGTCCGACGAGCTCAGAGAAGTGGAGAAGCACCGCAGCCTGCTGCGTGCGCGGCGCAAAAAGGACAACAAGACCGTGGTTGCGCTCGTCGGCTATACGAATGCGGGCAAGTCCACGCTGCTGAACCTGCTGACCGGGGCGCAGGCGCTGGCGGAGAACAAACTGTTCGCCACACTTGACCCGACCCAGCGCAGCCTTACGCTCTCCGACAACCGGGAGCTTCTGCTCGTTGACACGGTTGGCTTTATCCGAAAGCTGCCGCACCACCTTGTTAAAGCGTTCAAGTCCACGCTAGAGGAGGCGGCGCTGGCCGACGTGTTGCTGCATGTAATCGACGTGTCAAACGACGAATATCAGAGCCATATCGCTGTTGTTGAGCAGATTTTGGAGGAGCTTGGCGCAGGTGGAAAGCCGACAATTGCCGTATTGAACAAAATGGATTTGGCACAGGATAAAGTTGTTCCAAACACGATTGCTTCCTGTGTGCGGACCGTGCCCATATCCGCCGTTCAGCAGACGGGCATTGACGCACTGCTCGAGGCCATTGAGGAGGTTGCGCCGGGAAGAAAGCGGGAGGTGTCGCTCTGTATCCCGTACAGTGCGGCGCGGCTCGTGTCTGAGCTGCATGAAAATCAGGTTGTCCTGCATGAAGAATACGCAGAGGCGGGCGTACTTGTTACCGCGCTTGTTGACGCGGTATGTTATAACACGGTGCGCCAATACGTGACGGACAGGCAGGTGTAGCGGATGAAGCCGGTTTATAAAACAATTGCGGGTGAGGCAAGTGCCTCCATGATTGAGCGGCGCTCGCGTTTTATTGCGACGGCGCGGCCTGCTGCCACGGAAGAAGAGGCACTTGCGCTGATTGCGCAGATGCGCGCGCAGTATCACGACGCGACGCACAACGTATATGCCTATATCATTGGCGAGAATAACATTATGCGCTACAGTGACGACGGTGAGCCGTCCGGCACGGCGGGTGTGCCGGTGCTTGAGGTGCTCCGCAAGGAGGGGCTGATCGACATTGCCGTGGTGGTGACGCGCTACTTTGGCGGGATACTGCTCGGCGCGGGAGGGCTGGTACGCGCGTACGGTGCGTGTGCGAAGCTGGGGATTGACGCGGCCGGCATTGTGACGCGGACGCTGTGCGACATTGTGCGTCTCGACTGCGACTATGCGACATTTGGAAAAGTGCAGTACGAAACATTGGGCGGCGGCTACCGAATCAAGGACACGGTCTATGGCGGAGAGGTCAGTTTCTATGTATATACGAAGGTCGAAGAAACGCAGCAATACATAGAGAAAATGTGCGACCTGACGAATGCGCGTGTGCTGTGTGAAGTTGTCGGGCGCGAGTATATTGACTTATGAAATATTTGTTAATAAACTGAAAATTGACGTATAATTCTATTGACAGATGCGGAAAAATAAAATATGATTAGAATAAATAAAAGGTAAGATAAAGGAGGGTATCAAAATGGGAAACAATGTCATTCAGATAACAAAGGATAATTTTGAAAGTGAAGTGCTCGGTTCCAGCGTGCCGGTGCTCGTGGATTTTTGGGCCACGTGGTGCGGACCATGTAAAATGGTGTTGCCGATTATTGACGAGTTAGGCGACGACTTTGCGGGGCGCGCAAAGGTCGGTAAGATCAACGTGGACGAGCAGATGGAACTTGCGCAGCAGTTTAAGGTTATGACAATACCGACCATTATGATTTTCAAAAACGGAGAAGTTGTAGACAAGTCGGTAGGAGCAAAGTCAAAGGCTGACTTTGCACAAATGCTGGAGAGCCAGCTCTGATTGTAATATAAAATAAAGGGGGTGGCACGGGCCATGCCCCCTTTTGATTTTTTGCGGCAGGAGGGGAGTTTCATGAAAAAAAGGTACAGGACAATCTTATGTGTTATGTTGGCGGTTATGTTGGCAGCGGGTGGGTGCCTGCCTGCATTGGCAGGAAGTATGGACTCCTTTGTGAAACAGCGGGAGTACATAGACGGTACCTTTACGGATATCAGCGAGAGCGACTGGTTTTACAGCGAGGTTGTCAACGCATACGAGTATGGAATTGCGAATGGGACAAGCGAGGACAAGTTCCAGCCGTATGATTTGGTCAGCGTGGCGGAGGTGATTGCGTTTGCCGCGCGGATACACAGTATTTATGAGGCGGACGGAGCAGACTTTACTGCATCGGAGGACGAAGCATGGTATGCGCCGGCTGTGGAATATGCAGTGGAGAACGGCCTGATTGAGGAAGATGCGTTTAAAAACAGTTATGAGAAACCAGCGACACGGGCGCAGAACGCCTATATTTTGGCAAACAGCTTGCCGTTTACAGAGTTTTCGAACATTAACATCAGTATCAGTGCTCTGCCGGATGTGGCGGTTACCGACGAATACTATAACGAGATTATTATGTTGTACCGGGCGGGCGTACTATCTGGCAAGGACGAGTATGGGACGTTTTCTCCGACAGAGAATATAACCCGTGCGGAAACAGCCGCAACGCTCAACCGCATTGTTGACCCGTCGCAGCGGCGGACATTCACACTTACGCCGTATCCATCCGGAAATGATTTACAGCAGACGACAGAATATGACGCAGTCGCAGTGGCGAGCCAGGCAAGCCCGGCTGTGTTCTATATCGAAATTTACGACAGAAACCAGCGGGCGCTCGGCTCCGGGAGCGGGTTCTTCATTGCGGAGGACGGTACGGCGGTGACGGATTATCACGTTATTGAGAACGCCTATTATGCGAAGGTCAAGACCACGGACGGCAATGTGTACGACGTGACGAGCGTGATCGGTTATGATGAGGCGAACGACCTTGCGATCCTTCAGGTTGACGGCAGCGGCTTCCCGTATCTGGAGCTGGCTGACTCGGACGAAGTAAAGAACGGGCAGGCAATCTTCTGCGTCGGCAGTCCGCTGGGACTGGAAAACAGTATATCGGAAGGCCTGGTTTCAAATTCGCTGCGTACCATTAACGGCCAGGCATATATCCAGATTACAGCTCCAATTTCGTCGGGAAGCAGTGGTGGCGCTGTGATTGACACGAGCTGCCGAGTTATCGGTGTGTCGGCTGCCGGGATTGAGAATGGGCAGAATATTAATTTAGCCATTCCATCAAATTTGATTAACGGAGTGGTGCGCGACAAGAACATCTCCCTCTATGATATGCAGACGATGGGGCAACAGACTGGTGCAGAGAGCGGTCAGACGTTCTTCTATGCGGATAATTCACAGGTGCCCGACTACGGCTATATCACCGGATACGCTGAATTGGAAAACAGTTATGACGAGAACACAGGAATTATGATGCGTACGTATGAGATGAATAACAGCGCGGTCATCCGTTATTTGCAGGCGGTGCAGAGCGTCGGTTTTTCCCTGATGGGGCAACAGACCATTGGTCCGATTACAAGTATGTACTTTAGCCAGGGCGATACCATCCTCGCCATTGGGGCAGATTATTCGAGCGGATATGTCAGAATACTGTATTATCTGTAAACAAAGGAGAAATCAAACAGATGGAAAACGTATTTGAGCGGATATATGCCGTAGTGCGCCAGATTCCGCCCGGAAGGGTGGCAACCTACGGGCAGATAGCGGCGCGGGCGGGTAATCCGCGCTGGGCGCGCGTGGTTGGCTATGCCCTGCATGTCAATCCGGAGCCGGGCGTAATCCCGTGTCACCGGGTTGTGAACCGTTTTGGCGAAACGTCGAAGGCATTTGCCTTTGGCGGCGAGGATGTACAGCGCAGACTATTAGAGAAAGAAGGCGTCCGCTTTACGGCGGAAGGCCGGGTTGATTTGGAGCAGTATTTGTGGTGAAAAGGCCCCTGCCGGCATATGTATGGCGGCAGGGGCTTCTTGACGCTGAAATCATTTTGTATTATACTATAACATAGGAAGAATTTTGTAGAAAACAAAGGGGGTATACCATATGGAATATCGTAAATTACGGGGTACAGAGGAAGCAATTTCTCTGCTCGGCATGGGATGTATGCGTTTTCCAACCATTGGGGACACGGGAGAGATCGACGAAGCGGAGGCGCAGAAAATTGTCGATTATGCGTATGAGCATGGCGTGAATTACTTTGATACAGCGTTTATGTACCACGGCGGCAAGTCGGAGGGCTTTATCGGCCGCGCACTGAAAAAATACCCGCGTGAGAGCTATAATCTGATTACGAAAATGCCGGGCTGGGAGATTAAGGAGCCGTCCGACGTGGAGCGGATTTTCAACCTCCAGCTTTCGCGCTGCGGCGTAGACTATTTTGACTTTTATCTCTGTCACTCGGTGCGGGAAAACAACTTCGCATTTTATGAGGATAACCATGTGTTTGAGTTTCTGACCGAGATGAAAAAACAGGGCAAGGTGCGCCACATCGGGTTTTCGTTCCACGATACGCCGGAGGTGCTGGAGAAGGTCATTGACAAATACCCGTGGGAATTTGTCCAGATACAGCTCAACTACCTTGACTGGGAGCTTCAGGACGCAAAACGCCAGTACGAAATCATCAAGAGCCGCGGCATCCAATGTATCATCATGGAGCCGGTGCGCGGCGGCGCGCTTGCCGACCTGTGCCCGGAGGCGAACAGATTGCTTTTGCAGGCGCAGCCGGACAAGAGTATTGCCTCGTGGGCAATCCGCTATGCGGCAAGTCTGGACAATGTACTGACCGTGCTCTCCGGCATGACGAGCATGGAGCAGGTACAGGACAACGTGGCGACGTTGTCGAAGTTTGCACCGCTTACGGACACGGAGCGCAGTGTGCTGGATAAGGCGCTCGACGTGTATAAGAAAAAGGACACGGTTCCGTGTACCGGCTGCCGCTACTGCATGGACTGCCCGTTCGGGGTCGACATTCCGGGCGTGTTTGCGGCGTTTAACGAATATGTAATTGACAGAAAGGAACAGCCGTTTTTGGAAGCGTATGCCGCTCTGGAAAAGGAAAATGCCTCGGCAGAGTACTGCAAATCGTGCGGTAAGTGTATGAAGTTATGTCCGCAGGCGATTGAGATTCCGGAAAAGATGGGCCTCATTGCCGGGCGGGTCAGCGAGTTAAAAAAATAACGAGCAGTTTTTGTCGTTAGCCCCTTGATTATTCAGGGGCATATGATATAATAATACTGTATGATGAATTGGTAAAACTTACAGGAGGGATAAGAAATGGATATGATGAGCAAGTTTTCACTCGAGGGGAAGATTGCCCTCGTAACGGGCGCATCCTATGGGATCGGCTTTGCAATCGCGAGCGCGTATGCCGCTGCAGGCGCGACAATCGTATTTAATGATATCAACCAGGAGCTGGTTGACAAGGGCCTCGCAGCTTATAAAGAGATTGGCGTAGACGCGCACGGTTATGTATGCGACGTAACGAATGAGTCGGCGGTAGCTTCTTTTATTGAAACCGTTGAGAAGGAAGTTGGCGTAATTGATATTCTGGTTAACAATGCGGGTATCATCAAGCGTATTCCGATGTGCGAGATGAGCGCAGAGGACTTCCGCAAGGTGATTGACGTTGACCTGAACGCACCGTTCATTATGTCGAAGGCGGTTATTCCGTCGATGATCAAAAAGGGCCACGGCAAAATTATCAACATTTGCTCGATGATGAGTGAGCTGGGCCGTGAAACCGTATCGGCGTACGCAGCTGCAAAGGGCGGCCTGAAGATGCTGACGCGTAACATTGCGTCTGAGTATGGCGAGTACAACATCCAGTGCAACGGCATTGGACCGGGTTATATTGCAACGCCACAGACGGCTCCGCTGCGCGAGCGGCAGGCAGACGGCTCGCGTCATCCGTTTGACTCGTTTATCATCGCAAAGACGCCGGCTGCGCGCTGGGGAGAAGCGTCCGACCTGATGGGACCGGCGGTGTTCCTCGCTTCGGATGCGTCGGACTTTGTAAACGGACATATCCTGTACGTAGACGGCGGTATCCTGGCTTATATCGGGAAGCAGCCGCAATAAGGAAAGACTTAAAAAGGGATACCGCAAGGTATCCCTTTTTTACACGTAAGACAGAAAGGAGAATGTAACATGCTGGAGACGATCATCTACCGTCTTGCGCGGATCGACGGCGACTATGCCGTGCTTGTAGCGGAGGACGGGGGAGAAAACCGCGTTGCCCGCGCGCTTTTGCCGCCGGAGGCGGACGAGGGCAATCTGATCAAATGGGAGAATCTGTCGTATGAAATTATCGGATAACGGGCGTGTCGTCCACCCGTTCGGCCCTGTCATTGCGCCGGACAGCCGGGTGCTGATTCTGGGCAGTTTCCCGTCGGTGAAGTCGCGCGAGCAGAATTTCTTCTACGGCCACCCGCAGAACCGTTTCTGGCGCGTTATGGCGGGCGTGTTCGGCTGCGCTGTGCCGCAAACCATCCCGGAAAAGCGGCAGATGCTTCTTGCGCATAAAATTGCGCTGTGGGATGTGCTGCAAAGCTGTGAGATTGCCGGTTCGTCAGATGCCTCCATCCGCAATGCGGTGCCAAACGATATCACTGGCCTGCTGTCTACCCATACAATAAGAGTCGTTTTTTCAAACGGCTCTGCTTCGTTTCGTATGTATGAAATCTATATCAGTCCCCAAACCGATACGCCCCACTTTTCTTTACCGTCCACCTCACCGGCAAATACACGCTATAGCGTGGGCGCGCTGACGGAGGCGTGGCGCGTCATTTTGGACTATCTGTAACCGAAGGCTGCGGCGGGAACAGAAACTGGCGCAGAAACGCCAAGTCGTATTCGGTTTCGCCGTTGAACTTCTTGTACCGGTCGCGCCGCGCAAAGTCACGCAGACGGATATTTGCCGCCGCGAGCGACACATCGCACCGCTCGGCAATGCGTTCCGCGCTGCGGCAGCCGAGACTGTCGAGCACGGCGAGCGGCATTAAGAGCTCGTCGGCAAAATACGCCGTTTCCAAATCGGTTGCCCGGCTGGCCTCCTGCCCGAGATGGCCCAAAAAGATATGCGCAAGCTGGCACGCGATGGTAAAACGCACCCGGCCGCGTACATGGCGCGGATTATAGACAATGACATAGCTGCCGCTGCTTTCGATGATATAGCCGTCGCCGTCGGCGGCCTGATTGGAGCTGCGCGCGGCGATCTTGTCCGCGCCGATACAGCGGATTCCGTAATGCTTGACGATTTTGTTCAGGTTTACGGGAAGCGCGGTTACGCCGCTCTGCCGCAAAATGTCCAAAACGGTGTCTTTAATTTCATTTTTCCGCTCCCGGCTGATAAAATACTGCGGCATGGTGCTGTCACCGCCTTCTGCTGTAATTCCGGCGCGTTAGTTATTCGCGTATGCGCCTGTAATTTCCCCGATGTACATGATGTGGTAGTCCTTCTGCGAATAATTTTGCGTATCCAGGCTTTTGTCAATAAAGCACTCCGGTGCAAACGACTGCTTATAAAGCTTTTTAATTGTCAGGACAAGGCGCGCCTCTTCAAATACCGGAACATCTCCAATGTGTGCCGTGTGCAGGCCCGCCTTTGCAATTTTATCTTCGTCGCGGCCCGACACTGTACCGAGGTAGGAGAGCTGTTTGCGGTACGATTCGTCCAAAAAGCACAGTGAAAAGCTGTCCGCCTGCTCGATAAATTCGCGCGTGTAGCGCTGCGGGCGGATAAAGACAAAGGCGACGTTTTTGTTCCACAATACGCCGACTCCGCCCCACGACGCTGTCATGGTGTTGACTTTGCCAGCCGCGTCCTGCGCGGTTACGAGCATCCATTCCGTCCCAATCAGATGAAACGGGTTTTCCTGCAATGCCTTTACTTCCAATTTTTTGTCAAACATATTATTTTCCTCCTTGCAATTTTCGATAAATATCAATATCGCGGATGAGCCGCTCCGGCAGCTTAAGCCATAGCTTTCTCCTGCGCCGTCCAAGCAACAGGAGTGCAACCATGGGAAGGCTGCCGAGCGTTCCGGCAATGATGTCGGTCATCGTGTCAATTAGGCTGCCATTCTGGGAATGGAGCCCGAAAAGCATATCCCCGGAAAACTCATAAATTTCCCATGCGCCCGCACACGCGAGGCAAAACAAGAACACAAACATGGCGGAAAAGCCATAGTTTGTGACGTTTGCCTTGTCGTATCCGGAAAGCATATATAAAAAACAATACCCAAATACGGCCAAGAGAAAGCCCGAAAACAAATGCAGCACAAAATCCCACGCCGGGATCAGCCGGTACAGGCCCCAGATGTTACCCAAAAAGAAGGAAAACATCAAAAAGGTCGTCACGAGAATCCAGAGCGTGTTGGTAAGCGGAAAGCGAATCAGCTTGAACGCATAGCGTAAAAACAGCAGCAGTGCAATTACCAGCAGTGAGGTCAGCGAGCCGACAAAGCCCGCGGTGCAGAGCTTATAAACAAAGGTCGCCGCCGCCAAGGCGAGGTATACGAGGTCGGTTTTCAAAAGCCGCACAATATCAACTCCAGCCATATTATCTTTTGCGTACCGCATTCGCGGCAGAAATTTTTATCTACGTATATAGTATTATTATATCAGAAAAACGTGCAAAGTAAAACAAAAATATGGAAACCGGCTACAGCGTGAGCGTAACGTCATATTCCGAGTCTATCAAGATATAGTCACAGCCGTAGCGCTTGCACAGCGCAAGATTACGCCGATTCTCCGCAATAAGCGCCGCTTTATCCGGCGTTTCCCCAGACACACGCTGTTCTATTGCGCAGGAGTGCGCCTTGATAGCGGCATAGTGCGCCGTAATGTAGGTCTCACTCATGATAAGGCAGCAGTACCGGATATCGGCAAGGTATGATTCAGGGAAATCGTGCGCCCAGTCAAAGGGGATATAGCACCCCTCCACGATGAGGTTCTGCTGGTTTTCCACCGCAGTTTTAACCATCTCCCGCACAATGGGCCATAGATACGCGGTCAATGCGTCGTCATCCTCCGGTGTGAGAGACGTCTGCCCGCTGCGAATCAGCCCCATTTTCAAGTGGTCGATGGAGAGATAGGGCATGTGGTACTGTTGCAGAAGCTTTTGCGCCAGCAGCGTCTTTCCCGTATGCGAGCACCCGGCAATCAAAACGACCATAATTTTCCCGCCAATCTTTTTTCTTGTATTTTACCACATGATACCGCATTTTGCAACAGAAAGGGCATAGTCTGCGCGCCTGCTGCAAATTGACATCAGCGGTAAAGTGCTGTATAATAAAACAGAAACACAGCATTGTGGGAGAGGGGTAACGTAAGTTGAAAAAATTACTGATGGGCAACGAGGCAGTCGCCTATGGTGCGGCAGCGGCCGGGGTAGGCGTTGTGTCCGGCTATCCGGGTACGCCGTCGACCGAGGTACTCGAAACAGTTGCCAAAATCAATACAGATAAACGGATTTATGTCGAGTGGTCGACGAATGAGAAGGCGGCGCTCGAGGTGGCGGCCGGTGCGGCCTATGCGGGCGCGCGGAGCATGGTGACCATGAAGCAGGTGGGGCTGAACGTCGCGTCCGACCCGCTGATGAGCCTTGCCTATGTAGGCGTAAAGGGCGGCATGGTGGTGCTGGTAGCGGACGACCCGGGGCCGCTCTCGTCGCAGACGGAGCAGGATACGCGCCACTTTGCGCGCTATGCAAACCTGCCCGTGTTCGACCCGGCAACGCCGGAGGAAGCGTACGAAATGACGATTGCCGCGTTTGCGCTCTCGGAGCAGATTGGCAAGCCGGTGTTTGTTCGCCCGACGACGAAGGTCTGTCACTCCTGTGCGACGATTGAGGCGCCCGATACCTGGGAGCCGAAGCAGGCGGATGGCTTTGTCAAAGATCCGAAGTGGGTCATCTTTCCTCCGCTGGCGTACCGGGCGCACGTGGAGATTGAAGCGTTGCAGCGCAGACTGTCGGAGGAGCTGTCGGACAGCCCATTCAACAAAATGTGGGGCAGCGGCAAGGTCGGCGTTGCGGCAGGCGGCGTGTCGCGCACCTACGTGACGGAGCTTGCCGAGCGGTTCCGCCTGCCGGTGAAAGTGTTGGAGGTTGGAATCCCGAACCCATTCCCGACGAAACTGGGGACGGAGTTTTTACGCGGGCTTGAAAAGGTAATTGTGTTTGAAGAGCTTGACCCCGTGATTGAGGAAGGGCTGATCGAGATTGCCTATCAAAATAGAATCGACGTTGTAATCTTGGGGAAAAAGACGGACAATACGCCTTGTGCGGGCGAGTTTACCTACGAAATCGTCCGGGATGCATTGGCAGACGTGCTCGGCATGGAGCTGAAGGACGATACGTCATGCCCGCCCCCGCCGCCGCTTCCAGTCCGCAACCCAGTGCTCTGTGCAGGGTGTCCGCACCGCGCGTCGTTCTATGCGGTGAAGCTGGCGATGAAGGGGCAGAAGGCGGTCTTTACCGGCGATATTGGCTGCTATACGCTCGGCAATGCAAAGCCACTTGAGATGACGGATACGTGCCTTTGCATGGGCGCGGGCATTACGGTGGCGCAGGGGTTGAAGCGCGCCCAGCCGGATACGGCACACATTGCATTTGTCGGCGATTCGACGTTTTTCCATACGGGTCTGCCGGGAATTGCGAACGCGGTCTATAACCAGACGGATATCACCGTAATTGTGCTCGACAACTATACGACCGCAATGACGGGCCACCAGCCGCACCCTGGCATCGGTAAGACGATGATGGGCGTGCAGCATGGCAAGATTGATATTTACGGCGTTGTGAAGGCGCTTGGCGCGTCGTATGTAAAGAAAGCCGACCCGTTCGATTTGGAGAATGCGGTTTCTATAGTAAAAGAAGCAGTGGCAGAACCGGGTGTGAGCGTGGTGATTTTTGAATCGCCGTGTATCGCGCTGGTAAAGCCGGAGCGCGTGATGAAGGTAGATGCGGATACGTGCCGTGCGTGCGGAAGATGTGTCCGTGAGATTGGCTGTCCGGCGCTGTTTGTAGGCGAGGATAAAAAGGTATTCGTCGAGCCGTCCCTCTGTACGGGATGCGGCCTGTGTACCGACGTATGCCCGTTCGGTGCGATTGGAGGTGAGGCGCTGTGAGATATGACGTATTAATTGCTGGCGTCGGCGGACAGGGGACGATCCTCGCGTCGCGGATTTTAGCGGCGGCTGCAATCCTGAAGGGGGAGTTTGCCCGTACGGGAGAGACGATTGGTATGAGCCAGCGCGGCGGCTGCGTCGTGAGCAATGTGCGCCTCGGCGCTGAAAAGGTCAGCCCATATATCCCAAACGCGCAGGCGGATTTGCTTTTGGGGTTTGAACTTGCGGAAACGGCGCGTAATATGGGGCGACTGAAGCCAAAGGGCGCTGTTATTGCCAATACGCAGACAATTAAGCCTGTGTCGCTCTCGCTCGGCATTGGCAAATACGATGTCGAGGAACTGAAGGAATATATTTCAGCAAATTGCGGCAAGGCGGTGCTGCTTGACGGGTATGGGCTGGCAGAGCAGGCCGGGTCGGTCAAAGCGGTCAACATTGTGCTTCTCGGCGCGGCGTGCGGTGCGGGAATGCTGCCATTTGACCGCAGTGAGTTGACGCGGACGATTGAGCACAGTGTTGCGCCGCGGTTTGTAGAGATGAACCTCAAGGCGTTTTCGCTTGGGTTCGATGCTGCGGAGAGATAGCTATGTCAGGATATCAATAGAACAAATAAAGCGGTGGATGTATGGAGATACATTCACCGCAATTTTTGTGTAGAGGAACCCCCCGTAACTGCCGGGGAGTTCCTCTACACAAAAACAACAAGCCTGCTTTAATTAAAACAGGCTTGTAAACTTATCGTGGCACCCCCGACCAGAATCGAACTGATAACTAATCCTTAGGAGGGATTTGTTATATCCATTTAACTACGGGGGCGTATAATTTAAGAAAAAGGGAACATAGCTAAAGACATAACAACGCTAAAATTATAACAAACCACTTCTGAAAAGTCAAGCAAAAAAATTCAAAAAATTATCAAACAGGGCTTGACGAATTGCAATTTCTGTAGTATAATAGCATTCGTTGTAGCGCAGAATTGAATATGCTACCGTGGCTCAGCAGGTAGAGCAGCTCACTCGTAATGAGCAGGTCGTCCGTTCGAATCGGATCGGTAGCTCCAGCGTCAGAGCAAGTGTCATAGCTTGCTCTGATTTTTTATAGTTTAGACGTTGGAACAAACCTGCGTCAGTGCCGGGGAAAGAAAAACAAACCTGATTCCATTCTATAAAGCCGGAGCCTACTTCCGTCCATTACAAGAAGTCCTGGATGAATATTGATGTATCGTTTATGCCGATTTTTAAACGCGTACACATAATGAAAGAGATACAGAACTATCTGTATCTCTTTTCTTACACCACTGGCAGGACATCTTGGCCATCACATTAAAGCGGGCAGATAACAGTGTAAACATCTTAATTAGAGTGCTTCTGTTTCGGTCCTGCCGCGGTACACGCCGCTGCCGGGGTGGAAACAGGATGCCTTGCCGTCATAAGTTACGTTAACGGCATCCCCTTCAACTTCCGGTGCAGTAAACGAAATATGCCCGCGTTGTACGATTACAAATCCGGTAGAAGTACAGGACACATTGTGTCTTCCTATTTGTATACTGCCGGGGGAGAAAAACACCGCCATAAGTGCTTTCTGCGCCGTGTGGTACACCGCGAAACCGATGTCGGTCTGCGTTGTTATAAACTGTTCCTTCACGGAATAGAGTGCAGCGTATTCCTGCGTGACACCGGGCAAGACAGCGTACTCATAACGGGCATCCTGCCCGACGGTATGGGGGAGATATGCGGTAAAAACTTCTCCCTGTGCGCCGTTCTGCTCCGCTGGTATCGGCGCAGAAATGGAAATGGTACTCCACAGGCCGGATTTTAATTCGGCACGTACTGCTATCTCTGCTGGTTCCCGCAGGGCATAACAGATTCCGTTATGATAGATTTTTTCACCTATTGTCTGTACGGACGCCTCGTTCGTGAGTCTCTGTCCGTCGATAAATGCCTCTCCACGGAACCAGCATTGATCCACTGTGGTCTGGAAATCTTCCGGAGCAGTTGTATGGAGCCGGTCGCCCATCAGATAGATTTCATCTCCGAAATAGAACACGGCTTTTCGCCCGCCGAAGGAGGCAGCTTGTCCGTTATGCGAATACTCTTTTTCAAATGCAAGCGCGCATACGCCCAGTATGCCTGCCGACGCGCCTCCGGCAAAACTTTCGGCGCAGAGCGCACCCTCTTCGAGCCGCAAGGCAATGTCCGGCGACGTGACGCCGGGGAGCCGCCCCCAGTCCCACAGAGGATAAATATTGTGATACTCGCTCCCATCTATCATAAACAGCGTCATCCCGTACGCCATTAGTCCGGCAAGAGCATTTTCTCCGTTTACGATATGTCCGCCGCATACGTCGCCGCCAAGCGTGTGCGCAGACAGTAACCGTGTGGAGGCATAGAAGCTATCCATGCTGTGCGTCATAAAGTCGAGCCGATAGTACATCGTGTTGGCTGTTACGCCTGGATTCGTGCGCTTCTTTTTGATAAAGTCTGCAAACTGCTGCAATTGCTGTTTAACCGTTTCTTCCCGGTTGACTGCAATCAGACGCTGTATCGGGGCGAGGCGGCTTTCCATCTGCTGCTCCGGCGAGGGTGCATACCCACGCACGATTTCCCGGCTGCGCGTCTGCGGGTCAATCTCGCTGAAACGGCACATGAAACGGTTGCCTTTTAGGACAAGGTCTGTGACTGCGCGGATTGCGCCTGGTTCCAGCCGTGCGCCGTCTGTATCGAGTATGTACATCCACTTAGTTATGCAGGATAAAAAGGAAAAACCGTATCCATTATTATAGAGCTGCATCCCATGCTGGGCGAAGCTGCCGTCGACTTGCATTCCTTCTGTTCCAGGCGTGGAGGCAACCGTCATGGTTTCGAGTAGATAGCCCCTCGCTTTTTGCAGGAGCGGCTCGTTTTGCAGGATAGCGGCCTTGACCAGCATATTTTCTGCAAACCACATCCGGTTCGTCCCGGTCCATTTTTCTTCAATGTCGTCTTGCAGGCGGCCCAACAGCCGGTCAAGGAGCGGCTGCGGAAGGTCTCCGCTCATATACAGCGCAATCATGCGCATTTGCTGCGGCACGCCGAGCTCGTTATACCACCAGTTTGGATTGTGGAAATCATGGCGGAACCAGAAGGTAAGCCCGCGCAGGATTGCATCCCGGATGGAGCCAAGATGATAGTATTCGCTGTCCTTTTGATAGGCATAGCACCCAGATAGGGCGCAAATGCGAGCGAGATGGCCTAAAAGGGGCCATCCCGCCGGTGAATTACACGTATAGTCAATGTCTGAAAAACTCCCGTCGTCTGCCATCCGGGCAAGCGCGGATGGCGCAGTCTGCTGCGCATCCTTCGGGCAAAATTGCTCCTTTATCCGTAACGCAATCTGGTCAAAATCCATCGAAAATCACCCTTTCGGCATCGAAAAATGCTTAGTAGCGTTTGGAGCGCAAATACCGTCTTCTCCGTTTCCGTTTGATTCGCCGGTTGATCCAAAGGACGAGAATCAAAACGATCAAAAGGATAAGCGGAATCTTAATCCACAGGAGATTAAAGAATCCGAAAATCCGGTTCATCACAAAAATAAACAAGTCACGCTTTACCTCTGTAGAGGCAGTCAGCTCGACCGTGCCGAGCTCATACCCATCGTAGCTGTACACCGCTTTGCCCAGCACGTCGCCAACAGCGATTGGGGCAAGGATGTTTTCATTCAGCGTTACAGTTTTGGTCACGCTCGCCGGGTCCGTCCCGCTAGGCAGAAGCCCCTGCAAATCCGTTTTGGCGGAGAGGACCACCGTATCCACGCCCTGCCCTTCGCCGACCGGCGCCTCGGCCAGAATGTCGCCCGCTTTTACAACAGTGCGTGTTTCATAATTGGAAAACCCATACTCAAACAATGCCTTAGAGTCAATAAACGAGTAAACTGCGTCCGGCTTCGGCTCTGCATTGAGCGTCACAGCGATCAGATTCGTACCCGCCTGGCTTGCAGAGGAGACGAGACAGTTGCCCGCCTGGCTCGTATACCCCGTTTTGATACCGGTTGCCTTTGGATAGTAGTACGAGGCATTTTGCCGTGAGCTGATTAGGTAATTCGTGTTGTTGAGAATCCGCTGTTTATCGTATTTATTAGTTGGGTCAATAATATACTGGGTCGTTGACACCATTTCCCGAAATGTTTCGTTCTGCATGGCATAGCGTGCAAGTATTGCCAGGTCGCGCGCGGTGCTGTAATGCTCCGGCGAGTGAAGCCCGTGCGGATTAAGGAATTTTGTGTTCTGCATTCCTAATTCTTGAGCTTTTTCGTTCATTTTTGCAACAAAAGTATCCACGTCGCCGCACATATATTCAGCAAGCACATTACATGCTTCATTGGCTGACTGCACCAAAACGCCGTAGAGGAGCTGCTCAACGGTGAGCTGTTCACCCTCCAGAAGACCCATATTGCTGCCGCCTGCCGGAATGGACATTACGGCGTTATTGCTGGCAACAACAACGCTGTCAAGTTGCAAGTTTTCCAAAACGAGCGTTGCAGTCATAATTTTCGTTGTACTGGCAGGGTAGAGCCGTTTGTCCGCGTTCTGCTCAAACAAGATCCGCCCGGAATCTCGGTCCATCAGGATTGCCGCCTCGCTGACAAGCTGCGGAGGAGTAGAGGCGGCCTCTGCCTGCGCACCGAAAGGCAAGGCGCTGAAAAGCATTAAAACAACAAGCAAAAAGGGAAAAACGCGTTTTTTCATGTATGTAAACTCTCCTTCTTCTGTACAAACTCTATAAAAAATTTTCAATACTTTCCTATTTTTACACGTAGTTTAGTCTATTATACCAAATCGTGCATATATTCGCAACAGTTTTTTCGGTTTTGATATAGGAGGTTGAAAAAAATTTCGTTTCATGCTATGATTTAAGAGTAAAATCTGAGAGGAGAAGGAGGAGTACCGTGGGGAGATACAGCGGAATGCTACTGTGCAGCGACCTCGACGGCACGCTGCTAAACAGTGAGAGGCAGGTTTCCGACGAAAATGCGGAGGCAATCCGCGCGTTTCGATCACAGGGCGGGGTGTTTTGTTTATCGACCGGGCGGCTGCCGCGTTATGTGCTCCAATATGGGGACAAGCTCGATTTTGACGGGCCTATGATATGCAGCAACGGTTCCTGTATTTACGATTTTGCATCGGAAAAGATACTGTATGCGCGCACAATCGGCGGCAACCTCGGTGAGCTGCTCCCGTTTCTGTTTGAACATGGTGCGGCGTATATTGAGCGCATGGTGTTTTTTACCGGATTGGAAAGCGTTGCGTTTGACAATTTGGCTGCGGAGCGGGGACAGATTTTCTCTACAGCGGACAAGCCAGTCTATAAAATTGTGATGCGGATGGATACGGAGGAGCACACCCTCGTGCTGAAGGCGGCCCTGGCAGAGCGGTTTGGAGAAGCGTTTAATTTTTCGCGGAGCTGGGACACCGGGCTGGAAATCCTTGACCCGCTTGCGACAAAGGGACATACGGTACAGCGTCTGCGCGCCATACTTGGCGGAATCGACACAGTTATTTGTGTAGGCGACTATGAAAATGATATTACCATGCTCAAGATGGCGGACATCGGCTGTGCGGTTGCCAATGCGGTAGATGCGGTCAGGGCGGCCGCCGACCGGATTATCTGCTCAAACGATGAGCATGCTATCCGCTACATCGTGGAGCGGCTGCCAAATTTGTGAATAAGGCGGAAAGCTGCATGTATGGTTTAAAAACTGAAAAATGAGAGAAGCTCTGTGTGGATAGCGCGCACGGGGCTTTTTCGTTCCGTTTGGGCGCAGGATTGACAAACTCTGCCTGCCATATTATAATGAAAAACGTCTGTGACGAAATTTGTCGTTTGCTGTAGCAAATCCTCAGGAGGTGAATTGGATTTGGAACAAGATTACCTGATAAAGAAAAAGCCGCTACATGCGCTGATTATTTTTTCCTTGCCGATTATACTCGGAAATCTGTTTCAGCAGACCTATACAATGGCGGACTCCGCCATTGTAGGACGGTTTGTCGGCGAGCAGGCGCTTGCTGCAGTAGGCGCGTCCTACTCTCTGACAAATATTTTTATCTGCGTCGCCATCGGCGGCGGAATCGGCGCGTCGGTTTTGGTAAGCCGGTATTTCGGTGCAAAGGAATATAGCAGGATGAAGGTCGCCGTGCTGACCGCCATGCTGTCGTTTCTGCTGATAAGCATCTTGCTGGGCGGGGTCGGGCTGTTATTCAGCAAGCAAATCATGATTTTGCTCAATACGCCTGCCGACGTGTTGGATATGGCGGTTGAGTATTTGAACATCTATTTTCTCGGCCTTCCGTTTTTGTTTATGTACAATATATTATCTTCGATGTTCAATGCGCTGGGGAAGTCGCGGATACCGTTATATTTTTTGATTTTTTCCTCTGTGTTTAATGTGGCGCTTGACATTGTTTTAGTTACATGGGTCAAAATGGGCGTCGCAGGCGTGGCATGGGCGACGCTTATTGCACAGGGTATATCTGCCGTCCTGTCCTTTTTGGTTTTTATTCGAAATTTAAAAAAGCTGCACTGTGGGCACACGAAGGCGTTCGACAAGGATGAACTTTTGTCCATGACAAAGATTGCGCTGCCTTCTATTTTGCAGCAGTCTACGGTTTCAATTGGCATGATGCTTGTTCAGTCGGTTGTCAACAGCTTTGGTTCCGAGGCGCTGGCGGGCTTTTCCGCGGCTATGCGGATCGAGTCGATATGTATTGTGCCGATGGTCGGCATTGGAAATGCAGTTTCCTCCTACACGGCGCAAAACATTGGCGCACATCAGGAGGAACGCGTTGTAAAAGGATACCGGATTGCCAATTGCATGGTACTCGTCTGCGCGGCTGTTATCTGCATTTTGCTGGAGTTGTTTCACCGGCCTATTATCTCGCTGTTTCTCGGAGCGGAAGGGACGGCTGTGGCGGTTGCCACCGGCGAGGGGTATCTGACCTTTATGGGGTGGTTCTTCTGCCTGATAGGGTTTAAAATGTCTGTGGACGGCCTGCTGCGTGGGGCTGGCGATATGAAGATGTTTACGGTAGCAAACCTGGTCAACCTGTTTATCCGGGTGTTTGTCGCCGTGACAATGGCGCCTAACTTTGGGATTGCGATGGTATGGTACGCCGTGCCGATTGGATGGTTGTCCAACTGGATAATTTCGTATCTGCAATACCGCACCGGAAAGTGGAAGCGTATTTATACGTCTTGAAATATAAAATAAAAAAACAGCATGGCATTTGCCATGCTGTTTTCATTCTCTTTGAGACTATTCACTGGTTGGAGCGGGGGATTGGAGAATCAACGACTCATTTCTTGTAAATGGTTCGTCAAAAACCATTTCCCCAAAGGTTTCTACTTTTTGCCCCTCAATCAAAAACTGCACTTTTGTAATGTTGTTTAATTCCGTTAAAGTGTTGACAATAGAATAAATGGTCAAAAGCTCTGCCGTGCTTCCGGGCTGATGTTTGTCAACAAACTCTTTGGAGAAGTTGACAAAACAGATCCCCTCTTTAATCTCTGTGGAAAGAAGCTTTGCCTCCGCTGGGATAAGCCGCTGCCCGTCCGTTTGCGACCCGTTCATCAGCTCCGTTACAGCAATTTTGGCAAGCGGTTCCTTATCGTTTTGCTTTACCGTCCGCTGTTCAAGCTGCAAATACTGCCCGGTCTTGTCTGCGAAGTAAAGCGAAATGACCACACTGTTGTTCGCGTCGGAGGACGAAGAACCCACATACACAATATCGTCGCTTCCAAGCGCGCCAAGTTCAACCTCGTTCGAGCCAATCAGCGCCTGTCCTTCTACAAGAATAATCACCTTCGACACCTTTCCAGTGTCGCACATCGTTTTTACAACCGTTGCAGCGGCAAGGCTGCTGTCAATGTCCGTCTGCCCGTAAAATTCCGCGGAAAAGTCCACCGTGGCAATACTGCCGTTGATGCTGACGGACAAAACCCGCGTATTCTCCGGGATGGCCCGTTTCTTTTCCACGCTGTCCTTCGGTCCCTCAATCAACAGGTTGGCCAGCTTTTCCATAAGATCGCGGTCTGGAAGCGGCTCGACCTCTCTTGTTTCGGAAACAAGTTTTGTTTTGCTGCTGTCCAGAAAATACAGCGAAACGGTCTCATTTTTTTGCTTTTCCGTACTTGGAGCGTCATTGCGCGTAATGATGAAATAACCTGCTGTTGCCAATAGCGCGAGTGCAGCAATGCAAATCAGGATAATAATAATTGCTCTGCTTTTTTTCAAAGGGATCACCACCGATTCCATGGGATAATTCAGCTAAATAAAGAAGCTATATAAAAAAGTATACAATACAAACATTACAAAACTATTAAAAACGTATAAATTTTACACAAATACATTATTTTCCGGAGTAGGGAAGGATAATGATAAACTTGCTGCCCTGTCCTTCTTCGCTGATTACCTCGATATGGCCGCCGTGCATGGCAACCGCCTCCTGCGCAATCGAGAGACCAAGCCCGGTTCCGCCGGTTTCACGTGCACGCGCCTTATCCACCCGGTAAAACCGGTCGAAAATAGAGGCTGTATCTTCCTTTGGAATCCCGATCCCGTCGTCTTCGATTTCGATTACTGTCTTTGCAATGTCGGACGAAAGCGATATCGTAACATGCCCGTTCCGGTCGGTATATTTGATGCTGTTGTCGACAATGTTGTAGATTGCTTCGTAAATCTTGTCCCGGTCGAGCAGCATTTCCGTGTGGCCCTTTTCCGCCTCATAGGAGAAAGTCAGCTTTATCCTTTTTTCCCGTGCAAGCGGAAGCAGCTTTTTGACAATGCCGGCAATCAGCTTGTTTAAATCTACGGTTTCAAGCTGAGTCGTAGCCTTTTGCGAATCATTTTTTGTCAGGTCGAGCAACCGCTCAACAATACGGGTCAGCCGGTCTACCTCGCTCGACATGTCCTCTAAAAACTCCCGCACCATGGCAGGGTCGGGGTTTTCTGTCTGCAAAATGGATTCGGACAAGAGCTTGATGGTTGCGAGCGGCGTTTTTAACTCGTGCGATGCGTCGGAAACGAACATGCGCCGCTTTTCCTCCACGGTGGAGAGTTGCTGAATCATCGCGTTAAAGGCTTCGCCAAGCGTCGCAATCTCGTCGTGGCCGTGTACGGTTACAGTCTGGTTAAAGTTCCCCTGGGCTATCTCGTCCGCCGCGTGGGTCAGCTTAATCAGCGGAGCGGTAAAAACGCGCGCCAGCAGGGCGCTGAGCAGCGCAATCAACAGGCTGACAATCAGCGACAGCGTAATCAGCGAGGAGGTTGTGTCGCCCAAAAAATCCTCCACCTCGCTGAGCGACTGGCTCAGATAGACCACGCCGGTAATCTGGGAGTTTTTTCGAATAGGAACGGCAGCGTCCATGCTGGTGCTTCCATCCTTGTTTTTAAATACCCGGTTCGCGTCCTTACCAAGCAGCGCGTCCCGCACGGTGTCATTGATGAACATTTTGCTGCGCACACTGTTGGCTGCGTCGTTATCGTATGTAACGATTGCCTGACTGTCAAGAACGAGCAGGCGCATCGGCTTGTCGGTGAATAAATCCTTTGTTGCGCTTCCGAGCGACTGTGCAGCGGACGAACCCGACTCCAGCACCAGATTTGCTACGACGTTCGCTTTTGTGAACATGGATACCCGTTCCTTGCTGTAAAAATAATTCTGCAGGGAGGAAATCAGGTAGACGCTGATTAGTATAAGCGCAAGCAGAATAACCGACAAGTAGGACAGGACCATTTTCCAGCGCAGCGACAGATGAGGCGGATGAAACTCATGCTTCCCGATAATAGTAACCAACCCCCCACTTGGTATGGATAAACGATGGATGCGCCGGGTCCGGCTCAATCTTCTCGCGCAGACGGCGAACGTGTACGTCCACCGTACGGATATCGCCCGGATAGTCGTAGCCCCACACGATATCGAGCAGGTTTTCCCGGCTGTATACCTTGCCGGGGTTGGAAATAAACAGGTCGAGCAGGTCGAATTCCTTCGACGTCAGGTCGATTGTTTTGTCGCCGACCGTTGCGCGGCGGAAGTTATAATCGAGTGAGATTCCGCCAACGGTGACCGTCTTGGCGCCGTCCTTTTTATCCCCCTGCGTCACACGGCGCAAAATCGCCTTGACCCGCGCCTTCAGCTCAAGAATGTTGAACGGCTTGGTAAGATAGTCATCCGCACCGTATTCAAGCCCCATAATTTTGTCCATGTCCTCGCTTTTGGCTGTCAGCATGACAATCGGAACATTAGAAAATTCTCGGATTTTCTGGCAAGCGGACAGACCGTCCACCTTTGGCAGCATCAGGTCGAGGATGATGAGGTCAATGGACTTGTCTTTTGCCATTTTAACAGCTTCTTCACCATCATAGGCCGTTTCGCAGGTATAGCCGTCCTGTTCAAAATTAAATTTTATTCCCTTGACGAGCAGTTTTTCGTCGTCTACAATCAATAATTTCACGGGGATATGCCCTCCTTTGTAAAAAACATATCAGACTACCTCTATCTTAACATAATGGAGGCAGGGAGGGCAAGTCCAAACGTAAATTTTTTCCCATACAGGGCAGCATATGAGGCGGATATATACTGAATTTACTACTTGCCAAACCGGGCCTATGACGGTATAATAAAAGAAATAAAGAATTTTGTCTGAAAACGGGCGGGAACCGGCGGATTTGGGGGGAAGAAGCGTATATGAATATCAAACTGCATAAAAATCCATTGTTTGATTTTTTTATCATGTGTATTGACTTTTTCCTCTGCATGGTATCTTTCGGATTGGTGCGCGCCGGCCTTTTGCTGTTCTCGGCAGCAGGGCCCGCCGGCGCGGCAGAATTTGCGACGGCGGCTGTTATGGCGGCTGCCATGCTCTTTATGCTATATGTCTATGAATTTTATACAAAATTTGTGCGCAGAAAATACGAAATTGTTTTGTCCGTGTTTTTAGCTTCACTGGTAACAGCGGTGGTAGGAATCGTTGTAAATATCCTGATTTTTGGATTTTCGTGGCAAGGGGTGTTCAATGTCTTGCTGTCTTCCGTCGTTGCATTTTTACTGATCAGTGCGGAAAAGCTGATTCTGCTCCCGGTGATGAAACGGGTGGAAGGGGGCGCGGCGCTTTTGGTCATTGAGTCGAAGGAGGTCGAGAACGCGCTCGCCCGGAAAATCAAATACTCCTATTTGGAGCTGTACGACGCATGGTATGTGCAGATTGATGTAAGCAATGAGGAGGAGATTGCACATCTGCTTGCAGATGAGTTTCACCGTTATGACAGCATTTTTATTTCACCATCCATTCCGGAGAAGCTGCGCAACCGGTTTATTTCATATGCCGTTACGCTGCGGAAAGAAATATACATCCTGCCGGACTTGTATAATATCAGCATCATGAAGAATGAGACAGTACAGTTCGACGATACGCCGGCGTTCCGCCTGCGTGCGTTTGGGCCGACAAAGCTGCAAAAGACGCTTAAACGCGGGTTTGACATCTTGGCAGCCTTCTTTTTTATCGTTTTGAGCTCCCCGCTTATGCTCCTGATTGCTCTGGCGGTCAAGCTGGATTCGCCGGGGCCGCTTATTTTTAAGCAGCTTCGGGTAACGGAGGATAGAAAGGTATTTTATATCTATAAATTTCGTACCATGATTGAAAATGCGGAACAGGAAACCGGCCCCATGCGGGCAAAATACGGTGATAAACGGATTACGCGGGTGGGCGGCTTTCTGCGGCTGACCCGGCTTGACGAGCTGCCGCAGTTTTTCAACGTGCTGTGCGGACAGATGAGCGTAGTCGGCCCGCGGCCGGAACGGCCGGTCTTTGTGGAGCAGTATTGCCGGGAGATTGAAAACTATGACAAACGCTTTTTTGTCAAGGCGGGGCTGACCGGCATGGCGCAGGTGTACTCGCGCTATGACACGGACGCGCGCGACCGGACGCTTTACGATTTGCTCTATATTAAGGATTATTCCATGTGGCTCGATATCCGAATTATACTTTTGACAATTAAAATTATGTTCGTAAAGGAAGCGGCGGAGGGCGTAAAAGAGCCGCCTGTGTATGCGCGCCGCCAGGAGGAAAAAACGGGAACAGGAGTGGACAGATGAAAACGGAAAGCAGCCCGAAACGCGTGCTGATGCTGGTCAGCCGGATGCATTACGGCGGGATTGAGGCCATGCTGATGAATCTTTTCCGCAACATTGACCGGGATAAGGTTGTCTTTGACTTCATGGTTAACTACGAGGAGCCGGGCGCATACGATGAGGAAATTCGCGCCCTGGGCGGACGGATTTATCTCATGCCGCGCCTGTTTCTCCGGAACACGTTTAAGTACATTCGTGCACTCAATGAATTTTTTGACACGCACAAAGAATATGATATCATACATGGGCATCTCCCGAGTGTCGCGCTGCTCTATCTGACGATTGCAAAACGGCACGGCGTCAGGACAAAAGTCGTACATGCCCACAATACGTCGATTAAAAAGCGGCTCAAATGGATTGTGGAGCGGACGCTCGTTGTGCTGGCGCGCAGGAGCGCGGATTACTATTTTGCGTGCAGCAATGCGGCGGGGCGGTACTGTTTTGGGGAAAAACGGCTTTCCGCGCCCAACTATAAAATGATAAAAAATGGAATCATTGTCGACCGGTTTGCCTTCGACCCGGAGGTGCGCCGCCGCAAGCGCGCGGAGCTTGGGCTGGACGGCCGGTTTGTTCTGGGAAACGTGGGGCGTTTTGTTCCGCAGAAAAACCATAAACAGCTTCTTGAGATTTTTGTACAGGTCAAACAGCAGTGCGCCGAGACTGTGCTTCTGCTGGCGGGCGACGGCGTTTTGCGCGAAGCATGTGAAAAACAGGCCGCAGAACTGGGCGTTTCCGACAGTGTATATTTTTTGGGCATGCGCGACGACGCAAACGAGCTGATGATGGCGATGGATGTGTTCCTGCTTCCGTCGTTTTACGAAGGGCTGCCTGTTTCCGGCATTGAGGCGCAGGCTGCGGGACTTGTTAGCTTTTATTCCGACACGATTACGCGGGAAACAGACGTAACGGGGCTGTGCCGGTATCTGCCGCTCGACACGGGGCGGTGGGCGGCGGAAATCCTGCAATATGGCCGCTTATATGAGCGGAGAAGCTATAAGGCGGAGATTGTGCGGGCCGGCTACGATGTAAAGACACAGGCGGAGTGGCTGCAAAAGTTCTATTTATCGCATGGCGCATAAAGGGTGTGAAAAGTTTGGCGAAAATTGTGCATGTCATATCGGAGCTTGTGAGCGGCGGCGGGCAGACGCTTCTGCTCAGCCTTGCGCGCGAGAGCGCGAAGCGGCACGATGTGACGGTTATCAGCCTTACAGAGCGGTGTACATTGGATACGTCGGGGCTGCATGTTATTACACTGAAAAAACGGCCTGGCTTTGACCTGAAAACAATATTTGCACTGTACCGAACATTGCGCCGCCTTTCGCCGGACGTTGTGCATACGCATTTATATGCGGCGTTGTATGCCGTCCCGTGGTTTTGGATGTCAAAGCGCCGACGCGGCGTACATACGATTCATTCCGACGCGGAAAAGGAATTGCCGCGTCTGCATCGGTGGCTTCAGTCGCTTTTATACCACAGGCGCAGCGTTGTGCCGGTTGCCATATCGCGGACCATTCAGGCGCAGGCGGAGCAGCTCTACCGCCGGGAGGTGCGGCTGATTTGGAACGCGGTCGATATTGGACGTTTTCGCTGTCCGGCGCGCAACTATCAGAAAAGAATATTTACCTTTGTGCAGGTTGCGACGTTTCAGCCGTGGAAGAACCAGCGGCTTCTGCTTGACGCATTTTACGATGCATATCAGGATAACCGTGATTTGCGGCTCGTATTTGCCGGGGATGGCCCGGAGCGGAGGACGGTCATGGAAGCGGCGCGAGCGTATGGGATAGACGGCGCGGTTACATTTCTCGGCAATGTGGCGGAAGTCGCGCCCGTTTTGCAGGCGGGGGATGCGTTTGTGCTGAGCTCGCAGTACGAGGGGCTGCCGATGGCGCTTCTCGAAGCGTTTGCAAGCGGAATGCCGGTGATTTCAACTAAGGTTGGCGGTGTGGCGGACGTAGTGTGTGATGGGAAAAATGGTTTGCTTGTTCCGCCGGGGGACAGGGCCGCGCTGGCGGCGGCCTTACGGGCCTTAAGCCGCGACCGGGCACTGTGCGCGCGGATGTCGGCGGAAAACGTCTGCCATGCGGCGGAGTTTGATATCCGGAAGGCCGCACGGCAATATGAACGACTGTATTTGGAGTAAGTCAGGTAAGGGAGTGCTGCGGTTGGACGTTGGCATAGTGAAAGAAAAAAACGAAAAACAGCGCTATAATCCGCCGTGGAAATGGTGGGGCGATATTGAAGAAAACAGGAAGATTGGAATCGCGGCAATCCTGTCGGCGGCGTATTTTATTTGTATGCCGCTTTCCATTGTTGAGCTGCCGGGTGGCATTTCGCTTTTGAAGGCTGTATCCTATGTGCTTGGCCTTGTGCTCGTCATCAAACTTTTTATTGGCAGGGAGCGGCTTCAGCTCAACAGTATGCATTCGTTTTTGGCCATATATGTCGTATACTCGATTTTTAGCTGGTTTCTTATCCAGACCGAAAACGCGTTTGTCATATTCCGTGGTTTGCTGGAAACAAGTATGATTTTTGCAATGATTACGGTTCGCGTGTATAACAAGCGGGAGGAAAACCTGCTGATACATTCCTGGATTCTGGTCGGTTTGGTCACAACGGTTTCTGTCCTGCTGGGGCAGACAGCGCAGACGGGGGAGGCAGGCCGCGTGACGCTGTATTTAGGCGGCGGAGCCGAGGATCCCAACCAGCTCTGCGGGTACTTTATCCTGCCTATGCTTTGCTGTTTGAAAAAACTGCGGCGGGACAGATGGGTACGCAGCTTGCTATACCTTGCCCTTGTGGTTTTGATGGGCTACTGTGTAATTCTGACCGGGTCGCGCGGCGGGTTGCTTGCTGTTGTGGCGGCTTTGGCGGCTTATGTGTTGTTTGCAGTTCCGGGGTGGGCCAACCGGCTTAAAGCGGCGGTGGCAATGGCGCTTTTGGCATCTGTGTTCTGGACGGTGGCGGTGCCGCTTCTGCCGCAGGAAACCCAGGAGCGGTTTACGATAGAAAATATTGTAGAAGGCCGGGGGACAGGCCGATATGACATCTGGGCGGCGATTGTGGAAGGCGCCTCAAAAGATGATTTTGGAATGTTGTTTGGCTATGGATTTGGCGCAACACAACAGTTTGTTGAAAGTTCCGGCCGGGAGAACACCGTGGCGCATAACCACTGGCTTCAAATCTGGTCGGACCAGGGCTTTTTGGGAGCGGCAATCTTTGGACTGTGCTTCCTGTTTGCACTGATACGGAACTGGCGGCGGCATCCGTATCTTGTTGCGGCCATGTTGGGGATGCTGGTGCTTTCCATGTCGCTTACCATGTACCCAACCTATAAGCCGTTTTGGAATGTTCTGATGATGGCGGCAATCAATGTCGAACCAGGCCGGGAGGAGGAACGGCATGAAACCAAAAGTGAGTGCGGTAGTGCCGGTCTATAATACAGAAGCGTATTTGCGCCGCTGTCTGGACAGCATTGCGGGCCAGACTTTAGATGAAATAGAAATCATTGTCATAGACGACGGGTCACCGGACGGCAGTGCGGAAATTGCATCGGAATATACCCGCAGGGATACACGCTTCCGGCTGGTGCAGACTCCGAACCGGGGGGTGGCGCAGGCGCGCAATACGGGGATGGAGCTGGCTCATGGAACGTATATTGCGTTCGTCGATTCTGACGATTATCTGGAACCTGACATGCTGCGGGCGCTGTATGAATCCGCAGAAGAAAACGGTGCGGAAATAGCTGTTTGCAATATCCGCCGCATATGGGCGGACGGTACGGCAGAGAAGCCATTTCTTGACTTTCACGGGCATACGCAAATTCATCCGCGCGCAGACAGGTGCGGCTATATAAAAAAGATTTTTACCGAGGAGGAGAGCCTTGCCGGAAGCTGTTGCAACAAGCTGTACCGCGCAGCGTGGCTAAGGCAGACGGGCGTACGCTTCCTGGACAGAGAAGATATTTACGCAGAAGATGCGGTGTTTTTATACCAGACACTGGCGGTTGCTGAAACGGTTTGGATTGTTGACCGTCCGCTGTACCTGTACTATCAGCACGCATCCTCGGAAAGCCATGTTTATAAGGAGGCGCTTGCGCGGCGCTGTGAGCGTCTTTTGCGGGAAACTGCCGGCTTTTATCAAAAAATGGGGCTGTATGAACAGGTAGAAGGCGCTCTCTGCGTAAAAAGTTTTGCATTTTTAGTAGAAATACTATATAATGAAGTTATTCAGGCGGGCGGATATGCACGTATCCGGGCGTTGGTCCGGAACCCGTTTTTCCAGGAATGGACAGGGCGGGCGGATGTTTCACGTCTCAGCCGGAGCAGGCGGGGCGTCTGGCGTCTGTATCGCCGGAGGTGGGCGCTGCTGCTATTTTTGCTGTTTAAGTTGAAACATGGAGGTGCTATCGGGTGAATGTACTACGGATACTCTGGAAGAAACGGGCGGTCATCCTTGTGCTGACGCTTGTTTTTACCTGCCTGGGAATGGGCTATACGATTCTGGCGCAGGTCAACAAGGTGTCTATGACGCTGTCTATCAGCTATCAAGGCATTGAGAAGGGCCTCAATCCCGACGGGACGAGGTTCAATGTCTTTGAGATTGCGTCGAGCGAGGTTCTGGACCGGACGCTGTCTAAAGTGAATGTGCCGGGGCTGACCGTTGACGGACTGCGCGACCGGATTAGTATTTATGCGCTCTCTCCTTACAATATCAATGAAAAGATTAAGGAAGCAAAGCTGGAGGGCGGGGACTATACCTATATGCCGAACGAGTTTTCCATCAGTTATTCGCAGCAGAACAAGTTTGCGCCGAACCATACGAGGGAGCTGTTGAGCGCACTGTCGGAAAGCTACAAAGAGGTCTTCATGGAAAAATACACCGACAAGAACCTCGTCCTGGAAGATATTGCAATTGATAAGGAAAATTACGAATATGTCGAGTATGAGTCGCTTTATAAAAATAAAATTGAATCCATGATTGAATTTCTGACAAAAAAGAATGGAGAAAATTCAACCTATCAGTCCAAAGAGACACAGCAGACGTTTGGCAACTTGATTTATATGCTGCAGAATGTCATGAATGTCGACCTGGAAAACCTGCAATCCTTTATTGTGAAGTCAAAAATCAGCAAAGACCCGGAGGGGATTGTGGCACAGCTTGGCTACGATATTGACATGCTGACGCTCGACTACCGCAGGGAGTCGTATGAATCGACCTTTGTTAAGGAAACGATTGACCAGTACGATTCCACGGTGACGGACTTTGTTTTTATTCCGACGCTGGACCAGTCGAACAATTTTTATATGAACCGGACAAAGACGGGGCTGGACTATCTGGCGGACCGCTCGTATGACGCCGGGATTGAGGCGGAGGCGACGCGGCTTGCCATAACGGAAAAGCAGGAGTTGATTGACGCGTTTTCCGGTGAATTGCCACAGGGAGAAGAACGTGAGCGGCTTGTGGCACAGGTGGAAACGCTTGTAGCGGAAATTGATAATAAATTGGCGTACATATCGGATCTGGCGGTCCGGACGACGGCAGAGTACAATGAATATACGACAAAGGATTATCTGAAGTTCAGCATTCCGGAGTTTTCGATAAAAGATATTATTAATCTTGCAAATGCGAAGCAGTGCGCCGTCTATGTACTGATCGGTTTTCTCGGTTCGTGCCTGCTGGTACTCTTGATTAAGGGGGTGCGGAAGTATCATGGTGCTTAATATCTGGGATATTTTTCATTACATTTTCAAATGGAAATGGATGATTGCCGTACTGGTAGCCGTGTGCGTTCTGTTTTCCACCTTTTATGTTGCGACCAACCAATCCTATTCGGCTGAAATTGTAATTTCTTATACAGACCCGAATATGGAGAGCGGGTATAGCCCGAATGGTGAAGTGTTCGACGTCTATGAAATCATCGCACCTTCGGTCATCAGCGCGGCAATCAGTGAGCTGGAAATACCTGCAACAGTCAGCGCGATTCGAAACGCAATCACGATAACCCCGATTATTCCGCAGAGCGTGCGGGATTTACAGGAGAGTAAAACTGAAAACGGCGAAGAATACACCTATTATCCGACTGATTTTTCCGTCAAATATACGGTAGGGAGCGACTACAGCGGCGGATATGCCCGCGACGTGTTAGAGGCGGTCATGAAGGCGTATAATGTCGAGTACGCAGAAAAATACCTCAATACGTATGTGCTTCCGCGCGCTGACTTTGACCTGTCGCCGGAACAGCATGATTATATTGAAATTGCAGAGATTATGAAGGAAAAAGCGGACGAAACGATTGAGTATTTGGAAGGAAAGGTAGAGGCGTCAGACGGCTACCGCTCGCCAAAGACAGGATATACGTTCAGCGATGTTTTAAAAAAGTATCAGACACTCAAGGAATTTGACATTTCGGCGCTGTACGCCAATATTTTTGCCGGACGGGTGACGCAGGACCGGGAGGTACTGCTGAAAAAGTATGCAAAGCGTGTGGACGATTACGGGGTTCAGCGGGACAGCAAACTGGAGGAGGCAAACCTCTCACGGGATTTGATGGACCGGTATGTGTCAAGCAGTACGAAAAACCCGAGCACGTCGGAGGGGTACAAGACCGACTCCCAAAATGTCAACGAGCCGTTCTACAGCACAGAGCTAAAGCCCGACCAGGCAACGTACGACGATCTTGTTATGGCATACGCAAATGCAGGCGTGGAAGCGGAAAACCTCAATGTGAGCTCCGACTATTGCAATAAGGTGATAGAGATTTTCAGCAGTGATGTGGGAGCGGGGGTAAACGACGCCTATACGCAGCTTGTGAATGAAGGAATTAGCGCCATCAGTGCAAAAATGCAAGAGTATTACGACATCATTGACCAGCTTGCACGGGACTACAATTCCTATTCTGCAACACAGTACATTGTAAATAAATCTTCAGTTAATATTACGACAAATGTGCCTTTCCGGATGCACCTGCTGGTGTCTGTTGTTGCAGGGCTGGGATTTGGAATTATTCTTGCTGTTGCAATCGAGGTGATTCGCCGCTTGCGGAGGAGGTACGGCATTGTTCCGCGCAGGCAACTGGCGGCTGCGGCCCCCTCCGGGCAGGAACAGCTTCCCGGCGATATGTTGGGAGACGGGCTTTATGAGGACAGCGATGAAGCGCTTGGCAAAGCGGACTATCCGCCCGGAACGGATGCGGATTGGGAGGAGCCGGGCGACTTGTATAACGACGACGTGCCGGCAGGTATGGATGAGATTGACTGGGAGTCGGAGGAAGACGTCTATGAAGGCGGTTCGTTTGACGATGAAGAGGACGACGAGGCTGACGGCTTGAGTGCCGAGGACTATGCGGCGATGGAGGATATTAAAGATTACAGCCACCGTCCGTCAATTGAGTACGACCCGGAGAAGCATTACAAGTGGCCCGAAGGGTTTGCCCCGGATCGGGAAAACGGCGCAAAAAAGTAAGGCATTGAGGTGGAATGGATGAACATTCGCCTGACGGCGTATTATGACCGTAATTTTGGCGACGATATGATGGTGCGGCTGGCTGCTGCTGCGCTGGGAGAGCATAGGCTTTTTTTGGAGCAAGGACGGGAAGAATTTTTGGTTCCGTTCCGCGGCTTGGATAATGTCTGCTTTCCTTCAGAACGGCAGAATGCCGTATATGACGGTGAACTCCGGGTAACCGGTTCCTACTTTATGGTGCGCAGGGAACAGCATATCCGTTATATCCGGGACAGAGGACTTGATGAACGGCGGGAAAAGCGCCATCTCGGGTTTAAATGTATTTTGGGGTGCAGCGCCGGCCCGTTTGTCAGTCTGCGCGCAGAGCATGCGGCCCGGTTTGATATTGGAAATTACGACCTGATAACCGTACGGGACCGATACTCGTATGGCTTGATAAAAAAATATAATAAGCGCGCTTTGGTACATTGTTTTCCGGACATTGTATTTTCTCTGCCGGATGACTGGATCCCGGCTCCAACGGGGGAAGGGCTGCTGGGGATGGTTGTCCACAACGACATCATTGCCCCACGGGATAACGGTGCATTTGCACGGCGTATGGCGCAGGTCTGTGATAAGTACATAGAAAAACATGGGAGATCCGTCTTGTTGTTTGTGTTTGACATTGGAGTTGAGCTTGACATCCTTTGTGCCTGCAATGTAAAGGCGTGGAGCAAATACCCCGACATGCTGGAAATTGTCCTGCATGAAGATAATGGGGATCATGTGCTCCGGCAAATGGCACGCTGTGGCACGGTCGTCAGCGCACGCCTGCACGGCGTCATTCTCGCACTGCGGATGGGGATTCCGGTATTACCGGTTTTATATACCGATAAGACGCAGCATGTTCTCGACGACTTGGGTTTTACGGGTAAGCGATATACCGTTGAGGAATTTGTGGCTGCGTCAGTAGAGAGCATCTATGAAGAAACGGCGGGCGCAGCGCGTTTCGTACTGCCGACGGGGATAAGCGCGGAGGCGGGCCGGCATTTTGAGGTGTTTCGCAGCTATCTGGAGGAATTGGAAAGCAAATAGCTGGGGGCAGGTCGGCTGCTTTTGTATATTTATTTAGGATATATTGCGATTATTTATTCCAATATTGAAAAAAATTTTGTGTTTATCCATGCAAATTATACGATAGACTCTTTACAAATGAAAATTAATTGTGTATAATGGATACGTGCAAATTACTGCAAAGGAAATTATTTTGCAGTCTTAACAATTTTCAACATTTCTAATTTAAGGAGGAAGTTGTAATGAAAAAGGGTAAGTTGTTAACATCCATTGCAGCTGCTGCGTTATCGCTTACGATGCTTGCTGGCTGTAATGGCGGTGGAGGCGGCACTGGGGATTTGCAGATGAAGGTTGAACCCGGTGAAGGCACAAAGGTTACGAAGGATCCGTTGGAGCTGACGTTCTTCTTACATAGGGGTGCGCTCGGTGCGTATAACTATGACACGATGACGATGTTCCAGCAGGCGTTCAAAGAAACGAACATTAAGCTGAATGGTACTGCGTCTGCGTCCAATACGGATTCGAATCAGGAGTTCAACATTGCGATGACGAATGATCCGTTGCCGGATATCATTCAGGGAACCAAAAACAATATCAACAAGTTTGCTGTAGAAGGCGCGTTTATTCCGCTTGAGGATTTGGTAAAAGAGTATGCGCCGAATATTCAGAAAGTATTTGACGAGCATCCGGAATACGTTGCAGGCAGCGTTGCTTCCGACGGTCATCTGTACTACATTCCTTCGCTTTTCGAAGGCAAACCGTCGATGGGCTTCTATATCCGTCAGGACTGGCTTGACAAGCTTGGCCTTGCGGTTCCGACAACGGTTGACGAGTACTACAATGTGCTGAAGGCGTTCCGCGAACAGGATCCGAACGGCAACGGCCAGAAGGACGAGGTTCCGTACTTCTATCGTGATAAGGGTGTTGACGGCCTGATTCAGTTGTGGGATGCTTATAATACATGGCATGTAAACGACGAGGGCGAAGTTGTACATGGTAAGACAGAGGAAGAGTATAAAACCGCAATGAAAGAGCTTGCGAAGTGGTATCAGGAAGGCCTAATTGACCAGGAAATTTATTCGCGCGGTGGCCAGGCTCGTGAACAGCTGCTCGGCGAGAACCTCGGCGGCAGCACACACGACTGGTTCAGCTCGACCGGTTCGTTTAACCGTTTTGCAGATACAATCGAAGGCTTTAATTGGATTGCAATTGCACCGCCGAAAGATGTTAATGGCGTTGTAAAAGAAATCTTTGGCCGTCAAGAGCTCCGTGATATGGGTTGGGGCATTTCGAGCGATAACCAGTATCCGGTTGAAACAGTTAAATTTTTTGACTGGTGGTTTACGGAGAGCGGCAGAAGAACATACGCATATGGTATTGAAGGTGTTGACTACACGATGGTAGATGGCAAGCCGCAGTATACAGAGGCAACGCTTACTAAAGAGGGCGGCGTTCCGATGTACATGCGTGACATGGGTCAGCTCGAGTTTGGTGCTCCGATGAGCATCCAGGCAGAGATTGATGCTATGACGCCGCAGGCTCAGCAGGGCTTTGAACTGTACAACGACCATCCGGAATGGTATCCGGAGCAGTTCCCGGCTCTTTCGTATACGACAGAGGAAGAACGTATTATAAAAGATAAGGGCACGGCTGTTGATACGCTTATCACAGAGCGGCAGCAGGAGTGGCTGATGGGTACGAAGGATATTGATGCAACATGGGATCAGTATCTTGCTGACTTGGATTCCATGGGCTATCAGGAAGTACGCCAGACGCAGCAGGATGCTTATGACCGGTATCAGGCTTCGATTGAGGCTGTAAAATAAGAATAGCTTATTTTCAAAAGACCTTGCGGTTTTCGCAAGGTCTTTTTTTCTTGAAAAGGAACAAGCAGGGTGTCATATAGAATAGATGGCGACAATATAAATACAAGAGAGGGGTTGAAGGCTTAGCGTAGAAATGATATTGAGTAAGGAGGAACAAAATGTGGCAAAAGGATATCTGATGGTACAGGTATTTACTGCACGACAGGCAATTCCGATCGAAAATGCGGCCGTGTTAGTAACGAGAAAAAACGGTTCCGGAGATGATCTGATTTCATACCAGTTTACGAATAGCAGTGGAGAAACGCGAAAAATCGAAATAGAAGCACCGGAAATGGGACTTTCCCAGGAGCCGGGCAACTTTGAACCGTTTGCGGTTGTGGATATCCGGATAGAACATCCAGGCTACTATCCGGTTATCATCCATGATGCGCAGGTGTTTGCAAATACGACAACAGAACAGCGGACAGAGATGATTCCAGTTGCAGATAATCTGAACCCTGTACAGGAAGGCTCTGAGAACATTTTTGTAACACCGCAAAATTTATAAGGTACAGGCACAGCCTGTCAATAGAAGGGGGATGACACTATGCCAACTATCGTGCCATATATTCCGCAGACTATTACTGTTCATCTGGGATATCCGTCGTCCGACGCGCAGAATGTTGTGGTAAGCTTTCAGGATTATATAAAAAATGTTGCCTCCAGTGAGATTTATCCGACTTGGGACGAATCGGCAATCCGGGCAAATATTTTTGCACAGATTTCATACGCGCTTAACCGTGTCTATACGGAGTTTTATCCGAGCCGCGGCTATAATTTCCACATCACTAATTCCACGGCGGTAGACCAAAAGTTTATCTATGGGCGAAATATCTTTGAAAATATTGACCGGATTGTTAGCGAAATGTTTAATGACTACATCCGGCGGGTAGGTGTTTTAGAACCGCTTGCGGCGAAGTACTGCAATGGGACGACGGTTACCTGCGAGGGCCTGTCCCAGTGGGGGAGCGAATATCTTGCCAGACAGGGGTATTCCTCGCTGGATATTTTGTATAATTACTATGGAAATGATATTGAAATCGTCATGGACGCCCCAATTCGCAATGTGACGCGCTCCTATCCGGGTTATGCAATCCGCCGTGGCGACCGCGGAGAGAACGTATCGGTTATCCAGACAGAATTGAACCGAATTTCCTTAAACTATCCAGCTATTCCGAAAGTAAATCCCGTGGATGGAATATTTGGACCGGCCACGGAGCGGTCGGTCATCGCGTTTCAGCGTATTTTCGGCTTGGATCCGGACGGAATTGTTGGAAAAGCGACCTGGTATAAGCTGGTTATGCTCTATACAGGGATTACGCGGCTGTCGGAGTTAGACTCCGAGGGGCAGCGTATTTTTGGAATTAACTTGCAGTATCCAGACGCAATCTCACAAGGGGAGCAGGGAGAGAAGGTCACGATTTTACAGTTTTTCCTGAGCGTAATTGCGAGCGTAAACCCGTTTGTTCCCAGCGTTCCAATTACGGGGTATTTTGGAGATGAAACAAAGAACGCAGTGATCGAATTCCAGAAAAATGTCGGGCTTGACCCGGATGGGATTGTTGGCCCGAAAACATGGGGCGCAATGTATGATGAATTTAAGGGAATTGTGGACGTTGTTTTCCTGGATAACCAAAACATTCTTATTAATACCGAGCCATATCCGGGGGAGGAGCTCTCCTACGGTTCCAGCGGCGACGCAGTGCGGACGCTTCAACAGTATTTGAATACAATTGCTGCCGCAAACCCGGATCTGCCTGCGGTTCCGGTAACCGGAGAGTTTGGAAACCAGACAAGGCAGGCTGTCACAACATATCAACGTGCGTTTGATCTACCCGTAACAGGTACAGTGGACAAAGACACTTGGGATTCGATTGCGAATACTTATAAAAACGTCGTATCGGCTACTCTAACACAACCACGCCAATTCCCAGGGCAGACGATTCGGCTCAATGACCAGGACCAGACGACTGCGGATAACGCACAGTAAAAGGAGGGAAGGCATATGCGGTATTTTCAGTTACAGCCGGGACGGCCGATTTATAATATGCAGGAGTTTTTACGCGTTATAGCCATGCGGGACGAAACACTTCCTGCTCTGATTCCGGATGGGATTTTTGGCACGCAGACAGAGGCAACAGTAAAAATATTTCAGCGAAACGAAGGTCTTCCGGAAACCGGCGAGGTTGATAATGATACGTGGGACAGAATAGTAGAAGTATATACGCGCGCGCAGGTTTATACTTCTCCGCCGCCGGGAACACAGATGTTCCCCGCCAGCGATTTTGTTGTCCAAGAAGGAGAGGACGGGGAGTTTATGCTACCAATCCAGAGTATGCTCCGCGCCGTCACGCGACGGTTTTCCAACATACCGGATTTTGAATTATCCGGTGTGCATACTGGGGATGCACTGACTGCAACGCGGGAGCTGCAAAAGTTTCTGGACACGGAATGCAACGGTGAAATTGACGTTCATTGCTGGCATCGTATTTCACGGCTGTATGAAAATTTGATTGCAAAAGATATTTTTCAAATGAGGCAGCAGGAAATTGCTCCGTATGCGATGCAGCAACCTGTAGGGGAAACAGAAGAGGAAGAGCAGTTTACGGTGACAGAGACCGAAAACCGGGAACCGAACCGAACAGGCTTCACGCTTGCACCTCGGCTGGACACTTATGGGATGGGCAATGCTTCAGAAACGGACGAAATTCCCCTTCCGCAGAGAGAGGATCGGGACTCCATACTGCGTCCGATTCAACCGGAGAGCACCATACTGCGCAATATGGAAATGGACAGCGGAAATACCATGCGGCAAAATGCGGAGATTGGGAATGAGGAACTGAATAACACCGACATGCAAGGAAACACAATTCCGCAGAATCCAAACGCAAATACTACACCTGCCGGATGGCAGGGCGGGGAGGAAAATCAGGAAACGCCGGTTCGTACGATAGATACCCTGACAGAAGAGCAAAGGGAAAACGCTGGATTAGAGGAATCCCCTATGCAGCCGAATTATACACCGGACAACGGCGGGGGCAGGACGCTCCACGCCGGTGCAATGGACAATATTCCAATGCGTAATACTGGAAGGCAGGAACGCGTAATACCGCCGGAACAAGGACATAACAGCTCGTCCATGCAGAATAATCGAAATATGGAGTGCCAACCAGAACCTGCAAAAAAAGAACCTCTACGTTGGAATTTCTTTTAAAAAAGCAGAAAAGAACCGAATTTTATTCGGTTCTTTTTATTTATAAACGGATACAGGAAAAAAATTAAAATTTTATTTGACTTTTTATAGGGAAGTGTGCTATAATAGCTATTGTTGATTTAGCGGTTATATGTGCCAGTAGCTCAGCTGGATAGAGCGTCTGACTACGGATCAGAAGGTCGGGAGTTCGAATCTTCTCTGGCACGCCACGATGAAGCCCTACAGCCTCAAAGGTTGCAGGGCTTTGTTATTTGTTTCCAGAACAATTGAACTTTCCTCCATTACACACTTCATTACACATTCTATCGGTTTTGTGCTACTATTGATAAGGCTGTGGCAAGGTAAAAAAATGGAGCAGCTATGCTCCTTTTACCGCTCCATCCTTATTTTCTTCTGTTTTGCCGCCGAACACGTCGCCCATGACGTTGATCGCCTGTTCTTTTGCGTCCTCTATAACGTGCGAGTAAATGTTTAACGTCGTGCTCTTCTGTACGTGGCCTAAAATACCGGATACCGTGCTAACGTCTACCCCACTCTTGATTAAATACGTTGCCGCCGTATGCCGCAGGCAATGAAATGTGATTTTGGGAAGGTGATCGCGTGCGACGAACTTACTCCACCACTTCGACGGCGTATCAATGTCCATCATTGCGAAGCTGAAGGAGGAACAGGCATGAACCGGCTAACGAGGAAGGAAGCGTGCGAATTTATCGGCTGCGGCATGACGAAACTTTACGAATTGGAGCGGAGCGGCCAGCTTGCGGGGACATATTACAACATAGGCCGCAGGCGGCTGTACATCACGGAGAAGCTGCAAGAGTGGATGTTAAACGGCGGGGACAAATGCGAGCCATACCGCTCCCTGCGCGTGATATGAGGGGGGGTGACGCTATGGGGTATTATAGGACATGCTTAGACTGCGGCAAGCATAAAAAAGCCCGTTACCCACGCCGACCAAAGCACCGGGTAACGAGCCCCGCGGCAACGCAAACAGCGTTGTCATACAATATAATTATACCACAAATGCGGAAATGACGCAAGAAGTTACCAGAAAAAGGCGGTAAACGGGGTGAATTTTCTAAGCCAAATTTTAGCGTTCAACGACCTATTACAAATTCATAAATTATCCCCCGGACAAATTGCGTTATGGTATGCGTTAATGCATATCAACAATAAATGCGGCTGGCAGGAATGGTTTTCAGTTTCCATACGGACACTTGAGGAACAGACAGGGCTTGCGCGGAGCGGGATAAAAAAAGCACGTGAAGTGCTTAGGGTAAGGGGGTTGATTGATTTTAAAGGGCGCGGCAGACAAGCCACTTTGTATCATATCAAACCGCTGTATTTAATACCCCCTCAAATACCCCCTTTATTACCCAACAATTGCGCCACTAATAGTAGCCAGTCGGAAACCTTGTGCGCGTTGGGGTGCGATACTGTTTCCGTCCAAGGCAGTAGCCAAGGAAGGAGCCAAGATAGGAGCCAAAGTAGTAGCCCATTATATAAACAAAACAAAACTAAAAAAATATATATATTGTCACGCGGAACATACGAAAATGTTTTGTTAAGTGACGACGATATGGAAAAACTGAAAAGCGAATTTCCGGCAGATTATAACGAACGGATAGAACGATTAAGCGAATACATGGCAAGCACGGGGAAGAAATATAAAAACCACCTTGCAACAATACGGGCATGGGCGAGAAAGGAGAAATCCGCTCCCGCAAGCAAGGATTCTAATGCCGGACGCAATCCGGCAATGAAGTGGTACACGGAAAAAGAAGCGTCTGCGGCGGAGATTTTAGGCATAGGAGAAGAAAACACAAAACCGCCGGACTGGAAAATCGCCGGGTTTAGCTCGGCAGAGGAACACCGAAAATTTTTAGAGGATTTCAGGAGGTAACCGCAAATGCAGACATACCCAAAAACAATCGCCGAAATAGCCGAACAATGCAGACAGGCGCAAGCCGGAGCGGATACATATACAGGTGACGACGGGCCTTTACATTGTGCATACTGTAATGCGCCACGCCAAGCTATTATAGAGATTTGCGGAAGAAAAGGTTTCCTGCGCTTGCAAATGCGAAGAAAAAAACTACGCGCAGAAAGAGGACGACAAAAAGAGGGAACAATTGGCACAAGCACGGGGGCGGGCATTTCCGGCAGGCGCTATGAAGAACTGGACATTTGAGCACGACGACGGCACGGACGCAAAAATTTCAAACGCCATGCGGCAATACGCCGGGCAATTCAAGGAGTTTTATAAAAATAACATTGGTGTTTTGTTGTACGGTGCAGTCGGCACAGGCAAAACCTTTTACGCCGCGTGCGTTGTAAATGCTGTGATAGAGCAGGGCTACAGCGCGAAAATGACGAATTTCAGCCGGGTATTAAATATGCTGCAAAATACGAACGAGCGGCAGACATACATTGATGAGCTGTGCAATTATCAGTTGCTTGTCATTGATGATTTAGGCGTGGAGCGGCAAAGCCAATACGCTATGGAACAAGTGTACAACGTAATTGACACGCGCTATGAAACGAGAAAACCGCTCATTATCACAACAAATCTGTCCTTGTCAGAACTTACGGGCTGCACAGACACGGAGCGCGCGAGGATTTATGACCGGGTTATGTCAATGTGCCACCCGGTAGAGATTAAAGGCGGCAGCCGACGCATGGCAAGCGTAAAAGGCAGATTTAACGAAATAAACGCACGGTTGGGGCTGTAGGCTTACCTGCCGCGCCCCATGCCGTCGTGATATGCGACATCATGTCAAAATCAAAACGAACGCCGAGGGAACGCCGAGAAAACGAAGTTAGAGGGAAGTTAGAACATACTGTTTGTTTTGGCTTTTAAAATGCAAAGCGCAATACTCGAAAATACTCGGTTTACACGATACAATGCAGAAGGAAGCAGAAACATGCCGCCACAATAGACCAACTATGCGGGGGTGCGCGCATGACAAACGAGGAAATCGCAGAGCGAATTTATGCGGGTGACACGGGGCTGTATTCCGCCCTATGGGACAACTTAAAGCGGTACATATACCGTTTGTGCAACGCCTATTATAACCGCCACAGGGAGCGGCTGACAGCGTGCGGCGTTACACGGGAGGACTTGGAGCAGGAGGCATATTTCACCCTGTATGGCGCGGTGGAGGCGTACCACACGACAGGTAAGTGGTACAAGGTGATTACCTGTCTGAAATACCCGCTTATGAATTGCTTTAACGGCCTTGCCGGATACCGTGTGCAAAGAGCGTGCAAAGAGCCTTTGAATGGATACAGGAGCCTGTATGAGTCAATAGACAGCGAGGACGGCGTGCTGCTTGTCGAGATGATACCGGACGAGGCGGCAAGCTTTGAGGACGACGCAATCGGCCATGTTGACCGCTCCGCCATATACGCAGATATGGAACGGATTTTGCAGGGCAGGCCGGAGCTTGTGGAGCTTATGCGCGAGCGGTTTGTACAAGGCAGGCAAATACGCGATATTGCCGCACAGAGAGGGACAACGCCGCAGGCCATACGCGCACGGCTCGATAAGGCACTTAGAATGCTGCGCCATCCGTCTAACGGGCTGTGGCAAAAGTACGGGTACGACATCGCCTATGCTTCCATGCGTCACACGGGCCTGCAAACCTTCCGCTATACACAAACAAGCGCGGTGGAGTGGGCGGCAATCCTGCTGGATGAGCAACGCCGCACTGCCCCCATTGCGTGAGGGATATGGCATATGGGAAGACCGTTGGCGATGGGACATAAATTTATACGGATGATGTGCGCGTAAGGGGTGTAGTCCCCCCTGTCAGAAAAATACCGCTTCGTAGGCGGCGCATACGCGGGTGTGCTGCGGACAAGCGGGAGCGGCTCGCGCGCGTGAGGA
>CABUKE010000007.1 GCA_902492065.1 uncultured Eubacteriales bacterium
TCGCGGGGGCGAGCGTGTACGTGAATCAGGTGGTGAAGCAGGCGGGAAAGGGGGAATGAGGGGCGGGGCGAAAGCCCCGCTTGTTAAAGTTTAGTTTAATAAGAGAGCGTTTTTTAGACTGTTATTAAAAAAACAGGGGAAAATTTTAATAAGGACAATTTTTTGAGCTGTTTAAAAACATATGTTTGGAATAAATGTTGACAATTGTTAGCGTGCGGAATATAATATAAGTGATAGACCCCGGCGCGCCTCTTTGTAATGCGTACCATGCTGGGGTTGCATAATTTTCTCCGTGGCATAGTAACCCTCCCACAATTCGGGATGTGGCGAAGCTACGGGGCGGAGTTGCCGGGGGACGCCCCGGCTTTTTTTGTTTTGGGGGAGGGAAAGTAAACAATAAAAAAGTTACATGATAAGTTACATGATAAATGCACCATTTTTGGCCCATTTTCACCCGCTTTCGCCAAAACAAAAAAACGCCGGAACAAGCAGGATTCCTGCTGTTTGGCGGTTTTTAACTTGGCAGGGGCAGAAGGACTTGAACCCTCGGCACATGGTTTTGGAGACCATTGCTCTACCAACTGAGCTATACCCCTATGGAATACTATCATTGCGATACTCATATATTATACTCGCTTGCACCGCACTTGTCAAGACAAAATTGCACATTTCTTCTCAAAAGTTACCACTGCATGCAGGAGTGGAAAAAATTTTTTATCCGGGTAATAAAAGTAGGCAGGCCCCCATATAATGTAGTAACCTGTACAAATTGTATAACTTATTTTTGAGGAGGATAAACAATGACCGGAGCAGATATTTATAAAGATATTGCCACGCGGACGGACGGGGATATCTATATTGGCGTCGTGGGGCCTGTTCGGACGGGGAAATCTACCTTTATTAAACGGTTCATGGACGCGCTCGTGATTCCGAATATTGACAACGAATACAAGGCAGAGCGCGCGCGCGACGAGCTGCCCCAGAGCGCGGCGGGGCGGACCATCATGACGACGGAGCCAAAGTTTATTCCAAACGAGGCCGTTGACATTGCGCTTGATGACAATGCGCATATGCACGTGCGTATGATTGACTGCGTGGGCTATATCGTAGATTCTGCAATGGGGTATATGGAGGACGGCGAGCCGCGCATGGTACAGACGCCGTGGTTTGACCATCAGATTCCGTTCAATGAAGCGGCGGAGCTTGGGACAAAAAAGGTCATCTGCGACCATTCGACCATCGGCCTCGTTGTGACGACGGACGGCACCGTGACCGAGATTCCGCGTCAGGACTACGTCGAAGCAGAGGAACGCGTTGTAAACGAGCTCAAGCAGATAGGAAAGCCGTTTGTGATTCTTTTAAACTCGGCAGACCCGCGCGGAGAGGCAGCACAGAACCTAAAAGAAGAGTTGGAAGAAAAGTATGGCGTTAGTGTCATGGCGGTCAACTGTGCGCAGCTTGGGGCGCAGGATATCCACGATATCATGGAACACGTTCTCTTCGAGTTTCCGCTCTGCGAGATCACCGTCAACACGCCGCGCTGGATTGACGGGCTAGACAATTCCCACTGGCTCAAGCAGAATGTATATGAGGCAATCCTGAACGCGACCGAGGGCGTACGGACAATCAAGGATGCGCGTACGACGGCGCATTCGCTCGAGGACTGCGAGTTTGTCAAGACGGCGCGCATCGACCGGGTCGACCTCGGGGAAGGAAGCGTCTCCATCGACTTCTATACGCCGGACGACTTGTTCTACACTGTGCTCAGTGAGCTGTCCGGGCTGGAGATCCAGGGCGAGGACGCGCTCATTCGGATGATTTGCGAGCTGTCGGAGGTCAAGAAGGAATACGACAAGGTAGCGTATGCGCTCCATGAAGTGTCGGAAAAGGGCTACGGTATCGTGTCGCCGACGATTGACGAGCTGCACCTGGAGGAGCCGCAGATTGTGCGGCAGGGCAGCCGCTTTGGCGTCAAACTGAAGGCGTCCGCACCGTCCATTCATATGATTCGCGCCGACATCGAAACAGAAGTAAGTCCAATCGTTGGGAGCGAGAAGCAGTCGGAGGAGCTTGTGTCGTATTTGCTGTCAGAGTTCGACTCCGACCCGAAAAAGATTTGGGACTCCAACATCTTTGGCAAGTCGCTCCACGAGCTGGTCAACGAGGGCCTGCACAACAAGCTGGTCCACATGCCGGACGACGCACAGCACAAGCTGCAGGAAACGTTGTCGCGCATTATCAACGAGGGAAGCGGCGGCCTGATCTGCATTATTTTGTAGGGAATTTTTACATAAATAAAAAAACGGAGGGCATTCCACGGGGGTGTCCTTCGTTTTTTATTTTGAATTATCCCAACGCCACATCAAGCACCATCATAATCAGAAAGCCCGCCATAACACCAAGCGTGCCAATGTTGGAGTGGCTTCCGAGGTGCGCCTCCGGAATCAGCTCCTCGGTTACGACATAGAGCATCGCACCTGCTGCAAAGGCCAAAAGCCACGGCATGAGCGGCGTGATGCTCCCGGCTATCAGCACGGTCAGAATACCGAAAATCGGCTCTACAACGCCGGACATGCTGCCGTAGAGGAACGACTTCCACTTCCCCATGCCTTCCTGGTGGAGCGGGAGCGAGACAGCCGCGCCCTCCGGGAAGTTCTGGATTCCCATGCCAATTGCAAGCGTCATCGCCCCGGTTAGCGCGGCCGGGTCGCTCGTCTGCGCCGCAAGCGCGAACGACAGCCCCACGGCCATCCCTTCTGGAATGTTATGCAGCGTCACGGCGGAGATCAGCAGTGTCGTGCGCTTCATGGAAGAATGCACACCCTCCGGCTCTTTGGAGCCGGGGTGCAGATGCGGCATGACCGAGTCGAGCAGCATCAGAAACGCCACGCCGAGTACAAAACCCCCTGCGCCTGGGAGCCAGCCCGGTATGCCCTGTGCCTCGGCTTCCTCGATGGCAGGAATCAGCAGCGACCATACCGACGCGGCAATCATCACGCCAGCTGCAAATCCGAGAAAAATGCGCTGCGCATTCTCTGAGGTTTGCCTTTTAAAAAACAGTACCAGCGACGCGCCGAGCGCCGTCATAAGAAACGTAAAGCCCGTGCCTGCCGCCGCCCATAAAATCATATTCATACAATCACCCTGCTTTCCTTACGTTTATTGTAATTCAATTCTACCATTCTATACGGCTATATTTGTTTATCCCATTGTATCAGGTGTCGCAGAGAATGTAAACGATTTCTTTGGAAATGCGGTTAAATCTCAGAATGGGCAAACCAGGGGTTGTTATCCTGGTTTGCCAAGGCATAATGCAGTTAACAGCAGAAATGCGACCTGTCACTTAAAGGAGGGCGACAGAGGTCGTAATGATTTGTAGTAATTAATCTGGACGGAACGGCAGACTCGGCTGTGCTGGGGCTGTATCCCGGTAACAGGGAATATCAAGCTTGTGCCGGATTGGAAGGGCCTGAATACGTTGATAAAGGTGTTTGCCTGTGCGATGCGCACTGTTCCCGCCCATGTAAAAAAATGCTTGACAAATAAAAACCATTGCTGTAAAATAGAATAGCTTATTTATATAAGCAAATTCCTTACTCCACACGGCGATGTGGGGTCAAAGTCCAGAAGGAGGTGCAAACACGATGGAGATCATCAACAACTACGAAACCATTTTTATCGTAGACCCTGACCTTGACGAAGAAAAGACGAATGCGGTTGTAGACAAGTTCAAGGCATTGATTGAATCGGCTGGTACCATCGACGCGGTTGACGTATGGGGCAAGAGACGGCTCGCATATGAGATCAACAAGAAGCAGGAAGGGTATTATGTACTCATCAACTTCTCGTCGAAGGGCGATTTCCCGGCGGAGCTCGACCGGAATTACAAGATTTCGGAGGATATCATCCGCAGCATTATTATTCGGAAATAATGCAATCTACCACAAAAGAGGCGGTGTAGGATCATGAACAAAGCCATATTGGTAGGAAGATTGACGGCCGACCCGGAGCTGAAGGCGACGACGAGCGGCGTCAGCGTGTGCAGCTTCACCGTAGCGGTGAACCGCAGGTTCGCGCGCGCGGGCGAGGAGCGCAAGGCAGACTTTATTAATTGTGTCGCATGGCGGCAGACGGCGGAGTTTATCTGCAATTATTTTGCAAAGGGCCGGATGATTGGTCTTGTTGGGTCGATTCAGACGCGTGACTGGACGGACAACGAGGGACGTAAGCGCTACGCGACGGAGGTCATCGTTGACGAGGCGTACTTTACGGAGAGCAAGGCGGCAAGCGAGGGTAGTGCGCGCAGCGCGCAGCCGTGGCAGCAGAATACTGCGCCGCAGCCGGCTCCGCACCAGAACGCACCGCAGAGCTTTGACTCGCTCCCGGACGGGGCGGACTTTATGCCCGGCGTGTCGGACGACGATTTGCCGTTTTGACGGTTTGTCACACAAGGTAGAACAGATAGGGTTTTGATAAGGAGGTTTAAAACATGGCAGAGAGAAGCGAACGGCCTGCTCGCGGCGGAAGAAGAGCCAAGAGAAAGGTATGCGTTTTTTGTGCAGATAAGGTAACGGAGATCGATTACAAGGACACGTTCCGGCTCCGTAAATTCATTTCGGAGAAGTCGAAGATTGTTCCGAGAAGAATCAGCGGCAACTGCGCAAAGCATCAGCGCGAGGTGACGGAAGCGATTAAGCGTGCAAGACACATTGCACTGTTGCCGTACACATCCGATTGATTATTAGACTTAAAAATCCCGCCAGGCGGCGGGATTTTTTTATTTTCCCAAATGAATCATCAGAACCGTCACATCTGCGGGCGATACGCCCGAGATACGTGACGCCTGCCCCAGCGTGCCCGGACGTACCTGCTTCAGCTTCTGCCGCGCCTCGAGGCGAAGCCCGTACACGTCGTCGTAGTTGATGGTTTCCGGTATCTTTTTGTCCTCCAATTTCCGCATATGCTCTGCGGCGTGGAGCTGCTTTTGGATATAGCCCTCATATTTGATGAGGATTTCTACCTGTGCGGCAATCTCCTGCTCCAGCTCTGGCCGCGCCGAGTCCACGGGAGCCAAAATGCCATATCCCAATTCCGGCCGGCGAATCAGCTCATCCAATTTGATTCCCGTTTTAAGCGGCGTGGAGCCATGCGCCTCAAGCAGCGCGTTCACAGCGCCCGGCGCGACGGTCACGGTGCGGACGCGTTCCACTTCCGCCTTGATTTTTTCCTGCTTGTCCAAGAAGCGCGCGTAACGTTCGTCACTGATCAGGCCAATCTCGTGTCCAAGCGGGGTCAGCCGTGCGTCGGCATTGTCCTGGCGCAGAAGCAGACGGTACTCTGAGCGCGACGTCATCATCCGGTACGGCTCGTTCGTGCCCTTTGTCACAAGGTCGTCAATCAGTGTACCGATATACGCCTCGCTGCGCTTGAGCACGACGGGTTCCTTACCCTGCAATTTGCGCGCCGCATTGATTCCGGCGATAAGTCCCTGTGCTGCCGCCTCCTCGTAGCCGCTCGTCCCGTTGAACTGGCCCGCGCCGTACAGGCCCGAAAACGCCTTAAACTCAAGCGAGGGCTTGAGCTGCAAGGTGTCGATGCAGTCGTATTCAATTGCATACGCGCTGCGCATGATTTTGACGTGCTCCAGCCCACGGATGCTGCGCAGCATGGCAAGCTGGACGTCCTCCGGCAAACTGGTCGACAGCCCCTGCACGTACATTTCCTCTGTCGTCAATCCCATCGGCTCGATAAACACCTGGTGGCGCGGCTTGTCGGCAAAGCGCACGACCTTGTCCTCAATCGACGGGCAGTATCGCGGTCCTACGCCCTTGATTACGCCGGAATACATGGGCGCGCGGTGCAGGTTGTTGCGGATAATCTCGTGCGTCTTTTCGTTGGTATATGTGAGGTAGCAGTCCGCCTGGTTGACAAGCGAGCCTGTTGTTTCAAACGAAAACGGCGTGATTACGTCGTCGCCCGTTTCGCGCTCCATTGCGGAAAAATCCACGCTGCTGCGCAGGACACGCGCCGGCGTACCCGTCTTGAAGCGCATGATTTTGATGCCCATTTTTTTGAGCGATTCCGTGAGTGCGCACGCGGCAAACATCCCGTCCGGGCCGGAGGCGCGCGCATAGTCCCCAATCAGCACCTTCCCGCCCAGAAACGTCCCCGTCGCCACAATGACAGCCCGCGCGCCGAAGCGCAGCCCGGTCGCGGTCACAACGCCGCACACCGCGCCGCCCTCGGTCAAAATGTCCGTGACCTCGGCCTGCTTCACGTCAAGGCGCGGCGCAAGCTCGAGCCGGTGCTTCATCTCAATCTGATAGGCGCGCCGGTCGATCTGCGCGCGCAAAGAATGTACCGCCGGCCCCTTGCCGCGGTTTAAAATCTTTGACTGGATAAATGTCTTATCCGCCACCTTGCCCATCTCGCCGCCGAGCGCGTCGATCTCGCGTACGAGGTGGCCCTTTGCCGTGCCGCCGATGTTCGGGTTACACGGCAGGTTGGCAATCGCGTCCAAATTGGTTGCAAACAGGATTGTTTCCATCCCGAGCCGCGACGCGGCGAACGCCGCCTCACAGCCCGCGTGCCCGCCGCCGATTACGGCGACATCGTATGTCATATCAAAGTTCTGCAAGTGAATCATCCTTTTTTATTGTTTCCATGCTAATAGCATACCACAAAGCCGCCGCGCGCGCAAGCGGAATTGTCTTGACAGCGCCGGACGTGTATGCTATACTGAACAAAACTGAATCACAAACCGATGACTGGGAGTAGTAGACATAAACCGCGTAATTTTAAGAGAGCCGCCGGCGGTGGGATGGCGGTATTTCGCATTATGCCGAATGGACCCGGGAGGGCGGCCCGAACGGGGAACCAAGTAGGCGCCGACGGAAACTCTAACCGTTATGATGAGAGCATGTGATGGCATGTGATACCTGATAGGTGGCAAAGCAGCGGCGTAAGACGGCCTCTGTCCTTTTGGGCGGGGGCCTTTTTGTTTGCTGTTTGCCGCTGATTTTACCCGCATGCTTTGGCGTGCGGGAATTTTTATGGAAAGGGGGCGGTTATATGGACGATGGCTGGTGGCGGCAGGAAGAAAAACAAACAGAAAAGAAAGGGGAAACAACCATGAAACAAAAACGGATTTTAACCGGAGACCGAACGACGGGGCGGCTGCACCTGGGCCATTATGCCGGCAGCCTCCAAAGCCGGGTGCGCCTGCAGGACGAGTACGACACGTTTATCCTGCTGGCGGATGTGCAGGCGCTGACGACACATTTTGAACAGCCGGAGCTGGTGGAGAAAAACATCTATGAGGTGGCAATCGACAACCTGTCCGCCGGCCTTGACCCGGAGAAGGTCACGCTGGTGCAGCAGTCGGCCGTACCGGCCATTGCGGAGCTGACGGTATTTTACTCCATGCTGGTGTCGGTCAACGTCCTGCGGCATAACCCGACAATCAAAACCGAAGCCAAACAGTACGGCTACGACGATTTGACGTATGGTTTTTTGGGCTATCCGGTCAGCCAGACGGCGGATATCACCTTCTGTGACGCGGACGCAGTTCCGGTCGGGGAGGACCAGCTTCCGCACATGGAGCTGACACGCAGGATTGTCCGGCGGTTCAACGCACTCTACGGCAATGGGAAAGAAATCATCAAAATTCCGCAGGAGCTAATCAGCCAATCGCCGCGTATAGCCGGGCTTGACGGCGCGGCCAAAATGGGGAAAAGCGCAAACAATGCACTCTACCTTTCCGACGGGCGGGAGACTGTGTTTGCCAAAATCAAATCGGCGGTCACCGACCCGAACCGTATCCGGCGCACCGACCGGGGCAACCCGGAGGTCTGCACGGTCAGCCAGTACCATAAGGCGTTTAACCCGGAAGAGTATGACGAGGTGTGCGCCTCCTGCCGAAACGGGGCAGTCGGGTGCGCCGCGTGCAAGGAGCGTCTGGCGGAGCACATTGACGCACTATTGACACCTATCCGTGAACGTCGCAGCTATTACGAAGCACACCGGGACACAGTGCGGGAGCTGATTGCGGCAGGGAGCGAAAAGGCGGCCCGGATTGGGGCGCAGAAGATGGAGCAGGTCAAGGAATGCATGCACATTGCACTTTGAGCGCGCCTTTTGCCGCCGGAAAAGGTTTTTATGAAAAATATGTTGTAATGTACCGGAAAATAGTGTATAATACAGTAATAATCTTTCATTTATTTCGGCAGTAGGAGGTTTTATGATGCCTGAAAACGATACACAGCAATTATCTGAACTTTTGCAGATTCGCCGCGACAAGCTTACCGAGCTGCAAGACGCGGGGCAGGACCCGTTTGTGCAGACGAAATACGACCGGACGCACCACAGTGTGAACATTGTGGAGAATTTTGACGCGTTTGAGGGGCAGAACGTCCGCGTTGCGGGACGGCTCATGTCAAAGCGCGGCATGGGCAAGGTGCTCTTCTGCGACCTTGCAGACCGGGATGGAAAAATTCAGCTCTTTATCAAAAAAGATATGCTGGGCGACGAGGAATATGCAAAGGTAAAGAAATATGACATCGGTGATATCATCGGCGCGGAGGGCGAGGTGTTCAAGACCAAGACGGGCGAAGTATCGGTCAAGGTTAAGGACGTTACGCTTTTATCGAAGTCGCTTTTGCCTCTGCCGGAGAAGTTCCACGGCCTGACGGACCAGGATTTGCGCTACCGCCAGCGGTACGTGGATTTGATTATGAACCCGGAAGTAAAGAAGACGTTTGTGACGCGGTCGAAGATTTTGTCCTCAATCCGGACGTACCTCGACAGTCGGGGCTTCCTTGAGGTAGAAACGCCGATTTTGAACACGATTCCGGGCGGCGGCGCAGCGCGCCCGTTCATCACGCACCACAACACGCTCGACATGGACATGTACCTGCGCATTGCAACGGAGCTGCATCTCAAACGGCTGATTGTCGGCGGCATGGAAAAGGTATACGAGATGGGGCGACAGTTCCGCAACGAGGGCATGGATATCAAGCATAATCCGGAGTTTACTTCGATTGAGATATACGAAGCGTACGCCGATTACCACGATATGATGGATTTGACCGAGGATTTGATTCGTTATGCCGCGCAAGAGGCGTGTGGTACCACGCGGGTGAACTACCAGGGTGTGGAAATCGATTTGTCGCACTTTGCGCGCATGACGATGATTGACGCGGTAAAGCAGTATTCCGGCGTGGACTTTAACGAAATCAAAACGGACGAAGAGGCGCAGGCAGCCGCAAAGGCAAAGGGCCTTGAGGTGGAGAAGCTGAAGTCGTCGCGCGGCGACATTATTGCGCTGTTCTTTGACGAATTTGTAGAGGATAAGCTCGTGCAGCCGACGTTTATCATGGATTATCCGGTCGAGATTTCCCCGCTTGCGAAGCGGAAGCCGGACGCGCCGGAGCTGACGGAGCGGTTTGAAGTGTTTATCACCGGGCGCGAGTTTGGCAACGCCTTTTCCGAGCTGAACGACCCGATTGACCAGCGCGCGCGCTTTGCACGGCAGGCGGAGCTTCGGGCTGCGGGTGACGAGGAAGCGAATATGCTTGACGAGGATTTCTTGACTGCGCTCGAGTATGGTATGCCACCGACGGGCGGGCTGGGCATCGGCATTGACCGGCTCGTTATGTTGCTCACAGACAGCTATTCGATCCGCGATGTATTGCTGTTCCCGACGATGAAGCCGATTGAGAAATAAGGGAATATTGCAGGCGAAAGTGTGAAACAGGTTTACCGTTTGTCGCATATGAGGTGATTTGGATATGAATGTAACTCCTCCGGTTTATATCAAGCCGTTTTCAAAAAAGTGGTGGGAGAACGTATGGTATTATTATAAGTGGTACATTGTCGGCGGTATTTTTCTGATCATTCTGCTTATTATGTTTTTGGCGGAATGCGTATTCAATGTACAGCCGGACTTTACCGCCACGTACATTGGTGGCTTAGAGAATATGGGCCAGGTACAGGCGTACCAGCTCGAGGACCGGTTTGCCACGGTGACAAAAGACATCAATAACGATGGCCAGAAGGCGACGAAGGTCAACATTATCTATCTTGACAAGGACAGCGGCAGCGAGGAAATGGCCGCCATGTATAATATGGCAGACATTGAAATGGCGGGCGGCGACGCGGTGGTGTTCCTGTTTTCCGAGTTGTTTTTGGACCGGTATGCCGACTATGGCTTTATTGATTTGTCCGAGTACGTGCAGGAATTTGGGATTGACGAGAGCCTGCTGCGCTATGACGAGAGCGGGAATGTATACGCAATTGAGATGCGGGACAACCCGATTTTTACAGAGCTGGAATCCATTGAGACAGAGGGACTGTTCTTAGCGGTGCGCCCCATGCGCCCGAACGACCGGACGGCATGGCAGAAGGACAACTATGAAAATGGGTTGGAGATGGCGCGCTATATTATCAGCGGCGGTACAGCCGTGCCGCAGTGAGGGGGCGTGCCATGGAGGCAAAGCAGTCGGGCGTGAAGGCGTCAGATGCAGAGCTGTTTTTGAAGTATCAGCAAACAAAGGACATGTCCGTGCGCAACGAGATTATTGCGCGCTATACATATCTTGCGCAGATTATGGCGCGGCGTTTCTCCGGGCGGGGGATTGACTATGACGATTTGTACCAGGTGGCCTGTATTGGGCTTTTGTATGCGGTGGAACGCTTTGACGTATCAAAGGATTTGAAGTTTACGACCTTTGCCACGCCGACGATTGCGGGAGAGATCAAGCGGTATTTCCGCGACAAGGGGAACTTTATCCGCGTGCCCCGCCGTTTGTACGAAATTTTTTCCAAGGCACACCGGATTCGGGTTGCCAACGGCGGAGAGCCGGTGGAGGAAAAACGAAGTGAAGAACCGATTCCGCAGGTAGTTTCCATTGAACAGGAGATATTGGGCAGCGATACGGTACGGTTTGAACATACGCTCGGCCAGACGGATGATGGATTCCTTATGGTGGAGGACAAGGATTTTGTAGAAAACTGTATGAAAGAGTTGAGCGGGCAGGAACGCGAATTTATTCAAAAGCGATACTATGGGGAGCAGAGCCAGAAGCAGATTGCTGTTTCCATGGGCGTGTCGCAGATGTGCATTTCCCGGCTGGAGCGCAAACTTTTGAAAAAACTGCGCGATATGTATTTTAAAGAAGCGTGAAAACAGCGGCATTTTGTGCCGCTGTTTTTTTGTTATACCAATTCTTTGATTCGTGCTATGTAGCCTTCTTTATCGGTGATTTCTACAAAATTATAATCGTTGGCGATTTTTTGCAGAATTTGTGGCGTGCCGTCTGAAGAACCCAGGTCAACTACAATAATTTTAGGTACGCGTCCGCCGTTTTTGGCATGTAGATTCTGCCATACAATGCTGCGAATCATCCCTTCCACGCATTCCTGTTGGTCCTTTACAGTCAGCACAACATAAGGCTCGTTTTTTTCCTTTTTCAGCGCAGTAAAAAATCCGGTAAAATCCGTAATCAGGCTGAATACGCCCACGATGGCAAAAAACCAGAATATCGCCTCAATCCATATGGCAGTGTGCATCAAGATTCCTCCTTTACGCCGCTTGAAAAACAGTATAGTTTATGCGTTATCACTTGCCTTTGTGCAGAATTTACGCCGAATTATGAAGAATTGGTATAAATCTACCGTAAAAAATGTGCAAAGTGTATAAAATTACCCTTGCAAAAAGTTTGGGTGCGAGTTATAATAAAAGCAGTCAATTTTTTAGAATATCAAATATTTTCATAAATGTGTATGGGTAAAAGGGGCAATAGCATGGCATGGCGTAAACTTTATAAGCATATCTTTAAGGGGTTTATTGCCGTTACGCTTGTATTTACGATTCTTTTTGCGGTTTGCTTTTCTATCAGCAGCTATGAGGCAGCGAAGGGACGGTTTGAGGCCGAATCTGAAGCGGCGCTTGGCCAGTTTGTGAAAAAAATGGATATCCGACTTAACACAGTGAAGGAAATGGCCTCCCGCCTTTCGCGGGACGAGGCGGTTGCGGCGTATGCCCAGTCCGAGGAAACAGATGAAACGATTTCGCATATACAGGAAACGATTCGCAAAAATATGGGCAGCGCGGCCGAACTGGGGATACGTATTTACATATCAAGGCTTGCTTCGTCGCTAGAACATGTGGTTGGTACAGAGCAGGTAACGAGCGTCTATGACTTTTTGTCAACGTATCAGTTTGGGAATGGTGCAAGCGAAGGGCTTAAACAGTATTTTACAAGAAGTGAAAACGAAGGAAAGGTATTTGTCCGTTATTGTACGGCTTCGTCCGGCAGCAATACCAACAGTTTGTTTGTAGTTGAGCGGATTGCAGCAGGCAGCGGATATGCCTATGTGATGTGTGTGATCGATGTACCGGCGCTGCTTGGCGGACAGGTGTACTGCGACGGTTCCATTGCAATTTTGGATGGACAGAACATTGTATGCAACATTGGTTCTAACACGTTTGCTACGACGAATGGTATTCATACCATTATGAAAAGGAATGAATTGGCGGGGCTGGCGCAGACGGCAATTTCGAGTGAGGGGTATTTGTATCGTTCTGCTGCTTCTGATATTTACAAATGGAATTATGTGTTGGCTACACCGACCGGTGCACTTGCAGAGACGGCAGTGCAGATTGTTTTTGCGGCGGTGGTACTGTGTGCGCTTTGGCTACTTTTATGTTGGGTGCTTTTGAAGCTGTTTACAAAATGGGTTTATAGGCCGGTGGATACGGTGCTTAAATGTATGCCGGGATATTACAGCGGCTTATCCGATGAGGCGGCATTTGCGGCACAGGCCATTGCGGCTATGACACGGGAGCAGGATGAACTTAAAAAACAGCTTGATGCTGTGAAAAAGCCGCTTCGGGAAGCGTTTTTGCGCAATTTGCTGTTCGGCCTTGTTTCCGGGGAAGAAGTTCATACACAGGCCGTAGCCTACGGGCTGGCAGAGCTGCCGGGACCGTACCGCGCCGTTCTTTTGGAATTTGCAAACTATGACCTTTTGCAGGAGGCATTTGCGGAGGAAACCATAGACGAAATCAAACAGCAGATTGAAGAATTTGTCAACGACCAGCTTCGGGAACAGGTTGCCGGTGCGGTGAGAATCGACCGGACTAGGATGGCAGTGATATCCTATGGGACGGAGGTACGCAGTCTGCGTGAGCTTTTGATGGATATGGCTATGATGGTAGAAGGAAGCTTTGACGTAGAGATTGCCTGTGCAATCGGGGATGACTGTGAAAAGCTGGCGGAGGTGGAGCAATCGTATGAGTCTGCCTGCCGGATTATGGAAAATCGTATCTCGATTGGCAGCCGCAGTGCGGTTGTCACAAGCGAGGATGTTAATGTTGCCAATGCGGGCGGGTTCTACTATCCGCTCAATGTGGAACGGGAGCTGATTACGGCGGTCATCCGGGCCCACAAGGAGGAAACTGATCGAATCATTGACCAGATATTAGAGGAAAACTTTAAGAACCGGGCGCTTACAAAGGAGCGGATGAACGCGTTCGCATTTGCCATTACAGCCACACTGAACCGCATTTTAGAGTCGCTTAATAAAACGGCGGAAGAAGTGTTTGGAGATGGAGACATTGTATTCCTCGACTTGAAGATGTGCCGGGAGGCAGCGGAGCTGGAGTCAAAAATCCGAGATTTGTTCCACAAAGTGATTGCGCATATTAACATGGAAAATAAAATTGAAGAGGACGATTTGTCGAGCCAGATGCTCGACTATATCCATTCCCATTACAATGAGGATATTTCCCTGCTTGATATAGGCGGACACTTTAATTTGTCGCAATGTTATACCAGTACATTATTTAAAGATGCAACCGGAGAAAACTTCAAGGACTATCTAAGCCGTTATCGAATCAAAAAGGCAAAGGAAATTCTGGAGAAAGACCCGGGGATTAAAAATAATGAACTTGCAAAAATGATTGGGTGTAACACGGTAGCGACATTATTCCGCCTGTTCAATAAATATGAGGGGATGTCGCCCGGTCAGTATGTGAAGAATAAGAAGACATAATTTCTGGATGGATTTGGAAGAGAATTAAAAGAAATGCAACAAGTAAATTTCATTATTTTTGGTAAAAGCCACAATAAAACGGCGTATGAAGGGTAAAAATTGAAAAAAATGCAACAAATCTAAAGAATTGAGAATTTACATAGTTCAGTTTCTGTGTTATAGTAAAACTATCTAAGTTTGGCTCGTACACTCATGGTATGAGGAACGGGCAGCAATATTTTTTGTTCTGCCGCCCTTCGCAGCGGATGCTGCGTGCGGCTTTTATATACGGAGAGCTTTGTAAATTTATTAGAACGAGGGGGAATCTTCATGTTCAAAAAGTATATGTGTTTGGCGCTTTGTTTGCTCATGGCGCTTGGCACAATGTCCACGACTGCATCAGCAGCTTCCAGCGCGGACGCACTGGTTGCTTCTTATGTAAGTTTTTCGGACAGCACAGGCGTGATTTCCGATTTGCCGGAGAGCGAATCGACAATTACTGCGTCTGTGACGGTAAGCAACAATTCGTCAAAGGCTTCATCTGTAGTGTTATGGGTGGGCAAGTTTGTTGACGACGTGTTGACGGATGTTACATATGTGGAGCATCCGCTTGCCGGCAATGAGCAGGGTGCGGTTGTGACCGCGTCGCTTGACGGTATAAAGAAGGATTTGGCTGCGGCGTCGGACGGCACAGCCTACGACAGAACGGTTGTGAAGGCGTTTGTTTGGAGCGCAATGGTCGGCGGTAAAGCGCTGGCTCCGGTTGCGTCGCTCCCGTCCGACAATGTTGACGTACTTGCAGTCAAGAAGGACGGCGAAATCTGGAAGGATTTTGATCCTGCTGTAACGGAGTACGACCTGACGCTGCAGGCTACAGATCCATATCCGGAGTTTGAGTTTGTTTTGGCTGACAACTCGACGCGGGTAGAGATGCCGGATGCGTTTGCATTTGGAAAAAATACAGTTAAGGTGATCTCGGCTGCGGGAACGGAAAAGGATTATACGATTAATCTGATTGACGGTTCCTTGAGCGAAGGCAGCCTGCTCTTTGATGATTTCGAGAGCTATGGCGGCACAATGGACACACACATCTGGACGAATGCTTCTGGTTACTTGAAGAATATGACGCTGGTTCAGGAAAGCGGCAATAGCTATGTTTCCTTATTTGGTACCAGTGAGCAGCAGTGGCCGCGTCTGGATAAGGTTGTATCCGGGATTGATTACAAGAATCCTCTGGAAATCAGCGGCAGAGGTATGCTCCAGGGTGTTGGAGATGCTGTTCCGAGCTTTACGCTGGAAGTTAGAAGAAGCGCTCAGGTTAAGGAAACTGCATTGGAAGTATCAAAGAGTACTATTAAAGTGTTTGGGCAAGTAATTGGCGGCGGTGTAGAGCCGGGCACATGGTTCAGTTATAAGCTTATTCTGGAAAAACCGGTAGACTCAAGCGTTGTAACAGCCAGCGTTGTTATAACTGGCGACGGTCTGAAGGATACTTCCGGCCAGAAGGTTACCTCGCTGAGTGGTTCCGGCTCAAAAGATCTTGCTAAGTTGGATCTCAAGAATGATATTCCGCTTATGTTTAACTGTGGAGGCTTGGATGCCGAGGGCAAGCTTAATGTAAATATGGATGACATCAAGGTTGCATATGCGACCGTTCTTTCCAATGACACAACGCTTGGTTCTCTGAAGTATACGGTTGACGGCGTAACGAGAGATGTGACCGACTTTGTACCGGGTGTTGCGGCGGATTATCGGATTTATGTACCGGAAGGCACAACATCTGTAACGCTGAAGCCTGTTCCGAATATTGCGCGCGCTGCAAAAGCTGAGGTCTATGTGGGCGGCGCATTGAGCGCAGACGGCGTCGTTACAATTGCGGGCGACGAGACGGAGGCCGTTATCAAGGTTACGGCAGAGGATGGCATGACAACTGCGGAGCACAAAGTTACCATTATAATCGGTGAGGAAGGGGTATCGACGAATACGAACCTTGCGTCGCTGACCTATGCAATTGGCGACGGGGAGCCGACCACAGTTCCGGGGTTTGAACCGTCAGATGCAACTGACGAAGATCGGGCTTACAATGTTTTGCTCCCGCTCGGTACAGCTTCGGTAACGCTTGGTGTTACACCGATAAATGAGAAAGCGACATATCAGATATTCTACGCGGACGGCAACGAGATTGTGGACGGCGTGGTAGACCTGGCAAAGGGTACGTCGGTTAAAATCGTAGTAACGCCGGAGGATGCGGGCGCAGCAAAGGGTACTTATACGATTGACTTTGCAATTGATAAGGGCATGTATGTACTCGATGAGTCGAACGGTGCGGTTCAATCGGATAAGTCTGGCATAGAATTTAAAACGGCCGTTCTGGAATCCGGCAACGCGACTTATGATTACGCCGACGGTTTTACAATGAATGGCGTTGGCGTGTCGGCAAACCGGAATAGTGAGTATGTACTCAATGGCGAAGGTAAGAATCTGGGTTACACATGGACGCTGTCGAGCGATAAGTATGCACCGGGTACCTATAGTGTATATGTAAAGGGTACTGGCTATGGCAGCGGTAGCAAGGATAGCTTCTATTTCGTTTATGATGAAGCGGCTTGCAGTCCGGATGGCGGACTTATGTTCCTGTCCCCATCTCCGAAAGACGAACCTGTTGCAGAACATAATATGGTTGCGCTTAACTGGGTAAAGGGCGACAAAACAATTACAATCCCGGAAAATGGTTCTGCTAAGCTTCGTATACTCGGCCGTGAGAACGGTGCGTTCGTTGATAAGGTAATGCTGATCAACTCGGCTGTGACCAAGACGATCGAAGAAGCAGAGGCGGAGATGTGTCCGGCATACGACGCGGTATTTACCTCCGAGAGCGGTGAAACGCTTGCGACGGTTAAGTACGGCAGCGACGTTGTTGGGACGGCGGTTCCGACAGAGGGCACGTATCTCAATGGTGAGAGCATTCCGGAAACCGGCACGATTAATGCCTTGGTAGTACCGGAGAAGGAAGGCTTTACGGGTTCTTGGAGCCCAGAAACACTTCAGGAGAACGGTACGACCTTTGTACCGAGCTACAGCAGTGGGGAAGAAAATCAGATTCTTGAGCTGACGGAGAGCGTACCCCCGAGCGATGCAAAGTTTGCGATGAAGGCGGAGACAATTGTATTTGGCACCACCTCGCCGTATTTGTTGTACTCTGTTGGCGAGGAAAATAACAAAGATGGGTCAAACACGGGCGCATCTATCTATGGTGCACAGAAGGCACCGGCGTTCTTTGAGGGTGCGACGGCAATCCGCCGTGACAAGAATGACAGCGCGGGTTCGAACAATGTATCGGCGCCGACGGCAAAATGGTGGGGCAACCCGGCTTACAACGGCAAGGATGGAAACAACTATTATGTAACCTTTAAAGTAAGCTCCGATGCGACGGTATACGTGGTTGACCGTGAGGGTAAAGGCTGGCCGAATAAGCCGGACGGCTGGGAGACCAGCAAATACAAGTGGGAAAACAAGGCAGCGATGTTCTACAAAACCTTTAAGGCGGGCGAACTTGTACAGCTTCCGAACTACGGTTGGGATACATCATGGACAGATAAGACCACAGGAAAGGCAATTTATGACCCGTCGCCGTATGTCGTAGTATGGGGCGAGTGCCCGGAAACGTCCGAGCCGGAACCGGCAGATACAACTATCTTCAGCGATGACTTTGAGGGTTATACGGTTGATACGCCGATTGATAATGGCGTAAAAGGCTGGGATGCAATTAACGACAATAAGGCAAGCTTTATCGCTGTTGCAAATCCGGCCGGCGGCCAGATGGCACAGGTAAAGGCTTTGACTAAGATGGTAGAAGGCGTGGACAAGGGGCAGAAATACCCCTCGATGCACAAGAACGCAAATCAGCTCAAGGAAACTTTGGACGCAACCGGAATGGAAGCAATTGCGATCAGCGGCAAGGTGCAGATTCATAATACTGCGGATACAAAGCCGAGCCACTATATCGAGCTGCGCAATATAAAGAATAACGATACAAGCAAGAGATTGACGACGCTTTCCATCACGACGGACAATATTAAGTTCTTTGATACAAAAGAAGCTCCGAATGTGATTGGTTCGGCAGCGCCGGATACATGGATTGACTATACGCTGTATATCAAGCCGGGTGCTTTAGATGCAGAAACACAGTTTACTGTTGTTTTAACAGGCGAGGGCCTGAAGGATGCGAACGGCACGCCGACTGACAGAATTGTTGCAACGAAATCGCAGGTATACAATGTTATGGCAGAGGATAATGGCCTGAGAGTGGTATACAATCATGCTATTCCAAGGGATGACGGTTCGTATGTATACCTCGATGATTTGAAAATCTTTACCGCAAATGTACCGGAAATTGAGCCTGAGCCGGAAGAGAATGCTAAGCTCAGTGCGTTGACTTATGCGCCGAACGGTGAAAATCCGCAGGCAGTACCTGGCTTTAGCGCAGCGGATGAGGGCAAGCCGGAAGGATATGCCCCAATCGAGCTGCCTTATGGTACAACGTCGGTAACAGTAGGTGCTACGCGGGCAGATAATAACGCAAGCGTTACTATCTCGCCGGAGAACCCGATTACGGTTTCCTCCGCTGCACCGACAGAGGTTACAGTGACTGTAACAAATGGTAAAACTACAAATACGTTTAAACTCACCTTCACGGTTGCGGCAGAAGAGCCGCAGCCGACTGAGGAAATCTTCAGCGATGATTTTGAGGCTTATGGATTAAATGCATCCATAGACAAAAATACAAAGGGTTGGGGTGCTGTTATTACTGCCGACAACTTCACTGCTGTTGCAAATCCGGCTGGCGAGGGACAGGTTGGTGAGGTTAAGGCGGCTGCGGAGAGATATCCTTCTCTGCGGAAGGACGTTTCCATGCAGGGTGGCGAGACCTACCTGTTTAGCGGAAAAGCAAGACTTCATGATTCGGAAGCGATAAAACCGCAGCACTATCTCGAATTCCGTCCGTCGGGCACAGCAATTAAGCAGGTATTGCTGCGTATCGCGACGCAGGGAATCACGCTTGCAGGCGATGATAATAATATTATCGGTTACGCATCACCGGATGCGTGGGTAAGTTATAAGTTGTATGTGACGCCGGGGCAGGCTCAGACAACATTTGTAGCCGAGTTGACCGGCGAGGGGCTGAAGGACGCCAACAATCAGCCGACCGATAAAATTTTAGCCGGTGGCAAATTGGATTTGACGGACTTTGTTCCGGCAAGCGGCGAAAAAAATGTTCTGGTTATTTTGAACCATAATCTTAATGGTAGTGTTGACGACGCAAGGGTATATCTTGACGACATCGTAATCAGCAAGGGCGCGGCTGCGCCGGCGCTCTCCGCGAACACGAATCTTGCGTCGCTGAAGTATACGCCGAACGGAGGCACCACCCAGACGGATGTGCCTGGGTTCGCGGCAGATAAGGCAGCCTATGACGTTGAATTGCAGAAGGGGACAACGGGTGTAACTATTGCAGCGGCTACAGAGGATACCAATGCGCGTACGATTGTCATGGTAGGCGAGGAGGTTAAGGCTGACAAATTTGTTCCGGTATCTGCGGATACAGCGACGGAGGCTATTGTTCGCGTGTTGGCACAGGATGGTACAACGAAGGACATTACGATTACTTTCACCGTTTCGGATGAAGAACCGGTTGAGCCGACGGAGGTTATCTCAAACCTGACCTATGCGACAAAGGACATTCCGACACTGGCGCAGATTGAGCTGGGCGTAACAGAGTCTTACACGAATGCAGGCGGCTGTCAGGTTGGTGCAGCCTCTTCGCAGGAGTTTGCAGGCGCATATGTCCTGCAAAGAGATAAGGGCGGCGACACGTCGGCGCCGAACAACGAAGAGCCTTACTTTGTCGGAAAATTTGACGGTCAGGGTGGGAACCCGTACTGGATGACCTTTACGATGAACGTACCGGGCACGGTTTACGTGGTAGACATGGAAGGCAAAGGCTGGCCGAACAAAGGCGATTGGGCCGTTGACACAAGCGGTTTGAGCTTCAAGATTTGGGACAACTACTACAATGGAAATACCGGCAAGTTGTATTCCAAGCACTATGGTGCCGGCGATACAGTACAGGTTCCGAACTACGGCTGGAATAGCAGCTGGGAGGACGGTTCAAAGCCTGATGGGCGGTATTTCACGAACCCAAGCATTTATCTCATTGTTCCGGACAGCAATCTTGAGAAGAATGCAAGCCTGAAGTCGCTGACGTATACGGTCGGCGACGACGAGGCGAAAACGGTCGGCGAATTTATAAGCGGTATTGTTCCGGCTGAAGCTCTTAAAGTTGGAGTTGAGAGCGCGACGGACGTAAAGATTGCAGCAGAGCCAATCGCAAATTCCGGCGCGACTGTTACCTTTGGCGGCGCGGCTTCTGCGGACGGCACGGTAACATTTACCGGTACCACGGCCGAAGTGACGATTACCGTTACGTCGAAGGATACGACAAAAACAAATACGTATACCATTAACTTTACTGTTGATGAATCGGGTATGGTAGGCGCAACGACGTATGATGTACCAGGTCATGATGGCACAACCATTGACATTTTGGTAAATCCGGATATTGTTGCGGCAGGGAACCGCGGTAATTCCGGCAACAAGGAGATTAAGCCGGTGGGGCCGATTGATAACCTGTCCCCGATTTACAGCGACAGAGGCAGTGTGGAGGGCAATAAGCCGGGTATTTCCTTTATCGACTTGGGGTCAAAGCTGATGGGTGCAACGCAGATCATCAATCCGTTGAGCGATGCACGGGCAAGTAATGAAGAACTGAAAGCCTTAATTCAGGGTGATAACGAGTATTTCCGTTTCCGTGCAAGCGAGGACGGCGTTGTATATGTTAAGTTTGTACGCGATATTGCAAGTTATGAAGCGGATGGGTCATGGGGAAAGATTACGGATCCCGGTTTTTCGCCCGCTATGTCGGAATGGGGTGCAAATGGTATCCCGGAGGACTATCCGCACAACTATGACAAATATCCGTACTACTTCAATCTGTATCAGAATGCAACAAATGATACCCCGACGCCCCACAACTATTCTACCAAATATCCGGTAACATATTATAAGACCTTTAAGGCCGGAGATATTGTAGTGATTCGGACGACGAACTCGACAGAAAATCAGAGTCTGGTTACGTTGATTCAGTGGGGCAGCGATGTTGGCCCGGTTGAACCGAGCGAAGTTCTCTTTGAGGATAATTTTGAAAGCTATGGAGATGCTACATATCCGGATAACTCAATATGGGGTAATGCGACTGGCTACAAAGACAATTTGAGGCTGGTGAAAGAGGCAGATAACACTTATGTTTCGATTTTTGGAACTGCTGGTCAGCAGTGGCCGCGTCTGGATAAAAGCCATGTGGCAATTGATGCAACAAAGACGTTGCATTTCAGCGGCCGCATCATGGTTCAGGATGACACGAGTTCGCCGAACGCTACAATTGAGATTAGAAGAGCCGATAACGATAAAAATTTTGCGGCAAGCTTGCTAACGTTGAACACGAAAGAAATCAAGATTGCGGGCGGCCCTTCGATTGGTTCTTTGACAAGCGGAAGCTGGGTGAACTATGATGTTTACCTCACGATTGGAAACGAAACAGACGCTAAGGTTGTAGCAGTTCTGTCTGGCGAAGGGCTGAAAGATGCGTCTGGTGCACCGGCTGAAAGGCTCCGCGGCCAGAATGCCATAGACCTTGTAAATGGGAAAGACCTTGAAATTCTTGACCGTAACGAAATTGCCATTTTGTTAAACACGGCATTTGGAAACCCGCCGGGTAATTCGTCTGTGAATGTGGACGATTACAAACTGGCCTACGGTGAGGCTCCCATTATTCCAGATGCGAATTTGAAGAGCTTGACGTACAACGGCGTGTCGGTTCCGAACTTTGCAGCAGCGACTACGAGCTATACAATTACGATGCCGACAGCAGACACAGTTGCAATTGCTGCGGAGGCAAATGTAGCTGGCGCAGATGTTAATATTGACAAGGCCAGCCTGACGCCCTCTTCGGAAGGCGATACGGCAACCATTACAGTTACAAACAGCGGTGAAACGAAAAAATATACCGTAACGGTAAAGCTGGATGCAACGGCAAATAAGGTGCTTAACCTTTCGTCGGCTTCTAAGGCTGATGTACAGGATAATCTTGTACTTGGAACCGGAAACAACGATGGTAGTCTGGCGTATAACGACAGAGGTAATGTATATTACACCAATGCAACCTCCAAATTCTTTGAAGGTGCGACTTATATCCGTCCGGCTAAGAACGACGGCGCAGGTGTGTACAGCACATTGCCATACTTCTCAGACAAATACAACGGTAAGGACGGCAATCCATACTGGCTCGAGTTTGTAGTGTCGAGTGACTGCAGAATCTTCTTTGCTGATACCTATTATAATGCAGATAAGACAAGCAAAGATCCGACTATAGCAGAGCAGGCAAAGCCGTGGCCGAATATGCCGGAAGGCTGGACTGTGGCAGCGCCCACGGACGACGTTGACATTATGGGAACACACTTCTGGGCTGCAACGGAAAACGGCAGTGTATACTACAAGGATTTCAAAGCAGGCGATGTTGTTCAGATTCCGAATTACGGTGCGCCGAGTTACTGGGCAGCTGACAGACAGCCGTATGACCCGCCGGTATACCTGATTGTTTGGGGCAGTGATGTTCAAAACCCGGGCATTGACGATGGCGGCGAGCCTGGCGGAGAAGGCGGCGGAACAGAAGATGGTGGCGAAACGCGATAAAAGTAAGCAACCATATATCGAGTCATGAGCATACCTTTGCGATGGGAGGGGAGCTCCCCTCCCGGCGCAGAGAATAGAGGAGGAATCAGAAGATATGAAACGATCGAATCTTTTAAAGGTTGTGTCGGTCATTATGGTGGTTGCGATGCTGATGCTGAGTACCACCAGCGCATTTGCCGCAGTGACGGCGGAACAGAACGCGACGGATACAACAATTATGATTACCGGCAGTTTCCCAGGCGGCGAGCCGGCAACATGGGTGACGCTCGCAGTTTATCCATGGAACGAAGAAACTGACAGCATTGATACTTCGGACGCAGGTAATCCTGTTGCACTTGGGCAGGCATTGCTTCAGGAGGATGGCACATTTACCGGCGAAGTGACCATGGATAAGGCGGACGCCTTTGGATGGTATGGCGTACTGGTTGGTCCGTATGATGATGTAGAGGCGCAGGTGGCAAAATTCTATTATGCTTCTTCGGACGTTAAGTTTGAAAAGCTCAAAGAAATCATTGAGGAAACCGACAGCAGCAGCCAGAAGACAAAGCTGGAAGACTACAAATATATCATTGGCTTCGACATGGAGCGTTGGGACAGCCTTGCAACAGTAACTGATAAGGATTTGCAGCTGGATGCAGCAGCGGCAGTTATCAGTAATTTGGCGCAGTGGAGAGGAACCAGCTATACAATTGACATTCTGCCGGAAGTAATTGTTGAGATTAATAAAGAGCTGTATACGCAGGCATTGAATGGTGAACTTGTTTCGGATTTGAACGATCTCACCAAGTATGCAGATGTTGAAGAATATTATAAAGAGCTGACGGCAGGCAAGATTTCTGATGCCGGCATACAAAAGGCGATAGACTCTATGTTTGGCGCTGGGTTCAAAAATGCGGCTGATATGGAGGATAGCTTTAAAGAGCAGGTAGTCCTTGCCGGCATTACAAGCCCGAAGGACGATAATGTTATGAATTCCAAGTACTTCATTGATTCCTATGGAAGCGGTATCGGCTTGACAAGCTTCAATAAGTACAGTGGTTTGACAAGCAACCAGAAGGTAAATGTTGTTACTTCGGTAAAGAACAGCAAACCGTCTACCTTTGAGGAGCTGAATGCGGCGTTTACGTCGGCAGTAAATCAGTATGAAGGCGGAAAACCACCGGTTGGGCCTGGCGGGAACGGTGGCAGACCGACGGACCCGGACGACGGCGGCACGACAATTGTTGTTCCGACTGCAACACCGACTCCGACCCCGGATCCGACCTACAACGATATTGACGATATCGTATGGGCGCATGAGGCAATCAAAGAGCTGAGCAAGAGAAGAATTTTTGAAGGCTATGACGACGGTTCCTTTGGCCCGAACAACCCGATTTTGAGAGAAGAATTTATCAAGATTACGGTGGTCGGCCTGTACGGCGCAGACGCGATTGATATGTCCGCGGCTCCGAGCTTCACAGACGCACAGAATGCATGGTATTCGCCGTATATTGCATCTGCGGAAACAAACGGCATTACGCAGGGGATCGGAGACGGCTTGTTCGGTATTGGCGACCAGATTACCCGTCAGGATATGGCGCTGATGCTCTACCGGATGATTCGTGCGGCAGGGCTTGAAACAAGCACAGACGAATTTAACTTCACGGATAAGGATCAGGTTGCCGATTATGCAAGAGATGCGGTATTCGCACTCAAGAACATGGGCATCATCAATGGGTATGATGACGGCAGCTTCCAGCCGGAGGGTTATACGACCCGTGCAGAGGCGGCTGTACTGCTCTACAATACGCTTAACAAGCTTGGCAAAATTATTTACTAATTATATTTTGTAACTATGGTTTAAGTAAAGAGAAAGGTGTCGCTGTTTTATACAGCGGCGCCTTTTTTATTTCCCGGGCCATAAACACATTAGAGTTTTCACACATTTTCCCCTTTGACATATAATAAATTATCCGAAGATATGGGAGGGGTGCTATGGGATGTTTTTTTAAATATATGATTTGGGCAGCCATTGCGCTTTGCGCCGGAATCATGCTTGCACTTCTGCTGCCGATACACTTTATTGCGGGTGTAGAAGCAATCATCATTGTAGCACTCGGTATCTGTTTCTGTTTCAAAAAATAGTGAGAAAGAGGGGTCATGCTATGAAAATTGTTGTAATTAAAATGCCAAAATTCTTATGTGGGATTTGTAAGGCGATTTTTGGAATGTAAGCGTACATAAGCAGCAAAAATCCGTACCGAAAGGTACGGATTTTTTATTTATTGCATGATGAATCAGTTTGGGAATGTTTATTTTTCAAGAATAAAACGCATAACAACAGCAGAACAGGGAAGAGTGCAGCGGCAAGGATTCCACACTTGAGTCCCACCTGCTCCAGCGTCGCCGCCTGCAACAAGGCCGTTTTTACCGTATATACGCCCGACTCGACCGCACCGGCAACCGCCCCGGTTACCCACGGGCCAAGCGAACAGCCCAGGTCGCCGAACATGGCGAGCAGGCCAAACATTGCCGTACCGCCGAGCGGAAAACTCTTTGCCGACATGCTGACGGCGCCGGGCCACATCAGACTGACCGAAAAACCGCATAATGCACAAGCGGCAAGCGACAAGACCGGATTATTTGTCAGCGATACCACGAGATAGCACGCGATGCACAGCGCGGCGCAGCCAGACAGCGCATATTTGAGCTGAATTTTCCCGCCCCACAGGCCGTAACCGAGCCGCCCGAGCCCCATTAACAGCGCAAACATACATGGGCCGAGGATATCGCCCACGACCTTTGGCACACCGAGGCCCCTCTGTGCAAAAAAGGACGACCACTGCGACATAGAAAGCTCTGACGCACCGGCGCACATCATAATAATGAGAAACACCCAAAAGGCCCGTTTGGAAAAGAGCTTGCGTACAGGCATGGCATCGCCGCCGTCGGTCGGGTGGGCAATCGGCACGCGCAAAAACAGAAGCATGTTACAAAACGGAATCACCGCCCAGAGCCAGGGGAGAACGTACCACAGATTTTGTCCAATTAGGTATAAGATTAGCGTCGTCACAAGCACGACCGCCATCTGTCCCCAGCAGTAGAACGAGTGGGCAAGGCTCATAGAGAGCGCCTTTCCGTCGCCCGGGATCGCTTCGACCATGGGGCTGACCAAAACCTCAATCAGTCCGCCGCCGATTGCATAGAGTACAACCGCGCAGACAAGCCCCACATACGGCGAGGGGAAAACCATGGGAAAGAGCGACAGCCCGAGCAGGCCAAGCACGCAGAACAGGTGCGCGCCGACGACGCAGCGCCGGTAGCCAATTTTGTCTGCATACCGTACTGCCACGATGTCTGTGGCGAGCTGTACGCCAAAATTAATCAGAACGAGCCGCCCAATCATCTCCAGCGAAATCTGGAACGTATCCTGAAAGATAACAAATAAAAGCGGCGCAAGGTTATTGATTGCCGCCTGCGTCACCATTCCGGTGTAGCAGGCGTGCAGCGTATTTTTGTACGTAAGTTTCATTTCTCTCCCCCGGATAGAGATTTTACCTGCTCAACATAGGCACGGCCGTTTGCAATCGCCTGTTTTACCGTTTCCACAGCCGGGCCTCCGACAATGCTGCGCCCGTTGACGCACGTTTCCATGCTGATTGCGTCGTAGACGTCCTCCTCAAAAATCGGTGAACATGCCTTAAATTCCTCCATCCGGAATTGGTCGAGCGACTTATTATGGTCGAGCGCATAGGCGACCATTTTACCAACCACCGCGTGTGCCTCGCGGAAGGGGAGTCCCTTCTTAACGAGATAGTCCGCAGCGTCAGTCGCATTCGTAAAGCCGCCCTTTGCACCCTGCAAAAGCGCGTCTTCCTTCACTTTCATGGTAGCAAGCATGTCGGTGAACACCGGCAGGCACAGCTTTACGGTGTCAATTGCGTCAAATACCGGCTCCTTGTCCTCCTGCATATCCTTATTATAAGCAAGCGGAAGTCCCTTCATCACCGTCAAAAGCCCACATAAATCACCGTATACGCGGCCTGTTTTGCCGCGAATCAATTCCGCCACGTCGGGGTTTTTCTTCTGCGGCATGATAGATGAACCGGTTGAGTACGCGTCGTCCATTTCCACAAAAGAAAACTCGTGACTGCTCCAGAGAATCAGCTCCTCGCAAAACCGGCTCAGGTGCATCATCAAAATAGAAAGCGCACTTAGTAGCTCGAGCGCAAAGTCGCGGTCGCTCACGCCGTCGAGCGAGTTTTGGCTCACACCGTCAAACCCAAGCTCGCGGGCGACTGCTTCCCGGTCGAGCGGGTACGTCGTCGCGGCAAGCGCGCCCGACCCGAGCGGGCAGACGTTGGTGCGCTTATACGTGTCGTCCAAACGGCCAATGTCGCGCCGCAGCATTTCAAAATATGCCATCATATGATGGGAAAACGTGACGGGCTGCGCCTTTTGCAGGTGCGTGTAGCCGGGCATGACCGTGCCGGTGTGCGCCTGCGCAAGCGTCAGAAGCGTTTCCATTAGAGAAACAACAAGCGCCTTGATTTCAACAATTTCGTCCTTGACATACATACGCAAATCGAGCGCCACCTGGTCGTTGCGGCTCCGGCCCGTGTGCAGGCGCTTGCCCGCCGCGCCGATACGCTCGGTCAGGATGGTTTCGATGTTCATGTGGATGTCCTCCGCGTCCACGGAAAACTCCACCTTGCCCGCTTCGATATCCGTCAGGATTTCGCCAAGCGTTTTTACAATCAAATCCGCGTCCTCCTGCGGGATGATCCCCTGTTTACCCAGCATGGCCGCGTGCGCCATGCTACCGCGGATGTCCTGCCGGTACAGGCGCATATCAAACCGGATGGAGGAGTTGAAGTCGTCTACCTTTGTGTCGGTGGCTTTCGAGAAGCGTCCGCCCCATAATTTCATTGTTCATCCAACCTTTCCCTTTGGCTGTTATACAAAATGGGCGGGCCTATGCCCGCCCATTTTTACAGAAAATTTTTGATATGATTTAATATACTTGCCGGATAACCGCCCCCATAGAAGTCATAACGCCAACCGGATGCGCCGGTTCTGTCCAGCCATGCTTCTATCGTGTCGTCAGGGCCTTCCAGCCGCATGACCGGCTCCTGCTCGGTATAAATCAAGTCGGAAACCGGATGCGTAACTAGGGAACACCCTGCAAAATATTTTACGTTTTCTTTACTGGTTTTGTAAGGGGCCAGGTATTGCTGATAATTCTCGTAGTCGAGATAATACAGGCCGCACAGAGCATACAACTTCCCCGCCATAGTGCCTTCCGCCTCTAGCTTCTGAAAATATTCCTTTGCGTGCGGGCTGTTGTACAATTCGGAAAATGCGGTCAGCTCGTCAGGCGTTTCCCCGCTAAAGCCTATGCCACCGTTAGCAAAGTATTCCGCCTGCTTTAGCAGTTCATAGGATTCCTGATATTCCGCGCTGACTTCAATATCCGGCACATGACCGGACTGACAAGCCGCTAACCCTAACGCTAAAACACAAACTGCAAGAGAGAACCCAAATAGCCGTATTCGCATGATGCCCATCTCCCCTGATATATTTAAAACTTATTTTATCCCGTTACGCCGCAGCATGTTTGCCCGTACCTTGAGCGGCAGGCCAAACAGGTTGATAAACCCGGCCGAATCCTTCTGGTCGTACACTTCGTCCGCATCAAAGGTCGCAATGTCCTCGTCGTAGAGCGAGTACGGCGACGTTGTGCCCGCCGGCGTGCAGCTGCCTTTATACAGTTTCATCCGTACCGTGCCGGTCACGGTTTCCTGCGTGCTGTCAACAAATGCGGACAGCGCCTCGCGCAGCGGCGTATACCACAGTCCGTCGTATACGAGGTCGGCGAACTTGTTCGCCACGTCCGCCTTATAGTGGAGCGTCTGCTTGTCAAGGCAGAGGTACTCCAGCTCGCGGTGCGCCGCGTAGAGCACCGTGCCGCCCGGCGTTTCATACACGCCGCGGCTCTTCATACCGACAAGACGGTTTTCTACAATATCGTCAATGCCGACGCCGTTTGCGCCCGCAAGCTCGTTCATCTTCTTCACCAGCTCGACCGGGCCGTATGCTACGCCGTCGATTTTGGTCGGGATACCCTTTTCAAAGTCAATGGTCACATACGTCGGCGTATCCGGCGCCTTTTCCGGGGAAACCATCAGTTTCAGGATTTTGTCCAGGTTCGGCTCGTTTGCCGGATCTTCCAAATCCATCCCCTCATGGCTCAGATGCCAGATGTTGCGGTCCATCGAATAGTTGTCCTCTTTTGTAACCGGAACCTCAATTCCGCGGGCCTGCGCGTAGTCGATTTCTTCCTCACGCGACTTGATGTCCCAGATACGCCATGGCGCAATAATCTTGAGGTGCGGCGCAAGCGCCTTGATTGTCAGCTCGAAGCGCACCTGGTCGTTGCCCTTACCAGTGCAGCCGTGGCAGATTGCTGTTGCACCCTCTTTTTCCGCAATCTCAACGAGCCGCTTTGCAATGCAGGGGCGCGCGTGCGACGTGCCGAGCAGATACTTGCCCTCATACACCGCCCCGGCCTTCAGCGTCGGCCAGATGAAGTCGCGCACATATTCCTCCTGCAAATTCTCGATATAGAGCTTGCTCGCGCCCGTTTTAAGCGCCTTTTCCTCAAGACCTTCCGTTTCTTTGCCCTGTCCTACGTCGCCGCACACGGCGATTACCTCGTAATCGTAGTTTTCCTTCAGCCACGGAATAATGATTGAGGTGTCCAACCCGCCGGAGTAAGCCAGAACAACTTTTTCTTTTGCCATTTGCATTTCCTCCCTGATATGGTATACTATTTGTATGCCGTAGTTCATAAATTGTAAAATCATACATTTTCAAGTATGATTATACTACAATCATGGCGGCAACACAAGAGAAAAGCGACAAAAACGGGAGTTTTTTTCGCCTGTTTGTCCACTTCCGGCGCATAAAGCGGGCGGCTTGCACGACACGGGGCGGGCAGGAGGCGGTATATGTGGGCAATTCCACAGCAAAGAGAAAAGGAGCAGACATACACATGGTGATTTTAGGGATTGACCCCGGTATTGCGATCGTCGGCTGGGGCGTGGTCGATTTTACAGGCAACAAATTCAAGACGATTGCGTACGGCGCGGTGACGACGCCGGCGCATACGCCGCTGACGCGGCGGCTGGAAAGTATCTACCGCGACTTGGATGAAATTATTGTCAAGTACAAGCCAGAGGCGGTCGCGGTCGAGGAGCTGTTTTTTAACACAAACGTCAAAACGGCCATCACTGTTGCCCACGCGCGCGGTGTGGCCCTGCTGTGCGCGGCGCAGCGCGGTGTGCCCGACTTTGAGTATACGCCCCTGCAGGTGAAGCAGGCCATCACCGGCTACGGCCGCGCGGATAAGGCGCAGATGCAGAACATGGTAAAAATTATGCTGAATCTGCCGGCGGTGCCAAAGCCGGACGATACGGCGGACGCGCTCGCCATCGCCATCTGCCACGCGCACTCGGCAAACCTGGGGCGGCTGGGGTATATTTGACGCTCTGGCAGAGACGGGCGATTTTGTCAGTCCTGCATAGCTTTGTATAGAATTGTTACCAAAAAGAAATTTGACTGCCATTGCGGAAGGGTGTATAATAATAGCGTAAAGTGTTGAATTATACGCCTTTTTTGCGCGCTTGCACAAGAGGAGGACGGAAATGTTTTACTATATATCGGGCACGCTTGCCCATAAGGAGGACGGCTTTGCCGTGATTGACGCGGGCGGCGTGGGGTACAAGCTTCTAACGTCGCTGGGCAGCCTGGACCGGCTGGACGCAGTGGGCAGCGACGCGAAAATGTATACGCACCTGTATGTTCGCGAGGGAATTTTCGATTTATACGGGTTTGCCAGCGAGGAGGAGCTGAACATGTTTTTGCTCCTGACGGGGGTATCCGGCGTGGGGCCGAAGGCCGCGCTCGCCGTACTGGGCGTTTTGTCGCCTGCTGCACTCTCGCTTGCGGTCGTGTCGGGCGATACGAAGTCGATTACACGCGCCAACGGCGTAGGGCCGAAGGTGGCCCAGCGCATTGTGATGGAGCTGAAGGACAAGATTAAAAATGAGGATATAATTCCGGCGGATTTAGCAGGAGAAAGCACCGGCGGCGGGGTCTTTCTGGCGTCGAACGAGGCGGTGGAGGCGCTGTGTGTGCTGGGATACAGTGCGTTTGAGGCGAAGCAGGCCCTCGCTGGAATTGATATGTCGCAGGATTTGGAGCTGATTATCCGCGACGCGCTGAAAAAACTGATGAAGTAGAGGTTGGATAGATGAACTTTGACGATAACTTGGACAACCGGCTCGTCACGAGCGAGTTTACGACGGACGACGAGGTGGAAACGAGTCTGCGCCCGCGTACGCTGGGCGAGTATGTCGGGCAGGAGAAGGCGAAGCAGACCCTTTCGATTTACATAGAGGCGGCGCGCGGACGCAAAGAGGCGCTCGACCACGTGCTGCTCTATGGCCCGCCGGGGCTGGGCAAGACGACGCTTGCCGCCATCATTGCAAATGAGATGGGCGTCAGCATCCGCATTACGAGCGGCCCGGCGATTGAGAAGGCGGGCGACCTGGCGGCGATTCTGACGAATTTATCGGAGCACGACATTTTGTTCATTGACGAGATACACCGCCTGAGCCGGAGCGTGGAGGAGGTGCTCTACCCGGCGATGGAGGATTACGCGCTCGATATCATCATCGGCAAGGGGCCGAGCGCGCGGTCGCTTCGGATTGATTTGCCGAAATTTACGCTCATCGGTGCGACGACACGGGCAGGGCTTCTGACCGCGCCGCTGCGCGACCGCTTTGGCGTCATCAGCCGGCTGGAGATGTATACGCCGCAGGAGCTGGTCAAGATTGTGACGCGCAGCGCGTCCATCCTCGGCATTGCCATCACGCCGGACGGCGCGATGCAGATTGCGTCGCGTTCCCGCGGGACACCGCGTATTGCGAACCGGTTTTTGAAGCGTGTGCGCGACTTTGCGCAGGTGCGCGCGGACGGCACCATCACCAAAGAGGTCGCCGACGCTGCGCTCAATATGCTGGAGGTGGACGAGCTTGGGCTTGACATGGTAGACCGGCGGATGCTGATGGCGATTGTGAAGAATTTTGGCGGCGGGCCGGTCGGGCTTGACACGCTGGCGGCCTCGATTGGTGAAGAAGCGAACACCATTGAGGACGTATACGAGCCGTATCTGCTGCAGCTCGGGTTTTTGAACCGCACGCCGCGTGGGCGCGTGCTTACGCCGCTGGCGTACGAGCATTTAAAGATTCCGTATAATCCGGGCCGGGACAGCGGTACGGCGGACGGACAGCTCAGCATGGACGATACACAGCAGTAAGGAATTGGACTTATTTGGGAGGGCATATGAAAAAAATAACGGCAATCATCACACTCTTTTTTTTGATATGCCTGAATCTAACCGACACGGCGGATGCCGCGCGCGTGTTTCAGGCGCAGCTTACCTATGACGGCGCGGTGCACGACTACACCGGGGCGTACTTTACCGTTGTAGTGAACGGGCAGGAGGTCGAGTCGCCCATCCCGCCGATTGTGCTGGAAAGTGGCCGTTCCATTGTGGCGGTGCGGGAGATTTTTGAGTCGCTCGGCGCAGAGGTGCTCTGGGCGCCCGGCAGCCCGAGCCGCGTCTATATCTGTTATGACGGCGACATTGTGTCGCTGACCATCGACGACCGCGTTGCGCTGGTGAACGGGCGGCGCGTGGAAATGGAGGTCCCGGCCAAGATTATCGCATACAATGACATCGGAAAGACGATGGTTCCGGTACGGTTTGTGGCGGAAACGCTGGGGATGGAGGTCGATTTTGACGGCTCGACGGATACGATTTCGATTCATACGCCCGAGCAGCCTGCAACACCGACCCCGGCGCCACCTCCTGCAACGCCGACACCCACGCCTACACTGACCCCTACTCCGACGCCGGAGGCAAAAACGGTAGAATCTCTGAGCGCATCGCTTGACGGCAATACGCTGACAGCGGTTTTGTCACTGTCTGCGCCGCTTGACACGTACAATACCATGACGCTGAACGGGCCGAACCGCGTCGTGCTCGACCTTACGGGTTTTTCTGCTGCTGCGTTGAGCGCGAGTTACCCGGCAGGCGGCAACACGGAGCGTATCCGCACCGGCGAATATGAGGGCAGCGCGCGGATTGTGTTTGATGTTGTGAAAATACCGGAGTATGATGTGACTGTGTCCGAGGATAAGCGGACGGTCACGGTGACGCTGACAGCGGAGAACCCGCCTGCGGTGAGCGGGCCGAAGATTGTGATTGATGCCGGGCACGGCGGCAGCGACCCGGGCGCAATCGGCTACAACAACGACGGCTCGGTTTCCTTACAGGAAAAGGACGCAACGCTCCCGATTGCGAACCAGCTGTATGAAATTTTGCGCGAAAACGGCGTGGATGCGTACTACACGCGCAACACGGACGTTTATGTGACGCTGGCGGAGCGGGCGGAGTTTGCCAACAGTATTGGCGCGTCGCTGTTTGTGAGCGTACATTGCAACGCCTTTACGACCACAGATGTACAGGGCTCGCTTGTCATGCACCATACGTCGAAGGATACGTCGGCGTACGGCGTGTCGGGGCAGGATTTGGCAAACAATATTTTGAAGTATCTGCCCGACGCGCTCGGAACGCAGAACCGCGGGCGCGTAGACGGCAGCGCCATGTATGTCATCCGCAAGGTGGATATGCCGTCGGTCATTGTGGAAACAGCGTTTATTACAAATCCCTCCGACCGCGCAAAGCTTGCCGACCCCGCGATGCAGGAGAAGGCGGCGCAGGCGATCGCGCAGGGGATACTCGATACAATTCCGTATCTTACGAAATAAAGAATAGAGAAGGACAGGGTGCTTATGTGGAAGAAATTACTGGCCGTCGGCCTGCTTTTGACAGTGTTTGGCGGGGCATGCTCCGCGCTGGCCTACGAGGTGCCGGCGAATATCAAGGTAGGTCTGTATTTTGGCAATGCGGCCGTGGATTCGTTTTCTGCGTCGGTAAACGGTGACATTCGAATCGGGCATGTGTACGACCATACCTTTTATCCGCAGATGGCAATCAGCGGGTCGGACGTAGTCGTGGAAAAGGGCGGCGGTGCGTATCTGCGCAGCGCCAATACATATGATACGCTCGAGCAGGCGATTTTGAAGGCGAAGGAGCTGCGCGAAGCGGGTGTATACGCATACGGCGGCTACATCGACGGGGTAAACTATGTACTGACAGGGCTTTACGGCTCAGTGGAGGAGGCGGCTGCATCGGCGGGCGACTTGACGTTCACAGGCTTGTCGTTTACGCCGGTGAGCCTTGACACAAAGGCTGTCATGGTGAGTGCGGCGGGCTACAATGTCGTATTTCGCCACGACAGCGAGATTTTTGCTTTTGGCAGCGCAAACGGCGGAACAGTCAGCGTGCTGGGCGGCGATTATTACGGCTATATTATGGCGGACCGTGTCCATGCGAGCGGTATTGCGGTGGTGAACCTTGTGTCCACGGACGACTATGTGGCGTGCGTTGTGGGGAGCGAGATGTATGCATCGTGGCCGATTGAGGCGCTCAAGGCACAGGCGGTCATAGCGCGTACGTACGCCATGACAGTGTCGAGCTACGACAATTACGGGATCGATGTAACAGACGATACGCGTACGCAGGCGTATAAGGGCACATCGGCTGAAACGGACGCCACGCGGCGCGCGGCAAGCGAAACGTCGGGCAAGGTTGTGCTCTATAATGATGCGCCGGCACAGACGTTTTTCGGCTCGAGCAGCGGCGGCAAGACGGCGGACGTATATTCGGCCTGGGGCGGCGGACAAGGACTCGACTACTTGCAGAGCGTGGACGACCCCTACGAGGATCCGAGCGTTTCGACCTGGAGCGTGACGTATACAGCGGACGAAGTGACACAAATGCTCGCAGATGCAGGTGTCAACATCGGACGCGTGACAAACATTGTAGTCGAGGAACGCGGCGAACGGGATGAGCGCGTGCGTAAGCTGCGCTTTGACGGCACAGAGGGCTCACATACGGTTACGTTTGAGACCTGCCGCACGATTCTGGGGCTGAAGAGCCAGTATTATTATATCCGTGAGGAAAACAGCGGAGCTGCTGCAGCCGCGCCTGTACTGACGGCGGACGGGACAACTTCCGTTACGCTAAACGGCGCCGCCGTGCTTGGAGAAAATGCGACGGCAACGGTGAGCAGCGGCGTGACTGTGCTTGGCAGCGGTGGCAGCACATACATTGACGCAGCGCCGGCGAGCACGCAGCATGACAGCTTCACCTTTGACGGGCGCGGGTATGGCCACGGCATTGGCCTGAGCCAGTACGGCGCGAAAGGCATGGCGGAGGCTGGCTATACCTATGACCAGATTTTGGCGCACTATTATGTTGGCACAACCTTATCGAACTGATTTGGGTAAATAGAAATTGGGAAAACAATTGGGGGCAGGACGTTGAAACGACAGGATTTTTACTACGATTTACCGCAGGAGCTGATTGCGCAGACGCCGCTAAAAGACCGGAGCGCGTCCCGGCTCATGCTGCTTGACCGGGAGAAGCAGACGATTGCGCACGATACGTTTAAACATATTGCGGACTATCTGCGTCCCGGCGACTGCCTTGTTTTAAACGATACGCGCGTTATTCCGGCGCGGCTCTACGGCAGGCGCAGGGACACCGGCGGCGCGATTGAGTTTTTGCTGCTGCACAAACGCGCACTCGACGAATGGGAGGTTATCTTAAAACCGGGCCGCCGCGCGAAGGTTGGGACGGTGTTTGAGTTTGGCGGCGGCGACGCGCCGCTTCTGACGGCGGAGATAAAGGAAATTGTCAACGACGGCAACCGTATTGTAAAGTTTACATACGAGGGTGTGTTTGAGGAGGTGCTCGACCGCCTTGGCGAGATGCCCCTGCCGCACTATATTACGGAAAAATTAGAGGACAAGGAGCGGTACCAGACGGTTTACTCAAAGCACAAGGGTTCGGCTGCCGCGCCGACGGCGGGGCTGCATTTCACCGAAGAATTGCTGGAGCAAATCCGTGCAAGGGGCGTAAAAACTGTTTTTGTGACGCTGCATGTCGGGCTTGGCACGTTCCGCCCGGTCAAAGCGGATGAAATCACGGAGCATAAGATGCACAGCGAATTTTATGTCATCGGGCAGGACGCGGCGGACGTGATTAACGAAACGAAGCAGAACGGCGGCCGCGTCATCGCAGTTGGCACAACGGCGAACCGCGTGCTCGAAACTGTGGCGGACGAAAGCGGCCGCGTAAAGGCGCAGACTGGGTGGACCGATATTTTTATCTACCCGGGTTACAAGTTCAAGTGTATCGACGCGCTGATTACGAATTTCCATCTGCCGGAGTCGACGCTGATTATGCTTGTGAGCGCCTTTGCGGGACGCGACTTTGTCATGCGGGCGTACCAGACGGCTGTGGAGGAGAAATACCGGTTTTTCAGCTTTGGGGACAGCATGTTTATTATGTAACTGACTATAAAACACAGGAGGCTTTCCAATCCGGTTGGGAAGCCTCCTATTTTATTGGCAGAATCCAAAAGATAGATTGATTTTGCAGTAAAATTTATGATATTATTATTGTATAAAGATTTTTTATAAACCACAGGGAGAACATTATGTACGCGTGTCTGATTGCCATTATTTATATTGCTTTTATCAGTTTGGGTCTGCCGGACTCCTTGGTTGGATCCGCCTGGCCTGTCATGCACCAGGAGCTCGGGGTTCCCGTTTCCTACGCGGGCATTATCACGATGATTATTGCAGGCGGCACCATTGTTTCCAGTTTATTTTCCGACCGGCTGACCAGACGGTTCGGGGCCGGGCTGGTAACGGCGGTCAGTGTATTTCTGACCGCGGCGGCGCTGTTTGGGTTTTCAGTATCCCATACCTTCCTTTCGCTGTGTTTATGGGCGGTTCCGTATGGGCTTGGCGCCGGCGCAGTCGATGCAGCGCTCAACAACTATGTGGCGCTGCATTACTCGTCGCGCCATATGAACTGGCTCCATTGCTTCTGGGGCGTGGGAGCCGCGGTCAGCCCTTATATTATGAGTTTTTGCCTGACCGGTGGCTACGGCTGGAATAATGGGTATCTTTCCGTTTCCATTGTGCAAATTTTGCTGACCGCTGTGCTTTTTATCAGTTTGCCTTTGTGGAAACGCAATGCGGTTGTCTCCCACCCGGATGCGCTCCCGGCAAAGGCATTAAGCCTGCCGCAGGCATTTCGGATTAAAGGCGTGCCCTATATTTTGGTCACCTTTTTTGCTTACTGTGCGCTGGAACAGACGGCCGGGCTGTGGGCGAGCAGCTATCTGGTACAATACCGCGGCATTAGCGCCGGTATTGCGGCACAGTTTGCGTCGCTGTTTTTCCTGGGGATTACCTTTGGGCGGTTTCTGTGCGGTTTTCTGTCTGAGAAACTTGGCGACCGTAGGTTGATTCGCATTGGAATCTATACGACGCTGGCGGGCGCAGTGCTGATTCTGCTTCCGGTTGGGACAAATCTGCCCGCGCTGGCGGGCTTGATTGTAATTGGGTTTGGCTGTGCGCCGATTTATCCGGCAATCATCCACTCCACGCCGTATAATTTTGGAAAAGAAAACTCCCAGGCAATTATCGGCATTCAGATGGCGTGTGCTTATGTCGGCTCGACCTTCATGCCGCCGATTTTCGGCTTGATTGCATCTTATGTCCAGATTGGCCTGTACCCCGCGTACCTGATGCTGTTTTCCTTCCTGATGCTGGTTATGTCGGAATGGCTGAACCGGACAGTGGGGCGGCGTGCGTAAGCCCCAACATCTGTATGTAAAATAGAACGAATAGGAGTGAGAGCCATGACGCCGATTTTGTTATTATGTGGTATCGTATGTATTGTTTGTATTCTTTCTAATAAACTTTCCGCCAAAATTGGTGTGCCGGCCTTGCTCGTATTTATTCTGCTCGGGATGCTGTTCGGCTCGGACGGCCTGTTCCGCATCCAGTTTTCCGACTACAATATTACGAACCAGATTTGTACTATTGCTTTAATTTTTATTATGTTTTACGGCGGTTTTGGGACAAATTGGAAAGTGGCGCGTCCGGTTGCGCCGCAGGCAATCCTGCTCTCTTCGCTCGGCGTTATCATAACGGCTGTCCTGACGGGACTGTTCTGCCATTTTGTTCTGCGGATGACGCTGCTTGAGGGATTGTTGATTGGCGCAATCATTTCCTCCACAGACGCGGCGTCCGTGTTTTCGATTTTGCGCTCCAAAAAGCTGAACCTGAAGCACGGCCTTGCCTCCATGCTGGAGATTGAAAGCGGCAGCAACGACCCGACTGCCTATATGCTGACTGTAATTCTGCTGACGCTTATGGGGCCGGGCGGTGACACGCCGTTCTGGTATCTTATCTTTTCCCAGGTTGTATATGGACTGGCGATTGGGTTTGGACTGGCGTTCGCGTCCGCTTTTTTGCTCAAACACATTCGGCTTGGCAACAGCGCCCTGCATATGATTTTTATGGTGGGTATTGCGCTGGTGGCCTATGCGCTTCCTACGATGATTGGCGGAAACGGCTTTCTGAGCGTCTATATCACGGGCATTGTGTTGGGCAACAGCAAGATTCGCCACAAGGTAGAGCTTGCCCACTTTTTTGACGGCTTCACCTGGATTATGCAGATTGCGCTGTTCTTCATTATCGGCCTGCTGTCATTTCCGTCGCAGATTCCACAGATATTGTTACCGGCGATTGCGATTGCGTTGTTTTTGACGTTCGTTTCGCGTCCGGTTGCCGTCTTTTCCATCCTGACGCCTTTTCGCACACCGCTTCGGCAGCAGACGCTCGTCGCGTGGTCTGGGCTGCGCGGCGCGGCCTCCATTGTTTTCGCTATTTATGCCGTTGTCAGCAACGCATACACAAGCAACGACCTATTTCATATTGTTTTCTGCGTCGCGCTGCTGTCCGTTGCCATCCAGGGGACGCTCCTTCCGCCTCTGGCCCGCAAACTTGGCCTCGTGGACGACAGCGACACGGTTTTGAAAACATTTACCGACTACCAAGGGCTGTCGCAAATGCAGCTGATTGATATTCCCGTAATAGAAGGGCACCCTTGGACAGGGCAGAAGATCAAGGACCTCGGCCTGCCGGGCGGGATATTGATTATCATGCTCCGGCGCAAGAACAAATCGCTGATTCCAAAGGGCGACACGCTGGTGAAAACGGGCGACGTGCTGGTTTTAAGCGCTACGCCGTTTGTCGGCGAGGATGATTATGTACTTTCGGAGGAGTATATCACGAAGAAACATCACTGGTATTTCCAGCCGGTGAAGAATATCCATCTCCCGGAGGGCTCCTTTGTGCTGATGATTAAGCGCGACGGATACGAGTTTGTACCAAACCGGGATACCATCGTGCTGGCGGACGATACGGTAGTGATTTCGGATGAGGCGCAGTCCGCGCCGCCGCCAATCAAGCGGAGGAGAAAAAGGCATAAATAATATTTTTATTATAAAAAGCGAAGCAGCGCCACGCCGATCAGAAGCGTCCCCGGCAGAAGCATGACTGCCTTTGCGCTTAAAAATTTTGCTTTGGAAAAGTATTTTCCGGCCAGGTCGCCCGCAAACAAAAACCCCGTCTGGAACAGACCGACCAAAACCGGCATAATGGGGGAGCCGCCTCCGCCTACGGCGAGCGACGCGCAGCTGCAAACCGCGTCAATCGAGAGCAAAAACGCCAGATAACACGCCTCGCCCAAATCAATTGTAGCGGAACGGTCAAAGTCACAGTCGACAGGGTGTTTGATAATTTTGACGCTCAGGCCGATGGATTTGAGCATAAATTCAAAGGTTTTTTCCTGTGCGGGGGGCTTTTTCGCCGGCTTTTCCCGTGTACTGCGAAACGAGTCAATCAGCATCCATATCCCCAGTCCCAACAAAAGAAGAAAACTGCTCCACCGCGCCGCATCTGGCGTAAGCAAAGCGGAGACCGCACTGCCCAATAGACTGCCTGCTCCGGACATCAGCGCGGATATGGCAAACAGGGTAAACAGGGAGCAAAAAGGAATCCGGATTTTTTTTATTCCATAGCTGAAGCCGACGGCAATTGCGTCAAGGCTTAGCGAGACTGCAAATAAAGCGAGCACATACACAGAACCACCCTCCAAAGCGTCAAAGTCACCGCCCTTTCAGTATATGCCGCGCGCGGTGCGGCCGTGCGGACGCCTGCAGGGCAAACAATTCTTTCCTAATTATATGGGACTCCTGTTTGAAATTGTCTTGAAATTGAAATATAAAAAAAGTGTAAAGGGGTTGACATCCCCGCCGCAAGGGAGTACACTACCCGTGAACCAAATCTGCCGTATTTTGTCATGGTATCAAAGGGGGGATTATACGCATGACACAAATCAAGTGGATTTTTGAAAACATGAAGGGGAGCCGGTGGAAGTTTTACCTCGGTCTGATTATGCACAACTGTCTGTGTATGCCGCTTGTCATCCTGGGACCTATGGTCATCACAGCATTTGTTGACCAGGTATTCACCAACGGCGACACCTCGAACGCAGTAGTTTTGATTGCTGTTTACCTCGGCATCAGCCTTCTGCGCGCACTGTTCCAGTACGGCTACAGCCTGATTTTGGACAGCGCTTCGGCGGACGTCTTGGCCAACTTCCGCACGGTGTTGTACAAAAAGCTGCAAACGTTGACACCGTCATTTTACAGCGCGACGCGGACAGGCGACATCATGATGCGCTTAACCGGCGACCTGGAAACAATGCGCCATTTTGTATCGTGGGTCATTACGAATGCAATTTATGCAGTCATCATCTTTATTGCCGGGCTTGTCGTATTCTTTTCGACAAACGCTGTTTTGGCGTCGATTCTGCTGGTTGTATCGCCGTTTATGGCGTATCTGGTGCTTAAAATGCGCAAGGTGTCCGCGCCGATGTACACCTACCTGCGGGAAACGAACAGCCATCTGAACGCTATGGTACAGGAAAATATTGCCGGTAACCGTGTAGTAAAGGCGTTTGTGCGCGAAAAGTACGAACAGCAAAAGTTTGACAAACTCAACGGCGAATACCGCGACGCAGCAGTTACCGCGGCGAGCGTATGGGCGAAATTCGGCCCGATTTTTAACGCGTTTGGTAACGGCGTCCTCATCACGGTGTTTATTGTAGGCGGCATTATGGTTATCAACCAGCAGCTTACGCTGGGGGAATTTTTGCTGTTTTACAACTTAAACTGGCTGATTAACGAGTCGATGCGTCTGGTCGGCGTTGTTATCAACGATAGCCAGCGGTTCTTCTCGTCTACCCAGAAGGTCATGCAGCTCTACTATGCGCGCTGCGACGTGAAAAATGGCGAAAACCCGTACATACCGGATGAGAAGGAGGAAAAGGCAGAAGGACGCGTCGAATTCCGCAATGTCAGCTTCAGCTATGATAAAACGCCCGTGCTCAAGGATATTTCCATCAAGGCCGAGCCGGGTCAGACAATTGGCATTATGGGGCCGACTGGCTCGGGCAAAACGACGCTTGCCATGCTGATGGCGCGCTTTGCCGATGTGACGGGCGGTAGCATTGAGATTGACGGCGTAAATGTGAAGGACTATGACCTGCGCGCTCTGCGTGCGAAAATCGGCTTTGCCATGCAGGACGTATTCCTGTTTTCAAACACCATAGACGCCAACATCGCGTACGGGAAACCGGACATGGAGGAACACGACGTCTACGCATATGCGAAAATGGCGGACGCGGATAACTTTATCCGGCGTATGCCGGACGGCTATGACACAATTGTAGGCGAGCGCGGCGTGGGACTTTCCGGCGGGCAGAAGCAGAGAATCGCGTTGGCACGGGCGCTGGCGTACGAGTCGCCAATCGTGATTTTAGACGACACGACCTCCGCCGTCGACATGGAAACGGAGAAGTATATCCAGGAGCAGCTTGCACAGCGCAGTGGGACGCATACGACCTTTATCGTGGCGCAACGTATCTCCTCGGTGAAAAATGCTGACTGCATCTATATCATTGAAAATGGCAAAATTGCGGAAAGCGGCACGCACGGGGAACTGCTGGCAAAGAAGGGCTACTACTACGATATCTACTGTTTACAACAGGGGATTACCCTCGAAAAGGAGGAGGTGGGCCGGAATGCCGAATGAAAAGGTAAAACAAACACGTAATAAATACGACGTGGATGAAGTTCTGGAGTCGCCGTTCAGTTTCAAACACTTCAGCAGAAGTACAAAATATATCAAACGGCATGCGAAAGAACTTATCACTGCGTTAATTTTCAGCGTAATTGCGATTGTGTCCGGTCTGACCTTCCCGTACATTCTGATGATTATTACCGATACGCTGATTCCGGCGGGCAACTACTGGGGGATTGTTACGGTTGGCGTGGTTGGCTATGTTTTGATTTTGATTATCATGTATTCGGAGCGCCGGCGCGGGCTTATCAGCAGCCGGGCAGGGCAGCAGATTGTGTCGGAGATACGGGCCGATTTGTTTGCCCATTTGCAAACGCTGCCGTTTGACTACTACGATTCGCGGCCGCATGGGAAAATTCTGGTACGTGTTGTCAACTATGTCAACTCTGTGGCGGACTTTTTCTCAAACGGTTTGATTAACATTATGCTTGAGCTTTTGAGCCTTTTGTTTATCCTGTTCTTTATGCTCGCAACGAGCGTAAAGCTGACACTCGTGGTGCTGGCTGGATTGGTTCCGTTTGCGGCCTATGTATTGTTGGTGAAGAACGCGCAGCGCAAGGCGAGCCGAATCTTTTCCAACAAAAACTCGAACATGAACGCCTATTACCAGGAGAGCATCGACGGGATGAAGGTGACGCAGTCGTTTGACCGCGAACCCATGAACCAGGGCATTGCGGAAAAAATGGCCCGCGCCTGCGCGGAATGGTTTGTCAAGCGCGCATCCATTGCCCATACGATGTTTCCTTCCGCAATTCTGATTTCCGCAATTGTTACGGCGGCTATCTACCTGATTGGCGTTGGGATGGGCGAGACGATGAGCGTCGGCGTTATCATTGCCATGGGCGCGTACTGCGGCCGCTTCTGGCAGCCGATTCAGAACCTCGGCAACCTGTATAACAGCGTTATTGATACTGCGGCGTATCTGGAGCGTATTTTTGAGGTTATGGACGTAAAGGCGGAGATCGTCGACAAGCCGGACGCTTACGATTTGCCGGACGTCAAGGGCGACGTAAGGTTTGAGCACGTGTTCTTTGAATATGAGCCTGATGTACCGATTTTGAAGGATGTGACCTTCCGCGCGAAGCCGGGCGAGTCGATTGCGCTCGTTGGGCCGACCGGTGCGGGCAAAACGACAGTGGTTAACTTGCTCGCCCGTTTTTATGACATCAAGTCCGGTGCCATCACCATTGACGGGCACAGCATCTACGACGTGACGCTCAAATCCCTGCGCGAGCAGATGGGAATGATGTTGCAGGATACGTTCATCTTTTCGGGAACGATTATGGACAATATCAAATACGGGCGGCTTGACGCGACGGACGAGGAAGCGATTGAGGCGGCAAAAGTCGTGTCGGCGCACGAGTTTATCTCCGCTCTGCCGGAGGGCTACAATACGGTTGTAACAGAGCGCGGCAGCTCGCTGTCCGCTGGACAGCGCCAGCTTATCAGCTTTGCGCGCACGCTTTTAGCAGACCCGAAGGTGTTGATTCTCGACGAGGCGACGTCGGCGATTGATACAAAGACGGAGCTGCTCGTCCAGGAAGGGCTGCAAAGTCTGCTCAAGGGCAGAACATCGTTTATCATTGCGCACCGCCTGTCCACGATTAAGCACTGTGACCGGATTCTGTACATTGACCAGAAAAACATTGCCGAATCCGGCAACCATCAGCAGCTTTTGGACGCGCAGGGCCTCTACTATGCGCTCTACACCTCGCAGCTCACGGAATAAGCAAACAGATTTTGGGCCGGGCAAAATTGCCCGGCCTTTTTGTACAAAAACCGTTGCTCCATCCAAAAAAGCATGGTATGATATAAGTGTTCGATTTTACGATTTAGGATGGTGGATTATGCAAATCGGAATGATAAAAAAACCAGTAACAATATTGCTGTCGCTGTGTATGCTGGCGGCAGTTCTCGTCTGCCCCAGCACAGTCGGCGCGGCAGACGATATAGCAACGGAGCTTCCTGCGTTTTCGACAGTGGATGGGCTGGCTGTGTTTGAAGCGGAGCTGGCCTACTATAACCCCGAGGTGTTCAGCATCATAAGCGGCGACGACATGTCCGGCGGCGCGGCGCTTTATACTGAAAAGGGTCCACTCAATCCGGACAAGATTGAAGGGAATCCGGTGAACATGGGGCTTCAGGTACAGGTTGACCAGACGGGGACATACTCGCTCTGGCTGCGGGTAAGACCAAATTCCGAAACGAAGAGCCTATACGTCAGTGTCAATGGCGGGGCCTATAACTCCATGAACGTCGGAGATACGCCGGGTAAGTGGCACTGGTTCAGGGTGGCATCCACGTACCGGGTTGAAGCGGGTGATACCATTACATATAAATTTTCCCCTAACAACAGCTGGTTTGCAATTGACAAGGTTTTGGTGACGTCACAGCGATTTATGCACCCGGAGGGGATCGACGGTACGCTGGTCGAGGATGACACGACCCTGCCGGACGGTGTATACAACACGCCCACCTTTACCCCGCCGCCGGAGCATCCGCGCCTGTACTTTACGGCAGACGATATTCCGCAGATACTTGCCAATGCAAAAAAGACGCAGAACCTGTCTGCGTGGAGCCAGCATCAGGCCAATCTGACAAAGGATACAGGGACGGACGGCGTTCTGCCTGAGCCAAGTCCCGGGGCGAGCAACAATAACAATACGTGGCTCGGCTGGTTTGAGAGCTGGGCGTTTGAATATGTAACCAATGGGAATGAAGAGCTTGGGCGCAAGGCGATCGACAATATCAAAAACTTTGCCGAGTCGGTCGTATACATAGAGCCAAACTACGACGGATACACCCGCAACGCGGGCCATCTCATCTTCACGATTGCAGAGGTATACGACTGGTGCTATCCGCTTTTGACCGAGGAGGATAAGACTTTTCTGATTGAGCAGTCTATTGCGATTATTTCCGATGGGATCGAGGTCGGCTGGCCGCCGACAAAGCAGGGCGCGCTCACCGGCCACGGCAGCGAGGCGCAGACCCTGCGCGATTTGCTCTCGTTCGCCATTGCGACGTACGACGAGCGGCCCGACATCTACAACATGGTAGCTGGGCGGTTTTTTGACGAATTTTTGCCTGCACGCCAGTTCCATTATGCGTCGCATATGTTCCACCAGGGGAGCGGCTACGGCAGTTACCGCGGGCAATGGGACTACAACTCTACATGGATTTTTGACCGGATGGGGCTGCCGAATGTGTACGGGGATGACCAGCAGTATACGGGTTATTGGTTCCTCTATATGATGCGGCCGGACGGCGTGCCGTTTTCCGACGGGGATGCGAGCAACAATGGGCGGACGCCGGGCAGTACCTATACTGGCTATCGGCGGGTTCACTTCCTGTTATCAAACTACTACAAAGACCCTTATCTGAAGCAGGCGGCGCTCGAGGCGGGCAGCGGGTCCTCCTTCTCATACGGGCACGGCAACACAAGCCCGGTGGAATTTTTGATTTTTAACGACCCGGATTTGGACGGAAAGCCTATCAGCGAGCTGCCACTCACGAAATACTTCGGTTCCCCCATGGGACACATGATGGCGCGGACGAGCTGGGAGGATGGGTTGGAGTCGAACGCTGTTGTCGCGCAGATGAAAGTCGGCGAGCTGTGGTTTGCCAACCATCACCACCTCGACGCGGGTCACTTCCAGCTCTACTATAAAGGCTTGCTGGCCGGCGATTCCGGCAGGTATGAAAAGTATGGGAACGAACATGACGGCGCGTACAACAAACGGACAGTTGCGCACAATACTATTTTGGTCTATGATCCGGACGAAAAAATGTCCTACTTTGGCAACGTTAACGACGGCGGACAGCGGATTCCGGGCGGGGAAAAGGGTACGATTGATGCGTTGCTTGCGGCGGATTATGTTTCCGGCGAGGTACAGGGGCACGAGTTCGGCCCTGACCCAGACGAGCCGGACTACACCTATCTGAAGGGCGACCTGACAAAAGCGTACAGCAGCCACAAGGTGCAGGACTTTGACCGTAGTTTCATGTTCTATAACCTGAAGGATGAGGAGCATCCCGCGGCTCTGATTGTGTTTGACCGCGTTGTTTCGACTGACGCAAGCTTTAAGAAGTCGTGGCTCCTGCACGGCGTGGAAAAACCGGTCGTAAACGGGGACCAGACGGTGTTCCGCAACGACACGATCGGCTATAACGGCAAGCTGACCGTCGATACGCTTTTGCCGGAGGCCGACAACACAAATATCGAGATTGTCGGCGGGAAAAACAACGACTTCTGGGTAAACGGCGTGAACTACCCGAGTACCACCGAAAATGGAATCAGCGGGCCACTCAATCAGGAGAAAATTCACGATTCGGATGGGTACCGGATTGAGGTATCGCCCAAAACGCCGTCGGAGGCCGACTATTTCCTCAATGTCCTGCAAGTCGGGGAGAGCAAGCCCGATACGCCCGCACTGCCGGTGCAGAAAATTGAAACCGACACGCACGCAGGCGTGCAGATTGCGGACCGCGTCGCACTCTTTTCCAAGCAGGACGGCCGTACGAGCCGGCCGGTATCGTTCTCCTTCACGGGCGAAGGCACGTATAAAATCAACGTCGCCGACGTATATGCCGGCGTTTGGACGATTGAAAAAGACGGCGTGCCGCTTGGCACGGCTTCCGTCACAGACGAGGGCGGGCTTTTGAGCTTTGAAGACGGCGCCGGCAGCTACACGCTGACGTACGACGACAGTGCGGTTGACCCGAATCTGCCTATTACAATCCGCAATATGGAGGCGCAGACCGCCTCCGGTGCACTGACAATTCAGGCGGATATCTCCGGCGCGACCGAGGAGGCATACGTCATGCTGGCGCTCTACGGCGCAGACGGCAACATGGTCTACCTGGCGCAGACGCCCTATGTCGGACAGAAAAAATATACGTTTACGCTCCCGGCGGCAAATACACAGGCCACTTCCGCCATGCTTTACGTTTGGAGTGGGAAATATGAGGCGCTGCCTTTGTCATCCACACAGAAAATTGATTTATAAATTTACTATAAAGTTGGGGGAAATTGCATGTTACTTTGGATGGATTACGCGGAGGAACTCTTAACAGAATGGAAGCAGTGCATGGAGGAAGGATTGGACATTTCTGCTTATAAAGAATTAATGGAGCAGATACAAAAAATGCCGCCTTCGCCCGAGCGATACCGGCTGGCGGATGAGATGTCCTCCCTGCTGCAGACGCTTCCGCATCAAAAAGATTACACCTACGACGAGCCGTCGGACTGGGATGGGATACAGGCGTGTCTCCCGAAGGAGCAGCCCGTTCTTCCCGGCGTGCCGAACCGTGAGGCGCTGTCTGAGCGGATACACGGCGCATGGCTCGGGCGGATTATCGGGTGCCTGCTTGGCAAGCCGGTCGAGGGCCGGCGCACCCCCGAACTGAAGGAGATGATGCGTGAGAGCAAAAACGACCCGCTTGACCGCTACTTCTCCTATGGGGATTTTTCGGAGGCATTTTGCGCGGAACACGCAGAATGGATGAACCGCGAGGGGTTTGCCGACCAGCTTGGCGGCGCGGCCCCAAGCGACGACGACACGAACTATACCGTTTTGTCTTTGAAGCTGATTAACAAATATGGGCGGGACTTTACCACCGACGATGTGGCGGAGATTTGGCTCTCCGACCTGCCGGTGCTTGTTACCTGCACGGCGGAGCGCGTCGCATACCGGAATGCGCTCTGCGGCCTTACGTCGCCGCAGACGGCAACGCACAAAAACCCCTACCGGGAGTGGATTGGGGCGCAGATTCGCGGCGATTTGTTCGGCTATATCAACCCCGGCGATCTGAAAACGGCGTCGCATATGGCATGGCGCGACGCGCGCGTTTCGCATATTAAAAACGGCATATACGGCGAGATTTTTGTCAGCGCTATGCTCGCGGCAGCGGCCGTATGCGACAATCGTGAGGAAGTTGTCCGCGCAGGTCTGTCCCAGATACCGGAGGCGTCGCGCCTTGCTGAGCGGCTGCGCCTCGTGCTCGACTGGAGTAGGGAGGGGATTTCCATGGATGAGGCGATTACACGCGTCCATGAACTCTACGACGAATACGACGGGCACGACTGGTGTCATACCATTTCCAACGCCATGCTCGTTGCCGTTGGCATTCTGTTCGGCGAGGGCGATTTGCAAAAGTCAATCTGCCCCATTGTGCAGGCGGGCTTTGACACCGACTGCAACGGTGCGACGATTGGTTCCGTTATCGGTATGATGAACGGTGCGGCGTCCATCCCGGAGAAGTGGACTGCGCCGCTGTGCGGTATGCTCCGCACAGGTGTTGCAGGCTACAACCTCGTTGCAATCTCCGATTTGGCAGACGAAACGATGCGTTTGATATCGGAGGTGTAAGCGTATGAAGCATATTTTGGTTGTCGGCAGTATCAACGCCGACCTTGTCATTCAAACGCCCCGTATGCCCCGCATGGGCGAGACGGTGCGGGGCGGCGGGTTTTGCGTAAATACCGGCGGTAAGGGTGCGAACCAGGCCGCCGCAATCGCAAAGTTAGGCGGCGATATCAAGCTGCTCGGCTGTGTTGGCGCAGACCCATATGGGGAGATGCTCTTGTCCGATCTGTCCCGCTTTGGCGTGCAGACGGGCAGCGCGCAGACGGTAGACACGCCGACAGGCGTTGCGCTTATCACCGTATGCGGTGGTGACAACTGTATTATTTTGGACGCGGGCGCAAATGCCTGCATGACGCCGGAGGTAATTGATGCGAACGCAGCGCTCTTTGCATGGGCGGACTATTGCGTGCTCCAGCTGGAAATCCCGCTTGAAACGGTTCTGCACGCGGCGCGCACCGCAAAAAAACATGGAGCGAAGGTCGTTTTAAACCCTGCCCCCATGTGTCCACTTCCGGACGAGCTTCTCACGCTCGTGGATCTGTTCGTGCCGAATAATTCCGAGGCGGAGCTGTTCTTGGGGCACCCGGTCGAAGGCATAGAGGGCGCGAAAGCGGCTGTGGCGGAAATCCGCGAACGCGGCGTCCCGGACGTCATTATTACGCTGGGGAGCGACGGATGCGTTTACGCAAACGGCGATACCGTCCAGCATCACGGCATTGTGGATACGCCTGTGGTGGATGCAACCGCGGCGGGCGACACCTTTGTAGCGGGCGTGCTCGTCTGCTTGACGGAGGGAAAGCCAATGGCGGAGGCGGTCCGCTTTGCGACGCACGCAAGCGCGCTCTGCGTCAGCCGGAGCGGCGCGATGGCCTCCGTCCCGACGCGGGACGAGGTCGAAGCGTTTATGGCCCGCAGCGGGAAATAACAGCAAGAAGCAGGAGTTATGCGATGACAAATCAGGAAATTTTAGAAATAGCCCTGCGGCAGTCGGCCATTGACATGGGCTGTACGCCTGCCGACTTTATGTGCGGTGAAAACAAAGTCGTGGAGTCCCGCCCGCACCCGCAGGCGAGAAAGTATTTGAATTTACCCCTTTTTTGCGATATGGTGTCGTATGGGCCGAACATTGTCGCGTCGGTTGACCCGCGCATTGCCGGGTTTATCACAAATTATATGGGGAACAGTTCGGCGGCGCATTGTTTTGAAACGCCGAAGATTCACCAATTGTCTGAGGAGTTCCGCCAATATGGGAAAAGCGTGTGCTTTATGGCGGAATACTTCCTGCCCGACAGTGGGCTGCGTCCGCTTCCCTGCACGTATGAAACGCGTGTACTGACGCAGGAGGACTTTGCGCCCCTGTATACGCCGGAGTGGAGCAACGCGCTGTGTGAAAAGCGCAAGCAGCTCGACGTGCTCGGCGTCGGGGCATACGACGGCGGACGGTTAGTCGGTTTGGCGGGGTGCTCCGCCGACTGCGATACCATGTGGCAAATCGGGATCGACGTACTCCCGGAGTACCGGCGCAGGGGCATTGCCTCCGCGCTTACGAGCCGGCTTGCCGCCGAGACGTTTGCACGCGGGAAGGTACCGTTCTACTGTGCGGCATGGTCGAACCTGCCCTCCGTGCGCAATGCGCTGAAGAGCGGCTTTCGCCCGGCATGGGTCGAGCTTACAGCCATAGATACAAAACAGGCGATGGAGTACATTTGACTCCATCGCCTTTAATGTTTCATTTCGTCTTTAAAGACGGCGAACGCGGTCGGGAGCGCAATCTCACCCTCCATCTGCTTCGGCCCGGCCCAGGTAAACGGCTCCGCGGCACGCCGGCACCGGATATAATATCCCGTCATGTGCCATTCCACATGAGTAAAGATGTGCCTTTTCCCGACTTTTTTAATCAGTTCATACGGCTCGGCTCCCCAGTCCGCCGCCGTTTGCAGCGTCTCATTTTCGTCCAGCTCGCCTTCCACGTTCGGAAACTCCCACAAACCGCCAAGCAGCCCGCCCTCGCTGCGGCGGCGCACTGCCACACGGCCCTCGTGCAGAAGGAGGAATACCGTGCGCTTCTCTATGCGGCGCTCACGCTTCGGACTGCGCCGGGGCAATTCAGCCACGGTTCCATTTTCATACGCCATGCAAAACCCACGTGCTGGACAGCTTTCACAGTGCGGCTGTCCGTTCGGAAGGCAGACCGTCGCCCCCAGCTCCATCAAACTCTGCGTAAACGCGCCGCATTTACCGGATGGGTACACGCGCCGGAGCCACGCTGTCGCTTGCTTCTTAACGGCAGGCGTGTCAATCGGCGCAAAAATCTCCAAAATGCGCGCAAGCACGCGCAGCACATTGCCGTCCACCGCAGGTTCCGGCTGCTCAAAGCAGATCGAAGCAATCGCCCCCGCTGTATAGGGGCCAACTCCGGGCAGACGCGCGATTTTTTCATACTCCTGCGGGAACTGGCCGTTATACTCCCGCATGACCGTCTGTGCGGCTTTCTGCAGGTTTTTCGCGCGCGTGTAGTATCCTAACCCCTCCCACAGCTTCAAAAGACGCTCCTGCGGCGCTGCAGCCAGTTTCTCAATTGTTGGAAGCTGCGCCAAAAACCGTTCGTAATAGCCCTTCACCGCCTCGACGCGCGTTTGCTGCAGCATAATCTCCGACAGCCAGACGTGGTACGGCTTCCGGTCCCTTCTCCACGGCAGGTCGCGCGCTGCGCCGTCGTACCACGGCAGAAGTGCACCCGGAAGCAGGCCGTAGCGCGCTTCCTTCTCCTGCATAAGCGAGCGAATCCGCTCGTAACACCTCTTATAGCGCGGCAGCATATGCGCCTCTTGGCACATTTCCTCCATTTTATCCGCCGCTATCCAAGCCACTGCACTGTTCTCATCGGCTTTGACACGCATGGGTTGCCTGTCCGGTGCAAGACAGGCATACGTCACGTTAAAATGCTCGTGCGCCGCAACCGGGCGGCCGCGTTTTTCGTGGGCTGGCACGGGCAGGAGGTCGAATGCGAGCGGCATACTGCAAAGCGGATATACCTGCTCGACACCCGTTTCTTCCCGCACTTCCCGCAGCACCGCGGCGAGCAGATCCTCCTCGCCGTCCGCATGGCCACCCGGCCAAGTGTAGGCATTGTACAGGTTGTGCCGCACCATCAGGATCTTGTCCATAGCGGGATTCACAACCATCGCGCTGACCGTGATGTGCCGCCCCGCCTCCCGTGTGAGCGGCGGTTCTCCGCCTTGCTCCCACGCCGAGCGGATCGCGGCCTGTACATCCCGTTCTTCCTGTGTCTGCACGGAGCGGGATAAAGCCTGTCTGAGCGTATTCATCTGTTCTTTCACCTGCCTTTTCTGTCAGATAAAAAGAAAAGCCCCATAAACTGACGTTTACAGGGCCAAAAACCTTGGTGGAGATGAGGGGATTCGAACCCCTGACCTCTTACATGCGAAGCAAGCGCTCTCCCAACTGAGCTACACCCCCACATAGAATTGCTCTTCCGCAAATCATAATTATTATACCATGTCCCGTTTGAAAAGTCAATCCCCTTTCCATATTTCTGTGAGGTTACGGCCTCTGGGCGCGGTACCATCGAAATCTTTGAGAAAAACGAGCAATCGCTTGACAATTTTGTGGGAATTTCGTTTGCCTACTATAATGAGGATTAAGAAGCAAATAAAAAAATCGGAGTAAGCAAACCTTACTCCGATTTGGTCGGGATGACTGGACTCGAACCAGCGGCCCCAACGTCCCGAACGTTGTGCGCTACCACCTGCGCTACATCCCGATACGAACGATATTATACAGCATTGGCACACATTTGTCAAGAAAAATTTAAAATAATTCAAATTTTGTCATGTATTCTGTGGAACCGTTCACATAAAAAGATACCGCCTGCATGCAAGCGGTATCTTCCCCTGCCTACAAATCTTTATTCTGAGAAATTCGACTCAATCAAAGAAATCAACGCATCTACCGCTTCTTTTTCGTCTACGCCGTCAGCGATGACACTGATGGTCGTTCCCCGTGCAATCCCAAGCGACAGAACGCCCAGCAGGCTCTTTGCGTTTACCTTCCGTTCGTCCTTTTCTACCCAGATACTCGATTTAAACTCATTTGCCTTCTGAATGAAAAACGTAGCAGGCCGCGCATGCAGGCCAACCTGATTCTGAAGCACAACTTCTTTCGAATACATGACATAATCCCCTCTCAGAAATAAAATATTCGCGATAAAAGCCGTTTATGTTAATTTAAATATACTAAAAAAACACAGTTTCGTCAAGTGTTTTTTCGTATTTATAAAAGAATTGTAGGGTTGAACAAGCCTGTCCTATATTCTCTGTCCGAATTTGACAATATTTTCACGCCGGTACTGCGTAAATGTCCCCGTATCCAGCGCATCGCGGATTTCCTGCATCAAATGATTGTAAAAATACAGGTTGTGCAGGACACAGAGCCGCTGGGCAAGCATTTCCTTTGCCTTAAACAGATGGCGGATGTAAGCTCTTGTGTAATGCCTGCACGCCGGGCAGCCGCATCCCTCCTCAATCGGGCGGGTGTCCAGCTCGTATTTTGCATTCATTATATTTAATATGCCGTCATGCGTAAAAACGTGCCCGTGCCGCGCGTTACGGCTCGGCATCACACAGTCGAAAAAGTCCACGCCGCGGTAGACCGCCTCAATAATGTTTACCGGCGTGCCGACGCCCATCAAATAGCGCGGCTTGTCCTTCGGCATAAACGGCTCGACCACCTCAATGATGTGGTACATTTCTTCATGCGATTCTCCGACTGCCAGTCCCCCAATTGCATATCCGTCCAAATCAAGCCGGGCGATTTCCTCCATATGTTCTGCGCGGATATCGTCGTACGTGCCGCCCTGATTGATTCCAAACAGCATTTGGCGCTTGTTAATCGTATGCTCCAGCGTATTCAGATGTGCCATCTCCGCCTTGCACCGTACAAGCCAGCGCGCTGTCCGCTCTGTCGAACGGCGCACATAGTCGTAGGGTGCTGGGTTTTCAATGCACTCGTCGAACGCCATAGCGACCGTAGAGGCAAGATTTGACTGGATACGCATACTTTCCTCCGGCCCCATGAAAATCTTCTTCCCGTCGATATGGGACGCAAAATATACGCCCTCCTCCTCGATTCGGCGCAGGCCCGCGAGAGAAAATACCTGAAATCCGCCGCTGTCCGTCAAAATGGGACGGTCCCAATTCATAAACTGATGCAGACCGCCGAGCGCGTGGATAATCTGGTCTCCCGGGCGGAGATGAAGATGGTAGGTGTTCGACAGCTCAATTTGACATCCCAAGTCCTTTAAATCTATGGTCGAAACGCCGCCCTTAATCGCCGCGATTGTGCCGACATTCATAAATACAGGCGTCTGCACCGTGCCGTGCACCGTTTCAAACGTGCCGCGCCGCGCTTTACCTTCGGTTTTTATTAGTGTAAACATAGCCCCTCCGAATTATGTATAATGCGATTTATTTCAAAGAAAATATTCCGACATTTTCTATATACAGCAGAAGAAAATGCCGAAAAACGAACGGTGCAGGCACCTTTTCCTGCACCATTTTCCATATCTTTATCATAACAGGTTCTATCCGGAAAATCAATATTATTTGCATAGAAAAATTAATATTGAGCCGGTCTTATACGGGAGGGAGCACCGTTAATCTTAGCACTATTTCACAATCATAAAATTGGTATTTATGCCACGCTTTATGCGACACCAGTTGGCATGAGAGCAGGTGACCTTGGCAGACGTCGTTTTCCTTAAAAGTTAGGGATATGTTTTTGGCGTTGAAGAAATTATCCACCTTTTTGCAGTGATTTTTCCAGATGATATCGTAGTCTCCTTTTGAAAACGATGAATCAATATCAATACTTAAGGAGTAAGTATCACCGCAGTAGATTTCCTGTGGGACAGTAAAAATGGAACTTTGGCCATGTGTTTCTGTCGGGTTGTCAAAGACATTTCCGAATGAATCAGTAACCCTTATGATTCTTGGTACGTTCCACACTTGTTCCATCCCTCTTTTTTTATAATATTTTTTTAAACCGTCAACAAAATCATGGGAATAGCAAATGGCTTGCTCGGCCTGTCGAACAGATATTGGATTTGAATGTGCAAGAGCGTTTCGAATGGGGAGCAATCTGCTTAGAAATTCCCGCGCTTCTTCATACCCCTGTGGATAGGCATGTTTTAATGCGTCTTGAAATATTTCTCGATGAAAAGCAGGATTACAAAGAAAATAGATGATATGTTCGAAAAAGAGGGTATCAACAGCCCGTGGGAAACGGCCCTTTTCCTTTTTCGTCATTGCATGAATATGATCCCGTACTTCTCTTTTGATGAGAAAGTTCTCCGCAGAAGTTTTATAATCAACATAATCAGTACCATATTTTTCTCTAAATTTTTCGTGGATAAGACGACGAGCCCACATCTCTAATGACTCTATATTTTTCCGACATATAGAGCGAAGTTCCTCTTCCGTATAGTTATCAAACACTGTTTTGCTTCGTTTTCCTTTCTCTATTATGTATTATAAATGCCCGAAAGCTAAATAGTTCTGGGCTTTCGGGCATTTATAGTTCTGTCTTTGTATTATTCCCACTCTTCGTTTAAATTCAAAACTTAAACAGATTTGTATAGGAGATATTTACTCTCGTATTTGTACTATTTGATATAATTCATATTATCTGCCTTATCTGAGGCAATGTTATCAAATTTTTATCAGGACTGATAACACTATCTTTTGCAAAGATAAAATATTTGCAAAAGGATTTGTATTATCAACTATATTATAGCGCAAAGTATTTAATTTTGCAACACATATTTATAATTTTACATACTTTTTTAAAAAAATGTGTGTATTTTTATTGCAATTTATTCGTTTACGTGTTATAATAAATTTATACACAGATAAATTTATATAGTGCGTGAATTTTTATAAAGAAGGTGAATGCGTGAACACTAGAGAACACGCTAAGGAAATTATTATAAAGAATGGCGGGATTGCAAAGTCGGCTGATTTTGTTGCTGCTGGAATGAAGGCATCTGACGTTGTGAATATGTGCACGGCAGGATATCTCCAACGAGTGCGCCACGGCTATTATCAGCTTGCCGGACAGGACTCTCCTTCTGAGGAACGTCTGCTTGCTACACTCATTCCAAAAGGAATCGTATGTGTTGAGTCTGCCCTGTTTCACTATGAATACAGTGATTTTGCGCCGAGAAAATGGTCAATCGCTGTCCCTCGTTCCATGTCAAGATCCAAATTGGATTCAGATGTTCTTTCTTTGCGGCCTTATTACATACAGCCGGAACTGTATGAGCTTGGAAAAACGACTGACAATTTCAATGGTGTTACCCTCGCCGTGTATGACCGGGAACGTACCATTTGTGATTGTTTTAAATATCGCTCAAAACTTGATAATGAAATGTTCAACAAGGCACTTAACACTTATGTAAAAGACGATAAAAAGAATCTGAATAATCTTTCTGCTTATGCAAAAAAACTGCGTGTTTATAAAAAAGTTATGGAACTAATGGAGGTGCTGCTTAATGGCTGATATTGCCGCATCCGTGCTTGCACGACTGAAAAATAAGGCTGCCGAAAGCGGAAGAAGCTATCAGCTTTGTTTGCAGCTCTTTTGTCAGGAAGAATTTTTGCGCCGTTTGGAAAAATCCAAATATGCGGAAAATCTTGTCCTGAAAGGTGGTTTGTTTATTTACTCTGTTACCGATTTTGACAGCAGAGTAACGGTAGATGTTGATTTTCTTCTTCGGAGAGTACCAAACACTCCAGAACAGCTAAAACCTGTACTGGAAGAAATCATATCCACGCCCACCGGCAATGATTTCATTACCTTTGAAATTAAAGATATTACGCCCATTGCAGTTGCAAAGAAATACGCCGGTATCGGAGCTTCTATTGTGGCTCGCATTAAAAACACACGAACGCCGTTTAGTATAGACTTCGGTGTGGGCGATGTTATCGTACCGAAACAGGAAAAGCGAAAAATCCCGACACAGCTTAGCGATTTCACTGCGCCGGTAGTAAACACATATTCTCTTGAAACGACGATTGCTGAGAAAATAGACGCAATCCTTAGTCTGATGGAATTTTCCAGCCGAATGAAGGATTATTATGACATTTACTATCTTGCCAATAAATTTAATTTTGACGGCAAGGTACTCACTGAGGCGCTGAAGAAAACTTTTGAAAATCGTGGACACGCCTTTACAGTTGAACAGTTTGAACAGGTTATGAGCTTTGCAGACGATTCTGCTATGCAGAAAAAGTGGAAAGCATTCTGTCGAAAGATTGACACGAAAACTGATGATTTCAGCACGGTACTTAAAACGATTAAAGTGTTTTTGACAAAGCCGTTTACAGCGGCGGTCAAAAGCAACGAGTTTACTGAAAAATGGTCTGCCGCTGATAGCGAGTGGATATGATAGGAGAAATAGAAAATGATTAGAACAGATATGATTTCAACTGTTGGAAGAGCTTATCTTACCAGCAATATTGAGAATGACGAATATAGCTATCCAAAAGCTTTTTCCGCATCATCTTTGACATTTGTCCCTATTCGAAATAGTGCAGGTCGAGCCTTTGAAAAATTAGACATTCGTTTTGTTAAAGATAATGTTACCGTGCTCATTGAAACAAAGCAGAACTTTACAAAGGCAGATGAAGAACAATTATCTGCTTATGTAGAATATGAAAAAGCATTGACAGGTAATAAGACAGTTGCTATTTTAGCGAATACTGTAAACGACAATGTAAAAGTGTGGCGAGGCGTTGTTTCTGACAGTGATTTTATGCCAAAAGAAACAGCTCTTCGATCTATGGACGAATATGTTGATTTTTACACTTCAAAAATCAATGATAAAGAAAAAGTGATGCAGAATACATATAAACTTAATGAATTGTTGCATCGCCACAGTATCCCAGAGAAACTAAGAAGTCAGTTTGTTGGAACTTGCCTTCTTGCTCTGAAAAATGGATTAGATTATTCAACACCTTCTTTAACAGCAGCACAAATAAGAACGAGAGTAAAAGAAGTTCTTGAAGAATTATTGAATTCAGATATCAATAAGGCAGAAAAACTCGCTTTACTAAACCGTAATGTTTTGGGTGACCAATATATTCGTCAATTGAATATTGCCGCTTTTAGAGAAATTTTGAATTTTATTGAAAATAATATTCTTCCCTTTATAAATGATAAGAGCACTTCCGGTCAAGATTTGCTGAATTTGTTTTTTGTAACATTCAATAAATATGTTGGTAAATCGGATAAAAACCAAGCATTTACACCTGATCATATCACTGATTTTATGGCAAAAATCACCGGTGTGAATAAACATTCTGTTGTGCTTGATCCTTGTTGTGGCAGCGGATCATTTTTGGTTCGAGCAATGACACAAGCATTAGACGATTGCGCTACTGCAGCTGAACAGGAAAATGTGAAGAAGCATCAGATATTTGGGATTGAATTTGATGAAAATGTATATGGTCTGGCAACCACTAATATGCTTATTCATTCCGATGGAAATTCAAATATTCGACAGGGCAGTTGTTTTGATTTAGCAGATTGGATAAAAGAAGCAAAACCAAATGTAATTCTAATGAATCCACCATATAACGGACAGCGTATTCATCTGCCAAAAAAATATGTTGCCACTTGGGGTAATAATAAAAAAGAAGATCCTTCTAAAGGATTATATTTTGTTAAATATATCGCTGATACACTTAACTCAATCAACCTGCAGGCTAAACTGGCGGTATTACTTCCTGTAGCATGTGCTATCGGAACCAGCGGAGAAATTGCCCGCTTGAAGCGTGAAATATTGGAGGAAAATACACTTGATGCTGTATTCACTTTGCCAAATGAGATTTTTTATCCCGGTGCAAGTGCTTCAGCCTGTTGTATGGTGTTTAAAATCGGCACGAAACATAACGATGTTTCCAATCCCGATACTTTCTTCGGGTATTGTAAAGATGATGGGTTTAAAAAGAAGAAAAATCTGGGTCGTGTCGAGCAAATTGATACTGATACAGGCAAGAGTAAATGGGTAGAAATTGAACGTGAATGGATTGAACTGTATCGTAACAGGCGTGCCGTTGATGGTTTTTCTGCGACACATAAGGTCAACGGTGATGATGAATGGTTGTGCGAAGCATATATGAAAACCGATTATTCAAAGCTAACAGAACAAGATTTTCAGCAGACAATCAATGATTATCTTGCTTACCTTGTGAAAGAGGGTAATGTATATGAATCTTAATACACTATCGTGGAAAGAATTTACTATTGGTGATTATTTTGATGTTTTCCTTTCTTCAGGAGATTTAAAAATTGACGACTGTGAACCTGGGAGTATTCCGCTTATTTCTTCTGGTTCTACTAATAATGGTATAGTCGGCTATATAGATGAAAAAGGCGATGGAAAGGCTCAGATATTTAAAGCAAATTGTATAACAGTAGATATGTTTTGTAATGCGTTTTATCAAAATAAAGATTTTTATGCTGTAAGCCACGGAAGAGTCAATATTCTTTACCCGAAATTCAAATTGAATCTACAGATAGGCTTATTTATTTGCAATATAATAAAAAAAGAACAGTTTAAATATTCGTACGGCAGAGCAGTTTATAGTTCGGAAATAGCAAGAATGATCGTAAAATTACCATCAACCGCTGTTGGTTTACCAGATTGGGATTTTATGGAGCAATACATAAAGTCGTTGAATCACAAGCCGTTAACAACGGCCAATCAGGGAATGTGCGAATCACATACACTTGGTATTGAATCGTGGAAACCATTTAAAGTAAATGAATTATTTGAAGTTAAATATGGCATAAATATGGAACTGAATACCTGCATAGAAGCTGAAGATGGTGATTCCAATGCAATAAATTTTGTTGCTCGTACAGAATCTAATAACGGAGTTAGTGCAAGAGTTAAACTCGTTGAAGGGAAAGAGCCTCAACCTGCAGGTTTAATTACTTGTGCAGGTGGCGGAAGTGTTCTATCCACTTTTCTGCAAGAAGAACCATTTTATAGCGGTCGAGATTTATATTTGCTTATTCCATTGCAACCTATGAGTAAACTTGCCAAATTGTTTTGTATAACTGTTCTTAAGGCCAACAAATACCGTTATAGTTATGGTAGACAAGCTAACATAACATTACCATATTTGGAATTGCTGCTGCCAGCTACAGTTGAAGGTCAACCTGACTTTGATTTTATGGAAAACTATATGAGGTCTTTGCCGTATGGGGATAGAATATAAAGGAGAACAAAAATGAACATTGCCTTTGTGGAAATAAAAAACTTCAGAAAATTGAAAAGTTGCAGAATTGATTTAAGTCCTAAATCTACAATATTTGTTGGAGCAAATAACAGCGGAAAAACATCGGCAATGTTTGCTCTTGTTAAGTTTTTAAAAAAGCGTCAACTTATTATAGAAGACTTCACAATATCTAATTTGGCATCCATTGCACATTTAGGTGATAGATATGTTGATGATACGACCCCTATTATGCCTAAAATTGAGGATTGGAAAGATATTTGTCCTTTCATTGATGTATGGCTTGATGTTCGCGAGGATGAACTACGATATGTTGCTGATATTATTCCAACACTTTCGTGGCGTAGTGGTAAAATAGGCATACGATTAATATATGAACCCAAAGATGTAGAGAAATTATTTCAAGAATATGTAGCAGCATATAAATTGGCACGCACAAGATCTAATAAGGCTAAATTATGGCCGTTGGATTTAACGGATTATCTGCATGATAAACTGAAAAGTCATTTTGTTATGAATGCTTATATTCTCGATCCATCTAAGATAATTGAGCTTGCGGAAGATAGCGTCGCCTGTCCACAAGAAACCCCGTATAATAATTCTCCGATAGATTTCGATCCATTTAAAAAGCTAATACGAATTGACATCATTTCTGCACAGCGAGGGCTTGAAGATTCTAATGAAGATGACGATGATTCAAAAAGTGAAAGCAACTTGCTATCAGCACAATTAAGGGATTACTATGACAGACAGTTGGACCCCGAACGTAAGCCATCTACCTCTGATATACGAGCGCTTAATGAGATGCAGGCCGCCAAAGAAGTGTTTGACAAACAGATTTCTAAACGTTTCCAAAGTGCTATGGATGAATTGGCTAAGTTTGGATATCCGGGCAAGTATAATCCTAGTATTGTAATCGAAGCGAAAACTCAAACAAGAGATATTATATCGCGCAGCACAGTTGTAAAATATCCGATTTTTTCGGATGGCGATAACAAGTACAAGCTGCCAGAACGGTTCAATGGCTTAGGTTATCAAAATTTGATTTCTATGTCTTTCAAGCTGATGAGTTTTAGAGATTCTTGGATAAACGGTAATAGACGCAAGGCAGATGACGAAGAACTTGAAGCAATACAACCTATTCATTTAGTATTGATTGAAGAGCCTGAAGCGCATTTGCATGTTCAAGTTCAGCAAGTGTTTATAAAAAATGCCTATGATATTTTGAGAAACAACCCAATGTTAAAAAACAAAAATGATTATTGCACTCAGATGATTGTTTCTACTCATTCGAGCAGTATAGCGCTTGAATGTAAATTTTCTGACCTTAGATATTTTAGGAGAACTAAAAGCGCCGAAGGATTGCCAATATCAGTAGTAATCAATTTATCCAGTGTGTTTGGCGTATCTACCCAAACATCTCGTTTCGTGACAAGATATCTAAGAACAACCCATTGTGATCTGTTTTTTGCCGATGCTGCTATATTGGTAGAGGGTACCGGAGAACGCATATTTATGCCCTATTTCATCAACAAGTATGAAGTTCTGAATGACGCATATATTTCTGTTTTGGAAATTGGCGGACGCTATGCACACTATTTGAAACCTTTGATTGATACCATAGGAATATCCTGTTTGGTCATTACCGATATAGATTGTGCTTATGGCAAGAAAAAAGCAAGTGCAAAGCCTGAACGTGGTAAAAAATATTTCTCATCTAATCCAACCATCCAAAACTGGATAATAAAAAATGTGGATTTTGACTATCTCTTAGATCTTGGTTTTGACAACAAAGTTGAATACAATCTCAATATTGCTGAAGCGAAAACAAGAATAGCATACCAAACACCGGTAAAAGTTTCATTTACTGATAAAACTGAGCATGAATTTATTCCAACAACATTCGAAGACTCATTAGCATATACAAATTTTGACAGTTTTAAAAACATGAAAGGGAATGGACTTATAAAAAAATTCAAGAATGCTTTTAAAACAGAAAACGTAGCGACCATACCGCAAGATGTATATAATGCTATTAAAAGCAAAAGTGCCGATAAAGCTGAATTTGCATTAGATATGATATTTAATAAAGATCCGCAAAACATTGTGATTCCTACATATATTGCAGAAGGATTGGAATGGTTAGAAAAAGAGATAATATCCAAAGATAACAACGATTTTCTAAGTAAGGAGAACGAATGATGGAGTCAGTTCATAATATTACTGATGATAACAGAGATAGTGCTGCCGACAGCATTATTCAAAGTTGTCTAGATTTAAAGAACCCAAAGAGCTTTTTCCTTTTCGCTGGCGCTGGAAGTGGAAAAACAAGAAGCCTTGTATCTGCGTTAGACTACATAAATATGACCTTCGGCAGAGAACTTAAACTAAAAAATCGAATGATTGCTGTTATTACTTATACTAAGGCTGCAAGAGATGAGATAAAACGCAGATGCCACTATAATCCCTTGTTTGAAATTTCAACCATTCACAGCTTTGCATGGAAACTAATATATCCACACACAGAAGATATACGTACATGGCTTAAAAACGATATAAATACTAGAATCAATGAAGTCGAAACCAAATTAGCATCTATCAAAAATAAAGCGACAAAATCATATAAACAAACCGAAGAGAAACTGAGTAAGCTCAAAAAACGATTAGAGCATTTGGATTCGGTAAAGCGTTTTATTTATAATCCAGATGGTATAAATACAGAGAGTAATTCATTAGATCATGCTGAGGTTATAAAAATATTGGTGGATTTGTTATTGCATCAAGAGACTATGCAGAAAATTCTTGTCGATACATATCCGGTTTTGCTGATTGATGAAAGCCAAGATACAAAAAAGGATTTGATGAATGTTTTTTTATTTATACAGGAAAAATACTCTTATCGCTTTTCTATGGGTTTGTTGGGCGATGTAATGCAACGAATTTATTCTGAAGGGAAAGAGGATTTATATACATCTATTCCTGTTTCTTGGGAGACTCCTTCAAAAATCATGAACCATCGAAGTAGAAAAAGAATTGTTGATTTGTGTAATTTGATAAGGAAACCAGTAGATGGAATTGAACAGAGAGCACGTTCAAATAAAGAAGGTGGTTTTGTTCGTGTTTTTGTATCCTCGCGAGAAAACCCATACGATACTGAACAAAAAGCACAATTTCAAATGGCTGAAATTACCTGTGATGAAAAATGGAAAATATCAGGAGAAGTAAAAAAACTAACTATTGAACACAAAATGGCAGCAGAACGATTAGGTTTTAATAAATTGTTTAATGCTCTCGATAATGTTGCCACATATAAGCAAGGATTACGTGAAGGTTTATTATCAGTCATAGGCGTTTTTACACATATTTTATTACCCCTACACAAAGCTGATTTAGAAAATAATCCTTTTGAAAAAGCAAAGGTCGTAAAAGAAAATGCAATTATTTACAAAGACAAGAATGTCGTTTTAACGAATGAATCTTTGGATAAGCTTCAAACTGGCATTAATAGTTTGTCTTCATGCTGGAAAGATGAAGATCCCCCGTGCCGTGAACTATTGCAGATAATTTACGATCATAAACTTTTTCCTATTTCAAGAGATCTTCAGCAACTTTTGGAAAATCCGCCAATTGAAGGTGATGAAGATTATCAAAAATTATGCGGGCTTTCTGAGGCGCTTGAAGCCCCTTTTTCTGAAATCGAACGCTATTGGGAATATATTAATGGTAATGCAAGTTTTGACACCCATCAAGGCGTAAAAGGATTAGAGTTTGACCGTGTGATGGTTATCATTGATGAAAAATCGTCTCAAGGAACGATGTTTAATTACGATAAGCTTTTAGGAATAGCGTCCAAATCATCAACGGATTTAAAAAATGAGCTCGAAGGTAAGGAAACCACACTTGATCGAACACGACGATTGTTGTATGTGACGTGTAGCAGAGCAATCAATAGTCTGGCTATAGTTTACTACACCGACAAAATAGAAGAGGCAATTTGTTCCCTAACTGCCACTGGATGGTTTGAAGAAAAAGAGATTAAAATACTGTAGTTTCTCTTTTAGGACTTTTTAGTGAGAAAAATTCTAATGGTAATAAAATATGATATCCCTAAATCAATGAAATGGCGGCAGAAAGTTTGACCTCTGCCGCCATAAAAATTATACCGTATAAATCAATTCAGCCTTTACAATTTCAACTGAGCGATTGCGGATATTATTCATTCTCCTTACCCACTCCATTTGATTTTCTTTCTTAAGATCTTCGGTTACACCTTCGTTTTCAGCAAAGTAATCTATCAGCTCATTCAGCATTCTATAAGCTTCACGATTAAGTGCATAGAGATATTCATCCAGTTTGCCCTGCAGAATTAAAGATGAATAGAAACCTTTGCGATAATTTTTTATAAATTCTTTATGCAGTCTGCCGTACACTCCAAGCGGGCGGTGCTTTTTTGGCACTTCCACGTTAGGGAAATAAAAATCCCCTCGTTTTACATACTCAATTCCATTTTCAATAAATCTTTCTTTCATGGTTAAACTCTCCTTTTCTTTTTGTCCCTAACCACCCGAACAGGAATGTGGCACATTCCTGTTCAGACAATTAAGGGAAAGCTTTATTTTACAATTTCTGAACGATCATGTGATTTCGATTTCCCTGCAAGTTTCAAAATCTCTTTAATCTTATCCAAGCCGAGAAACGATTTTATCTTATCGTAATCTCTCAGCTGCGTTTTTAATTTACTGTTTTCCAAATTAAGATGCCAGACTCTTGATTTATAATCGTCTTTTTCTTTAGTTAAGCTTGCAATGATTTCAGATGATTTTGCTTCAGCTTTCTCTGCCCGGTAACATCTTCGTGCAAGATTTTTTACAATCTCCAAAAGCTTTTTTATCAGCGGTTCGACATACTTGGTTTTATAAGTCTTTGCAGGCATTAAAGGTGACGGATCTTTTAATACAAAGTCCTCATCGTTATCTTTAATTTTCCTGACAGTTGCCATTGCATATTCCTCAGCGTTTTTGTAATTTTTCATCTGCTCCTTAAGTTCGTCTTTTTTGTTCTCCAGCTTTTCGACTTCTTTGACGAGTTTCTCTTTTTTAAATTCACTCACAGTTTTATGCTTTTCGTGTGTATTTTTTTGATCCCATTCAATGCCGTGTTCAAGCATGACTTGTGATAAAACTTCTTTTTCGGAAGCAACCCACCGATTCAATTCTGTATCAGAACGGCTTCCGCTGACAAAGCCTTGTGCTTCCAATGCTTTCTTTAAAGACACTCTTGTTTCAAGTCCGCGTTTGCTATTTGTCGTAAAAGGAATAAAGTCGATATGCAGATGCGGCGTTGCTTCATCCATGTGAAGATGTGCAGAGAACACTCTAAGATTCTGATTTCGTTTTTCAAAATCGTGCATATACTTATCCAGTATCTTTTTCGCAAGCTCGCCGTTTTTGGTTTCAGCACCCATTGTATCTTTATCACCGATTTGAAGTATGATCTCATGGAATGGTTTTTCCTGTTTGCCGGTTCTGATTTTTTCATAATAATTGGAAATCACCCTGTCGCTTCTGGTTTGTTTTGCATTATACTTTTGAAGTGCTTCATTAAAGAGTTCATGATACACATCTTGAATTTTTTCGTTGCAGTATGTGATGTTATTTTTCGTTCTTTCTCCGTCAACATTTTCTGCGATAAAATCTCTGTTATTGTGTGTTGTAGAGCCTTTTCCAACCATTGCGCTAATCGTTCTTTTCATAAAAATATCACCTCTTTTCGGCTTGCTTCGGTTCTGTTACTCTTGTCAAGAGTAACGCAAAAGCACTTTTGTCAGCAAGCCAACAAAAATGCCGGCAGTCTGCGACTGTTTGCGCTCTTGCAGAGGGCATATCGGCTTGCGCCGATATGTATGCCGCGTGTTGCGTCATACATAGCAAAGCAATAAAATTCCTGCCCGGAAATTTCTTGCTTTGCCTATCGGTAAATCGTCATTTCATTCCTCATTACCGAAACAGGAATGTGCCACATTCCTGTAAATATCTCTTATGGAAAAATCACCACCGGAAGCTTTCCGGTACTCCTTTTTCATCGAGATATTTCTTGCGTGCTTCCTCACGCTCCTGCTCCGTTTCTGCGATTTTGTATTTTGTGTAATAACTCCGCATGGTAATTCTGTCTAACTTCCTCTGAAGCTCTTTTTTAATTTCACGCTCCAGATCGAATATTTCCTCATTGTCAAATCCGATTTCTTCGCTGTAAAAATATTTAATCATTTTCACAAACAGAGCTTCGCTTATTTGCAGCTGTTTCATAATTTTCTCTCCTTTCCGTGACGGTCGTGACGATGGTGACGGTCTTTTATAAGCCGTCAAAAACACCGTCACGACCGTCACCATCGTCACGTTTATACTTTTGATAGATAAACTCTTCTCCCATCGTGCGACCGTTTGTTTTCATACTGAATACCATATTCGTCATATAAGCGCCCTGCGTGGACATTTAATTTTAATGTCAGTGTATTTGGCTTTATATCAAGATCAAGCGCTTCACAAAGTTCTGTTGGAGTACCGGACCATTCCGTTTGATTTTGCAAAAGAAACTGAGAAACTTTTTCAAGCAATGGCTCCGGCGGCTTTTTCCAAAGCTCCGTTTCAATACTGTCAAGCTCCCATACAAGCCTGTCAGCATTTCTTGATAAATGAAGCCGCATATCCTGCTGATCCCGTCCTGTAATATCAAGAGTTGCTTCGTTGTCGGTTCTGCATTTTTTGCTTAGAACAAAAGCTCCGTCAGCGGCTCCGAGCAACCCGTTTGTGCCGGAAATCATATCAAACTTATCGTCGGATTGCAGTTTTCGTGTGTGATGTACAATTAACATTGATATGTTTCGCCGATCCGCGATTGCTTTAAGACGTGCAACGCTGTCATAATCATTTGCATAACTGTATTCATTGCCGCCGTCCCTGATACGCTTTAAGGTATCTATGATAATCAGACCTGTTGCAGGATGATCTTTTATAAATCCCTCTATTTGCGTTTCAAGACCGTCACCGAGCTTTTTACTTTGTGTGGCAAGATGCAAATCTTCGGATTCATCTGTGCCAAACATTTGATAAAGCCTTTGCTGAAGTCTTGGGTAATCATCTTCAAGAGCAAAGTATAGCACCGTCGCTTTGTTCACTTTATGATTCCAAAGCGGTATCCCGAGGCTGATATGATATGCAATCTGCGCCATCATAAAGCTCTTGCCGACTTTGGGAGAACCTACAAACAAGTAGGTTCCTCGGTGCAATATGTTTTCGATTAAACAGGACTGTCGTTCAAACACCGTTCCATACAGCTCCGGCATTGTTACCGTCTTTAAATAGGACGGATCCAACATTTTAAACATTTCTCGCTGATACGCTTCAAAATCTTCTTCAGAAGTATTGATTTCTTTGCCGTTTTCTGATATACTGTTAATGGATTCTAATGACTGCTGTGCTTCTATTGCCGTAGAAGCATTTACAGCGGTCATTTCGTTTTTATTAAGCATTTTCACTCCTCCTTAAGTCCGTTAAGCGTGACGGCTATCAAATTTATCGTTTCAAGCATTTCGGGAGAAATCTCCTTGCTGTCAGTAATCCGCAACAGCTCCTCATGAATTTTTATCATTTGTCCCTTGAGCGCTTTATACACCCTTGGATTACCCTGTACAATCACTTCCCGATTCATACAGCGCCGATAGCAATATTCCTGTTTCGGAAGCCCCGAAAGCGCTGCCGCCGCATTCAGTTCATCTGCTTCCTCCGGCGAAACTCTGAACCCTACGGTTATACTTCTGAAACGGTTGTGTTTGTCTAAATTTTTAGCTGACATTTTAAAAATCTCCTTTCCCGATATCGTTTAACTGTGATGCCATTTCTCCCTGTTTTGAGGGGAACAGATGTGCATAGCGATATGTAATTTCAACGCTTTCGTGTCCGACACGATCACCGATTGCAACGGCTGAAAATCCCATGTCTATTAAAAGAGATATATGGCTGTGCCGAAGATCGTGAATACGAATGCGTTTTACCCCTGCTTCCTTTGAACAACGGTCCATTTCCCGATACAGCATGTGTACAGATAATCCCGAAAAAATACGGTCATTTTTCTTAATGCCGTAAATCATTTTCAGGCAATCTTTTATTTCTTCGCACAGAAACTGCGGCATACTGATTGTCCGATTACTCTTTTCCGTTTTCGGCGATGTAATCACGTCCTGTCCTTTCTTGCGCTTATATGTTTTGTTTACCGTAATAGTACCCTTTTCAAGATTGATATCGGCAGGTGTGAGAGCAAGCATTTCACCTTCACGAAGTCCTGCCCAGTAAAGTATCTCAAAAGCATAATAGGACAGCGGTTTATCCATTGCGGCTTCCGCGAATCTCTTGTATTCTTCCGTTGTCCAGAACTGCATTTGGGTATGCTTGTCCGAACCCATATTTCCGACCTTTGCAGAGGGGTTTGAAGAAAGATTATAAAATTTCACCGCGTGATTTAATATGGCATTCATTTGATTATGCAGCGTCTTTAAATATGCCGCAGAATACGGTTTATGATTTTCGTCACGGTAAGCAAGCAGTTCATTCTGCCACGCTATAATATCTTTGGTGCTGATATCACTGATCTTTTTCTTCCCGAAATAAGGAAGAATTTTTGTTTCAACAATATTTTGCTTGGTGTCCCAGGTACTTTCTTTTACACGCGGCTTTTTGTCATGCTCATACAGCTCCCAAAATGCTTCAAATGTCATATCCATATCAGCGGAAGTTTGCTGACGGAATTTTCGTTCCCACTCCTGTGCCTCACGTTTTGTATCAAAGCCTCTTTTACATTTCTGCTTACGTGTACCCTGCCAATCAACGTAACGCACCATCACATACCAGGTACCTTTTTTCTCGTATTTATATACCGGCATCTTTATCAGCTCCTTTCAGTACAGGCGGTTTGTAACAGGTTCGTTCCAAAAAATATTGCCTGTTGACACGCCCTGATAACGTAAAAAATCCTTTTGCTTCCAACTCTTTGTTGAATTGCTGAATGACCTTATAGGCGTATGCTTTAGAAACGCCCAATTCTTCGGCTACTTCATCAGCCATCATGAAAATTTTGTCGGTCATTTCAATCGCTCCTTTCTGTTTTTTAAAATTTATTATTAAACATAATTGTTTAATTTTCTTTATTATACTAAACATTTTAGTTTATGTCAAGTGCTTTTTTATAAATAGTTAAATTTATTTGTTTAATTTATATTGACATCTATTAAACATATATGTTATACTATATCCATAAAATATATTTAGGAGTTGAATCAATATGGCAATCGGTGAACGAATACGGTTTATACGCAATCTGCGGGGCATGACGCAAAAATGGTTAGGACATGCCGTCGGTTTTCCTGAAAAATCTGCCGATGTACGAATGGCGCAGTATGAAGCAGGTACGCGAACACCGAAAGAGGATATGATACAAACCCTTGCAAACACTCTTGAGGTATCACCGCTTGCTCTAAATGTTCCTGATATCGACAGCAATTTCGGACTGATGCACACCTTTTTCGCCATTGAGGACATTTACGGAATAAAACCATCTCTTCAGGACAACGTCGTGACATTACAGTTTGAAAACACCAAAATTTTAAATCCTGATCTTCTTCAGATGATATATTCGTGGGCTGAACAGGCGGAGAAGTATAACTCTGGCGAAATATCGAAAGAAGAATATGATAAATGGCGTTATAACTATCCTGCCTTTGCAAATCTTAAAGGCTATACAAAAGTTCCGTCAAAGGCGCTTAGTGATATGATGATAGACGCGCTGAAAAAACAATCATAAAACGCAAAAAGACCTTACTGATACTGCCATCAGTAAGGTCTTTTCATATGAATATTTTTATCTTAAAACCATTCCTAAATTACTCTGTACTCCAAAACCACACGCAATACTGAATAATGCCGAAGTTTCAAGATGTTATCAAATTGTTATCAAAACGAGAGGTCAAACCCTGCAAACCCGCATAAATACTGGGTTTTCGGTTTCACATTCGTCATTCCCATTCAATTGTTCCCGGCGGCTTGCTCGTAATATCATACACAACGCGGTTTACGCCCTTGACCTCGTTTATAATACGGTTGGAAATCCTGCCAAGCACATCATACGGAATTTTAGCAAAATCGACCGTCATCGCGTCGTCACTCGTTACCGCACGCACCGCAACAACGTGGTCGTACGTGCGGTCATCACCCATAACGCCGACAGTACGCAGGGGCGTAAATACGGTAAAATACTGCCAAATATCGCGTGTCAGCCCTGCCGCTGCAACCTCCTGGCGCAGAATCAAATCGCTTTTGCGCACGATTTCAAGCTTTTCTTCTGTAATATCACCGAGTACGCGAATGGCAAGACCGGGGCCGGGGAATGGCTGGCGCCACACCTGCTCATCCGGAATCCCCATCTGCGTCCCAAGCGCGCGCACCTCATCTTTAAACAGACTGCGGAGCGGCTCGATAATCGCCTTAAAACGCGTGTCCTCCGGCAGTCCGCCTACATTGTGGTGGCTCTTGATGACCGCCGCATTCGCGCTGCCGCCGCTCTCGATTACGTCCGGATATATCGTACCCTGTACTAAAAAGTCCGCCGCGTCGACCTTGCTCGCTTCTTCTTCAAACACGCGGATAAACTCTTCACCGATAATTTTGCGTTTGCGCTCTGGGTCGGACACGCCCTCCAATTTCTTCAGGAAACGCTCCCGCGCGTCCACAAACACGAGGTTCATGCCGAAGCCCTTCTGATAAACGTCGAGCACCTCCTGCGCTTCGCCCTCGCGCAGAAGCCCATGGTCGACAAAAATACATGTCAACTGCTTGCCGATCGCCTTATGCACCAGGACGGACGCAACGGCGGAGTCCACGCCGCCGGACAGTCCGCTCACGACATTGCTCGTGCCGACCTGCTCGCGGATGAGCTTAATCTGCTCTTCCTCTAAGTTTGCCATGGACCAGTCGCCCTTGCAGCCACAGATTTTGTGTACAAAATTCTTCAGCACAGCAAAGCCGCACTCACTGTGGCGTACCTCGGGATGGAACTGGATGCCGTATAGTCCCTTATCCGCATTGCTCAGCGCCGCATAGGGACAGTTTTTCGTGCTCGCCAACCCGATAAAGCCGTCCGGAAGCTTCTTGACCGAATCGTTATGGTTCATCCACACGGTCGTCGTCTTTGCCACACCGTCAAAGAGCGGACTTGTCACATCCGCGTCCATTGTCACGCCGCCGTACTCCGCCACGCCGAGACTCCCGACCTCGCCGCCGAAGTGCTGTGCCAGAAGCTGCGCACCGTAGCAAATGCCGAGCACCGGTACGCCGAGCTCAAACACTTCCATGTTACAGAGCGGCGCATTTTCCGCATAAACGCTCGACGGCCCGCCTGTGAGGATAATTCCCTTGATTTCCGGGTCTTTGAGGTTTTCAATATCGGTAAAGTTCGGCAAAAGCTCGCAGTATACGCCCGACTCGCGCACGCGCCGCGCAATAAGCTGGCTGTACTGTCCGCCGAAGTCGAGTGCAATGATTTTTTCCATCTCTATTATTCATCCCTTTCCAATCACCCCGGTAGCTTGACGGCTGCTAAATGCCCAAACTCCCGGACTGAAAGAATTTATTTTATACGTTCAGCTCCACATTCACGCCGGAAAAGTCCTTGCCGGCGAGCAGCGGGGCAATATATCCTTCGATAAAGTCCTCAACCTGCTCTTTCGAGCGGCCAATATACTTCGACGGCTCAAGCAGCGAGTTTAGCTCGTCTTCGTTCATCATAAACGCCGGGTCCGCCGCCATCTTTGCAATCAGCGTGTTCGGCTTGCCCTCGAGCTTGACCTCCCGCGTCACCTGCATGGAGTATTCGCGGATTTTTTCGTGCAGCTCCTGCCGGTTGCCGCCGCGCTTGACTGCTTCCATCATAATATTCTCCGTCGCCATAAAGGGCAGGTTCTCCATCAAACGCTTTTTAATTACCTTCGGATACACAACAAGACCGTCGGTCACGTTGGCAAAAATGCCGAGTACCGCGTCGGCGGATAAAAACGCCTCCGAAAGTGAGATGCGGCGGTTTGCCGAATCGTCGAGCGTCCGCTCGAGCCACTGCGTTGACTCCGTCATGGCGGGGTTTACCGTCATGGCAATCACATTGCGCGCCAGAGAGGTCATCCGCTCACACCGCATGGGATTGCGTTTGTACGCCATAGCCGACGAGCCGACCTGCTTCTTTTCAAACGGTTCCTCCAGCTCGCCGAGCCCCTGCAAGAGGCGGATGTCGTTGGCGCATTTCGACGCGCTTTGCGCAATGCCAGACAGGACGGACAGTATGCGTGAGTCGAGCTTTCTCGAATACGTCTGGCCCGACACGGGATATACGTCGTCAAAGCCCATCTTCTCCGCAATTTTGCGGTCAAGCGTTTTAACCTTTTCGTGGTCGCCTTCAAACAGGCTCAAAAAGCTTGCCTGCGTGCCGGTTGTGCCTTTGCTACCCAGCAGTTTCAGACTCCCAATCACATAGTCCACGTCCTGCAAGTCCAAAAGCAAGTCATGCAGCCAGAGGCACGCGCGCTTGCCCACGGTTACAGGCTGCGCGGGCTGAAAGTGCGTGAAACCGAGCGTAGGCAGAGTCTTATACGCAAGTGCAAACTCCGACAGCTTTTCCATCACGAGAAGAATTTTTTGCCGGATGAGCTGCAGAGCCTCACGCAGAATGATGATATCGGCGTTATCGGTCACGTAGCATGACGTTGCGCCGAGATGGATAATCCCCTTTGCGTTCGGGCACTTTACGCCGTAGGCGTACACATGCGCCATCACGTCGTGGCGGATTTCCTTTTCCTTTGCGGCTACGACCTCGTAATCAATGTCGTCGATGTGCGCTTCCAGCTCCTTGATTTGCTTCTCGCTTACCGGCAGGCCGAGCTCGTGCTCCGCCTGAGCAAGTGCAACCCACAGCTTGCGCCAGGTCGAATACCGCTTGTCCGGGGAAAAGAGATAGAGCATTTCCCTGCTGGCGTAGCGCAGGTTAAATGGGCTTTCGTATATGTCCTTCATAGAACCCTTCCTTTATAACAAGATTTTATTGAGAACATTTGCTTCACAGGAGCAAATGTCACGTTAACGGCGATAGACCTCGCGAAGCGGGGGATATATGCCCGCTGCCTGCTCCATGAAGCAAAGCCCACCGCCTATAGAGGCGGGGGACGTCTTAGCGAGGTTATATCAGATTTTGTATCAGAAAGAAACAACTGCGGGCAAGAAACTGCCCGCAGGCGTGTTGTCTGCTATTTCGTTTCACCGTGCTCGTAGGCAAGCGCCGCGCCGACAAAGTCACGAAACAGCGGATGCGCCCGGTCAGGCCGCGACTTGAACTCCGGGTGGAACTGCACCGCGCAGAACCACGGGTGGCCCGGAAGCTCCACAATTTCGACCAGGTTACGCTCCGGGTTGACGCCGCCGACCACCATGCCGCCCTGCGTGAACTTGTCCAAAAATTCGTTGTTGAATTCGTAGCGGTGGCGGTGGCGTTCGCTGATGTCCGCCTTGCCATATGCTTTATAAGCAAACGTGCCTTCGTTTAAGCGGCAGGCGTACGCGCCGAGACGCATGGTGCCGCCGAGCTGGTTGATGCCGCGCTGCTCGGGCATGAGGTCGATGACTTTATAAGGCGAATCCGCATCCACCTCGCTCGTATGTGCGCCCTTGAGGCCGAGCACGTTACGCGCGTACTCCACGACTGCCATCTGCATGCCAAGGCAAATGCCAAAGAAGGGGATTTTGTTTTCGCGCGCGTACTTGACCGCGGTGATTTTCCCCTCGATGCCGCGGCTGCCAAAGCCGCCCGGAACGAGGATACCGCTCGTCTGCCCGATTTTTTCTTTTACATTCTTTTCCGTTAAGTCCTCCGCGCTCACCCAATGCAGGTGCACCTTCGCACGGTGAGCAATCCCGGCATGGATAAACGACTCCGTGATACTGATATACGCGTCCTGCTGTTCGGTGTACTTGCCGACAACGGTGATATGGACGTCTTGCTGCGGGTTTTTGAGATTATATACAATCTTTTCCCACTCCGACATATCCGGCTCGTCCGTTTTGAGGCCGAGCCGCTCGCATACGAGCGCGTCAAGATTTTCCTTATGCAGTAGAAGCGGTACCTCATAGATGGAGCTTGCGTTTGAGTTGTCGATGACATGCTCGCGCTTCACGCTGCAAAATACAGCTAACTTGTCCTTGAGTTCTTCTGTAATCCCGTCCTCGGTGCGGGCGATCAGGAAGTCAGGATTGATACCAAGCTGGCGCAGCTTAGTTACGCTGTGCTGGGCCGGTTTAGTCTTAAGCTCCCCGGTCGAAATGCCGGGCACGAGCACAACGTGCATAAAAATGCAGTTCTGCGGCCCCTGCTCGATTTGCATTTGCCGGATGGCCTCCAAAAACGGCACGCTTTCAATGTCGCCGACCGTGCCGCCGATTTCCGCAATCAGAATATCCGGGTCCCGCTCTTTTGCAAGGTCGTACATGCCCTGCTTGATTTTGTTCGTCACGTCGGGGATAACCTGCAAGGTCTTTTTGATGTGCGCGTCAAACTGCATGTTCAGCAGCGATAGGTAGACCTGCCCCTGCGTAATGTTGTTTAAGTTGGTAAATTCCCCGTCCGTAAAACGCTCATAGTGGCCGAGGTCAAGGTCCGTTTCCGCGCCGGAATCGGTGACAAACACCTCTCCGTGCTGGTACGGGCTCATCGTGCCCGGGTCAACGTTTAAATACGGGTCAAACTTCTGAATCGTGACCGAAAGGCCGCGGTTTTTCAAAAGCCGTGCAAGACACGCCGCCGTGATTCCCTTTCCAAGCGAGGAAACGACGCCGCCCGTGACAAATATGTATTTTGTACTCATGTATTTCAACTCCTAAGCGTGAAAATCAAAAACAGAATCCAGCCGCCTGCCGCGGCATATCCGCGCCGGATGGACAAAAATAGACACAAAAACCTATTTAACAGTATACCATTTGCGTCCCAGCCTTGCAATACGAAATTTAAAATTTACGCGAAAAAAGTCTTTCTTTGTGCACTTTCTTGTAATTTCCACCATGACGTGGTATAATAAACACAAATTAAATCCAAAAGCCCTTTGGCTTTTGTATCATTGTGTTTATGGTGTCTGAAAGAACTGCAGCGTCCTTTCTGCGCTGCAGCAGCGTTATTAATAATGGATAAACGGATAGAACCGGAAAGGATAGTACCAAATATGAAGCGACTCAGGCTGATTTTGGCCGTTTGGGCGGCAAAGCTGCTGTTTCTCTTATGCCGCATGACTGGCTCGCGCGGCTCGGCGACGCCGGGCAGGTATGCACGCGTGCTATGTCCCGACGTAATCGCCCTGCTTGCCGCAAAGGTAAAGCGTGGCATGATTGTCGTGTGCGGCACGAACGGCAAGACGACGACAAATAATCTGATTAATGCTACGCTTGTGCAGGCGGGATATAAAACCGTGTGCAACAGCGCGGGCGCGAATATGCTAAACGGTATTGCGGCGGCGTTTTGCAAGACGGCGGGCCTGTTTGGAACCATGAAGGCGGACTACGCGTGCATTGAGGTGGACGAGGCGAATTTGCCGCTTTTGTTTGCGCAGGCAAAGCCGGATCTCATTGTTGTGACGAACCTGTTCCGCGACCAGCTCGACCGCTATGGGGAGATTGATTTGACGGCGCAGCTTTTAAAGAAAGCGTTTGACATGGCGCCGGAGGCAAAGCTCATCTTAAACGCGGACGACCCGGTGACTTCTGTGTTCGGACGCGGGCGCGGCGCGGCTTACTATGGCGTGACGAGCGACCCGCACATGCTCGCGGTTGAGGAAATCCGCGACGGGAGCAACTGCCAGTTGTGCGGCGCGCCGCTTTGCTACGCGTATTACTTGTATGGACAAATTGGGCGTTACCATTGCCCGAAGTGCGGGTATCAAAACCCGGAGGCGGACTACCGCGCAGACGGTGTTCGCATTGAAAACGGAATCCTGAACTTCGACGCCTGCCACGCGGGGCTGACTGTACATGCCGAGTCTGAGGTGACGGGGCTTTACCATGTGTACAACATGCTGATGGCGTATGCTGCGCTCGATTTGCTCGGGATTGACCACAAGTCCATTCTGAGCGTGCTTTGCGCGCAGAAGCCGGAGCCGGGCCGTATGAGCCGGTTTGACATTGGCGGGAAAACCGTGTACCTACTCCTGTCCAAAAACCCGACCGGCTTTAACCAGTCGGTTACGACGCTGATTAACGACCGGCGGGAGAAAGACGTTTTGCTTGTGCTCAACGACAAGCCGCAGGACGGCGAGGACATCTCCTGGATATGGGACGTGGATTTTGAAACCATGCGCAAGGCGGATGCGCACCGTTACACTGTGACGGGGACGCGCCGGTTCGACATGTACCTGCGGCTCAAATACGCAGGCTACGATACAGATACGATTTCGGTTTATGACACGACGGAGGAGGCGCTTGCCGCCATGCTGGAAAGCGGGCGGGATTTGTACTATGTGCTTGTCAACTATACGGCCATGTACCCAGCGTATGTCGCGCTTTCCAAGTTAGAAAAGGAGGGGAGATAGGTGGAATATGCTCTGACCATTTACCACTTGTACCCCGATTTGCTGAACCTGTACGGCGACAAGGGCAACATCGCCGTGCTGGAGAAGCGGTGCCTCTGGCGCGGCGTGAATGCGCAGGTAAAAACGCTGTGCGAGGGGGAGAAACCCGACTTTTCCGGCGTGGACATCGTTTTATTGGGCGGCGGCTCCGACCGGGAACAGCTTTTGGTAAGCCAGTACCGTGACATTGTCGCGCAGCCACTCAAAGATTATGTGGAAAACGGCGGGGTGACGCTCGCCGTCTGCGCGGGCTACCAGCTTATGGGAAATTTTTACGAAGCAAATGGGGAGCGGATTGCGTGCTTCGGCGTGCTTGACATTGATACGGCAGCGGGCGAGGGACGGCTGATTGGTAACATTGCTGTGGAGACGACGCTCGGCGGCCGAAGTATGACGCTTGCCGGGTTTGAAAACCATGGCGGTCGGACGGATATCAAATACCATACGCCGCTCGGGCGCGTGCGCTTTGGATATGGAAGCGACGGGAGCGGGACGCATGAGGGCGTTGTGTATAAAAACACGGTCGCCACGTACCTGCACGGGCCGATTCTGCCCAAAAATCCGGAGCTTGCCGACTATCTGATTGAAACGGCGCTGGAACGTAAGTACCCCGGCGCGTCTGCACACGGGCTTATCCCGCTCGATGACACGATGGAGATGCGCGCAAAGGAGTTTTTGATTCAGCGGGAGATGGAGGCGCGCGGCCTGTAAAATGAAATTGCATGTTGCAGTTAGGAATAGAGATTACCGAAAGGCGGAAATAACAAATGATTGGAGTTATTGACTATAAGGCTGGGAACGGGCCAAGTGTGAAAAATGCGCTCGACCATTTGCAGATTGCGTCGGCACTGACGGCGGACGCGGACACGCTGCGCGAGTGCAGCCACATTATCCTGCCCGGCGTCGGATCGGCCGGGGCGACGATGGATTCGCTTCATGAGCTTGGGCTGGTTCCGGTGCTGGAGGAACACGTGTTTGACAAAAAAAAGCCCTTCCTCGGTATCTGCGTGGGCTTGCAGGTGCTGTTTGAAAAGAGCGAGGAGGACAACGCGACGTGCCTCGGGTGGCTGAAGGGTGACGTGGTCCGCTTTGACGATGCGGCGGTGCGCGTGCCGCAGATTGGATGGAACAGTGCGCGCTTCACAAGGCGGCTGCCGATTTTGGACGGGCTGAGTGATGAGGAATACTTCTACTTTGTCAACTCGTACCACATCCGTCCCGCGGACGAGGAAATCGTACTCGCGACGACGGAGTACGGCGCGCCGTTTTGCTCCATGGTCGCGCAGGAGAACCTGTACGCGTCGCAGTTCCATATCGAGAAAAGCGGCGAGGTCGGGCTGCGGCTTTTGAAAAATTTTGCGCGTCTGTAAGGGAGGGGACTACTATGCTGACAAAACGGCTCATAGCGTGCTTTGACATCCGGGACAAGATGGTGACAAAGGCGCATAAATTTCAGAATAATATTGACATTGACCGGGCGGACGTAATCGCGGAGCGGATTTACGCCGACCAGATTGACGAAATCATTTTCTTTGACATTTTGGCAAGCGCGGAAAAGCGTAAGATTGACCTTGATACGGTGCGGATGGTCGCGGAGCGCGTGTTCGTGCCCTTTACCGTGGGCGGCGGCATCCGTAACCTCGACGATATGTACGAGGTGCTCAAGGCCGGCGCGGAAAAAATCAGCATCGACTCCATGGCGGTACGCAATCCGCAGATTATCCACGACGGCGCGGCTGCGTTTGGGCGGCAGTGCATTGTGCTGAGTATGCAGTGCAAAAAAGTGGAGAAAAGCGAGAAAATCCCGAGCGGGTACGAGATTGCAATCGACGGCGCACGCGTGTTCACGGGCATGGACGCGGTCGAGTGGGCCAAGCGGGGCGAGGCGCTCGGCGCGGGGGAAATCTGCGTCAATTCGATTGACAACGACGGCACGCACCAGGGGTATGACCTGGAGATTACAAAGCAGATTGCAGATGCGGTCAACATCCCGGTCATCGCGTCGGGCGGCGCGGGAAAGCCGGAGCATCTGCTCGACGTGTTTTCCAAGACCGGCGCCTCGGCGGGAATTATCTCCTCTATGCTGTATTCGCCGAAGATGGAGCGCAACTACCATGTGCGGGAGCTGAAGGAGTATCTGCTGGCAAACGGGCAGCCGGTGCGGCCCTATATTTTATAATTGAGAAAGGGAGTCTTTTCTATGAGAGAACTGTTCCGCTATGCAAATGCGTATATTCAGAAGCTGCACTGGGAGGATTTTGCCCTGCTCAAGATTTGCCTGCTCGCGCTTGGCGTGCTGTTTGGGTTGTCGCTTCCGAAGCGTATCCGTGGGCCGGTTGGCCTTGTGGCAGTGGTGTTGTTTGTGTTGACCTATGTGCCGGTAATGGGAAAGTTTTTAAACGCAGGCAACCGAAAAAATTCCATTTTCCAATAAATTCATGCAAAAACGGGCCGCCCAAGAGGAAAGCGGCCCGAAGTTTTTATCATTTATAACGAAAGGGCGAAAGCATTTCATTGCTTTCGCCCTTGTTTTTTATTTTACCGCACAATTGAAAAATAATGCTCGAAAAACAGCGCAGCATCCACCGTTTCCGTCACAAAGTGACGCCCCTGCTCCGACGGGGTAAAGTACGTGATACCGCCGCAGCGCTCGTTCGCCGTTTCGACCTCCACCGTGCCGCGCGCAAAGCTGCACAGCGCCGGGTCAAACAAACACGCCGCCGCCAGCGGGTCGTGGAAGGTAACAGTTCCATCACAGCAGTCACACCACTTCTCCACATAGGGGAGGATGGGCTTTAGCACCGGCGCGGTGAACCGCTGATGTACCTCCTCTGGCGACAGCCGGACTTGCAGCGTCGCGTCCAGCCCAACGGCATAGAGCTTTTTTACATCGCGGTTTTCATAAACAATGCGCGACGCAAACGGGTCGCAGCGCACGTTCCACTCGCTCATGGGCATGGCGAGCCGGTTGTAGAAGTTGCCCGACATGAGCACAACGGACTTGAGCAGTCCTGCCATTTCCGGATAGGTCAGAAACAGCAGTGCCACATTCGTCAGCGGTCCGATTGCCAGCAGGGTGATTTCGTTTGGATTCTGCACAATGACGTCGCGCATAAAGGTAACCGCCGCGTTCGGTGCAAAGTCCGTCCGGTGCGGCCACGCCGCAATACCGTCCGCCTGCGGTGCATGCGGCTGGATCTGCTTTGTAAGCAGGGGCGCGCCCGTGCCGGAATAAATCGGGATATCCTTTCCTGCCGCCGTGCAGATTGCACTTGCGAGCCGGGCGCGCTGTTCCGGCTTGCCGCTCACCGTTGTAATGCCGGCCAGCTCGCATTCCGGCTGGCAGAGCAGGTACGTCAGCGCAATGGAGTCGTCAATGTCGCTTCCAATATCAGTATCGAGTAATATTTTTTGCATGTTCCCACGTCCCTTTCTGAGAAAGTACTTTCATTATACGGCTCTCGCGGAAAAATGTCAATGCGCGGCTTATAAATGCTTTTGAATCTCGCGTACGTCCACGTCGCGCGGCGAAATACCGTCGCGCGCGCTGATTGCAGCCGCAATGCCGCCTGCCTCGCCGATTCCGGCGCAGATCGGCATTACGCGGAAGTTGGAGTGCGCCATGTGCGTACCGGAAATATTGCGCCCGGACAGGAGCAGGCCGTCGAGCTTCTCCGGTACAAGGCACCCGTACGGGATCGTATAGCCCGCAATCTCCGGAAACTCTTTCTGCGCGCCTGTTTCGTCCAAGCCCGCACCCGTAATGTTGTGCACGTCAAAATTAAAGCTCGCGTCGCGTACCACCCAGTCGTCAAACTGGCGGGAAGCCAGAATGTCCTCCTCTGTAATTTGGGCAACGCCCTTGAAGTGGCGCGTTTCCCGGATACCGATTAGTGATGCTGAACTGATTAGGTAGCAATTCTCATATCCCGGCACGTACTCGCGCAGAAACTTTACGATTGCGTCCATCTGCGACCGGCATACAATTTCCGCCCGAGTCAGGTCCTCCGCCTTTGTGCCGTCGATGTCGATGGCATTTGTCATGTTACAGGTCACAATACCAGGCAGCGTCGAGCGGTATAAGAGCACATGTCCAGCCGGGAACGGGAGATGCTCGCGCGCCAGCGCCTGCAATTCGCCGCGCGGCGTTTCATATGTACTTTCAAACGAGCCAAGGTACACAGCGCGCTCCGAGTCCACGCCGCCGACCTTGAACATAATGGTCGCAGGCTGCATCTTGCCGTCCTGCTCGCGCCCAAGCGTATACGCCGCACCCGCCTTTGCCGCAACGTCGCCGTCGCCGCTTGCGTCGATGACCACTTTAGCGAGAATTGCCTCCCGTCCGGACTTGCTCTCGCAGATGACGCCGCGCACACGGCCGTCCTCGACGATTGCGCCGCTTGCAAAGGTGTAGAGCTGGAGCTTTGCGCCCGCCTCATGCAGCATGGTCAAAAACAACCCCTTCAGCTTCTCCGGGTCAATTGTGATTGTTATCTTGCCCTTCTGCTTCCCTTCGTTGAGCTCCGCGCTCCGTTGCAGGATTTCATGGTAGAGCTTGCTGCCCGATGTTCCGGTCCAGTGGCTCATCAACCCCACGGTCGCAATGCCTCCGATTGCGCCCTGCTGTTCGATTAGCAGGGTATCCGCGCCCATGCGCGCCGCAGAAATAGCCGCGCATACGCCCGCAGGCCCTGCCCCGACAACGAGAACATCAACCTCGTGCGCGACTGGAATCTGTCGTTTTGGTTCTTCGTAAAATTTCATGTTGTTTTCCCCTTTACTTCGGTTTTTCTTTATTATATAATGGGACTTGAGAAAAAACCTTAAAAAATCGCTTTAAAACCTATAAAATCGTGCACATAAAAGAGCCAAATCAATGACAGGGGGAGTCCACGATGGTACAGCAAGTTACCTCCTATATCGACTACTTAAAACGCCAGCACGGCCTGCAAGTCACCATCCATGACCGGACGGCACTCCTTGCGCCCTATATGGGCGAGCTCGCGTCCTACAACATCCACGCGAACCCCTACTGCCTATACATAAAGTCGCAGAAAAACCTCTGGGACCGGTGCAGGCAAAAGCAAAACAAAGTGTTTGCCAAGTGTCGGGAAGGGGCGTTTTTTGGCATGTGCTACGCCGGTGTGGAGGAGTTTGTGGTGCCATTTTTCTACGAGGGGGCGGTCGCCGGGTTTGTCAGCGTGAGCGGCTACCGGAAAAACGCTGTCCAGGCACACCAGCGCATCTGCACCCTGTCGAACGAATACCGGCTCGACCGCGGTATGCTCTCCTCGCTCTACGAGGAGCACCTCTCGTCCGACATCCCGGACATGGATTTTGTTCGAACGCTGATCGTCCCGCTCTGCGCCATGCTGTCGCTGCTGTGCTCCCACACGGCGCAGACATACCCGGAGGAGCGCTATGTCAGCGAGTCCAATTATATTTACGGGCACATCATCGTCTACCTGCGGAAAAACTATGCTTCAAAAATTACGCTCGACTGTCTTGCCGCGCTTTGCCATTGCAGCAAGTCGTATATCAGCCATATCTTCAAAAAACACAGCGGACTGTCGGTCAGCGCATATGTCAACCAGCTCCGCCTGTCGGAGGCACGGCGGCTTTTGGCGGATACGACACTGTCGGTCAAGGAAATCTCCGACCTCGTCGGCTTTTCCGACCCAAACTACTTCTCCAGCGCGTTTAAAAAGGCATTTTCCGTCTCCCCAAAGCAGTTCCGCACCGGCACGTCGGAGTCCGCCGCCCCTTGACGGAGCAGGGATTTTGTGGTACGATAAAACGAAAGAAAACAAAGGAGACACTGCCATGAAAATAGAAACAAAATGCCTGCATGAAGGCTATGAACCGAAAAACGGAGAGAGCCGCGCGCTCCCGATTTATCAGAGCACGACGTTCAAATACGACTCGACCGAGCACGTTGCAAAGCTGTTTGACCTCACGGAGTCCGGCTTTTTCTACTCGCGCCTCGCCAATCCGACTGTGGACGCGGTGGAGAAAAAGCTTGCCGCGCTCGAGGGCGGCGTGGGTGCGCTTTGCACGTCGTCGGGACAGGCGGCAAATATGCTTGCAGTTTTAAACATTGCCGGCAGCGGCGACCACATCATCAGCGCGGCGTCCATCTACGGCGGGACGCTGAACCTGTTTGCCGTTACGATGAAAAAGATGGGAATTGACGTGACATTTGTGGATAACAATGCAACGGACGAAGAAATCCAGGCGGCGTTCCGCCCGAACACGAAGGCGGTGTTCGGCGAAACGATATCGAATCCGACGATTGCCATTTTTGATATCGAGCGGTTTGCCGCGCTCGCACACAAAAACGGCGTGCCGCTCATCGTGGACAATACGTTTGCCACGCCGGTGCTGTGCCGCCCGATTGAATTCGGCGCAGACATTGTCGTGCATTCGACGACAAAGTACCTCGACGGGCACGCCGTACAGCTTGGCGGCGTGATTGTCGATTCCGGCAAATTCGACTGGACAGGCGGCAAGTTCCCGGGTCTGACCGAGCCGGACGACTCGTACCACGGCGTCGTTTACACAAAGGATTTCGGCGAGAGCGCCTATATTACAAAGGCGCGCGTCCAGCTCATGCGCGACATGGGCACATGCCAGAGTGCAATGGGCGCGTTTCTGCTCAACCTTGGACTTGAAACTCTTCCAGTCCGTATGGAGCGCCATTGCAAAAATGCAGAAGCGGTTGCGAGCTTTTTGGCTACGCGGCCTGAGGTGGAAAGCGTAAGCTATCCGACGCTTAGCGGCGACCCATACGGCGATATGGCGCAAAAGTACCTCCCGGACGGATGCAGCGGCGTGATCGCCTTTACGCTCAAGGGAGGGCGGGAGGCTGGCGTCCGCTTTATCGACAGCCTGAAGCTGATCTCCCTTGTGGTGCATGTTGCGGATATCCGTACTTGTGTGCTCCACCCTGCCAGCTCGACTCACCGTCAGCTCACCGATGAGCAGCTTGACGCAGCTGGTATTGCGCCGGGGCTGATTCGTCTCTCTGTCGGGCTTGAAAATATTGATGATATTCTTGAAGATCTGGCCCAGGCGCTTGCGCAGGTCTGAGCTGAGAGTTCACAGGAAATGACACGCTGGATAAGGCAACAGATATTTAATCTGTTTACCTTATCCATTTTTTTTTGTATTGCGACAAAAAAGAGACAACAAGATTTGACAGAGTGGAAATATCTTGGGGATGCTACTGTAGTTTGCTGTGTTTAACAATATATCTGTGGATGAAAAGACGCACTGAAGTCTTTAATTTTTTATTGTGGGAATTGACGAATCCGGTAAAATTTAGTATGATATTTATAGAAAACAGGAACAAAAACAGAACATATAAAGGAGAATGGATATGAAAAAGCGCATATTGCCTGTTATTTTAACTGTATGTCTGCTTCTGACAATGACGGTGCCTTTGCCTGCTGCCGCTGTGACCGGAAGTCCAATTAATATGGAATTTTCTTCCGCGGAAGTAGATGATACCGGACTGCCAAATGGTATGGCTTCCGCCGGCATTCCAAAGCCAGGCACGGCTGGTACACCGTATCTCTACGGTGTCGTTGACGGCCTTTACGGAAAAGAGGCGTCCGACGAGGTATTCTACTACAGCGGCGAGCAGAACGGCAGTTTTGTTGATATGGATGGTATGACGGCCGATGTAGTCCGCAATGGATGCTTTAACATTGCGTCCAACATTGGCGGTGTCGATGACGGAATTATTCATCTTTCTTTTGAGATGGCGCGCAACGGCTACGAATACGGTGGCTATGTGGAGCTTCGTCCGCGGCACAAGGACTCGGGTACATCGTACCCGTACTTTGACCCGCAGGCCCAGCTTTGGAACAATACGAACCCGACAGTAGGGCTTACCATGTTCGGGCAGCCTGTTGATGCAGAAGGCGTTAAGGTCAAAAACTGGAACAAGTTTGACTATGTATTTTTTACAAAATATTCCCCGGACAGCGGCGCGACCGTATATACGGCGGTTGACGCCTACTATAACGGCGATAAGGTCATTGACAAATTAAAGCTTGACGCGGATAAGAACCTGGAGGGCGACCAGATTATGACTGGGGTCAATCAGGTCCGGTTTGCCTATTCTTTGACAAAATACTATGACTACTTCCCACGCTCGACGGCCTTTATTGACAATGTTGTATGCGAGGCACTGGATGAGGAGCCGGTCATTGCAAACCCGGAGCTGACACACGCTTCTCTGACAATTGACAACCGGCATCGTACCATGACAAACGACGACGAAACCATGACTGTTTCTGCTTTGACCAGCGGCCTGCCGAATACATATGACTATGCGTTTGCCGATGCATCGGGGAGGCTTTTGAGTGCGGACAGCACGGCACTTCTGACTGCCGGCAACCTTGTCGTAAAGGATAAATCAACGGGGGAGGCCATTGCTTACTACCGGGTTGAACAGCCGGAATATGCCGAGGCTGCTCCGGTCATTGGCCTTACTTTCAGCTCGTCGGACGTAAACAGCACGACAAAGATTCCAAACGGTATGTCGGGCGGGTCGCTCCCGGTGAGCGGGACGGAAAACTCGCCGTATACATATGGTTTCGGCTCCGGTATGTATGGCAAGGACGCGCAGGACGAGAGCTTCTGGTTTACGACCGAATGGGCGGATTCCGCTTTTGTGGATGCGGGCGGCGTTACGGCAGGCAATCTCCGTTACGCTTGCTTTAACATTGACCCGAATATCAGAAGTCTGGGGGAAAACGACCTGATTCATGTATCGTTTGAAGCTACGCGCGACGGCTTTGCGCGCGGGATTGCGGCAGAAATGCGGTCGAACCACGACGGTTATACATCCGGTGTCATGCCGTATTTTGCACAGGGAAACTTTCTGGACTGCACCAGCACAAAGGGCATGTCCATATTCGGCCAATATATTGACGCAGAGGGGATGCCTCTGCAAAACTGGAACCGGTTCGATTATGTGTTCTTTCCAACTTATACCGGGAACGGCAGCACATATACGGCGGTCGATGTGTATTTTAACAACATTAAGGTGTTAAATAAACTTAAGCTTGACGCGGATAGGGATCTGGAAGGCGACCAGATTATGACCGGACTGCTGCAAATTCGGTTCCAGTATGGGCCTACCATTGACAACGGCGTTTATCCGAAATCAACTACAATTATTGACAATCTGCAATGCGGCGTTGTAAAGCGTGCGCCCGTGATTGAACCGGTCACCCTGTCGCACACGTCGCTTACGATTGATAACCAGAGGCGTACCATTACGGACACTGATCTCGGAACGAACGTGGACGACCTGACCAATGGCCTGAGCAAGATGTATACCTATACAGTAGTAGACGAAAACGGGCAGGAGCGGAGCGGCTCCGACTTTGCCGCACCGGGATATGTGCGTGTTCTGGAGGAGGGCGAGGTTATCGCAATCTATAAACTCAATCAAACGCTGAGCACGACGCTCAGCTCGGACGTATACACAGTAGTGCGCGACTCCATAAACGGATACACCGGCATGACGGTAGATGAAGTGGTACAAAACGCTGTTGTCAACGCACGCTCGACCATTACTGCTTACAACGCAAATGGTACGGAGGCCGAAGGCGGCGCTCCGGCGGAAAAGGGGATGTATCTGCGTGTGACGGCGGCGGATAATAAAACGTATACCGACTATGTACTGAACCACGCCGAGCAGAACGCAGATGAAATCAGCTACATTGTTGACGGCTTAAACAGCGACGGCAGTTTTACAAACGGGAAGCTGACGGCCACGGTGACGATAGACGGCTACGCGCCGGGCGTGACAAAGGACTACGTCCTTGTGGCGGCGCAGTACCAGGACGGCCGCCTCTGCGGGATCGACAGCGTGTCGAAAACCGTGAGCGGCAAGGCGAGCGAGACGCTTGAGCTTACATACGACATTGAGAATCTTTCGGGCACAAGCCTGCAGCTCTATCTCTGGGACGGCTTTGAGACCATGCGACCGGTTAAGAAATCATACCTAATCGACACGCGCCTTGCAGGAAAGACCATGGCAAACTTCGGCGACAGTATTACCGGCATGGGGATGCGTTCCTATGCGGAAAACATTCAGAAAAATACGGGTATCACCACCATCAACCTCGGCATCGGCGGAGCAAAAATGGCGAACCAGAGCGGCACGTATGTCGATGTGCTCAGCATGGCGGAAACGATGCGGGCGCTTACCACGCCGGGCTTTGACTGGGCAAAACAGGATGCGTATATTTTGCAATCCAATGATAAGTCAGCCGCCGCACATGTAGAAAACATGAAAAATCTCGATTTAAGCACGCTCGACTATGCGTCCATCTGGTTTGGAACAAACGACTTCACGGCAAATGTCGCGCTCGACAACCCTAATAATCTTTACGATGTGACGACCTTTGGCGGGGCACTGCGCTACAGCCTGGATAAGCTTTTGGAAGCAAATCCAAACCTGAAAATTATGCTGATTACGCCGATGTACCGCGACCGGCAAATCAAAGAGTCGGATAACCCATATATTGCCGACGGAAAGAACAGCGACGACTACCCGAACGGAAACGGCGTTTACCTGACGGAGTATGGCGACAAGATTAAGGAGATTGCGGCTGATTACAGTGAAAATGTCGTGGTGCTCGATATGTATGAGGAGAGCGGTATCAATCGTTACAACCATCAAAAGTATTTCTACGACGGACTGCACCCGTACGGCGAGCCGAATAGCGTAGGCAACCGCCTGCTGGGGAGCAAGTTTGCAGATTTTATCGTTCGGAATTTCTAAAAAGGGTACAAAAAAGCCTGACCACTTTGGCCAGGCTTTTTTATTTTTCTGTTTAGTTTGCAAAATTGTTGAAATAGTTCTGTACCAGAACGATCGGCGTACCCTTGTCGCCGCTCCCGCTCGTCAGGTCGCATAGCGAGCCAATCAAGTCGGTGAGGCGGCGCGGCGTCGTCCCCTGGGAAACCATATCGCCCTTCAAATCTGCGTCCTTTTCCTGGATGCGGCGGCGAATCGCTTCCGCCAGCTCCTCGCCCTCCAAGCCAGCAAAGTCATTGTCGGCCAGATATTTAAGCTTCACCTCGTTCGGCAGGCCGCGCAGCCCGTCCGTGTAGCCTGCGCCAACAACCGGGTCAGCCAGCTCCCAAATCTTGCCCACCGGGTCTTTGAACGCACCGTCGCCGTAGACCATAGCCTCAACCTGCACGCCCGTGCGCGCCTTGATTTCCTTTTGAATATTTTCTGCCACTTCCTGTGCATTTTTCGGGAACAGCTTCACCGTGTTTTCCGTCGCCTTGTTGGAACCGAGCAGGCCGTACTGCGGATTATAGCCGCTGCCGTTGACCGATTCGTTCAAAATTTCGTCAAGTGTGTATACCTTTTCGCCGCCCGCAGCAAGGATGCGCCGCTTCGAGCGTGTGCGCGTATGGATATCGCAGCAGAGCACGTTTTTCGTAAACTTCACGATTGCTTCCGGATGGTTGGCAAACACGATTTCCGCTTCTGCGCCCTCTTCTTCAATCAAAGACGCATAATAGTCCACATAGTCAACGCCGGTGAAGGCGTGCTTTACATAGCCAAAATACTTACGGTACTCCTCGCGCGACAATACATCCGTATAGGGGTTTACACCGCTGCCGTCGAGCAGGTCCATATCAAAGAGATGGTTGCCTACCTCGTCCGACGGGTAGCTGAGCATCAGCACTACCTTTTTTGCGCCCTTTGCAATTCCGCGCAGACAGATTGCAAACCGGTTCCGGCTCAGAATCGGGAACACCACACCAATCGTTTCTCCACCCAATTTTGCCTTAATATCTGCCGCAATGTCGTCCGTGGAAGCGTAATTGCCGTCTGCGCGCGCCACGACCGCCTCTGTGACACAAATAACGTCCCGGTCATGCAGCGTGAAGCCGTCTTCCTTTGCCGCTGCGAGCACCGCGTCTGCCGTAATTTTTACAATGTCGTCGCCCTGTCGAATAATCGGGGCCTTAATCCCCCGTGAGATCGTACCTGCCATATGATTCCCTCCTGCTTTACCGTCTGCCCATACTGTTTCTTTCCTGATTTCTGTGGTTACCATTACCGACACATTATTGTATCAGGAAATGGAGCCTTTTGTCAATACCAATAAAAAAGCTTTGCACGATTGTGCAAAGCTTTTCATAAAATACAAATTAGATTTCCGGAATTTGTACCTCAATCTCATGACCAAGCTCGGACGACTTCATAATACCGTCGAGGATTGCCTGGTTGTAGAGGATCTGGCTTGCCGGAACCGGAGCCTCACCGCCGTTTTTGATTGCGTCGAGGAAGGAACGAACCTTAACCTCAAAGCAGTTTACGTCGCTCTCCTTCATCGGAATTTCCGTTTCAACCTGCTCGCCGCCAACCTCACTGTAAACCTTAAGCGGGCCGCCGATGGAGCCATTCCAGCACTCGGTCGACGGGATACGAAGGCTGCCCTTTGTACCCATGATAATCGTGTCGCCCGACGTGTCGAGGTTCATTGCCCATGCGATACGGAAGTCGAGGATAATACCGCCTTCCAGACGGATAAAGCCTGCTGCAAAGTCGTCTACGCCAAACTTCTTTGCATATTCAGCCCGCTTCGACTTCGGATACCCGCAGTAGTTCGGATCCTTACCGAAGAAGTCGGACTTATAACCCGTAACCGTAAGCGGCTTCGGATAGCCGATTGCATTTAATACCATATCGAGCGAGTAGCAGCCGATGTCGCCCAGCGCGCCAATGCCGCCCGTTTCCTTCTCGATAAACGTCGTGCCAAACGGCGTCGGGATACCGCGCCGGCGGCCGCCGCCCGTCTGTATGTAATAAATCTGGCCGAGCACACCCGACTCTACAACAGCCTTTACCATCTGCATGTTCGGGTCAAAGCGCGGCTGGAACCCGATCGAGAGTACCTTCCCGCTGCGCTTCTCTGCGCGCAGAATCTCAATCGCTTCCTCCGTCGTTACGCACATCGGCTTCTCGAGCAGAACGTTTACGCCCTTATCCAGCGCGTAAATCGTACACTCGGCATGCGTCATATTGTAGGTGCACACGCTGACTGCGTCGAGCTTCAGGCTCTCGTCGTCGAGCATTTCCTTGTGGCTGAGGTAGCATTTTACGCCGTCTACCTCATGCTTTTTAAAGAACGCTTCCGCCTTGCCCGGAATCAGGTCCGCGCCCGCTACGATATCTACGTCGGGCATCTTCTTGTACTGCTCCATATGTGCGTCCGCGATCCAGCCGGTACCGATGATACCAACGCGGAGACGTTTGCTTGCATCAACTGCAACGCCCTCGTCCGCAACGTTTTTAAACTGGTTCAAGATTGCATCTTCATTTGCCATTGCTTGCTCTCTCCTCTTTTACAAAATTTATACCCACTGGGGGCAAACTTTCCAAATTACTCCCCCTTATTCTAATACAATTTTGGCAAGAAATCAACTCTTTTTCGATTTTTTGCACAGAAAATTTATTGCCTATTCACAAAGGGGCAAGGATTTGCTTTTTTGCAGAAAAGTATGCTATAATTTCTCTTGTCATTCGCTGATTTTAAGCAAAGGGGGCAGCCATTGTGGAACATATGAGCCAACATAAAGCCGTGAAAGAACAGTATAAGTCGGCGGACAATCTCAGCGCGCGGATTTCCATTCATAAAAAGTATTCGATAAATAAATTTGGGTTTGGAAACTGGATCGCTTCGCATTACGCTTTTCGACCGGGTTCAGAGGTGTTAGAGCTTGGATGCGGTACGGGGGAGATGTGGAGAGATCACCTACATCTTCTGGATAAAAATGTTCACCTGTTGCTCACAGACATTTCCGAGGGTATGGTCTCTCTTCTGCGAAAAATATGCTGGGCGTTCCTGAAAATGTTTCGTATGGCGTAGTGGATATTGAAGATATCCCGTACGAAAACGGCCGTTTCGGCGGCGTGATTGCCAATATGATGCTGTATCATGTGCCGGATATCGGGAGGGCCTTATCAGAGGTTCGGCGCGTCCTGTCGGACGAGGGGCGCTTTTACTGTGCGACGCATGGCGAGGATGGTATCGTCCCGTTTCTTGCACGGAATCTGCAAGAGTATGGCGTCACGGATACGGTAAATAAGAGTTTTACTCTGCAAAACGGGGAAGGGATTTTAAAAGAGTATTTTTCAAATGTGCAGAGGTTCGAATATGAGGACGCTTTGGCAGTCACAAACATAGAAGATATGCTCAATTATGTGGAATCTTTAACAGGGGTGTCACAGATTGCAGGGCTTGGGCGGGAAACCGTAAAAGCAGCCTTGGAGAAAAAGATGGCGGGGGGCGTGTTGCACGTTCCGAAAGAATATGGGATGTTTATTTGCAGTAAATAGCAGTCGCTGCACGCTTCATACATTTTATCATTACAATACAGGAGAGGAGAATAAACATGGACATACAGGCGCAGCTCGCGAAGGAATTTCAACTCAAACCGGAGTATGCGAAAAATATTGTAACGCTGATTGACGAGGGCAACACGATTCCGTTTATTGCCCGCTACCGCAAGGAGATGACCGGCTCGTGTGACGACCAGGTATTGCGGGAGCTGCACGAACGGCTCGACTATCTGCGCAATTTGGAGAAGCGCAAGGAGGAGATTGTCGGCGTAATCACTGAACAGGAGAAGATGACCGACGAGCTGCGCGCCGAGATTGCAGAAGCGCAGACGCTGGCGCGTCTGGAGGACATCTACCGCCCATTCAAGCAGAAGCGGCGCACACGCGCCACTGTCGCACGGGAGCGTGGGCTTGAGCCGCTGGCACAGCTGATTGCTTCCCAGACCATGCGCTCCGGCGACCTGTTGTCGGAGGCGGAGAAGTATATCGACGAAGAAAAGGGTGTGGCAAGCGCACAGGAGGCAATTGCGGGGGCGCAGGATATCATAGCAGAGCTGGTATCTGATGACGCGCAGGCGCGGCAAATGCTGCGGGATCTGTATGAGCGGACGGCGCTGCTGACCGCTGCGGCGGCAAAGGAGGAGGACTCCGTCTATGCGACGTACTACGACTATAGCGAGCCAGCCACGAAGGTGCCTTCCCACCGGGTGCTTGCTATCAACCGCGGCGAAAAGGAAGGGTACTTAAAGGTCGGCGTCGAGGTAGACGCGGCGCGCGCGGTGGAACGCCTTACGCGGATGTTCCTGACTGAAAAGAGCGTCACGGACGATTATTATGCCGAAGCTATCGAAGACGCGTACAAGCGGCTGATTGCGCCGTCGCTCGAGCGGGAGATACGTTCCGGCCTGACGGAGCGCGCCGACGAGCAGGCGATTAAAATTTTTGGTTTAAACCTCAAAGCGCTGCTGATGCAGCCGCCAGTCAAGGGTAAGGTGACGCTCGGCTTCGACCCGGCGTACCGGACGGGGTGCAAGATTGCCGTGGTGGACGCGACGGGCAAGGTGCTCGACACGACGGTTGTCTATCCCACGCCGCCGCAGAACAAAGTGGAAGAAGCGAAGGCGAAGCTCAAGCAGCTCATAAACAAGCATAAGGTCGACGTTATTGCAATCGGGAACGGGACCGCGTCGAAGGAGTCGGAAATCTTTGTCGCGGAGCTGCTTCGTGAGGTTGACCGCCCGGTGTCGTACATGGTGGTTAACGAGGCAGGCGCGTCAGTCTATTCGGCCTCGAAGCTCGGCGCAAAGGAGTTCCCGGAATTTGATGTATCTCTGCGCAGTGCGGTTTCAATCGCGCGGCGATTGCAGGACCCGCTCGCCGAACTTGTCAAAATTGACCCGAAGTCCGTCGGTGTGGGCCAGTACCAGCACGACATGCCGCAAAGACAGCTCGACGACACGCTGGCCGGCGTTGTCGAGGACTGCGTCAACCGGGTTGGCGTTGACCTCAATACTGCGTCGGCGCCGCTTTTGTCATATGTGTCCGGCCTGTCGGCCTCTGTGGCGCAGAACGTCGTGGCCTACCGGGAGGAAAACGGCGCATTTACGGCAAGGCCACAGCTCAAAAAGGTTGCAAAGCTCGGCCCAAAGGCGTACGAGCAGTGCGCGGGCTTTCTGCGCATACCGGGTGCAAAAAACATGCTCGACAACACGGGTGTCCATCCGGAGTCGTATGCGGCGGCGCAGGAACTGCTTACGTTGTTTGGCTACCAGACGGGGGACATAGCGGAACAGGGGGCCGCAGGCCTTTCGGAAAAGGTAAAGGAGATGGGTGCGGCAAAGGCGGCGCAGGCATGCGGCGTCGGCGTACCCACGCTGCGCGACATTGTGGAGGAGCTGTCCAAGCCGGGGCGCGATGTGCGCGACGAGCTGCCGCCGCCTATGCTGCGCACGGATGTGATGGATATGAAGGACTTAAAGCCCAGCATGCAGATGAAAGGGACAGTACGCAACGTCGTTGACTTTGGCGTATTTGTCGATATCGGCGTCCATCAGGACGGTCTGGTGCATATCTCGCAGATTACGAACCGCTATATCAAGCATCCGTCAGAGGTGCTGCAGGTCGGCGATGTGGTCGACGTGTGGGTATTAAATGTGGATGTGGAAAAGAAGCGGATTTCTCTGACTATGAAACGGCCGGAGAAAAACTGATACGGGCATAAAAAAAGACCGGAAAATTCCGGTCTTTTTTGTTTTTCATTTACTCTGTAACCGTATGGTTCTCAATCCAATAACTGCCGAAGTCCGTAGCCTGTACCAGAATCAGCGAGCCGATGTCGGAGATGGCTTCTGCGCCGGTACGGAAGTCATAGTTTTCTGCAACCAGCGTTTCCTCGCCCTGCTCCGGATAGGTCGGCGTAATCCACACGCTCCACTTTTTCGTCTTTGCATTCAACTGTACTTTGAAGTGGTAGCGATAGTTTGCAATTGTTTGGAACGAAGTCGGCTTGTAACCGCCGCCGTTCATGATATTGATTGTGCCGCCCTTGAGCTGGATGAGACAGTTTACTTTCTGATACGTTTTCTCCGACGCATCCGCGCTGTCATACATGATAACGCCGTCAAAGTCACCGTCCATTTCCGGCCCGAACACGAGGTCAAACTCCGCCGTCACGTCGCCGGTATATGCTTTGTCAAGCCGAATGTAGGATTCCTCTGGGAACTTGCCGCTGTACATGCCCGGCACGAGTGCACCTGCCGGCGCCTCTGTTACGCCGTCTTTGGGGTCTGCATCCGGCATGTCTGGAAGTTCTACAGCGTTCGGATCTTTTGCTATCGTAGTCGGTGTTGTTTCAAAGCAGTGGAATGCACGCCAGATGTCTTTATCCATTGCATAACCACGCGTGAGAGAACTGTACTCGTACACTTCATGCACGCTGCCGGTCGAATAGCCGTGATACCCTTCCTGCATCTTGAAGATGAGGTCGTTGTTGCCGACATACATCAGTGCGTCGATTGCCTGCTGTTCTTCGGAAACGGAGTCCCAGATGCCAAACAGCTTCAGGTTTGCCAGTGTCGGAACGATGCTCATAAAGCTGTCAAAGCCATAACCCGCATTACTGCGCAGACCGCTGCCGTCACCGCCGGCAAACTCGCTCATCATGCCGTTGTAGCCCTCATAGGGGGACGGTTTGCCGGAAATGATATAGCTGTAGTCTGCCTGGCCTTCTACGCCGTAGGAACTTTGAACAACTTTGCCATAAGTATATCTCATCAGATTACAATAGATTTCTTCAATCTGATCCAGGCCCATGCCATTGTATTTGAATGGAAGCTTGACGCCTTTTCCACTGCCGCCGCTCTGGCCTGCAACCATGCCGCTTGCACCAATGCCGCCGAGCAGCTTAACCTCGCCGCCGTTTTCCATTGCGTCTTTTCCAGCTGGCTCCCAAGCGCCCTTAATGTTTGTAAAACCATATTCATCAAACTTTGCCATGTATTCGTCATAACTGAACGAGGTAAAGATTTCATCAAGCTCCTCTGCACCAAAGTACATTGCGCCGGACAGTACAACCGGCAGGTACGCGTTGCGGTAGTTCGGGTTCCACGTCTTGCCAAAGTTGCCCATCAGATCTGTGCCCGTCTTGTAGTTGTTTGCATCGTTAAAGCCCCAGTTGCCTGCAACGGCGAGCGCCTTCATCAGCCAGTCCATGCGGTCCTTTTCGTCCTGTGTCAGTTCATTGTAGATGGAAGGCGTATTCTTTACTAGAACGAGATCCGCTGCAACGGTTGCGTGGCTCCAGTAACAGCCTACGCACGCAAACGGCTCGTTGCCGCCGCCAATCAGGGAGCGGAGCTGGGTAAGCGCGCCTTCCTTTGCCGTTGTACCGTCCGTCGCGGACAGATTTATACCGAGGTATTCGGAAAGAGCCAGATAGTAGAGTGCTTTTGCGCCCTTCTCGCCGGCACCGGCATTCGCGCCGCCCTTATAGCTGAGGGGCCTTGTTGCAACTGCATCGTCGATAATATCCTGTGTAAAGGTCGGCGCTACGGCATAGTTGAGCGCCAGCGTGCCGGTCTTCAAATAGCCATACATTGCGCCGATCAGGCGTGCGTCTGCTTCTGCATCAAGGGTAACGCTCGGCTCTGTAATCAGAATCAGGCCGCGCTCATCCCAGTAAACGTTCTTGCCAAGCGCCTCAACGAGCGCACGCAGCGGGAGCATGGTGCGGTCGTTGTAGGCCGCCGCCGCTGCATCGAGTGCAACCGCCTGGCCGTCAACGTACATCTCCGCTTGCCCAAGGGTAAGGGTAATGTTTTTGCCCGCGCCGGTTACGGTTGCTGTCTGAGTCGCTTCGTCCCAGCCAACTTCCGCGCCTACGCTCTCGGAAATAAACCGGAGCGGAACGAGCGTCCGGTCGTTTTCTGTAAACGGCACCACTGCTTCGTTTTCCGGGTCAACTTTGGTCAGTGCGTCGTTTGCATAGGCGTTTGCATAGTCAAGCAGGAGCGCAACGCCGCCGTTAAGCTTTGTCATATCTGCGGTATTAAGTTCGTAATCCTTTCCGGGGCCAACTGGCTTCATGGTCGGAGCCGGTTCATACTCTTCAGAAACGTCGCGCGGCTCTGTGCCCTGATATACTGCAAAGTTGTCTAAAAGGATACCACCTGTCGTCCCTTTTGCTACATACAGGCGCATATTAATGAATTCCTTTGCCGCGTCGCCTTTTATAGCAACATTTTTTTCAACCTGCTTACCGTCAACATAGGTCGAATAGGTCCGGTCAGTAAAGTTAAGCACAAAGGACAAATCGAGCCACTTGCCCTTTTTCAGCTTGCCAAGCTCTTTGTCGCTGCCGGCCGATTTTACGACATCGGCACTAAATGTTAACAGCGTACTCTGTTTTCTGTCCTTATCCTTAAACTGTAGATTTCCGCCGGGGCTGTGGTCTTTGATGGAAAGCGAAAGATCCACTACAACATTGTCCCATCCAATGCCGTTTGTGTTTGCCTCATAATAGCAGTCCTCGCCGCCTGTCGTCTCAATCATAACGCATGTGTTGTCGTCTGAATCGGCGTATGCCTCAATTTTGTTTGATTTCGCAACGACAGCCGCACCCGTGGCGATGTCGCCGCTCTCATAGTCGCTGTAATACCAGACGGTTTTTTCCGCCGCAGATACCGCGCCGGGAACGAGGCCGATCAGCATGGCAAGCGACAACAGGCCTGCCAGCAGCTTTTTTCCTTTCATATTATCCTCTCCTTATGTAGTATGGTTTTGGGCTGTGAGGGACGCCCGCCCCTGTCGCAGACTTTTATTCTGTCTGTTCTAAAAAAAGTATTATATAGGCAAAACAGAATATAAGCCAGAAACATAAAAGATACACACCAATTATAACACTTTTTTGTGTAAATTTCCATACAAAATTATACACATTGTTTTTAATAATGATAAATATGCAATGTATTTATATAAAACTACTAATACAGGAGACACAATTACTCTTGTTTGTAGGAAGATAAAACATAAATATAAAAAAACATACATATCTAAAAATGGTTGTACGCCAATCATGCTGCTGTGCTTCATGCTGAAAGAGCCTGAGATTCATATTTAAACTACTATTCTTATACGGCCAGTCATATGGTTCAAGCAAAGTATATGATATGCAAATTTAACGATTTAACGACGAAGGGACGTGTTTTGTTGAAAGAAACAGCCAATTATATTGTTGCAAGGGGGTATCCGTCTGACCGGGCTGCTGCTGCAATCCACGAACGGCAGATGATTGTTCAGATAGAAGAACTTACGGAGTATCACCGGGTGTATGTGGGCTCAACGGCAGAACTGTGTGACACCGCTGCTGAGGGCGAACCGGCGAGCCTGGTCATCATGCAGTTCCGGTCAAACAACCCGCGCGGTATGGATATACTGAAATTATAAAAGTTTGCTAAAAAGAGAGGGCTCCTCCTCTCTTTTTTTTATAATATTATTGACAAAACATATAAAAATGTTATACTGAAAACACATACTTTTAGGAGAGAAGCATAAGGCTATTTGATTTCAGAAAGGAAAGGGAGAAATTTATGAAAAAGAGCTTTGCAAAGGTAGTCAGCTCTGTTCTGGCAATCGCCATGCTGTTTACCTGTCTGCCGTTCGGTGCGGGCGTTTTGGCGGCGGGGGACGGTGCCGAAAATGTGTTTGAAACGGAAGACGGCCTCCTCGACATTGAGGCGGAGGAACTTGCCTACGACGAAGAGCGCATTGACGAGCTTAAGTCGGATTTGTATTCCGGCGGCGCGGCGCTCAAGCCGTTGATTGAGGACAAGAATCAGCCGGCGCAGGATGCGGCTGCGTCTGTGGAAGTACAGTTTACAGCAGACAAGGACGGAACGTATTACATATGGATGCGCCACACGGCGTCCGTGGAACGCATGAATGGCGGCAATCTGTGGTTGTCACTCAATAATGGCGTCTATAACTTCACGAACCTGAAGGCGGAGGCGGAAGCACCCGCATGGTTCGTGCTCGGGAAGGTTACGCTCAAGGCAGGGGAGACTGGTTCGGTGCGTATTATTCCGCGCCAAATTGTTTCAATTGGTTACGACCGTTTTATCATCAGCTGCGATGAGACGTATGTGCCGACAGACAAAGAGCTTAACATTAAAGCGTCCGCACAGGCGACGAGCTATCCGATTCCGACACCTACACCGCCGCCGGAGGCAATTGAGCCAAACGCGGACGGCACCTACGACATCATCGACTTTGACGACGAGGAAAGCGTAAAAAAGTACGGCTTTACGGCAAGCAAGGAGAACAAAGAGGATACAAAATATACGGCAGAGTGGTATCCGAACAACGTGCGCGACCTGCATATTAAGGACGTCAACAATCTGTCAAATTTCAATATGCTCAAGATTCGGGTCTACGGTAACAGCAAGGTTCCGGTTACGTTCCTGCTCCAGCTTATGAGTAACGACCCGGACACGGAGGGCGACGACTATTACGGGAAAACAATAACTGTTGACCAGGATGGGTGGCAGGAGTTTGTAATTCCATTTTCGGAAATCGGCGCGACGCGCTCGCCGCTCGGCTTTGACCAGATAACGGCGATTTCTCTGCGTACAAAGGGATGGGATATTGAAAACCCGGAGGGGTCGGTATTATATTTTGACAAGTTCCAGCTTGTCCGCGATGAGGAGATTGCAAGAGAAGAGGAGATTTTAAAACAGGAGGAAGAAGCGCAGGCAACGTCCGACCCGACAGACTTATCCAAGGTTGAGGACGCGGTATGCCTGTTTTTGGGCAACGGCCACGCCTATTCTAAACAGCAGCGCGTGGCGATTGACCCGGACAATCCGGACGTGGTGCCATTTACAGAAAACGACCGGACGCTCGTCCCGATACGCTTTATTTCCGAGCAGCTCGGTGCAGAGGTTGCTTACGACGAGGCGACGGAACAGGTTTCCGTTAAAAAAGACGGAATCGAGATTACTATGACGATCGGCTCCAACACGGTTTATAAAAACGGGCAGGAGGTCGTGCTCGATGTTGCGGCCAATACCTACAACGATCGGACATTCGTGCCGCTGCGCGCGTGCGCGGAGCTGCTCAACAAGCAGGTGTACTGGCACGACATGGGCCTGATCGTCATTTCGGACTATGAAAACATTTATGACGACGACAAGGATTTGGGTATCCTGTATACGATTATCCAGAATATTATCTTTGACCGGCCGACCGGCGAACAGATGATGGCGGATTTGCAGGCAACCAACCCGAACGACGCGCACCCGCGCCTGCTGGCAAACGCGCAGCAGATTGCGGAGATTAAAGAACGCGCAAAGACGGACACCGTGCTGCAAAGCTGGATTGACAGCATTGAAAAGAGCAGCCAGGGAATCTTAGAGCAGCCGACGGTTGAATTTATTCCAGAGCTTGGCTACGATAACGGTATGTTGACTGTTGCGCGCACAGCAAAGGAAAAGCTGTACAAGATGGCGTTTTTGTACCAGTTTACGGATGACGACAAGTATGCGGAGCGCGCATGGAAGGAGTTAGAGGAAATCTGCTCCTGGCCGGACTGGCACCCGGGCCACTTCCTCGACACGGGCGAGTTGTCCTACGGCGTAGCGCTTGCGTACGACTGGTGCTATGACTACTTTACGCCGGAGCAGCGCAAAACAATAGAGGATGCGCTCCACCAGAACGCGGTCATGGACGGTATCGGCGCGTATAACGGCACGACGGACAAGATGGATAGCGGCACGCACAACCGGAGCGGTTGGACCAAGGCGACGACCAACTGGAACGCGGTCTGCAACGCGGGGCTTTTGATGGCGAGTGCGGCGATTGCGAACGTATATCCCGAGGACTGCACCACGCTTTTGGGCCATATTATCAAGTCGGTGGAGCTGGGCGTGAAGGATTATGCGCCGGACGGCGGCTACGCAGAGGGGCCGGGTTACTGGGAGTACGGCACAACGTACCTCGTTTGGCTGATTGCCAGCATGGACAGCGCTTTTGGTACAAACTACGGCCTGTATCAGTGGCCGGGCGTAAGTACGACACAGTATTATGCGTCCTATGTTGACGGTCCGACAGGCTCGTTCAACTATAGTGACAGCGGCTCAAGCCATATGGATGGGTCAAGCTCGTTCTGGTTTGCAAACAAAAACGGCGACCCGGATTTGGCGGGTCTGCGCTATAATAATCTGATTGAAAACGGCGGAGGGGCGACGCCCAAAGATGTACTCTGGTACAATCCGGACAATATCAGCGCGAAGGTTGACCTTCCGAACGACCGGCTGTTCAAGGGGATTGATACGGCGTTCTTCCGCACAAACTGGACGGACAGCTCGATGGTGTTTGCCGGCTTCCACGGCGGGAAGAACAACTCCAACCACGGCAACCTCGACGTTGGGACGTTTGTGCTCGACGCAGAGGGCGAGCGCTGGTTTATCGACTTGGGCGGCGACAACTACTCCCTGCCGAACTATTTTGGCATGGAAGGCCGCAGCACTTACTACCGCGGCCGCGCGGAGGGCCAGAACACCGTCTGTGTCAACCCGGACAAAAAGGCCGACCAGGTCTACACCGCGCGCGGTCGTATCACGGACTATGTGTCAAAGCCGAAGGGTGCATACGCTATCATGGATATGAAGAGCGCGCTGGGCGTTTTGAAGGTGTCGCAGGCGCAGCGCGGTATGCTCTTTACGAATAACCGCCGCGCGGTCGTTTTGCAGGATGAGATGACATTGCTTGAGCCGGGCGAGGTATGGTGGTTTGCACATACGCAGGCGGATATCGAGGTTGCGCCGGACGGCAAGTCGGCGATTCTGACGCAGAACGGCAAACGGATGAGCGCGGTCATTACGTCGGACAATGATGCGAAGTTTACGGTGATGGATGCGGTGAAGCTCCCGACCTCGCCGGAAACGCATGAACTGGAGACTGCAAACACCGGCATCCGCAAGCTGGCGATTCATCTGACTAATGTGAAGGACGTTAACCTTGCTGTGACGTTCCGGATGCTCGAGGATGGCGAGACAGAACCTTCCTATAAATATACGTATACAAAAATGGCGGACTGGGAAATCCCGGATGGTACGCTGGAGGTGCCGACAGCGACGGACGTGCGCGTAAACGGCCAGACGGTGGAAAACTATAATCCCTATGCGACAGATTACACCGTAATCCTGCCGTATGGTACGACGGAGGTGCCAACGGTTGAGGCTACGGCGGCGGACGGCTACGAATATACGATTACCATGCCGGAGTCGCTCCCGGGCACGGCAAGTATCAAAGTGTTCGACCCCAATGATAGGAGCATTTCGCAGACGTACAGCGTGTTTATCCGTGCGGAAAAGGGCGTGGAAATCGTGGCGAGCCATAACCAGGAAGGCAACACGCCGGAAAACAGTATGGACGGCGACTATGTATCGCGCTGGGCCGCGGAAGGAAGCGCGTGGATTAAGTATACCTTTATTGAACCACGGGAGATTTCCTCCGTATGGATTGCATACTACAGCGCGAGCGAAACGAGAAAGGCGAAGCTCGAGATCCAGGTTTCCGAAGATGGGGAAAACTTTGTTTCCGTATTCAAGGGCATGAGCACAGCCTCCGAGGTCGAGCTTGAAGAGTTTAAGCTGCCGCAGCCCATGACAGTCAAAGCTGTCAAAGTGCTCGGAGAGGGCAATACCGTTAATAACTGGAATGTAATTGCAGAGATTGATTTCCGATAGAATAAGCTTAAAAAGCCCCGCTTTATATATGCGGGGCTTTTTTGTATAAAAAAATCAACAGAGGAAACAAAAAGACATGGAGTAAAAATATAATAATATTGACTTTTTGACAGAACAAATTGACAAATATTTATTCTATTTGGTATAATAAATCTGTGAATAGACTACAATTGTCTGCAAATATTTTTTTACAGAATATACAAATATACAAGTGGGAGGAATTGTTATGGCAAAAAAGTGTTTGGCAATGTTTTTGTGCATTGCGATGGTTTTGTCGCTGGTGACACTGCCGACCGCATTTGCGGCAGAGGGTGACCTGTTCAGCGATGACTTTGAGAACCGCGGCGAAGTCGGTACAAAGATTCCAGAGGGCGGCGGAACGAACTGGGACGCCAACTACGGCCCGGTTGTGGTTGGAGTAGATCCGCTTAACCCGGACAATAAGGTGGCGGAATATGCCGCTTCCGAAGGCCAGCAGTATCCGCCGATGCACAAGAAGGTAGCGATGGCAGTAGGGACGACGACGTTGTTTTCTGGTAGGGTTATGCTGCACCCGACGGAAAATGCAGTTCCGAATTTCTATCTGGAATTACGTAAAGCGTCGGATGGTGGCGTAAGGCAGACTATTTTTGGAATTTCGACAAATGCGATTACCCTCTTAACCAGCAAAGAAAGCAATGGCAGTGCTGTTGCGGATAAGTGGATTTCTTATGCTGCATACATCACGCCTGCTGGATCTGGAGAAAATTCAAAGATACTTATTGTCCTGACAAGTGAGGACGGCACGGGCTTAAAGAACAAGGACGGTGAATTGACGAGTTCTATTACACTGGAAACGGAAGTCAATTTAGACAACATGGATATAGGGGGCGAGGGTGAGCAAGGAAAACAACATGCGGGCAATATGGTGCATAACAGTAATGTTCCGTATTATGCAGAAGATAATTCGGCGCGTATCTATCTCGACGACGTAAGAATCTACAACACGGCGTCGCTCTCGACCGACGCAACACTCTCGTCGCTGTCGTACAACGGCACACCGGTCGATGGGTTTGACCCGTCTAAAACGACCTATAACATCCGGGTGGAGGATGGTGTCGACTCAGTAGCAGTTACGGCACAGGCGACCGATCCGAACGCGGAGATTGTATCAATCAGCCCGGCGCAGCTGACAGAGTTCCCAGGAAGCGTTTCCGTAACGGTGAAGGCGGAAGCCGGCACTACGCAGATCTACACGGTTTATTTTTCCAAAAAGCTCAGCGGCGACACGATGGAAGCCAGCATTATGAGTACAAAAGGCAATGCCGGCGCAATCGCCACGATTATTTCCGACGATGGTGTGATTGACAGCGGGCGGATTTTAGATGAACTGACGCAGAAATATGAAATCCCGTTAACCTGTGCCGGTATTATCAGAAGCTCGTTTATAGGCGGCAATCTGGCAAAATGGCAAGAAATTGAAAGCCGCGGTTGGATTGAGGTGATCAATCATTCATGGACGCATCCGAATCGGATGAGTGATGACCCTCAGTATAAGGATGCGCTTTGTGTAGGTACAGATATAAAGTGTAACTCTGAAGAAGGATTGAAAATGGAGTTGGTAGACTCAAAGGAATACTTTGAGCAGAATTTTGAAACCGACGCAATCAGCTTTGCTGCGCCGAACAATTCGATGTCGACACGCGGCTATGAAATCATGAAGGAGCAGGGTTACTATTCGGCTCGTCTGGGTTCTCGCGGATTCAACAATATCCCGCCGGAGGATGGGACAAAAGGGGGCCAGTGGATGAACCTCTATATGCAGGGCATCGGCGACGGTGGGAACAATACCGCAACGCGCGATGGCTGGGTTGAGACCGCAATCGAAAAAGGACAGTGGCTCGTTGAGATGTGGCACAATGTATCCGAAAACGGTACGGGCGGTTATCAGCCGATTTCGAGAGCGGCGGCGGAGGAGCATATCTCCCATATGGTAGAGAGGCGCGACGCGGGCGAGCTCTGGATTGCTGGTTTCGTAGAAGCGACGAAGTATTTGCGGGAATATCAGGTATCGAGCGTATCTGCGGCCAAGACGGCTGACGGCAAGGTACAGGCAGAGGTAACGTATCCTTCCGGTGCGCTCCCGAGCGAAATATTTGATTATCCGCTTACGGTTAAAGTAGAAGTGCCGGAGGAGTGGGGCGCTGTATCGATTACGCAGAATGGCGCGGCAAGCACGGCGACCACCTTTACAGAGGGCAATGTCAACTATGTATACGCCGATATCGTCCCGAATCAGGGCGCGGCTGTCTTGGAGGACGCAGGCGCGTCGAACCTGCTGTCGGACATCAAGCTCAACGGCGTAAGCATGAGCGACTTTAACCCGGCACAGAACACGTATGAGATTGAGAAGCAGACGAGCGAACTCCCAGTTGAAATTACGGCGGTTGCGCTCAACTCGAAAGTGAATGTAGAGATTTCGCAGGCGACGGTGACTGAAGTGCCGACAACTGTTACCATAACGCTCAGCGGGGATAGCATTGATACAAATGTTTACACGCTTAACTTTATCTATGCACGGTCGACAAACAATCTGTTGTCCGGTATTACGGTCAACGGTAAAGCAATCAGTAATTTTGCGGCAGAGGAAACTGCTTATTCCGTTACGACGGAAGGCGTAGAAGAAAGTGCAACCGTTGTCGCGACTGCGGCGGACGCAAAGGCGACGGTAAGCTACAGCCCATCCGCGACGATTGCTCTGCCGGGGCAGGTAAAAATTACGGTCACGGCTGAAAATGAGTCGACAAAAACTTACACGGTTGACATCAAGAGCCGCGGCGACGATGTAGAGTATTTATTTGACAGTTATGATACATATACGGAAAATAAACAGATTACAACTGGAAAATGGAACGGTTTTAACTTTAGTGCTGATACGACAACTTACGGCGTATTGGCGGTGAAAGACCCAACTGACGACTCAAACATGGTCGGCAAAATGTTTAACACCGGCGCTTCCGGCCAGAACCAGCAGATGAACAAGCAGCTCGGCGCGACGACGACGGAGCCTGTTATCATCAGCGGGCGGATCATGATCCCGGCAGATACGGTGGGTTCCGGCTCCTACATGGATGTTCTCGTACGCGGAGAAGGCATTAACCTTACGACGATAGCTAACTTTAAAGACGACAGCAGCATTATGGTTGGAAACAGCAGGGTTGCCAATGCGAAGTTTGCAGCGGACAAGTGGCTCAGCTATGTGCTGGTGGTTAAGCCGGGTTCCGGCAAGTACAGCGTAACAGGCTATTTCTTTGGCGAGGGCATTATGGACGCGGACGGCGGGCCGGTAGAGGACGGTTACATAGTTGTAACACAGGACAGCGCATCCAATTCGCTGACGGATATGTCAAAGCTCGACTGCCGCATTTTGGTGCGCGGCATGGTTGCTATGGGCGATTCAAACGCAGTATATGTCGACGATATCCGCATCTACAGCCCGGGTTTGTTCAAGCTTTCGATGGATAATACGGAAGGTGTCGACACGACGGAAGGTATTGAGATAAAAGCAAACCACGATATTGCTGTTGACACAATTACGCCGGAAAATGTAATCGTAAAGGCGGAAAATGAGGATACAGTTAAGGTTTCAGATGTTGAAATTACGGGGCCGAAGAGTTTCCGTGTCAAGTTTGATGCACTTCCGGCAAACGGCAGCTACACGCTGTCGCTGGCAGATGCAGCGACCGACGCGGCGGGTCAGAAGCTTAGCGCGCCGCTGACTTTCTCTATACAAAATACCGACTACGATGAGATTACGGCTCTGGAGATCAACACACCGGACAATCTTGAGCAGACGTATGACAACATGCAGGCAGTTACGTTCAACGTAACGACAACGCCGGCAGAAAACGTATACACAAAGGGCATTGAATGGTATGTAAACGATGTTAAGCAGGATGCGACCGGATTGACATTCACATATACGCCGGTTGACGACGGTATGTCCTACAACGTCTATGCAAAAGTTGCGGGAACGGAAATCAAGACGGAAACGAGAACAATTACAGTAACGCAGCACCCGATCGTACCGATTACGGCGCTTGCACTCGACATGCCGGCAAACATCAACCAGACAGTCGGCAATGTTACAGCGGTAACGTTTACGGCTTCTACGACGCCGGACGACAACGTGGATGTAAGTACGATCGAGTGGTATCTCGATGGAACAAAACAGGATCAGACCGGCGCGACCTTTACCTTTACACCGGCCGATGAAGTGAAGTCGTATACGGTTTACGCAAAGGTTACGGATAGCGACGTCATCAGCGATACGAAGACGGTCAATGTAACCGAGAATATTCCGCAGGACGACGTGCTGTATCTGGACGAGTGGGTGGATCCGGGCCAGTATAAGGTCGGCGATAAAGTTGGAACCGGCGGCGTAGGTGCAAAACAGTTTACCATGGCGAGTGGTTCTGTAATTGTTGACCCGAAGAACGAGAATAATTTAGCGATGAATATAAAAGGAAAATTTGCACAGTATAGGTGCGATTTCCCGAAGGAAGGCGATGAGGTCTATCTTTCTGGCGACTGTATGATTCAGGATCTTACGGCAGCCTTTGATATTTCGATTCGTAGCAGCGCAGTAAAAACATTCTTTAAAATTGGCAAGTCTGGAGATGCTGTCAGGGTTTCGTTAATAGGAAAGGTGATAAATGATTTTGCTATAGAAGAGGGCGAATGGGTACATTTTACGATTAGACTCAAAGTCAATCGTGATGACCCGGCAAAAAGTACGATTAAGTTGTATCTGACCGGTGGGGAAGACGGCCATAATTACTACGAAAGCGAGGAGCAGACGTATGATTTGACCGGAGGTATTGAAAACAACCCCTATGTAATGTATAGAGGCCCTGGAGATTATTCGGCTCTATCGGATGAGCAATTGCCGCTCATCGACAACATGAAAGTCTACACGACGACGGACTTCCTCCTCAGCAT
>CABUKE010000008.1 GCA_902492065.1 uncultured Eubacteriales bacterium
GAGCATGCGGCTGTTAACCGCAGGGTCGTTGGTTCGAGTCCAACTGGAGGAGCCAAGAGGAGTTGACAAACCTATTTCATCTGAAATGGGTTTGTTGCTTTTTACAGGAAAAATTGCATAAATATAGATGACAAGCACGGTAATTTTCAAAATTACCGTGCTTTTTATACAATTTTTATGTGAATTAGGGGAATTCACATGTGCGGCAAAAGCGGCGAAATCAAACAGGCCCTAAGAACCTAATAATTCCGGAATGAGACCTCGAAATTAGAAAAGCGAGTATATTTCGGCTATGATCGGAATGAATACGGAGAATTAATTGCTAATCCGACCGAGGCCATGAATGTTCGAACGTTATTTATCCGGCTGCAGTCTGGGCAAAATTGTAGACGAGTTATACAAAAAGGGGATTCCTTTTTACGTGAGGGCTATGGTTGTTTTATAGATTTTTATGCGCAATCTTGACAAATATTGACGTATAATGTAAAATATACAAAAAGGAGGTTGGACAATATGAAGTTAAATGTTGAAACAATTACTTGGTTTGACAGGCCCATAAAAGAAGAAAAATTAACAGCAACATTGGGCAGCAATGGGCGGCTTATAATAAGCAAATCATTGCAAGATAAGTTGCCCAACTACGTTGAATTTGGTTTTGATGCAAGTTCGCGAACTTTACTGATTGCGGAGTCACAGGACAGAGGATATAAAAAACAGCAGTCAGTCATGATTCGGGGCCTGACTTCTACAATTTTGGAAACGGGGATGAAACTTCCAATCCATTTTGATTTTGAATATGATACTCGAAATAATTGGTGGTGTGGACATGTGCACCTTAGAAAGAGAAATGCCGCATATGATACGGAACAATTGCTGACGCTCTATAAACCTTTGGCAGACAAACTGTTTCATAAGATAGGGAAAACGACACCGAAAGAGGATAGAAGGCAAATCATTGCACTTGCATTTTGCGAAGCGGCGAAAGAATATTCGCCCGTCTGCGGAAATTTTGAATTATTTCTGATGAAAAAAGCCAAAACTCTCGTTCAAGAAACGAACCACCAGTATGTACAACAGGCTCAAACACGTTCTATGGAAGCTTCCTTAATCAAACACGCGCATCAAAGTAACTTTAACCTGTACAGCACAATACAATATAATGACTGTAATTTTTCAGCAGTTGATACCAAAATTATGAATCAGCAATTTGAAGCGCAATTGTCCAAAAAGGAACTGGCGGTTTATAAATTGGTGCAGGAAAGGCGAAGCATTTGTGAAATATCCGAAAGACTTGATATTTCGGCGGAGGAAATTCACGTTTTAGCAAAAACGATTGGGTTAAAAAGAAAACGGTTTTATACAACATAGTAAAAAATAGAAGTCCTGCTTTTACAGGACTTCTATTTTTTAACAAAAATTAATCCCAATCTACATCCCAGGATAAAATTGTACCATCAGAGGCGCGTACTTCTGCAGAATATTCGGTGCGGCCTTGACGGAACTCTATTTCATACAATGCAATGCCATCATCTATTTCGTAAGATGCCTGTGTAAAAATAACATCTCCCGCAGAAAGGCCAGCTTTGTTTAGAGCAATTTCCTTCGCGCGCTCAACCCCAATCATATCTCCGTTATTGGCGTCGCCTTGGTTATCTGGCTGTATCCGGTTATAGTCAACGTCCCAGGAGAGCACGACGCCGTCCGCCGCGCGGATTTCAGCAGAATAAGATACATTGTCCTTCCAAAATTCAATATCATATTGCCGCCTGCCGTCATCCCGTTCCAAACGCGCTTCCGTAAAGAAAACTTCCGATGCAGAAAGGCCAGCCTTTTCCAATGCGATTTCCTTCGCGCGTTCCAAGGTGATTTCTTCTGTCACAGGAGAAGGCGCCGGTGTAGCACTGCCGCCGCCGGGAACAATAACATCGGCATCCGTCACAGTTGAAGTATTGTCCTTCAGCTCGATGCGCTTTTCATCCTCGTACCAATACACGGTTTTTCCCATCATGTTGCCAATCGCACGAACGGGAAGATAAGTCGTGCCATCGTAAAGCAGGGGATATACCGTTTCCCCTTGTGCATTTTTAAATGTTTGTTCTTTCCCATCTATTACAATTGAAAAATCCGGGCGCAATTCCGACTGGACCTGCTGTATTACACCAACAGCAGAAGCGCCGACAGCAATACACCCAATTCCCAAGATAAAAGCGGTCATTACAGAAATTTTTTTCTTCATAAATTCATCTCCTTTAATATGTAGTTATAACTAACTTCTAAAATTTTGGGTATTAATATACCATATTGCATGAGTTTTGTCAAGATATATTTTTGAAAAAAGAAATGATTTTTCAGATAAATGTCTAATAAGCAATAAAATAATTAAAAAAATTTACAGTACATCAAATATCCGGAACATGTTCGGTGGACAATTCTTCCTTCCGTTCGTAAAATGGAGAAAAAGGGGGAAATGTTATGCGCGGACGGGATATTGTCGCAAAGAACATAATAGCCTACCGGAGAAAGAACGAAATGACACAGGAAAAACTTTCAGAAAAAAGCGGGCTGAGTGTAGACGCTATCAGTTTAATTGAACGCAAGAAAACATCGGCGCGTATAGACTCATTAGACCAGCTTGCAGAAGCCTTTGAAATCAGTATTTCGGAATTAACAAAGGAAAGAGAATAAAGATGGAATAAAAAAAGGGGCTATGCCCCTTTTTTTATTCCAGTTCAAGTGCAAGAAAGCTGTCTACAATTTCCTGCGGTGCAGTATTCGTCATGACAAGCAGGATCAAGTTTCCCTGATTTACAACCTGGATGTCATCTGGATTTACCCCGACGCAAATCCATTTCATTGGGTTGACAGAAGTCTGGATTTCTTCCATAATGGCTTCTACATCCTCGCCATCCTTTACCCGCGCCAGACACACAGAGTGTGCAACGGGACGCATGGCAGCGTCGGAGGCAAGCGCCTCGTCAATAGCGTCAAGATTTTTCAGACCAAGAAAATATTCGGCATTTTCATCGGTTATTTCCTGATAGATTGTACGTGGCATTGCAGTTTCTACCCCTTCATAGATACGGTCCATGATGCCTTTCAAGGAATTCTTTTCATGTACGATGTCGAGCTTGTCCAGCATCTGAATACTTTCAGCCCGTGTGATGGGCGCGTTGGGGCGGAGTGTATTGTCCTCATAACCGGTTATGTATCCGTTTGCCACGAATCCTGCAACATAATGTTGCGCTTCCTCAGAAATCTCTGAAAAGTCAGAAAAGCCTTCAAGTACGCTAAGGTCGTATCCGGTTACAAAAAACGCCTTGCCGGCCATTTCCATTGCTTCCTGCCGAGTAATTGGCTCATCGGGACGGAAAAGCTCCGAGTCGAGAACCGCGCCCGCATTATAAAGCTCCTGAATGCTGTCGGTGTACCATGCATCAGCAGAAACGTCTGTATAGGGGAGCGGCAAATCCTCATTTTCCGCCTTTGGGAGAACATTAGCGACGATAACTGCAAATTCTGCCCGCGTTACCTGCACATCTGGGCGGATGGTACCGTCCTCGTACCCCTGTATTTTCCCGGCGTCAATCCATTTTGTCATGACCCCCTGTGCCCAATGCCCGTCAAGGTCTGAGGCGGCCAGCGCCGTCAAGCTGAAGCACGAAAGCGAAACAGCGAGCGTGCCAGCGATAAAACGTGATACAATTCGGTTTTTTCTCATTCTATTAGCTCCTTTATTCCATTTTTTATACTATTTATAGACGTTAAAAAGGGGCATTTTGTTCCAGCAAAGGATATAGCTTGAACTTTTATTGTCTGGCCGGAGATACTGTTTTGCAGAGCGACAATTCTAACTGTCCAGATAATAAAAAATCGTGGAGAAATTTTTCTCCACGATTTTTTCAGCCTTGATTTTTATGGTCGTTTTCCCGGATTTCTACGCGGCGGATTTTCCCGCTCGTTGTCTTCGGAAGCTCGTCGACAAACTCAATGATACGCGGATATTTGTACGGCGCAGTCGCATGCTTTACATGGTCCTGCAATTCCTTTATGAGCGCGTCGCTCGGTTCATAGTCACGCGTCAATACTATTGTAGCTTTAACAACCTGCCCACGAATCGGGTCTGGTGCAGCGGTGATGGCGCATTCCAATACGGAGGGGTGCTCCATCAGTGCGCTTTCCACCTCGAACGGCCCAATGCGGTAGCCGGAGCACTTGATGACGTCGTCAGCACGGCCCACAAACCAGTAATACCCCTTGCTGTCGCGCCAAACGAGGTCGCCCGTGCGGTAGAACTTGCCGCCGAGTTTTTCCTTCGTACCCTCCGGGTCATTAAACAGCGCAACAACAAGGCCGGTCGGCATGTATTTGTCAATGTCGCGTACGACAAGCTCACCCTCTTCGCCGACGTCGCACGAGTTTCCTTCCTCGTCGATGACGTCAATGTTATACAGCGGCGACGGCTTGCCCATGGAGCCGGGAATCGGCGTAAAGCCGTCAAAGTTTGCCAGCAGTACAGTCGACTCGCTCTGGCCAAAACCTTCGCACATTTTAAGACCGGTCAGCTCATACCATTTGTTGTATACCTCCGGGTTGAGCGGCTCGCCCGCTGTGCAGCAATGCTCGATAAACGACAGGTCATACTGCGACAGATCCTCCTGAATGAGGAACCGGAACACTGTCGGCGGCGCGCAGAATGTGGCAGGCTTGTACTTTACCAACTTGTCCAGGAACGTGTGTGGTACAAACTTATCCATATCATACGCAAATACGCCCGCACCGGAAATCCACTGTCCGTATATCTTGCCCCAGCCGAACTTGGCCCAGCCGGAGTCGGAGGAGGTCATGTGAAGTTTGTTGTCTTGTACTTTCTGCCAGTATTTTGCGGTAACAATGTGCCCGAGCGGGTGGATGTGGTTGTGCGCTACCATCTTCGGCCAGCCGGTCGTACCACTTGTAAAGTATGTCAAAAAGATTTCGTCGTTGTGCGTCGCGTCCTCGCCGATCGGGCGGGGAAATTCCTCGCTGAATTTGCCGAGCTCATTATCAAGGCTGATCCATCCGTCACGCGCACCGGCTACAATGACTTTGTGCTCCAGCGTCTGTGTATCAGGCGCAGCCGCATCGACCTGGTCAAGGATATAGGCGTGGTCGCCGACTGCGACAATTGCCTTTACGCCTGCCGCATTGACGCGGTATTTAATATCCTTTGCTGTAAGCTGGAGCGACGCGGGAATCAATATTGCCCCAATTTTATGCAGAGCAGTAGCAAGAAACCAGTATTCATAGCGCTGGCGCAGCAAAAACAGAACACGGTCGCCCTTATTGATGCCAAGACTCTTAAAAAAGTTTGCCGCCTGGTTGCTCAGCCGCTTGATGTCGGCAAAGGTAAATGTTTTTTCATTATCATGGTCGTCGCACCATACAAGCGCAATTTTGTCCTTGTCGTACTCCGCCCACGCGTCTACAACGTCGTAGCCGAAGTTAAAATTCTCCGGTATTTTTAATTTATAATTCTGCTTAAAATCCTCGTAGGAATCAAACTCTACCCGTTCCAAAAATTTATGTAATAACATGTTTTAACACCTCGTCCAAATTTATTGCGCAATGATTGTCAGAAACTTTGCCGGTTTCCCGTTCATCGCTTTCTGCCCGTGCGGGAGCGTTGGGTCAAAATAAATTGAGTCGCCGGCCTCAAGCACAACCGACTCATCACCGAATTCCACCATGACGGTGCCTTCGACGACGTAATTAAATTCCTGCCCCTCGTGGACGACGAGCTTGTGATCCTTATCGTCCGGCTGGACTGTGACAAGGAGCGGCTCCATCATTTTGTGTATAAACTTGTAGGCAAGGCTTTCAAAATGATAGCCCGGATAGCGGTCGATGTTGATCCCCTTATCCTTTCTCACGACACAATAAGTGTCGAGCTTCGGAGATTTGCCTGTCAGAATCTCGGTAAAATCCACGCCAAACTCGTTTGCAAGCTTGTATAGCACGCTGATCGGAATATCGACGCCGTTTTCTTCGTACCCTTTATACGTTTCGTAATCGACGCCGACAAGCTTGGCGACGGCGTGTCTGCTGTAACCGCTGATTTCGCGTAGCTCTTTGATTCTGCTTGCCACCTGCATGATTTCCTCTGACATAAAAACCTTCCTTTCTGCGCCCATATGGGCTTTGGTATGCTCTAATCCCGTCGGGGGACGGGGTTGGATTGCTTCTCATAACATTTACGATTAATTAATTTTATATTGTATAACAATTTCCGGCAAAATGCAATCGTTTTCGCTCAATTTTCCCGTTCCGGCAGGTTTCATTCGTTTTCTACCGCACAGACGGCAGGATTTGCACCCGTCTGCCGTGCCGCTTCGTAGACAGCAAGCACCTTCCCCGGTTCAATGTCGCCCATGATATTATGGACCGGGCTGAACACATAGCCGCCGCCCGGCGAAAATGTTTCGACAAGTTTGGCTACATTTTCTTTGATTTTCGGGATATTACAGTGCGGTAGAACATGCTGCGTGTCCACACCGCCGCCCCAGAAGGTGATTTTCCCGCCGAACTCGCGCTTGAGCATTTCCGGTTCCATGTTTTCCGCCGATATCTGCACTGGGCTGACGATGTCGATTCCACAGTCGATTAAAATGGGAAGGAGCGGTGCAATGCTGCCGCAGCAATGCATGAAAATTTTATAATCGCTGTTTTGGCGGATATAGTCACAGAATTCCTTGAGCACCGGGGCGACGACATCCTCATATACGGCAGGATTGACCAGCGGCGCCTGCTGGCTGCCCAGGTCGCTCGTCACAAACAGGCATTGGGCGTAGTGCTTGACATGTTTGCGGTAGAGGTCGAATTTGCGTTTCTGGTCTGCCAGCTCGGTTTTGAGCTGCTCCTTGATTTTCTGTGGCTCAAGCATGATGTCGCACAGCCAGTTTACGTCCGAATCGCGGAAAAAGCCGGAAAACTTTCCAGCGCCGATAAAGAGGTCGGTTTCTTCGTAGAGCCGCTTTGCATCCTCACCTAAGCGGCGCATTTCTTCTTCATAGTCGCAGTCGTAAAAGCCCGGCCACCCGCCGTCGAAGAAAAAGCCGCCGGCCGGCATTTTTAATGTGACCCCCGTCCGCTTTGCGGCATAGCTGCCGTCAGACTGCCGCGCGGGAGTCAGCGTTTGCGGGATGGTGAAGATGTAGTCTTCGCGCACGTTCCACGTATGCGTAGCATCCCAGCGCGCCATGGCACGCACGGAGTCACAGCCGAGCAACGACAGCACGTCGAGGTCGACGCGCGGCGTAAACTGGATGGGGTCAGCGATGACGATATGCTCCGTGTTAAGGCCGAGGTGCTTACGAAGATTATAGTAGGCAAATGCCGAAATCCCGGTCGAGGTGTGCATCCCGAGGTCGAGCGGGACCCGGTCGACAGGTTTGTGTTCAATTGCGTGCAGGACGCGTGTGCGTGCGTTCATGGAATCACTCCCGTTTTGAAAAATATTTTCTAAAACCATTGTATTCCTTGATGGGCGGTGTGTCAAGGAAAGCGGGCCATTTTGACACAGGAAATGAAAAAAATTGTAATACGGCTTGCCAATGAAGCGCAGGTTTTATATAATATAAGTATTGTTTATGAGAAAAAGGCAGGGGATGGCGCGTGACAACAAAAGTGAAAAGCTGCGGCCTGTTCGGGCTGGAGGGTTATATCGTCGAGGTGGAGATCGACCTCGCCATGGGGATACCCGCCTTCGACATCGTGGGCCTGCCCGACGCGGCGGTTAAGGAATCGCGCGAGCGGGTGCGCGCCGCGGTGAAGAACAGCGGTTTTACGTTCCCGTCGCGCCGCGTAATTGTCAACCTTGCTCCCGCGCATATCAAAAAAGAAGGTTCGTTTTACGATTTGCCGATTGCGGTGTCTTTTTTAGCGGCGACAGAGCAGCTCACGTTTGAACGGCCGGAGGAGTATGTGTTTATCGGCGAGCTGTCGCTCGACGGGCGGCTTCGCCGTGCGGCGGGCGTACTGCCGATGGTGATGGCCGCGCGGGAAAACGGGGCAAAGTACGCCGTTGTACCGGCGGCGAACGCGGGCGAGGCGGCGGTTGTAAAGGGGATTGACGTAATCGCAGCAGACAGCCTGACCGCGCTATACGACCATCTGACGGGGAAACAGCCGATTGCGCCGTACCGGATTGACATTGACTCGTATTTCCATACGCACAATGGGAGCACGCTCGATTTTGCGGAGGTCAAGGGGCAGGAAAACGTCAAGCGCGCGCTTGAGGTTGCGGCGGCGGGCAACCACAACGTGCTGATGATTGGCAACCCGGGCAGCGGCAAGTCCATGATTGCGCAGCGGCTGCCGACCATTTTGCCGGACATGACGTTTGAAGAGGCGCTCGAGGTGACCAAGATTCACTCCATTGCCGGCGTACTGCCGGATGATACGCCGCTGATTACGACGCGTCCGTTCCGGCACCCGCACCACACAATTTCCGCAAACGGGCTCTCCGGCGGGGGACGGACGCCGAAGCCCGGCGAGATTAGCCTGGCGCACAACGGCGTGCTGTTTTTGGACGAACTGCCGGAATTTGATAAAAATGTGCTGGAGGTACTGCGCCAGCCGCTTGAGGACGGGAGCGTGACGATTGCGCGCGTGAGCGCAACGCTGACGTATCCGTGCAACGTGATGTTTGTCGCGTCGATGAACCCGTGCCGGTGCGGCTACTACGGCGACCCGAGCGGGCGGTGCCATTGTACGGAGTCGCAGATTGCGAGCTATCTCGGGCGCGTGAGCGGGCCGCTGCTCGACCGGATTGATTTGCATATCGAGGTCGCGCCCGTGCGGTACAAGGACTTGGAGAGCGACACGCCTGTGGAGCGGTCGGCGGATATTAAAAAGCGTGTCGACGCGGCGCGCCGGATTCAGCAGGAGCGGTATAAAGAGTACAACATTTTTTCCAACTCGCAACTTACGCCCGCCATGCTCGGCATCTTTTGCAAGCTCGGCGCGCAGGAGCGTGCAATCCTGCAAGGCGCGTTTGACCGGCTCGGCCTGAGCGCGCGGGCGTATAACCGGATATTGAAGGTGGCGCGCACCATCGCCGACTTGGACGAAAGCGAACAGATACAGGCACGGCACATTGCGGAGGCAATCCAGTTCCGCAGTCTGGACCGGAAATTCTGGAACTAAATCATATTAATCTACAGGAAAGAGGACGATAGACATGAAATTGGGAGTCATTGGAGCAGGAAATATGGCAAGTGCAATCGTGCGCGGCGTTGCCGCGTCGGGCAAGGTCGCGCTGGGCGACATCTGGGTTTCCGACCTTGACGCGGATAAGCTTGCGACACTGGGCGCGCTGGGCGTCCACACGTCGGGAAATAATGCGGATGTGTATCAAAACAGCGACGTGCTGATTTTTGCAGTAAAGCCGAACATCTACCCGGTTGTATTGCGGGAAGCGGCGGCGCAAGAAGGGATTGCGGACAAGCTTTTGATTACGATTGCACCCGGCATCACGATTGACACGGTGAAGTCGTACTTTTCGTGTGGCGTACAGGTGGTGCGCACCATGCCGAACACGCCCGCTATGGTCGGCGCGGGGATGACGGTACTTTGCGGCGACGTGCCGGAGCAGGCGTTTGCACAGGTGGAGACGGTGTTTGGTTGTGTGGGGCAGACGTTGCGTCTCGACGAAAAGCTGATGGATGCAGTCGTTGCGCTCAACGGTTCTAGCCCGGCCTATATCTTCATGCTGATTGAGGCCATGGCGGACGCGGGCGTACAGGGTGGCGTGCCGCGCGCAGCGGCGTATACGCTGGCGGCACAGTCGGTGCTTGGGTCGGCGAAAATGGTGCTTGAAACGGGCAAACATCCGGGCGAGCTGAAGGACATGGTGTGCTCGCCGGCCGGCACGACGATTGATGCGGTGGCGGTGCTGGAAAAGCGCGGGTTCCGCAGCAGCATTATCGAGGCGATGGCGGCTTGTACGGAAAAGACAAAGGCCATGGCTAAGCAGTAAATGGTTTTGTTTTATAAAGCCGCATAAAAAGTTTTATGTAAAATGGAATGTTTGGCCCCCGCCCGTCATACAGATTTATTGTATGGATTGGAGGGGGTCTTTTGCATCTGAGAAGAACACTGCCCGGCCTGTTTGGCGCATATGTGCGCAACAACCGGGTACTGCTAACGGTTTGTACGGTTTTTATGATTATCGGAATCTGCGCAGGCAGTCTGTACTGTATTTTCCTGTCCGACGCGCAGAGCGGCGAGCTGCTGCAAAGCCTCGGGAACTTCGGCGCGCTCAAAAGCGCGCAGGGCGGCGCGGTCTTTCTTTCGTCGCTGATTAACATGCTGCAGGTCGCATTTTTTATTTGGCTGTGCGGCTGTACAAAGCTGGGTGTACCGGTTGCGCCGCTGATTCTGGCGCTCAAGGGCTTTGCTTGTGGCTTCAGCATTGCGGCGCTCGTCATGCTTTACGCGGGGACGGGGCTGCTTGCCGCGGCGGCGGGGCTTTTGCCGCAAATGCTTCTGATGTTCGGCCTGATGGTCATGTTGTGTGTCGCGGCAATTAACCAGGCGCTCTATGCGCCGAGAAACGGCGACAAGGCCGAAAAACGACGGCACTTTGTATCGTACTGCGTATTTTGCTCGCTATTGTTTGGCTGTCTTGTTGTATGCTCGCTGATTGAAAGCTATATCTCGCCCTATTTAATGATTTGGATATTGGGGCTGTAGAACCATTGGGGGAAGATACAGGAAGCGGAGGAAGAAAGTTTTTGACGAATTATGAAGAAAGCCCTGTACTTTTCGTCTAAAATTATGTAAAATAGAAATATAAATTGCAATGTCACTTAGAAGGGAACGCATTTCTATGTTAAACGCATACCAGGAGGATTTTGTAAGGTACCTCGACGAAGAGCGTCACCTTACAGAAAACACATTAGCGTCCTACCGGCGCGATGTGGAGCAGTACATAGCCTATTTGGAGAGCCGGAACATTCGTGATATTCAAAAGACGAATAAGACCGTAATTTTGACGTATTTGCTCTCACTGCAAAAGCAGGGGAAGGCCACGTCGACAATTTCGCGGCGGCTTGCGTCGCTGCGGTCGTTTTACGGGTACTTGAACCGCAGCGGCCAGATTAAAACCGACCCGACGCTGGGACTGGAAACGCCGAAGGTGGAAAAAAAGCTGCCGCAGATTTTATCGACCCAGGAGGTTGAACGCCTGCTGGAGCAGCCGAAGTGCATCGATCGGAAGGGCTACCGCGACAAGGCCATGCTCGAGCTGTTATATGCGACGGGAATCCGTGTCAGCGAGCTGATTGCGCTCGATGTGGACGACTTAAACATCTCTATGGGGTTTTTAAAGTGTCAGAGTGGACGGGAGCGCGTCATCCCGCTGGGGAGCATTGCTCTAGACGCGTGTGTAGAGTACATAGAGAACGCAAGGGGCCTTTTGGTCCGGGATGAAAGTGAAAAGGCGCTGTTTGTCAACTGCAACGGGCACCGGCTCACGCGGCAGGGCTTCTGGAAGATTATCAAGCAGTACAAGTCCCAGGCGGGAATCAAGGGCGAGCTTACGCCGCACACGCTGCGCCATTCGTTTGCGGCGCACCTGCTGGAGAATGGCGCGGACCTAAAGTCGATCCAGGAGATGCTCGGTCACAGCGATATTTCTTCCACGCAGGTATATTCCCAGCTTTTGAAGAGCCGCATTAAAGAAGTCTACCAAAAAGCGCACCCACGCGCATAAATTGTGCAAAAATTTTCAAAAAATTTGCTGTTTGCTGTTTGATAAACGAAAATGGTGGGTAAAAATAAGGCGTAGTTTGGTGGAATTTGATTGGAGGCGATATCTGTGGATATCATTGAAAAGATTTTAAACAATGTTGAAAAGACAGCAAAAACAGTTGTTCAGAAGTCGAACGATGTGGTTGAGATTACAAAGCTGAAAATTGCGATTGGCAATGCTGAGTCGGAGGCGGAAGCGTTAATCAAAGAAGTCGGCCAGCTTGTGTACGAAGCTTATCGGAGCGGCGAAGGAAACCCGGAGCTTGTTGAGGAAAAATGTGAGAAGATTGACGCGCTGCGTAAGGACATCGAGGACAAGCGAAACCAGTACGCCAAGCTTCGTAACTTAAAACGCTGCGCTGAGTGCGAGTACGAAAACGAGGCCGACGCAATTTACTGCTGCAAGTGTGGTCAAAAGCTGCCCGAGGTGGAAACATGCCAAGTCGACGACATGCCGGAGGGTACGGAAGAGAAGGAAGACGTTGTAATTGATGCGGAGCAGGAGAGCACCGCGCATGAGGAATAAGTAAGGATTAAAAAACAGAGGGCACAGCCCTCTGTTTTTTAATCTTCGCCAAAAAGTGCAATGCGGTTTTTACCCAGTTCTTTTGCGCGGTAAAGAGCAATATCGGCCTTTTGATACAAGGCGGGGAACGTGGTGCCGGCAATGGGGAAAAGGGCTGCCCCAACGCTGCATGTCACGGGGGATTTAAAATGGCTGGAAGCTGTATAGGACGAAAATAAATGAACAATCTCAGTTGCTTTGCGGCGGGCAAATGCCTCGGAAGGAATATTTTTTATAAATACGGCAAACTCATCTCCACCGATTCGACCAACGATATCATCGGAGCGGAACAAGGACTGGATTTTTGGAGTCAATTCCCGCAGTACACTATCTCCATATAGGTGACCGAATGTGTCGTTAATTGCCTTGAAGTTATCAAAGTCAATCATTAAAAAGGCGTGTAAAATCTGGCTGGATGTCCCCTGCAAAAAGGCTTCTATCAGCGTTTGCAGGGTAGTTTTATTATATACGCCAGTAAGTGCGTCGCGTTCTGCCCGCTCAATCAAGTGTTGCTGCGAGATTCGTTCTGAAGTAATATCTGCAATTACGCCGACAGCTTTTGCAGGCGTTCCGTCCGCAGCGTTTTGCGTACTGACACGGAAACGGCACCATATGTACCGCCCTTTTTTATCCCGGACGCGTAGTTCTTCTTCTGTATAAGGAGAGGCATTTCCGCTGCGGGCCTTATCCAACAGGCAAAGAAAACGTTCCGCATCTTTTGGATGTAGGGTATCGGTAAGGGAAGATACGGTGACGTTCTTACACAAGGGAGAATAACCGAATTTTTTCTCCCAATTTGGAGAAAGGCTCAGATCATTTGTTGCAAAATTGTACTCAAAAAGAATATCCGTTGTCTGATTTAAAATGATTTGGTGGCTGGCAAGACTTGTACGCAATGTCTCTAACTCCTGTTTTTCCTCTGTGATGTCGGTAAGATTATGCCAAAAAGAATGCGCCCCGTCGCTGTTTTTTACAAGACGCCAGTTGTCTTTGACACAAACAGGGTGGCCGCCTTTTGCAAGCAAACGGTAACACAGCGTCCCTTCTTTCCCTTTTTTCAATTGCTTTTGAATCTGAGAAATGACAGACTCCCGGTCTTCTGGAACAGGTAATTGTAAGTAACTGCCACCAAACTCTGTTTCAATTTCATCACGAGTGTAACCAAGCAAGCGAAGGAAATCGCGACTCATCTGCTGAAATTTACGAGTTTCACCGGCCAAACAACGGACCACTGCACACGGAAGCGTATCTATGAAAGTTTGCAGTTGAATTTCGTTTATAAAGTCGAGGGGCTGGTTTGTATTGTTGTACATTGTCTCACCTCTGCAAATTATCAGTTTGCATTTACGGTTTTATTATAACAGAAACAGTGTATACATTGCAATAGATTTTTTAGAACAGATAGCAAATAAGCTTAAAAAGCACCACTTGAAATTGGAGGGGAAATATGATATATTAGTATAAATTTTGTATAAATATAGGGGGAAATCATGGAAGGGATTATTGCGCAAATTGAAGCGGTCAACAAGGTCGTGAACGATTTTGTATGGGGGCCGCCTATGTTAGCACTGCTGATTTTTACTGGGATTTTTATGACGGTGCGGACGGGATTTTTCCAGATTACACGCTTCCGGCATGTGTTGGATCATACGATATTGGCGATTTTTAAGGACAGGAAGGTGACCCGCACAAAGGATAAAAAGGCAATTTCCCAGTTTCAGGCCCTTTCTACTGCATTGGCGGCAACTGTTGGGACAGGGAACATTGCCGGCGTTGCAACGGCGATTGTGGCCGGCGGCCCCGGAGCTGTGTTTTGGATGTGGGTGAGCGCATTTTTTGGTATGATGACGAATTACTCCGAGAACGTGCTGGGTATCTATTACCGGGAGAAGAACGCAAAAGGCGAATGGGCCGGCGGCCCGATGATGTATTTGGAAAAGGGCTTGCACCAGAAGTGGCTGGCAGTTATTTTTTCTATATTCTGTCTCGGCGCCTCATTTGGTATCGGCAATATTGCGCAAATTAATTCAATTTCGGCAGCGCTTCATACGTCTCTTTCCATACCGCCTGTTGTCACTGGCATTGTTGTTGCTGCAATCGTGGCATTTGTAATTTTGGGCGGACTGAAGCGGATTGCGTCCGTGACGGAAAAGGTTGTGCCGTTTATGGCGTTGTTTTATATTCTCGGCGCGTTTGTCATTATTGGCATGAATTATCAAAACATTGGGAGCGCATTTGGAATGATTTTTACCGGGGCGTTCAATTTGCAGGCGGTTGGAGGCGGCGTCCTCGGTACTGTTATGGCAAATGCAATTCGCTACGGATTGGCGCGGGGGGTGTTTTCCAACGAGGCGGGGCTTGGCTCGTCGGTTATGGTACATTCCTCTTCAGACGTGAAGGAGCCGGTGCGTCAGGGTATATGGGGCATCTTTGAGGTATTTTTTGACACCATCGTGATTTGTACCCTTACTGCGCTTACGATTCTCACGTCGGGTGTCTACACAAATGGTTCTGGGCTGACCGGAGCAGCGCTTACGATGTCGGCCTTTACGCAAAATTTCGGCGCGTTTGGCGGAGTTTTCACATCGATTGCAATCCTGCTTTTCGCGTTTTCTACAATCCTTGGGTGGTCGTTTTACGGACAACGCGCGGCAGAATATCTGGGCGGGCTGAAATTCGTGCCGGTTTATAAAATAATTTTTATAATCGTTGTCGTAATTGGCGCCATGTCAAGTGTACAAGTCGTTTGGGATGTATCCGATACGCTCAACGGGCTGATGGCGATTCCAAACCTAATTGGCGTTCTCTGCCTCTCGCCTGTCGTTGTTAAAATTACAAAAAATTATTCTGCACGCTATTTTAAGGGGCAGGATATTGCGCCAATATTGTCGGCGCAGGAGGAAGAAAAGAAATAAAAACGGGAAGAACCCGGCACAGATGAGTTCTGTGCTGGGTTCTTTTTCTGCATTACTCTGCTTTCAGCCCTTGTGCTTCGTCCATCATCAGTTCGACAAAGATACCGTAACCGCGGGTCGGGTCGTTGACAAATACATGGGTGACCGCGCCGATGAGCTTCCCATCCTGCAAAATGGGGCTTCCGCTCATTCCCTGTACGATACCGCCTGTCTTTTCAAGCAGCCTTTCGTCGACTACATGGAGGATCATGCCTTTCGCGTCCGTACTGTTCGTCATGACCTTTTCAATCTCTACGTCGTATGCCTGTGGCTCGCCGCCGTCTACAGATGACAGGATTTGCGCACTGCCTTCTTTTACCTCAAAGCGCGTCCCGATTTTGACAGGTTCAGCTTCGGTGACCTTACTTGGGTCACAGTAGCCGTATACACCGAGTTCGGAGTTTTCGAGTATAACACCGATGTCTTCGTTGGCAAATACACCGCGCAATTCCCCCGGCGTACCCTTTTTCCCGGGCTCCACCGACGAAATCGTACAATTGGTGATACTGCCTTGTGATACGGTCAAAAGCTGTCCGGTATCCACGTCGGATATTCCATGTCCTAAGGAGGCGTAAACGCCGGTGTCTGGCTTGACAAAGGTCATTGTCCCGATTCCCGCCGTGCTGTCACGTATCCATGCGCCTATCTTGTAATGCCCATCCGCATAAACGGCGGCAAGCTGGACGCTTTGCGTTTCGCCGCCGCGCACGTATTCGAGCGTAAAGCTTTCACTGCGGCGCTCGTCCACCAGGCTGGAAAAGTGGTCGCTGTCTGTTACGGCAATTCCATCAATTTTGGTGATGGTGTCACCAACTTGCAGGCCGGCATCCTTTGCCGGCGCGTACGTTTCTCCGCTGTCTGTTTCCACAGAGGAAAGCCCGACGAGCAAAACGCCGTCCGTGTGGATTTTGATGCCGATGGTTTCGCCGGAAGGAATGACCGAATCTGCGTCGATGACGTCGACAGACATGGTCTTGAGCGGCAGTACGCCGAGAAACTTGAGCTCGATGTCGTACTTGCCCGCTACCTCCGTAAACAGCGTCAGATTGCCGTTTTCCTCGCTTGCAAGCGCGCTGCCTCCTGCACTTACTGCCGCGCCATTGTCGCTCGGTTTTAAGTTGGAGGAAACAAGGCTGCCGATGTTGATGCTGCACTGGGCGCCTTTTGCAACAGCGAAGTGGTCCGGGAGCGTTTGGTGAAGCCTTATGCCGCAATATACGAAAGGCGACAAGAGCAGAAGCAATGCCAGTACAAAAATAATACTTTTTTTGTGTGACAAAGACTTCACTTCCCAAGCTGTTTTTGAAAGCGTTTTGCTTTCGTATTTAACTTAACCAAACGATACGGCGGCTATACAGTCAATAAAAGCGGCAATAAGCAGGATTTAAGCGGCATGTCAAATAAAAACCAAACTAAAATTTTATGTAAAAGCTGGTTGTTTGGCAGGGGATAACTGGAAATGCACCGCATGGCAGATAAAACGCGGCGCGGACGCAGAATGGGAAAATCCGCCAAAGGCATCCCCGGCGGATTTTCTGCATAAGTTTGGAAGCTGATTATAAATTTTCCTATCTTCTCATGTCGACCAAGTCGTCCATGACCCGGCCCATGCTACGGAAGGCGGCGCAGGCCTGCTTTTTCACGCGTCTGCGCTGGCGCGGCGTGACCGGGTCGAACAGCAGCATTGCCGCTGTGCCGACGGCTGCACCGGTAATCAGTCCCTTGACAAAACCCATGTGACTCATTTTCCTCGCTCCTTTTGCATAAAAATAGTATAAGCTTACGGACTGCAGTCGTTTTATAAAAACGCAGTGTTCAGCAAAGTTAGTATGTGAAATTTCTATAAAAAAATGAACGAATTTTAAAATCGTTCAAAAAAGTCTTTTATTTCCGGTGCGGGCTTGATATAATAATACAATATTACCGACACGGCGAAGGATGTGTTGACTTGGCGGGAAATCGAAAAGAAAACGGAATGGGAAAACAGACCTTTCTCTGGGGCGCGGCCATCATTGCGTTTTCACATATACTGGTGAAAGTAATTGGAGCGGTGTTCAAAATTCCGCTCGACCGATTTATTCTCTTGCCGGAGGGCATGGGAATTTACAACGCTTCCTATACGATTTACAACTGGCTGTTCATGCTTTCGACGGCGGGACTACCAGTCGCGATTTCGAAGATGGTATCCGAATCGTGCGCAGTAGGGAATATCAAAGAAGCGAACCGGATATTCCGGATTGCAAAGGCGTTGATGTTCTGTCTCGGACTGGGCGGCGCGTTAATTTTGTTTTTTGGGGCGGAGCTATTCGCAAATCTACTTAGTGCGCCGTCGGCAAAACTATCGATGATGACGCTTGCGCCAAGTTTGTTTTTTGTCGCGATGATGTCGGCTTACCGCGGCTATACGCAGGGTATGAACAATATGGTCCCCACTGCGGCAAGCGAAATTGCCGAGGCGTTGGGGAAACTCTGTGTCGGATTGTGGCTTGCGGCAAGCTTTATCGGCATGGGGTTGGAATACGGCGCAGCGGGGGCCATTGGCGGCGTGACGGTCGGGACGGCTGTAGGCTTTGTACTTCTGTGGGTGCATAATGCCATTTCCGGCAAAAGGCTCCGCGCGAGCGCGACCGTATATAGAAATGACACTACGCCAAAGAGCGGACGCAAAATTTTGAAGCGTTTGATTACCATAGCGATTCCAGTTACACTGGGCGTATCAGTTTTTACGCTTACGTCATTGATTGATACGGCCATGATAATGAATCAGCTTGCAGGGTTAGGCTACGGGGAAGAAATGCGGCTGAGCTTGTTTGGGTACTTAAATCGGGCTGTAACGATGTTCAATGTGCCGCCGACAGTCATTGCGGCAATTTCGATCAGCGTTGTGCCGGCGATTTCGGCGGCAATCAGCGCCAACCAGCGCCGTAAAGCAGTCGACACGGCAAAATCGGCGCTGCGGATTACGATTTTGTTTTCGTTCCCGTGCGCAGTCGGCCTGAGCGTGTTGGCGGAGCCAATTTTCCAGTTTGTATACGGTGATGCGTCCCATTCGTTTCTGCTCAACGTTATGGGGCTTGCGGTTGCGTGCGTGACACTGGTACAGACGGGCAACGCCATTTTGCAGGCATACGGAAAGGTATGGACGCCGGTCGTTAACATGGCGGTCGGCGGCGTGGTAAAGGTCGTTGTAAACCTGCTGCTTGTCAGCCAGCCGGCAATCAACATCAATGGCGCGCCAATTGGTACGTTTTTGTGCTACTTTACCGTAATGGTGCTGAACTTGCTCGCCATTAAAAAGGTGACGGGCGTGACGTATGAGTTTTCCGACTTTGTTATTAAGCCGCTGTTTTCCATTTTGGTGATGGGCGCGGCGACGATGATCACATATGATTTTGTGCTCCGGACGGGACTGCACTATCTTCTTGCGATGGGTGCGGCGATCTGCGTTGCGGTCGCTGTTTATGGTGCGATGATACTGCTTGTCCGCTGCATCAAAAAAGAGGACCTTCTGCTGATTCCGCGGGGGGAGAAAATCTATGGGGCCTTAAAGCGGTTCCATTTGATGAAATAAACAAGTAAATATCCTGTACGCGTGTATGGAGGCGTTATACAGGGGAAACAGGTGATGAAATATGCAAAAGAAAACGTATACGGTTGAGGACTTGCTCGCGATTCTGCGCCGTCTGCGCGGGGAAAACGGCTGTCCATGGGACCGAGTGCAGACGCACGATTCCATCAAAAACTGCATGATTGAGGAGTCATATGAGGCGATTGACGCGCTTGAAAAGGGCGACGATAAGATGTTTGCCAATGAGCTGGGCGATTTGCTCTTTCAGGTGGTGTTTCACTCCGTCTTGGCAGAGGAGCGCGGCGCGTTCACTTTTGATGACGTTGTGTACGAAATCAGTCAAAAAATGATTGACCGCCATACGCATGTGTTTGGGACGGATCGGGCGGCGGACGAAAAACAGGCGCTTGATACCTGGGAAGCGAATAAAAAAAAGGAAAAACGGTTACACTCCCAGACAGAGGCCATGCGCGACGTGGTATCTGCCCTGCCTGCGCTGATGCGCGCACAGAAGGTGCAGAAGAAGGCGGCAGACGTTGGGTTCGACTGGAACGATATTCACGGTGCAATGGACAAGGTGCGGGAAGAAGTGGACGAGCTGTCGGAAGCGATTGGCCAAAACGACGCGGCGCATATGGAGGAAGAATTCGGGGATTTGTTGTTTGCTGCGGTGAATGTATCGCGGTTTCTGCATGTCAGCAGTGAGGAGGCGCTGCGTCATGCGACAGACAAGTTTATTGACCGGTTTGACACAGTAGAGCAACTTGCACAACAAAGCGGAAAAAATTTGTCAAAAATGACGCTGGAAGAGGTGGAAAGCCTATGGCAGCAGGCAAAAACCCGGAAAAAATAAAAAATATTTTCGAAAATTAAAGGAAAAATGAAAGGAATGCAGAAACTAATATTCGATACTAATATTTTAGGAGGTTATACAAATGAACAAGGCTGAATTAATCGCTAACGTAGCGGGTAGCGCAGGGATTTCGAAAAAGGATGCAGAGAAGGCAATCAATGCATTTATTGAGAATATTGAGAGCGCACTGAAAAAGGGCGACAAGGTTCAACTCGTTGGTTTCGGTACATTTGAAGTACGCGAAAGAGCGGAGAGAAAGGGCAGAAACCCGCAGACGAACCAAGAGATTACGATTCCGGCGTCGAAGGTTCCGGCGTTTAAAGTTGGTAAGGCTCTGAAAGACGCAATCAACTAAGAAACGAGCATCCCCGGCAGCAGTGGTTGCCGGGGATTATTTCTTTTTTAGGGACAATGGACGGCGGTTAGAGAGAGGAGGAGCCGTTATGCGGCTGGATAAATATCTAAAAGTATCGCGCCTGATTAAACGGCGCAGCGTTGCAAATGAAGCCTGTGACACGGGCCGAATTACAGTAAATGGCAAGGTGGCAAAGGCGTCGTATGATGTAAAGGTGGGCGACGTGATTGAAATACGGTTTGGAGAAAAAGTGACAAAAGCGCAGGTGCTCAACATTGCCGAACACGTGCTCAAAAACGACGCGGAAGGACTGTATAAAATCCTTGTCTGAAAAACATAACAGAGGGTTCCCTTTCATAGGATAATAGTAGACTTTATCTTATGGGAGGGATTTTTTATGGCAATGATGGAGGAGCGCGCGCTGAAAAGCCAGGGCGAAACTGTCCACAACGTCATTTTGGAAAACCGGCAGAAGGTCAGTATTTCCGGCGTGGAGGACGTGGACAGCTTCGATGAGGCGGAAATGATTATTCAGACAAACATGGGGACCGTATCGTTGAAAGGAGAAAACCTGCATATCAATAAATTCAACGTGGACACGGGCGAGCTTGTGATTGAGGGCGACGTGGACGAATTTGTGTACCATGACGACGGCGGATATGGGAAAAAGGGCGGACTGTTTTCCAAAATGTTCGGATAGGCGGGATGTAGATGGAAGTCTCTGTATCCAACCAATTGTATGTCTTTCTGGCAATGACGCTTGCCGGCGTTGGTGCCGGCGCGCTGTTTGACATTTTCCGGATCATCCGGCGCACATTTCGGACCGGGCCGCTTACAACATCGCTTTCCGACGTGGTATTCTGGCTGCTTATCAGTGCGGGCATGTTTTTTGTCATGTTTTTTGTCAATAATGCAGAAATCCGCTGGTTTGAGGCAATTGGAATTTTACTGGGTGGAATTGTATATTTTTTGACGCTTTCCCGCCTGTTTGTCAAAGTAGTTGGAGTTGTTTTTCGTTTTGTTGTAAAAATAATTTTGTTTATTTTAAAAATCGTCTTGACACCGCTTGCTTTTTTGTATAAAATGATAAAAAGACCACTCGTATGGGCCTTTACAAAGGTTATGCGGGTTGTGAAAAAGGGTGGAAGACGGTCGGCCGGCCTGTTTGGCGGGATGCGAAACGGATTCCGGCGGCTGAAGCTGATACGAAAGAAATCATAGGCGTGGAAGGGTATGCTATGAGCCGAGAAGAGATAAAAAAAACAAGACAAAAAAAGCGCAAAAAAAGTGGAAAGCTGTTTCTGCGGCTTGCTTTGCTTGCGTTTTTTGTGTTTGCCGCGGTGCGGTTTATCTCTCAGCAGCCGCTCTTGAACGAATATGACAAAAAGATTGGCGAGCTAAACGAACAGATTGAACAGCAGGAGCAGGAGAAAGCGCATTACGAAGAACTGAAGGCGCTGTATGAAACAGAGGAATATCAAAAACAGCTGGCAAGGGAAAGGCTTGGCTTAGTCGAAGAAAATGAAAGAGTATTTATAGATGTATCGGGGAACTAATGGGATGGCCGCGCTGTGCGCGGAAAACGACAGAGAATGTTGAGGGAGGCAAAGTTTTTCTATGTCAGTAGAAGTGGGGAAAATATTGGAGGGGAAGGTAGTCAGCATTGTGCCGTTCGGGGCGTTTGTGTCGCTCCCGGAGGGGCAGACCGGGCTGGTACATATTTCGGAGGTTGCTGCGGCATATGTGCAGAACGTGTCTGACTATCTGAAAGAGAATCAGACTGTACGGGTCAAGGTCATCAACGTCGATGAAAAGGGGAAGATTAGCCTTTCCATCAAAAAGGCGCAGCCGGAGGAAAAACGTGAGCGCGCGCCGAAGCGGGAGGCACCCAGGCAGCCGCGCGGCCCAATCCGTCCGGCGGACATCGACTGGCAGAGCAGCCGGAACCAGAACAGCGATTTATCCTTTGAGGACAAGATGAGTAAATTTAAATCCGACAGCGAAGAGCGTATGTCGTCGCTTCGGCGCAGTTCGGACTCTAAACTGAGTGGCGGATATAAACGGTGACAATTTAATATGCTGCCGCAGGGCAGCATATTTTTTATACTAATTTGAGAGGTGCGTAAGATGGCATTTTTGCAATGCGGAATTTCTTCTGATATTTTGGGAATGAAAACGAATATGAACGTACTTTTGCCGCAGGATAACGTCCGTGGGCGTGAAGCGCCGCCGGTGCTTTACCTGTTGCACGGTCATACGGACGACCATGCGGCATGGAGCCGGTTTACCGGGCTGGAACGCTATGTGCGCGATATGAATTTGGCGGTGGTCATGCCGACGGTACATAACGGCTTTTATACGAATACGGAGATTGGCTACCGGTACTTTGACTTCTGCACGCAGGAGCTGCCGGAGTTGGTAAATGCCATGTTCCATGTTTCCTCCGCGCGGGAGGACACGTTCGTGGCGGGGCTTTCCATGGGCGGTTACGGCGCGTGGCGGCTTGCGCTTGCACATCCGGATCAGTATTGCTATGCGGCAAGCATGTCGGGTGTGCTTGACCTTGTGGGCGAATGTGAAAAGCAGAAAAACGACCCTGACATTTCGGCGCATTTTATGCGCGATATTGTGAACGATTTTGGGCCGGAAGGTGCTTTGCGCGGAAGCGAAAACGATTTGTTTTTCCTCGCGGATCGGGTCAGCGCTTCAAATGGGCCGAAGCCCATTTTGCGGCAGTTCTGCGGTACGGAGGACTTTTTATACGAGTCGAATCAGAACGCGAAAAAGCATGTAGAAAAGCTTGGTTTTGATTATGCGTACCAGGAGGGTCCGGGCGCGCATACGTGGGACTACTGGGATTCGTGTATCCAGAAAATTGTGAAAGAAATTGCGTCTATCAATCCGAAAATTAGCCGGTAACCGGGCCGGCATGGGCTGCTCCTGCGCCTTTGCGGGAGCGGCTTTTTGTATGAAAATGAAAATGCATATTGCGAAATACGCCGATTCGTGATACAATGGACACATATTGCGACAAAGGAGCAAGGAAAGTATGCTGAGGTTTTTGGACGCGGGGGAAACGCACGGAAAGTGCCTGACGGCAATTATAGAGGGCCTTCCGTCGAACCTTGCGCTGGATATTGAGAAGATTAATGCGCGTCTTGTTATGCGTCAGGGCGGCTACGGGCGCGGTGGAAGAATGAAGATTGAAACCGACCGGGTAGAAGTTCTGACCGGCGTGCGCGGCGGGAAAACGCTTGGGAGTCCGGTCACACTGCTGATTCGGAACCGGGATTTTGAAAACTGGAAGGACACGATGGGAACGGAGGAGTCGAACGGCCGGCGCGCCGTATATGTGCCGCGCCCAGGCCATGCCGACCTGACCGGCGCGCTTAAATATTGCCACGACGATATGCGCAATGTACTTGAACGGGCCAGCGCGCGGGAAACGGCGATTCGCACTGCGGTTGGCGCGGTTGCACAGCAGCTTTTATCCGAGCTGGGAATTGAAACATGGAGCAGGACGGTACGTATCGGCGCTGTAGAAGATACGTCTCTGGTGCAGGAAGACGACGTACAGGTGCGGGTAGCAGCCTCGGAGCTGCGCATGTATGGTGAACAGGCTACACAGGAGGCGAAACAGCTGATTGATACGGCGCGGGAAACGGGCGAGTCGCTCGGCGGCGTAGTAGAGGTCGTGGTACGCGGCGTTGTGCCGGGGCTGGGGAGCTATGTGCAGTACGACAGAAAGCTTGACGCATTGCTGGCCGACGCGCTGATGAGTGTACAGGCGATTAAAGGCGTGGAGTTTGGCCTCGGGTTTGAAGCGGCGGCACGCATGGGGTCGCAGGTACACGACCCGATTTTATATAAGGGAGGCTTTATGCGGGAAACGAACCATGCTGGCGGGATTGAAGGCGGCATGTCGAACGGGGAACCGATTGTTGTCCGGGCGGCAATGAAGCCGATTCCGACCCTGTACAAGCCGCTTGGCAGCGTGGATTTGCGCGATAAAAAGCCCGTTGAGGCAAGTGTGGAACGGAGCGACATCTGTGCGGTTCCCGCGTGTGGCATTGTATGCGAGGCGGTTGTCGCCTATGAGCTTGCGCGCGCTGTGAGTGAGAAGTTTGGCGGCGACAGTATGGAGGAGCTGAAGCGGAATTATGCCATGTATCGGGCGGAGATTGAGAGCCGCTGACAGAATATAACCGGGATACGGAAGGGGGTGGACGCCGGTGGAGGAGCAGACGCTCTTGGACAAATGTACGAAAGGGGACGTACATGCCTTTGAGGAGCTGGTCGAGCAGTACCAGCAGGGAATCATCAACCATGCGTACTCGATGTTTTTAAACCGTGAGGATGCGCTCGATATGGCGCAGGAAACATTTATCAAAGCATTTAACGCGATTGCAAGCTTCAACCGGCAGTCCTCCTTTAAGACATGGCTGTTCCGCATTGCGACAAATGTGTGTCTCGATGAGCTGCGCCGGCGGAAGCGGCGTGCCGCAACGGTGAGCCTGACGGCGGAAGAAGACGGCGACAGCCCAGGCGTGCAGATTGACGTTGCAGATGTGTCAGCCGACCCGGCAGAGGCGGCGCAGCAGGCATTTCTGCGCCAAGCGATTGAGAAGGCAATCGGCGAGCTGGATACGGAATATCGGACGGCGATTGTCCTGCGTGAGATTGAGGGCATGGATTATAACGAAATTGCTAAAACGATGGGCTGTTCTCTTGGGACGGTAAAATCGCGTATCAGCCGGGCACGTGCCCAATTGCGAGAAAAACTTATGCAATATCGGGAACTTTTTTAGCCGGATTTGCGTCTATGTAGTTGAAATGAGGAAAGGAGGATGCCCATGCTTACCTGTGAGGAAGTAAAAAATTTATTATCGGCCTATTATGACGGCGAGCTTGGCGTGGCTGCGCAGCAGCAGGTAGCGGAGCATCTTGCTTCATGCGAATCGTGCAGGGAGGAGCTGAAACAGCTAAAGTCGCTTAGTGCGGCGTTTGATACGCTGGCGTTTCCGGAGGCGGACAAGGCATTCCGGAGCAGTTTGCACGAGCGGCTGGAGGCAGAGGCGAGAAAAAATAAGACGTTCCGTTGGAGCACGATGTGGAAGGATATGCGCACCTATGCGACGGTTGCGGCGTGTCTTGTACTTACGATTGGAATTTATGCGGCGGTGGACAATCATTCGGTACAGCCGCCGGTTACGGGGCCGGTTTCTTCTCCGATGGCAGAAGGACCGACGGCCTCTGCGGATGCTGATTTTATACCGGCAGAACCGGATAAGGCGTCTGCCGGCCGGCCGGATGGCGGCGATGCAGCGCTTGCACAACAGACTCCGCCCGGCAGTTCTGCTGTACCCAAAACGGCGAAGGGTGGTACGGATACAACAGTAGGGCGGCAGCCGAATCAGGAACCGGCTGTGACGACGGCTCCGGATACAGGATATGTAACGGAACCTGTTCCCACTGTTTCTCCTGAACAGACGCCAACTCCGTATACAGATGAGCCGCATAACACTGTAAAGGAGATACCGACGGAAACGAACGCGCCGAGTGGCGGCAATGGCCAGCAGCCTAATGAAAACACAGGCGGCACTGCGCCGACTGCGACGGGCGGCGGAGAGAATCCGGATACTTTGACAGTTGACCCAAGGGCGAATGTTACGACAGTTGTAAGCTTTAAACTCCAGGATGCTGCGCTGTACAATCAGGTTGTGGAGCTTTTGGGCAGCTTTGGCACGGTGACGGAAAGCGAGGGGCAGATTGAGGCAAAGGTGCTCGACTCGAATTTTAAGGCGTGTGTGACAGCGCTGCGCGCTATGGAAGGCGTACAGGAAACGGGCAGCATCACAAAAGAAGGCGACAGCAGCGGTCACGATTATGTACAGGTAGATACAAAAAATTAGCGGGCATACCCGCTTTTTTTGTGCCATAAACCCGGATGGATTTGCATATATATAAACTGCGCCAAAAAGGGCGTAGGAGCAAATCGATACGGAGGGGTCAGTATGAAACGATATTGCGCAGGGATTGTCGCATGTTTTTTGCTTATTTCGTGCTTGACAGGCTGTAAGGGGGAGCCAGAGCCGGAAAATGCGTCTTCAGTCAGTCTGGAAACACAGGCGCCGGAGCCGACGCTGCACCCGGCGGAAATCTATTCCCAGTTAAGCAATGACAAGATTGCCTGGGGACTGAAAAAGGTGAAAGGTGAAAAGCCGGAGGTACCGGAGTCCATTACAAAAACGCTTGATGAATTTGATGGGGTGTACTTGTCAAAAAGCGGCGGAAAAACATTATATCTGACGTTTGACGAAGGGTATGAGAACGGCTACAGCGGCCAAATTCTCGACGTACTGAAGAAAACACAGACGCCGGCGGCGTTTTTTATTACGGGGGATTATCTCGAAAATGAGGCGGAACTGGTCAAGCGTATGGTGGACGAGGGACATATCGTCGGCAACCATACACAGAATCACCCCTCCATGCCGGAAGTACCTGATGTGACGACACTTGCAAAGGAGATTACCGACTTGGACGACCAGTTTTTTGCGCTGACGGGACAGCATATGCGCTATCTGCGTCCGCCGAAGGGCGAATTCAGCGAAAAGACACTCGCGGTCAGCAAGGATTTGGGTTATAAGAGCGTATTTTGGAGCTTTGCATATGCGGATTGGGAAAAGGATAAGGTCAACGGCGCGCAGTACGCCTACGACCACGTGATGCCATACTTGCACGACGGAGCGATTCTTCTCCTGCACGCGGTATCGAAGGACAACGCCGACGCGCTGGAGCAGATCATTACTGACGCGAAAGCGGCGGGTTATACGTTCAAGAGTCTGGACGAACTGTAATGGAAATATAAAAAAGGCAGGCGGCCGCCTGCCTTTTTTATGAAATGAAATTAAACCTGTGCGAAAAACTCGCGCACATAGGCTTCAAAATCCTGCATATCCTTGTCCGAAGGTTTGAAGTTTACGCGGAAGCCGTCGCCGTATACATTGAACTTCAATCCTTCCAGACGCGTTTTCAGCGCACCGACTGCCTCGCCGCTCCAGCCGTAGGAGCCGAATACGAGCGCGTTCTTTTTCATGCAGTTGACCGCGTCAATGGAGCTTATCGTATCCCACACGGGCTTTAATGCGTCGCGGTTGATTGTCGGGGAGCCAAAGAGCAGAATGTCGCTTTCATTCGCAAGTGCGACGCTTTCTGCCGCGTCCTGCTTGATGATGTCGCGGATTTGTACGTCAAACCCCAGCTCTGATGCGATGTCGTAAGCCTTATGTGCCAGCTCACGCGTGTAACCGTATGCCGAAACATACAGGATTGCCACACTTTTTTTCTCTTTTTTGGCTAGTGTCGACCACGCCTTATACTTGCCAATCACATCGTCCATGGTCGCTTTCGTCAGCACGGGGCCGTGGCTTGTGCAGATGAAGTCTTTCTCCAACCCTTCTATCTTGTCAATGCCGGCAAGTACATGTGGCTTAAACGGCGAAAAGATTGCCGTATAATAGTAGAGGAACGCGTCGTCATACGCTTCCTTGTCGGCTACAAGAGAATCAAACATGCGCGGCTCGCAGTAGTGGCAGCCGAACATATCGCACGAGAACAGGACCTTGTCCTCCGGCAGATACGTAAACATCGAGTCAGGCCAATGCAAAAACGGCGAGGGAATAAACTCGAGCGTCTTCCCGCCTAAGTCAAGTTTGTCGCCCTGTTTGACGATTTTTGCCTTGATTTCTCGGTTTGCAATTGCGCTGACATATTTCATACCCGCGGCGGTTGCAATAACCTCAATATTCGGGTTCAGCGCAAGCAGACGCTCCACACTTCCGGTATGGTCCGGTTCGGTATGGTTCAAAATCAAATAGTCAATCTTCGATACATCGGTAAGAGCAGCAATATTCTCGATGTATTCATCAAAATACTTTGCATGGACGGTTTCAACGAGCACGCTCTTTTCCCCGCCCTGTACAAAATAGGCGTTGTAGGTCGTGCCGTATTTGGTTTCCATGATAATATCAAATACGCGCAGCGACGGATTTAATACCCCGATGGAATATACCCCATCGGTAATTTTGCAAACGGACATAATCATCCCTCCTGTGTGTAGTAATTTTACAATCTATGAAAAACGGCTATGCCGTTTATTTGCTGGCAGGGGCAACGGCACAGCCGAAGCCCCTGTAGGGGTCATACCTGTTCAAACGCGTCTTTCCCAAGACCGCATACTGGGCATACCCAATCGTCCGGAATGTCCTCAAACGCCGTGCCCGGCGCAATCCCGCCGTCCGGGTCACCGATTTCCGGGTCGTACACGTAACCGCATGCGCTGCACTCATACTTCTGCATGGCAACTCCTCCTTTGCATTATAATTTTGGCAAAACAAGCCAACAGGCTTGTTCCTATTATACCACAGAAATCAAAAAAGAAAACCCTGCAATGAAAATTTTGGCGGGAAATCCGGTTTTGTGACGGGGATTGCGCCTTTACAAATCGTAAATTTTGTGCTATGATATACTTGATTTGGTATAGAATTTGGTTATAATAGATGGGAATACGGTACCTGGGTAAGTGGTATATAAAATACGGTGGCGCAGTATTCTAGTCAGCTCGGTCTATTCCCAAGACGGGCCTAAAAATCCGTTAAAGGGCATATCGATGAAGTTTCTGGTGCTTGCTTGGAACGCCCAGTTCGGGGCTGGTGCTGGAAGTTAAGGCTTAGGGGCGGTCCGCAACGGCATGCGGGCACCGAACCCCTTTGCCGCGGAGACCCATGCTTGTGGCTGCCAATGGGTTACGGCACAAGCCGTACCTAAGTGGTTACGACATGGGGTAGAACCTGCATGACGGTGCTTTGGCGCTGGGTGTAGCGTAGCCTGCCTTGCGTGGAGAGGGCTGGGATAACGGACAAACCGGCACGGGTCGGCCAACCTGTGTCGGTCATCGCTGTTTGAAACCCTGTCTGCAAAAGAGGCCAAGAATAGATTTGACTGCCGAGGAAACCTCCTAGACTGTTGCTTTGCTGGTTTGCAAGGGATTGAAATGCGGACTAAGTGGCAATCAGGTCATAAATACGGCAACGTATTTGTAGGACGCTTGAAAGGGAAACCGCCGCTTTGGCGACGGAGCGGCAGCGTCCTGGGAAAGCCTACCTGACCTCAAGCCGCAAAATTTACTTTGCAGGTTGCCACCGTAGTTTATATGCCACTTACTGTTTTATTTCCGTCGGATAACATGGATTTGGAGTTGAATATTGTTTGGGAAGACAAAAGGGACTTTTGAAGGTCAAAGGTTCGGGACAGAATATCAAGGTCAGCCACAAGTGGACGGTAAGCGTAACGGTAATGGCGTTTGTGCTTACTGTGCTGATAAGCGCGGTTACATCAGGTGCGGAGGGGCTGGGGCTTGTGCCTGCTGCTGCCGTGCTGCTGCTGATTATCCTGCTGGGCATTGGTTTTGACATTGTCGGCGTCGCGGTTTCGACTGCAAGTGAGGAGCCGTTCCACGCCATGGCGGCAAAGAAGATTCCCGGTGCAAAGGAAAGCGTCCGCATTATCCGCAGCGCGCAGCAGATTGCCAGCATGTGTAACGATGTAATCGGCGATATTGCCGGCATTATCAGCGGCGCCATGACCGCGGCAATTGTGGTGAGCATTGTCGCGCTTACAGGATGGGGCACAACATTTTGGGATTTGCTTTTAGCAGGCGCTGTCGCGGCTTTGATGATAGGGGGAAAAGCGGCTGGAAAGGGCCTTGCTATGAAAAGCAACAACACGATTGTTTTTCTGATTGGGCGGCTTGTGTATGGCTTGAAACGCCCATTTATGAAACGCGGCAGAAAACGATAGCAGCCGCTTGTATTACCGCTTTTAGCGGGAGAAGAATGAGAAACAGGTGTAATGGGATATGAAAAAAGGCTTGGAACAGATAGAGTCGCCGGCAGACCTGAAAAAAATGAAGCGGAAGGAACTCGACGCGCTTGCAGCGCAGATTCGCCAGTTTCTGATTGAATCCGTGTCCAAAACCGGCGGGCACCTTGCATCGAACCTGGGAGTGGTGGAGCTGACAATTGCGCTGCACCGTGTTTTTGACCTGCCGGGGGATAAAATTGTATTTGATGTGGGACACCAGTCCTATGTACATAAAATTCTGACCGGGCGTATGGGACAGTTTTCCACGCTGCGGCAGGAGGGCGGGCTGTCCGGCTTTCCTAAGACGAGCGAAAGCGAGTACGACGCGTTTAACACTGGGCATAGTTCGACGTCGATTTCTGCGGCGCTGGGGTTGGCGCGTGCCCGCGATCTGAAGGGGCAGACGCACAAGGTTATCGCACTCATCGGCGACGGCGCCCTCACGGGCGGGCTGGCTTATGAGGCAATAAACGATGCAGGCCATGCGGAAAACGATTTGATTGTTGTGCTCAATGACAACGAAATGAGCATCAGCAAAAATGTGGGCGGAATCAGCGAGTATTTGTCGCGGCTTCGGACGCGGCCATCGTATTTTAAGCTGAAGTCGGCGACCGAAACGGTGCTGGATAAGCTGCCGTTCGGCGAGTCGATTGTGGACTTTCTCCGCCGCATCAAGGATGGACTCAAGCAGACGTTTATGCAGCAGAATATTTTTGAGGATTTGGGCTTTACCTACCTCGGGCCGGTGGACGGACACGATATTGGACGCATGGAGAAAATGCTCGAGCATGCCAAGAACACAAAGGGGCCTGTCCTGGTACATGTCTGTACGAAAAAGGGGCACGGGTATCGGCCTGCGGAGGCGAAGCCGCAGACCTTTCACGGGATTTCCAAGTTTGATATTGCGTCGGGCGAGGTAATACGCGACAAGGTCACGGCGGATTATTCGGCGATTTTCGGGCGGCATCTTATGCGGCTGGCGAAAGACAATGAAAAAATAGTAGCGATTAGTCCGGCGATGGCGTCCGGGAGCGGGCTTCTGTCGTTTGCACGCAGCTTTCCGAAGCGGTTTTTCGACGTTGGCATTTGTGAAGCGCATGCGGTAACAAGCGCGGCGGGACTTGCAATCAGCGGATTTATCCCGGTGGTGGCGATTTATTCGTCGTTTTTACAGCGCGCCTACGACCAGATAATCCACGATGTGGCGCTGCAAAACCTGCACGTTGTGTTCTGCATTGACCGCGCCGGCGTTGTCGGCGACGACGGCGAGACGCACCAGGGCGTGTTTGATATCGCATTTATGAGCGAGATTCCAAATATGGCAGTGCTTGCGCCGGCGAGCTTTTACGAGCTGGAGCATATGCTCAAATACGCGGTACTGAAGCATAAAGGGCCAATCTGTATCCGGTACCCGCGCGGGCGCGAGCAGTACAAAGGCACGCAGGTGAAGTTTGTGTTTGGAAAAAGCGAGCTTGTCAGCGAGGGCGGCGACGTGACGGTGGTGGCGGTCGGTAATCTGGTGCGCTATGCGGCGCAGGCCGCGCAGGAGCTTCTCCGGCGGGGGATTTTTGCCGAGGTGATCAACGTTCGCACGGTCGTTCCGCTCGATAAGGAAACGATTCTGCGCTCTGCGCGCAAGACGGGCGATGTGCTCGTGCTTGAGGATGGCGTAGCGCACGGCGGCGTGGGCGACATGGTGGCACGCCTGCTTGCAGAAAATGGCGTCACGGCGAATTTTGAGGGTCGTGGTTATGATGAATTTGTCGCGCAGGCGAAGGTAGCGCGTATCCACGAAAAATATGGGCTTGACACGGCGGCGATTTGCAGATGGGCTGTGCAGGCCACGGAGAAAAAGCGGGGGTATCAACTTGGCAAAAAAGCGCAGAGCTGACGAGATTTTACTGTCCCGCGCGCTGGCAGGCAGCATTGCAGAGGCGCGCGCACTGATTATGGCGGGCGTGGTGTATATCGGCGAGGTGCGCTGTGACACGCCGGGGCAAATGCTGACAGAGGAAACACATATCGAGGTTCGCGACAAAAACCAGAAATATGTCAGCCGCGGCGGTCTGAAGCTCGAAAAGGCGATTGAAACATTTGGCATTGATTTGCACGGCGCAGAGGCGATGGACATTGGCGCATCGACGGGCGGCTTTACGGATTGTATGCTGCAAAACGGCGCGGCAAAGGTGTACAGCGTCGACGTGGGCTACGGCCAGCTCGCATGGAAGCTGCGGAGCGATACGCGCGTGGTAAATATGGAGCGGACAAACATCCGCTTTGTGGAGAGAGAGCAGCTTACCGGCCCGCTCGACTTCGTTTCGGTGGATGTGTCGTTTATCTCGCTGAAACTGATTTTGCCCGTCATGCGGCGGCTTATGAAAGAGAGCGGACAGGCGGCAGTACTGGTCAAGCCGCAGTTTGAGGCCGCGCGGGAGCAGGTCGGCGACAAGGGCGTTGTGACCGACTGGGCCGTGCACCGGGAAGTGATTGAAAACTGTATCGGCTATGCGCTGGAAAATGGGTTCGATGTGTGCGGCCTGACGTATTCACCAATCAAAGGGCCGGAGGGCAACATCGAGTATTTGCTGTATCTGCGGCGCGGAGATGGGCAGCTATCCGTTGCACCGGAGGAGATAGACGCGGTGGTAGAAGCGTCACATGAGGCAGTTTTGGCGCGGCATTGATGCGCAGAGGATGAGTGGTGGAAGCTATGTATGCAAAGGATATTGAGCCGAAGTGCGCGCTGTGTCAACATGGGGAGCCGATTCCAGACACATTGGATATGCTGTGTGAAAAGTATGGCGTTGTGCCGTACAATCATTCCTGTAAAAAATTTAAATACGATATTTTCAAAAAGAAAGTGCGCCGCCGCGCGCCGGTCGACACCGGCTACAGTGCGGAGGACTTTTCGATTGATTAAAATAAAAGCAGACCCATTTAGGTCTGCTTTTCATTTTGTCCGACCAATTCTTTGATTATCTCACCCGCCAAAAGCAGCCCCGCCGCAGACGGCACAAAGGACACGCTGCCCGGCGTCTGCCGCTTTTGTACGCAACCCGTGTCCTGCTCCATGGAATTGGGCGTATACGGCGTGAGCGGCGGCTCCTGCGAATAGACGACCTTGAGCCGCTTGACACCGCGCTTGCGCAGCTCATAGCGCATCACTTTAGCGAGCGGGCACATCGACGTTTTATAGATATCGCTTACCTCAAGCCGCGTTGGGTCAAGCTTATTTCCCGTACCCATGCAGCTGATAACGGGCGTATCTACGGCCTGTGCGCGTTCAATCAGCAACAACTTGGAGGTCACGGTGTCAATTGCGTCTATGATATAGTCGTAGGCGGAAAAATCATATTCGTCTGCATTGTCCGCACTGTAAAAGACGCGGTACGCGTTTATGACTGCGTTTGGGTTAATGTCGAGGGCGCGCGCCTTCATGACGTCCACTTTTGGCCTGCCAAGCGTGCTGTGCAGGGCGATTAACTGCCGGTTGAGGTTCGACCCGCACACAATATCCGGGTCGAACAAATCGAGCGCACCCACGCCTGCGCGGACGAGCGCCTCGACGGCAAACGAGCCCACGCCGCCGATACCAAACACGGCGACATGCGCGCGGTTTAGCTTTTGCACGCCGCTTTCTCCAAGCAGGAGCGCGGTCCTTCTGAATTGTTCCTCCATACTGCACCTCCGGTTATTCTGCATTGATTGTACCACACTGGTGTGGATATTTGCAAGAAAATATGAAATAATCCGGTGCGGAATTGAAAATAATTGGCGGGTATGATATACTAGACATAATAGGGGCGAAATGTTTATTTTGTGAAGGAGGCATGCCATTATGGAAACGCTAACATTTGATTTGAATAAAAAAGGCGGTAAGTTTAAAATTTTGAATGCAACAAACGGCGGCCCATGGCACAGAAGACACGCAAACGACCAGTATCGGAGCAATCTTGAAAGTTATAAAGCTGCAAGAATACCGTATTCGAGAAATCATGATTCCGGTGTAGTGGGAATATACGGCGGCCCGTTCAGCCATGATATTACAAGAATTTTTCCAAATTTTGATGCGGATGCCGAGGATCCTGCTTCGTATGATTTTGCCTGTACGGACGAATCTATTTTATGCACCCTTGAGGCCGGGACAAAAACTTTTTTCAGATTGGGCCAAACAATTGAGCATCAAATCAAAAAACACGGTATAATACCGCCGCCGGATTTTAAAAAATGGGCGGTTATCTGTGAACATATTATCAGACACTATAACGAGGGGTGGGCAGAAGGATACCATTTTGATATTGAATATTGGGAGATATGGAATGAACCTGATTTAGACCCGGACGACAGCGCAAACAAGCGTACATGGGCGGGAACCAAAGCCGAATTTTTTAATTTGTACGAAATTGCGGCAAAACATCTTAAAAATTGTTTTCCCCATCTGAAAATAGGCGGCCCTGCGCTCGCAGGAGATGAAGAATGGGCGGCGGATTTTCTTGCAGAAATGAGAAAAAGGGACGTACCTATTGACTTCTTTTCCTGGCATGTGTATGGGTCAACGCCTGATAAGATGATAAAAAAGGCAGAGCGAATAAAAGCCCTCCTGAACAAAAACGGATATAAAAAGGCAGAAAGTATTTTAAATGAATGGAATTACGTAAAAGGCTGGACAGATGAATTTGTTTATACTGTTCAAACGATTCATGGTATGAAAGGTGCAGCGTTTACAATGGCCTGTATGTCTGAGGCGCAGAAATGCACCGGCATAGATATGCTGATGTATTACGACACAAGGCCGTCGGCGTTCTGCGGCGTATTTGATTTTTACACCTATCGGCCATTGAAGGGATATTACCCATTCCAGTGGTATGGTATGTTTTATGATATGATTGCAGAAATTAGATGCGAGTCCAGTATAGAGGATATTTATACACTTTGCGGGGTAGATAAAAACGACAAGATTCTCTGTGTGCTCACACATTATTCGGACAATGACGCTGCGAGGGCAAAGTCTGTGAAAGTAGACTTTGGCAGAAAGGGAAAATATGAGATTTGTTTTCTTGATGAAAAACATGACGCAGAGCCTGTAGCAATTACGGATAAACTGGAGTTAACAATGGAGAACAATTCCTGCGTTATGATCAAAGAGGTATAATAGCTTGGCTGTAGCATAGTCGGTACTGGTTCAAAACATGTATAAAGGAGGAGACAACATGCTGCATATTGGATGCCACCTTTCGGCGGCAAAAGGATATTACCATATGGGACAAGAGGCACTCAAGGTCGGCGCGGACACGCTGCAATACTTTACACGCAACCCGCGCGGCGCAAGCGCAAAAAAGGTCGACCCCGATGATATCAAAAAGTTTGTCGACTTGATGGAGGAACACCACTTTGCGAAAATCGTCGCGCACGCGCCGTACACGCTCAACGCCTGCTCGAAGGACGAGCATCTCCGTGCGCTTGCGAAGCGGATGATGGCGGAGGATTTGGAAACGCTCGACTATCTTCCGGGCAACTACTATAACTTCCATCCCGGCAGCCATGTCGGGCAGGGGATAGAGGCCGGGATCGGCTATATCTGCGAGGCGCTTAACGATGTGCTGCGCGCTGACCAGAAAACGACCGTCCTGCTCGAAACCATGGCGGGCAAAGGGAGCGAGGTTGGGTCGCGCTTTGAGGAGCTGCGGGCCATTATAGATGGTGTGGAAAAGAGCGACAAGCTGGGCGTGTGCCTGGATACCTGCCACGTCAGTGACGCGGGCTACGACATTATTCATGACCTGGACGGCGTTTTGGACGAGTTTGACCGTGTAATCGGGCTTGATCGGCTCAAGGCGATACACCTAAACGACAGCATGAACGTGACCGGCGCGCATAAGGACCGCCACGCAAAAATTGGGGAAGGGGAGATTGGCATAGAGGCGCTCACACGGATTATCAACCATCCGGCCCTGCGTGATTTGCCCTTTAATCTCGAAACGCCGAATGAACTGGACGGCTACGCTGCGGAAATCAAGCTTCTGCGCGGGCTGTATGAGGAATGAAGATGAGCCGAAAACTTGTGTTGTATATCGCCATGAGCTTGGACGGTTATATCGCGGACGAGCACGGCGGCGTATCGTGGCTGGACAGCGCGACGGAGCCAGTCGGGGACGGCGGCTATGCGGCGTTTCTGGAACGGATTGACACGGTGATTCTCGGGCGGCGCACCTACAACCAGATTGTAACGGAGCTGTCGCCGGAGGAATGGGTGTACCACGGACTGCAAAGCATTGTGCTGACCCACCGCCCGTGTGCGGATACGGAGGAGATTACTTTTACTTGTGAGGAGGCCGGCTCCCTTGCAAAGCGGCTGAAGGCGCAGCCGGGGAAGGATATCTGGATATGCGGCGGCGCGGCGGTTGCCCGCCAGTTTATGGGGCGCGGCCTGATAGACGAATATTATCTGACTGTTTTGCCGGTTCTGCTCGGAGCGGGAATCCGGCTGTTCGGCGACGGGATTTTTCAGACGTTATCTCTTGCCGAGAGCCGCACAGAGGGCGGTATGTTAGTGTGTCGGTATCTCCCAAAAGAGATGGATTGACAATTGGCTATTGCTGTGCTATACTGGTAATAGATAAATGTCTTCAGGGCAGGGTGCAAGTCCCTACCGGTGGTTACAGCCCACGAGCTGCTGCCGATGATATCGGCAGAGCAGATTCGGTGTGATTCCGAAGCCGACAGTTACAGTCTGGATGAAAGAGGACAAGAGCGGCATGCTGCCGCGCCTGTTTGATTGGACTGCCCTGCATGGTATGCAGGGCTTTTTCTTATGCAGAGCTATGCAGAGCGTGCAGAGCGGCATGTCCGTTTTTCCGAAGACGTTTGTTACATTTTCTTATAAAGGAGACGGGAAACATGAAACAAACACAGACAAACAAAAAAGTAAACGTGCGGGCGATTACGTGGATCGCCATGCTGGCGGCAATTGCGTTTGCACTCCAGCTTGTGGCGGCGTTTCTGCCAAAGGTGGGCGGCTTTCTCGACTTGGAAATCTCCGACCTGCCGGCCATTGTCGGCACGATGGCACTGGGTCCGGTTGCGGGGCTAATCATTGAGTTGATTAAAAACCTGCTCCACTGCACGGTGACGACGACGGGTTTTGTCGGCGAATTTGCAAATTTTGTTATGAATGGGACATTTATGTTGATTGCGGGACTGATTTACAATCGGAACAAGACAAAGAAAGGCGCGTTGTTGGCGCTTATTTGCGGCGTTGCTGCGCTGGCGGTTATGGGTGTAATTGCCAATATGGTGATCATGCTGCCGCTATACATGCCGACTGCGCCGTTTGAGGCAAAGCTGGCGATTGCGCTGTCGACAATTCTGCCATTCAATCTTGCGCGCGGAAGTGTTTTGGCGCTCATTACGCTTTTGATTTATAAAAAACTGTCGTCCATAATTAAGGGAAAGTAGAAAGCTTTGGTGCGCCGCGCAGTTTCTCACACTAATATTTCCGCTCTACCTGCAATATAATAAAAATAGATTGATTCAATTGCAGGTGGGTGCTGTATGCGTTCGGTTATCATAAATTTTTTAAAAAGCATCGTGATCGGCGCGTCGGCGTTTATTCCGGGAATCAGCGGCGGCACGATGGCAATCGCGCTCGGTGTGTACGACCGGCTGCTGCGGTGCGTGTCGCATTTTAAGGACGATATGCGCCAAAATGCTGCGTATCTGACTGTATTTGCCGTTGGTGCGTCGGTGGGTCTGCTCACGCTGTCGGGATGGGTGCTATGGATGTTTAACACGTACCGGCTTCCGATGATTTACCTGTTTATCGGCTGCGTGTTCGGCAGCATCCCGATGCTGTTTCGCCGCGGCGGCGTGTCACAGATTCATATCAGCGACACGTTCTGGGTGCTGGCGGGCTATCTGTGCATCACTTGGATCGCGCAGATACCGGCAGGGTCGTGTCTGGTCGGCGGCGTTTATGTATTGAATTTTCTAATGCTGATGGCGGCGGGCATAATCGTTGCGATTGCGTTTATTTTACCCGGAATCAGCACTTCTTATATTTTATTGCTGCTGGGAATCTATGACATAAGCCAGCGGGCGGTGCAGAACTGGAATTTTGCGTTTTTAGTGCCGCTGATTTTGGGCGTACTGGCCGGGACGCTCATCACGACGCGGATTTTGGAGGATGCACTCGAGCGGCATAGAAAACAGACCTATATGCTGATTGTGGGGTTTGTGCTTGGTTCGATTTTTGAAATCATACCCGGCTTTCCGATGGGATACGAGGTCATTGTGTGTGCGCTGACGTTTGCGGCAGGCTTTCTGGCGGTGAAGCTGATTCTGCGCTACAGCGAGGAGTTTTAGCCAATTGGGAAAAAATTTAAAAAACCTCTTGTCAAAACCGAAAAATATGATATAATATATAAGCATATATGGTTACGAATGAATTTAGGAGGGTTTTGGAATGCAGATTGCTGAAAATATTGTAATGGTACTGCATATTATTGCATCGCTCGTTTTGATTGTGGTTGTACTGTTACAGTCGGGTAAGGCGGCTGGCCTTTCGGGTACGATTGCAGGCGGTGCGGAGACGTTTTTCGGGAAGAACAAAGGCCGTACGATTGACGCGATTCTGGAGAAGTGGACCGCATTTTTTGCGATTCTGTTCCTGGTTACGTCGATTGCGCTTGCGCTTATCATTAAGTGGCTTGCGGCAACGCCGGTTGCGTAATTACTTATCAAAAGCAAGACCCGCACGTGTTGTGCGGGTTTTTTGTTTGGCGGCGGCAAAAAATTTTAAAATTTTTGAAGTGTTTTGCAAATCAGCAGTCGTTCTATCTCATGGATGGGGGTGATAGTCATTTGCAGGACGGAGTTTTTAGCGTGCATCAAAGAATATGAAAAGCTTGTGTTCCATATTTGCTTTTCTTTTACAAAGAATTACTTTGACGCCGAGGACCTCGCGCAGGAAACCTTCATTGCCGCGTACAATAAGCTGGACCTGTTTGACGGGAAAAATTTCAAGGCGTGGATCAGCGCGATTGCTGCAAATAAATGCAAAGACTATCTCAAGAGCGCCGCAAGACGGAGCATCCCCACCGAGCAGAGCGACCTTGACCTGTATGTTTCCGAGCATACCGGACCAGAGGAGGCCGCACTGCGTACCGTCGGCGAGGAGGAGGTACGGGCGATTTGCGAACGGCTCGACGACCCATACCGGACGGTGGCGGTGAAGTACTTTTGTGAGGATATACCGCTCAGCGAACTGTCCCGCGATACGGGTCAGAAGCTGAAAACGCTGCAAACGCGGCTCTACCGGGCGAAAAAAATGATGAAAGAATTGATAAGGAGGACGGCCGATGTGTGAGAAAACGAAGCAAATACAGCATATAACACAGCAAGACATTGAAAAATTTCAGGCTATGGAGCTTGACGCCGACGCGCTGCTTGCGTTTGCCGAGCACATCGAGACGTGTCCCGATTGTGCCGCCCGGCTCGCGCAGGCGGAGGAAAGCATGGAGATTCACGTTCCGAAGGGCTTTGCACCGGAGGTGCGCCGCCGCGTGGCAGGAGAGGGAAAACGGGAGTTTTACCGCTACAGCATACGTGTCGGTGCGGCGGTGTGCGCTTCTCTGGCACTGCTGTTTGGGGGCAGCTTTTCGTTTGACGCGGCGAAGGAGATTACGGCGCCGAAGTTTGAGTTGTTAGACAAGATGACACAGTCGATTTCTGATTTTTCAAATTCTATTATTAAGTGGGAGGGTTTCTTTGATGGTCAAAAGAAGTAAGTTTTGGACAGTCGTATTCTCATTTTTGCCCGGGGCCGGGCATATGTTCATGGGCTTTATGAAGCAGGGGACGAGTATCATGGTCGCGTTTTTTGGGCTGTTTTTGGTTTCGTCGTGGCTTGGCATTGGTGAGTTCAGCTTATTGGCTCCAGTGCTGTGGTTTTATGCGTTTTTCGACTGTATCAACAAACGGTTTTCAACGGATGTACAGTTTATGCAGTTCGAGGACAAATTTCTTTTTGAGGACTGGTTTAAAGGAAGAAGCTACAAAGGATTTGGTAAATACACCGCTTTGTTCAGCGTTTTAATTATCATAATTGGCGCATATATGGTGCTTACAAACGTATGGTATATGTTAGTATGGAACGGAATGCTGGATCCGGAGGTAGAGTATCTGTTTAGTTCCGTATTCCGCAGACTGCCGCAGGTGGCAATTGGAATATTGATTGTTGTATTTGGTGTAAAGCTAATTCGCGGCAAGAAAAAGGAGATGAAGGATGATGAATAATCGGGTTCGCAGGGTTGGAACCCTGTCCGCCGGGATTGTACTGGTCGGATTTGGCATTGTGTTTCTGCTGCGGATGGCGGTTCCGTGGCTGGATTACGGCGTTATTTTGTCCTTTTGGCCGGTTGTGCTGATTTTGCTCGGCGCGGAGATGCTATACGCGTATACATTTGGAAAAAGCGACACTGTCAAGTACGACGGCGGCGCGATAGCAGTGATTATTTTGCTGTGCATCTTCGCGATGTGCATGGCCGGCGGCGAGCTGATATTCAATACGCTTTCCGAGGCCGCAAAATACCACTATCACATAAACTGGTAACACGCCTGCTCACCACGGGCTTGTTATAAGGCGGGTTTACCCCGTCAATACTACCCCACCAAACATATCCCTAAAAGAAAAAGGCAGCCGAAAGGCTGTCTTTTTCTTTGGATATTTCTTTATATCTCTTCTTTTATCCATTTAAAGCGGTTGACCTTGATGACGGCGACAAAGCACTTCAAAATTTGGTCAGATTTTAAGCAGATAAACGTAATCACCGGCGAAAGGTTGAGCCAGTAAGCGCAAATGGCCGACGACGGAAGCACAATGCACCACATGAAAATGAGGTCATTAATCAGCACAAACTTCGTGTCGCCGCCGCCGCGGACAATGCCGGTGAGCGCGGCCATCTGGTACGACGTGCCGACGACGGTGACTGATAGAATGGTCAAAAAGGTCAGCGTCAGGTCGTGTGCCTCCGGCGTAACGTCGTAAAGCTGGATAATCAAATCCTTGCAGAAGAACAGGGCGGCCCCGGTTACGACGCCAATCAGCAAAAATAAAATCTGCATGGTGATTGCGTACTGCTTTACCTTGTGCCGGCTGCCTTCCCCGATTGTCTTTCCGGTCAGGACGCTGCTTGCGCTGCCTGCGCCGTAGGTCACGACGGTGAGTACCTGGAACACCGTTGTCGCAATGCTGTTCGCCGCAATGACCTCGCGTCCCATGTGGCCGAGGATGGCGGTCTGCACCGACATAGCAAGCCCCCAGATTGCGTTGGAAAAAAAGATGGGGGAGCCGACCTTGACAAAACTTTTCAGCAGCGCGCGGTCAAAGGCAACGAAGTCGCGCAGCCGCAGCCGTACCTTTTTGTCAGCAAACCGGACAAAGCAGATCATGATGGCAGTTTCCACGATGCGGCTGGTGAGCGTGGCAATCGCCGCACCCTGTATTCCGAGCCGCGGTGCACCGAGGTTGCCGTAAATCAGGATGGAGTTGAGGCAAACATTGATACACAGCGTCGAAAGCGACACGAAAAACCCGATCTTGACGGTTTCCACGCTGCGCATGGTATAAATCAAAATATTTGTTACCGCAAAGAAAAAGTAAGAGAAGCAGATAATCTGCAAATATTTTGTTCCTTCCGCAATTACGCCCGGGTCGCTGGTAAACAGGGACAAGACCCATCCGGGCGCAAAAAAGGCCGTCGCCCACATGGCGAGCGCAATCACGAGCGCCGTCGCCATACTGATACCCGCAAGCTTGCGGATGGGGTCGATCTCTTTTTTGCCCCAGCTGCGCGACGACAGAATCAGCGCACCTTCGCCCACGCCGAAAATCAGCATTTGCAGCAGATACTGCACCTGATTGACGACGGCCGCGCCGGAGAGCGCGTCCTGCGAATAGGCGCCGAGCATGACATTGTCAGCGAGATTGACGCCGAACACGATTACATTTTGCAGCGCAATCGTCAGCGTCAGCTTAAAAAATGTTTTATAAAAATAGCTGTCTCGAACAAAAAGTTTCCCAAACAGTTTTCCCAGACTCCCCTCGTAGAAAATTCGACTTAACTTTATTAATTATATAACAGCCCATATAAAAAAGCTATAAAAAATTGAAGAAAAGAAAAAAATACAGAAAAAAACCACGACATATTCCGATTTTTGCAGAGGAATTTTTATGAAGAAAATATGAATATTGAAAAAAACTATTGCAAAATTAAACCGGATGCGATATACTGTCTAAAAATATTACTTAAACATAGTAGCAGGTCATAATTTTTATCCGGAGGAGGTGGGTACGTGGCGAAAAAGAGTATCAAAAAGCTTCGGCAGCAGCAGTTGATGGATAAGCTGGAGGAGAATCCGTTTTTGACGGACGAGGAGCTTGCGGCGCTCTTTTCGGTCAGCGTCCCGACCATCCGGTTCGACCGGGCGGAGCTTGGCGTCAAGGAATACCGGGAACGAATCAAAAACGTGGCCCGAAGCGCCATTGCTCATGCCGGGCGGGAGAGCGAGCTGCAGGTCAATCATCCCATGGGGGAGTTGCTTGACCTGAACCTGTTCAAAGATGGGCTTTCCGTGTTTGTACCGGATGAATCTATGACGTTTGACGACAGCAGTGTGGTACGCGGATGTTTCATTTATTCATTTGCTGAAATGCTGGCGACAAAGGTGATTGACGCGAATGTTGCGCTCGTGGAGGTAGCCAATATCAAGTATAAGCAGCCTGTCATGGCAGGCTGCAAACTTGTTGCAAAGTCGGAGGTTGTGCGGCGGCGGAATAACGAATACATTGTTTGGGTCAAAATTAAGGCCAACATGACGGAGGTGTTCCGCAGCAAGTTTATTTTATCGGTGATTGACTAAACCGCGTATGTGTAACGTAAATGCGCGGGGCGAAACGGGGTTTCGCACTGTCAAATGAGCAATATGCCAGAAGGTTGAGGGGTGGGGCAAACATGAGGATTATTGTTGACGCAATGGGCGGTGACTACGCACCTGGACCGCAGGTCGAAGGGAGCGTCCGTGCCACGCGGGAACTGGGTATTGATATTGTTTTGGTTGGAAAACAGGAGATTTTGCAGAAAAAGCTGGACGAAGTCGGCTATACAGGCAATCAAATCACGATCCGCGACGCGGCGGACATTATCACAAACGACGACGAGCCGGCGAAGGCGCTCCGGCGGAAAAAGGACGCCTCCATCGTGGTAGCGGCCAATATGCTCAAAAACGGCGAGGGCGACGGCCTCGTTTCGACTGGGGCGACGGGCGGCGTTTTAGCTGCTGGCCTGCTGATTGTCGGACGGATTGAGGGCGTGGCGCGGCCTGCGCTTGCGCCGGTATTGCCAACGGACAAGGGGCCTGCGCTGCTGGTTGACGGCGGCGCTAACGCCGACTGCAAGGCGATTAACCTGCTGCAATTTGGAATCATGGGCAACGCGTATGCAAACAACGTGCTTGGCATGAAAAATGCGCGGGTTGCGCTCGTCAACATTGGCGCAGAGGAACACAAGGGCAACGACGTAACGCGCGCGGCGTATGAAATGCTTAAAAAAGCGCCGGTCAACTTTACCGGCAATATTGAAGGACGCGACATCATGGACGGCACAGCGGATGTTATTGTCTGCGACGGCTTCGTTGGCAATGTGATTTTGAAGCTGACGGAGGGGCTTGCCACAACACTTCTGCGCAATATTAAACAGATGTTTATGAAAAATTTCGCCACAAAGCTGTGCGCGCTTGGGATGAAGGGGGCGTTTTCGGGGTTTAAAAAGAAAATGGACTATACCGAATACGGCGGCGCGCTTTTGCTCGGACTTAGGCACCCGGTTATCAAGGGACACGGCTCGTCCGATGCGAAGGCGGTCTTCTCCGCCATCCGGCAGGCGCAAAAATTCGTGTCTGCAGGCGTTGTGGAAAAAATAAAAGAGGATTTGGAGAAAATGGAGGAAACGCAATATGGCATTGAGAGCTAAACTGTTAGGCGGCGGCTATTATGTGCCCGACCGCGTGCTGACAAACGCCGATTTGGAAAAGATGGTCGATACGTCCGACGAGTGGATTGTACGGCGTACGGGAATCCACGAACGGCGAATTGCGGACGAGGATATGTATTCGTCCGACATGGCGGTGATTGCAGCGCGTCGCGCGCTGGAAAACACCGGCACAAAGGTGGAAGAACTGGATTTGATTTTGGTGGCGACTTGTACGCCCGACATGTTCACGCCAAGCGTGGCGTGCATGGTACAGGCGCAGCTCGGCGCGCCGCAGGCCGCGGCACTCGATGTAAATTCCGCCTGCGCAGGCTTCATAGCAGCGCTGACGGTAGCAAACCAGTTTATTGGTACGGGCTACTACAAAAAGATTCTCGTAATCGGCGCGGAAAACCTGTCGAAGATGACGGATTACAAGGATCGTAACACGTGCATCCTGTTTGGTGACGGCGCGGGCGCTTTCGTTGTGGAAGCGAGCGAAGAAGGCGGCATTCTTGCGACGGACATCGGCGCTGACGGCCCGGGTGGGAAGAACCTGACAAGCCTTGCGTTCCGTAACGACGAGGCTGAGCTTGCTAAGCGGGTATCCGGCAACAAGCAGACGCTCTGGATGGACGGCAGCGAGGTGCTCAAGTTTGCGGTTCGGATTATGGTACAATCGACACATACAGTGCTGGAAAAGGCGGGCCTGACGCTCGACGATATCAGCCTGATTGTTCCGCACCAGGCGAACATCCGCATTATTGACGGCGCAATGAAACGTCTCGGCCTCGGCATGGAAAAAGCGTTTGTCAATATTGAGAAATATGGGAATATGTCTTCTGCATGTATTCCGATTGCACTGTGCCAGGCAATCGAGGAAGGCCGGGTCAAAAAAGGAGATAAATTGGTGCTGGTTGGATTTGGCGGCGGCCTGACCTGGGGTTCGGCTGCCATTGAGTTATAAATCAGATGAGGAGGGCAAAACGATGAAAACGTGTATTTGCGATTTGCTGGGGATTCAATACCCCATATTGCAGGGCGGCATGGCATGGGTAGCGACGGCGGAGCTGGCTGTTGCAGTGTCGGAGGCAGGCGGCCTCGGCATCATTGCGGCGGGGAATGCGCCGGGCAGCTTTGTGCGCGAGCAGGTACAGAAGGCGAAGTCCATGACCAATAAGCCGTTCGGGGTAAATGTCATGCTCCTGTCTCCCTATGTGGAGGAGGTCATGCAGGTGCTCGTGGAGGAAAAGGTAGCGGTCGTAACGACGGGCGCAGGCAATCCGGGCAAGTATATTCCCGCGCTGAAGGCGGCGGGAATCAAGGTCATCCCGGTTATTCCTTCGGTTACGATTGCAAAGAAAATGGAAAAAGATGGCGCGGATGCAGTCATTGCAGAGGGAACGGAATCCGGCGGCCACATTGGCGAGTTGACGACCATGGCGTTGGTGCCGCAGGTTGTGGATGCGGTTAGCATCCCGGTCATTGCGGCGGGCGGCATCGCAGATAGCCGCGGTATCATTGCGGCGCTTGCGCTTGGCGCAGTTGGGGTACAGCTCGGGACGCGGTTTTTGTGTTCGACGGAGTGTACGGCGCACGAAAATTACAAGAAGGCCGTTGTGGCGGCGAAGGATCGCGATGCGGTCGTTACCGGGCGCAGTACGGGCCATCCGGTGCGCGGAATCAAAAACAAGCTGACGCGCGGGTTTGATAAGCTTGAAAAGGACGGCGCAAGCATCGAAGAGATTGAGAAATTTGGTGAAGGCGCGCTGCGCAATGCTGTTGTGGACGGCGATACGCAGATGGGCGCGCTGATGGCGGGCCAGTCGGCGGGTATGGTGTGCGATATTAAACCGTGTGCGCAAATCATGGCCGAGTTGGTCGGCGGTCTGGACGCGGTAGAAAAGAAGATTGAGGCAATTCTTTAAATAGAAAAATGGAAACAGAAAGGCGGTACATAGATGGGGAAATTGGCATTTATGTTCAGCGGACAGGGCGCGCAGGCGGTCGGCATGGGCAAGGAGCTTGCCGAAAATTTTGCGTGCGCTGACGCTGTGTTTGAACAGGCGAGCGATGCGCTCGGCATGGATGTGAAAAAGCTGATTTGGGACAGCGACGCGGAAACACTCATGATTACGGAGAATACCCAGCCGGCAATTCTTACCATGAGTGTTGCGGCGCTGCGCGTGTTAGAGGAAAAGGGCATAAAGCCCGACGTTGTCGCAGGGCTTAGCCTGGGCGAATATGCGGCGCACGTTGCGTCCGGGTCGCTTGATTTTCAAGAGGCTGTTAAGCTCGTAAAAAAACGGGGTAAATATATGCAGGAAACTGTTCCGCTCGGCGTGGGCGGCATGGCGGCGATTCTTGCGCTCAGCCCGGAGGAGGTTGTGGCGTGCTGTAAAGAGGCGTCGGCGGCAGGCATCGTCGAGCCGGCAAACTTCAACTGCCCGGGGCAGATTACGGTAGCAGGCGAGATTGCGGCGGTGGAAAAGTGCTGCGAGATTGCGAAGGAAAAGGGCGCAAAGCGCGCCATGCTTTTGCCGGTGAGCGCGCCGTTCCACTGTTCCATGCTTAAAGAGGCAGGGGAAAAGCTTGCGCGCGAGATGGAGAATATAACCGTCAGCGATATGCAGATCCCGCTCATTACCAATGTGACGGGCGATTACCTCAAGGATAAGGAAGAAGTCAAGCCCACGCTTGTCAAGCAGGTCAGCTCGTCGGTACGCTGGGAGGAAGGCATCCGTCGCATGATTGCCGACGGCGTTGACACGTTTGTTGAGGTCGGCCCCGGCAAGACGCTGTGCGGCTTTATGAAGAAGATTGACAAAGAGATGAAAGCGTACAACGTAGAGGATATGGCCTCGCTGGAAAAAACGCTCGAAGGTCTGCAAGCCTAAACAGGAAAGGAAGGTCAGTATGATTGATTTGACAAACAAAACCGCAATTGTGACCGGCGCGGGACGCGGCATCGGCAAGGCGATTGCCTTAAAGCTCGCTTCCTTTGGCGCAAACATAGTGGTAAACGATATTCCCTCGTCGGCGGATGCGGACGAAACCGCAAAAGAAATTGAGGCGATGGGCCGCGGTGCGCTCGTCTGCAAGGGCGATGTACGGAATTTTGACGATGTGAGCGAAATGGTGAAAAAAACGCTTGACAAATTCGGTACAGTTGATATATTAATAAATAATGCTGGCATTACGCGCGATAACCTGATTATGCGGATGGATGAAAAAGATTTTGACGACGTCATCGCCATCAACCTTAAAGGGGCGTTCAACTGCATCAAAGCCGTGACGCGCCCGATGATGAAGCAGCGCAGCGGCGCGATTGTCAATATGGCGTCTGTTGTCGGCATTATGGGCAACGCAGGGCAGGCAAACTACAGCGCGTCAAAAGCGGGCCTGATTGGCTTGACGAAGTCGACGGCAAAGGAGCTGTCCAGTCGCGGTATCCGCGCAAATGCGATTGCACCCGGCTTTATTGAGTCGCTGATGACCGACAAGCTGCCGGACAATGTGAAGGACGACTATTTTAAGGTGATCCCGCTCGGCCGCTTCGGCACGGCGGAGGATATTGCCAATACGGCGGCCTTTTTGGTCAGCGACATGGCGTCTTATATTACCGGACAGGTAATACATATTGACGGCGGGCTTTTAATGTAGTATGATAGGGTACTGGAATGAAGAAAGCCGCTTCGGTTTTCTTGATTTATAGAGTTTGCTTTTTGCAAAACTTTGAAATCTTCGTAAAGGAGGTGACACACCAATGGTATTCGACAAGGTAAAAGCAATCATTGTTGACCAGCTTGGCGTTGAGGAAGATGCTGTAAAGATGGAGGCGTCCTTTTTAGACGATTTGGGCGCGGACTCTTTGGACATCGTAGAGCTTATTATGGCTCTTGAGGAGGAATTCGATATCGAGATTCCGGACGAAGAGGCTGAGAAGATTACAACAGTGGGAGATGCAGTCAACTACATTTCCGCTAATTCCTAAAAGACACGTTCGCAGCGGGAGGGGCGGCGCGCCTTTCCCGCCGCGGATATGTGTTGCAGATTGATATGCTTGGCAAATGGGAAAATCTCTTTGACAGAGTTTACATAGAATGATTTGTGAAATGTGTTGCCTTTGCGCAGGCTGTGGGGGCGCAGGGCGTTATTTTTTTATCGTAAGCGGAAGTATGTGAAAGGATGGTCGGAAGATGAGACGAGTGGTAGTGACCGGGCTTGGCGTAATCAGCCCGATTGGAAACGAGATTGATACATTTTGGAAGAACGTAAAAGACGGCGTATGCGGAATTGATAAGGTAACGCGCTTTGATGCGAGTGCGTTTGCGTGCCAAGTGGCGGGCGAGGTCAAGGATTTTGAGCCGACGCAGTACATCGACCGGAAAGAGGCAAAGCGGATGGACCGCTACACGCACTTTGCGGTTGCGGCGGCAAAAATGGCGCTTGCTGACAGCGGGCTCGATTTGGAAAAAGAAGATATGAACCGCTTTGGCGTAATTACTGGCTCCGGTATTGGCGGCATCGAGACATTTGAGGCGCAGTCGAAGACCATGCTGGAAAAGGGGCCGGGGCGTGTCAGCCCGTTCTTTATCCCGATGATGATTTCCAATATTGCGGCGGCGCAGATTGCGATTATGACCGGCGCAAAGGGTGCGAATTTCAATGTAACGAGCGCATGTGCCTCCGGTACAAATGCAATCGGTGAGGCATTCCGCGCAATTAAGTACGGCGCATGCGACGTAATCTGCGCCGGCGGCGCGGAGGCGGCAATCACACCGCTGTCGTTTGCAGGCTTTTGTAATATGAAGGCGCTGAGCACGCGAAACGACCCGAAACGCGCGAGCATTCCGTTCGACGCGGAGCGTGACGGCTTTGTTATGGGCGAAGGCGCGGGGATCCTCATTTTGGAAGAACTTGAGCACGCAAAGGCGCGCGGCGCGGAAATTTACTGTGAGATGGTCGGCTACGGCGCTACGGATGACGCATACCATGTAACGGCGCCTGCACCGGACGGCGAGGGCGGCGCACGGGCCATGCAGCTTGCCATTGACGAGGCGGGTGTACTGGCCTCGGATGTGGATTATATCAATGCACACGGGACATCGACGCCATATAATGACAAATTTGAAACTGCAGCGATTAAGACCGTATTCGGCGAGCATGCTGGCAAAGTGGCGGTCAGCTCGACAAAATCCATGACGGGACACCTGCTCGGCGGTGCCGGCGGCGTAGAGGGCGTCATCTGCGCGCTGTCGCTCAAAGATGGCTATATCCCGCAGACGATTGGGTATGAAAAAGCTGACCCGGAGTGTGACCTCGACTATGTGACCGAGGGCGGCCGAGAGCAGGCGATCAACTATGCGCTTTCCAACTCGCTTGGCTTTGGCGGACACAATGCAAGTATATTATTTAAAAAATTTGCGTAACTTACTACAGAATGGAAAACAAAGAGAGGCGGCGCGTAACATGAGCGGCGAAGGACGCAGCGGACACAGCGAGTCCTACCTGGCGGAGTTTGAAAAGAAAATTGGATACAGATTTAAGGACAAGGCGCTGCTCCGTCATGCGCTGTCCCATACGTCGTACACAAACGAGCATGGCATGGAGAAATATGAAAGCAATGAGCGGCTTGAGTTTTTGGGCGATGCTATCGTAGATATGGTGGTGAGCGACTACCTGTACCGGCACAACAGCACAGAGCCGGAGGGTACGCTGACCAAGTGGCGTGCCAGCGTTGTATGCGAGGCGTCGTTTGCCCACATTGCGGCGGGGATGGATTACGGTGCATACCTGCTTCTGGGAAAAGGCGAGGAGGCGACCGGCGGGCGGAACCGCAGCAGCGTGCTTGCCGATGCGTTTGAAGCTGTGATTGCGGCTATGTATCTGGACAGCGACATAAAGACCGTGTCGGGCTGGATTATCCGGCATTTACAGGAGGAAATCGAGCTTGCCATGGAAGGCAAGACGGCGAAGGATTATAAAACGCTTTTGCAGGAGTTGGTGCAGAAGGGCGAGCAGGGAAAGGTTTCTTACCGGGTGACGGACGAGCGCGGGCCGGACCACGCAAAAACGTTTTGCGTTGAGGTGCTGATTGACGGCAAGCATGTTGCAGACGGTTCGGGAACGAGCAAAAAGGACGCGGAGCAGGCGGCTGCCGGCGCGGCGGTCAAGGCGATTACAAAAAAGAGATAGAACTGTGCGGGCTGTGGAAAGGTACAGCCCGTTTTTTCACGGGAGGATTCGCATGAGGAAAGTCAATATTCCTGTCTTTGTACCGCATCTGGGCTGCCCGCATGGCTGTGTATTTTGCAATCAGAGGCAAATCACCGGACAGGCAGACGCCATGACGCCGGACAAGGCGCGGCAAATCATACAGCAGGCGATAAAAACAATTGACAGAGAGAACACATATGTTGAGATTGCCTTTTTCGGCGGAAGCTTTACGGCGATACCGCTGCCGGAACAGGAGGCGTTTCTGCACGCGGTGGAACCGTACCGGCGCGGCGGCATGGTGGACGGGATACGGCTTTCGACGCGGCCGGACTGCATCAGGGAAGAAAACCTTTCTTTGCTGCGCAGCTATGGAGTAACAAGCATCGAACTGGGCGTACAGTCGAGTGACGGCGATGTTTTGGCGAAAAGCCAGCGTGGGCACACGTTTGCCGATGTGGAAGCGGCGGCGCGGATGATCAAACATTTTGGATTCGAGCTGGGACTGCAAATGATGCTCGGCCTGCCGGGTGACACGTGGGAAAAGTCGCTCAAAACGGCGGCGGATATTGCCGCACTGTCGCCGGATACAGCGCGGATTTACCCCACTGTTGTGCTGCGCGGCAGTGCGTTGTGTGAATTGTACGAAAATGGATTGTATGTGCCGCTGACGCTGGAAGAGGCGGTGGCGTGGTGCGCGCAGATTTATGCGCGCTTCACACAAAGCGGTATCACCGTATTGCGAATGGGACTGATGACGTCGGAGGATTTGCGCGGCGGACTTGTGGCAGGACCGTACCATCCGGCATTTGGCGAGTTGGTGTACGCACATCTGTTTTTAGATAAAATGCGGGCGTTGCTTGCTGGATACACCGGCGGTGAGGCGGCACTGCGCGTTAATCCGAAAGACCGCTCAAAGGCAGCGGGCCACCGGCGGCATAATCTTGAAACCATAAAAAATGAACTGGGTGTAAAGATTACGTTGATTGGCGATGAAAGTGTTGAACCTGGGACCATAATATGCTAAAATAAAATTCAGGTGATTTTATGAATCTTTGGCAAAACTTTGAGATTGATAAAACGAAATGGATGAATAGCGGGATTTCTTTTCGGTATGAAAAGGGAATAGATAAAGAACTAAAAAGAAAATTTACCTTGTTTGCCAAATGGCTAAGGCGTACGTATGTTTTTCCTGTACATATGAATGTCTATGTAAAAGACTGCATAAAAGTCAGGCTTTTGAGCGGGGCGATGGCTTACGGGAGCTTTCGCTGGTTTGAGAATAGGGCGCCGTATATCCGGATACCTGTAAAAATAGAATCACAGTTATACGAGACATTTTCGCGGGAGGAACTTTATGAACAGGTTCTTTCTTCACTTGTTCATGAGCTGAGCCATTACTATCAATGGGTTTTAGACTTGAAGCAGGACAATGCAACGTCGGAACGGCAGGCGGATTATTTTAGGTATCGTATTATTGATAAATATTACACGTTTGTATCTTGACAGCGGTACGCGCCGCCGTACACAGAAGGGGAGAGTCGTTTGTACTTAAAGGGAATCGAGCTGACAGGTTTTAAATCCTTTGCCGACAAGACACGCCTGACGTTTGAGCCGGGCGTGACGTCGATCGTGGGGCCGAATGGGAGCGGAAAGAGCAATATTTCCGACGCGATCCGTTGGGTCATGGGCGAAATGAGCGCAAAGAGCCTGCGCGGGGCGAACATGCAGGATGTTATCTTCGCCGGGACACAGACGCGCAAGCCTCTCGGCTTTGCACAGGTGAGTCTGACGCTCGACAACAGCGACCACGCGCTCGGTATCGAATATGGAGAGGTCACCGTGACGCGGCGGGTATACCGCAGCGGCGAGAGCGAATATGCCATCAACGGCGCGTCGTGTCGGCTCAAGGACATCCACGAGTTGTTCATGGACACAGGGCTCGGCCGCGACGGTTATTCGATTATTGGGCAGGGAAAGGTCAACGAAATTATTTCCGGAAAAGCGGACGATCGGCGCGGTATCTTTGACGAGGCGGCGGGCATCTCGAAGTACCGCCACCGGAAGGAGGAAGCAGAGCGCAAGCTCGCACACACGGAGGAAAACCTTGTCCGCGTAAACGACATTGTGGCGGAGCTTTCCAATCAGGTGGAGCCGCTTTTTAAGCAGTCGCAGAAGGCGCGCCAGTACCTTGATTTGCGTGAGGAAATGAAAAAGCTGGAAATCAACCTCTTTTTGCAGACGGTCGACAGGCTCAAGCGGGAGATTGCGGACACGGCGAAGTCGTTTGCTGTGGTAACGGAACAGCTTACCGCCATGCAGACCGAAAATGCGAAAACGGATGAAGAGATTGACCGGGTCAACGCATTGGCGGACGAATTGGAGGAGAAAATTGAGGCGCGGCGCGGGGAAAACGCGGACGCGGAGCTTCGTATCAAAGGATTGCTCGGCGAGGCCGAGGTGCTCAAAAATACGGCCGCTTCAAACGAAACGCTCATTGTGCGAATCGGGGGCGAAATCGCCCAGTTGGAAGAGAAAATAGAAGGGCTTTCGCAGGCGGCGGAAGCAATTGCTTTGGAAAAACAGGAAAAGCAGGCGGCGCTTACGCAGCTTGAGGAGGAGGCCGCGCGGGCCGCGGAGGAGAACCAGGCGTTTTCGGGCCGCGCGCTTGCGCTCGGCGAACAGATTAACGCAATAAAAGCCGGTGTAATTGAAAAACTCAACGACATTGCGGCGCTAAAAGCAAAGCTCAGCTCGCTTGAGGCATTTAAAAAGAGCTTTTTACAGCGGCGAGAGGCCATATGGCTGGAAAAAGAGAGCATGGGTGCGGAGCTTGCACAAATTGAGGAAGCGCGGCAGAAAGCGGCCATTTCTGCTGAAGCGGCGCAGAGTCGGATGGATGCGGAGCAGAAGGAGCTTGCCTTGCTTACGGAGAGGGCAGAGACGGCGCAGCGCGCACTTGCGGCGGCGAAGAACGACGCCGCGGCGAAAAATGCGGTGCTGACGCGGGAGTTGTCGCGTCTGCACATGCTTATGGAGATGGAAAAGGACTTTGAAGGCTTTGCTAAGAGCGTTAAGGGCGTGCTTGCAGCACATAAGGACGGGCGGCTTGGCGGCGCAAAGGTGCATGGCGCGCTGTCGTCGCTGATTGGCGTGCCGAAGGAGTACGTCACGGCAATTGAGGCCCTGCTTGGCGGCGCACTGCAAAATGTGGTCGTCGAAAGCGAGCAGGATGCAAAAACGGCGATTGAATATCTCAAGCGCAGCCACTTGGGCCGTGTGACGTTTCTGCCTGTATCGTCGGTCAAAGGCCGCATGCTCGAAAATCAGCGTGCCGTCGGGGAATGTCCCGGTTATGTGGGCCTTGCGAGCGAGCTTGTATCGTGCGACGCGCGCTATGATGCGATAATTGCCAGCCTGCTCGGCAGGTGTGTGGTCGTTGATACAATGGACCATGCAATCGCTGTAAGCCGAAAGTTTGGCTACAAGTTCCGCGTGGCGACGCTGGAAGGCGAATTGTTAAACGCCGGCGGGTCGATTACGGGCGGCAGCATGAATAAGACGACAGGGCTTCTTAGCCGTGCGGCGGAAATACATACGCTGCGTGCTTCGACAAAAGAGAAGCAGACTGCGCTGGACGCTGTGCTGGCGCGGCAGGCCGCGCTTGAACAGGAGATGGAGCAACTTGCGGCGGCACGGCGCGGCACGGACGCGCTGTTGCGCACGGCGGAACAGGATTTGATTCGCGCACGGGCGGAGCAGGAGCATGTCGAGAGTTTGGCGCAGGCGAAAAAGCTGTTCGGTGAGTCCATGGAGGGCGAGCTTGCGCAGATTGAGGAACAGATAAAGGATGCGAATGAGCAGATTGCCGAGTTGATTAACCGAACGACAAAGGAAGAGCTTACAATTGAGGCAGACCAGCAGAAAGCAGCCGAACAGGAGGCTGCGCTTGCAGAGCTGGAGGCTACGCGCGGCACAGTTGCCGAGCGCGTCAACGAAACAAACATTGCGCTGACTGCGGCGCGCAAAGACATTGCCGCATGTGACTACCGGATACGCGATACAAAGGCGCAGGCCGAGGCCGCACGCGGCGAGATTGCGGCGAAGCAAGCGGATATAGATGGGCTAAAGGAAAAAAACAGTTCGATTGCAGCGCAGGTTCGGGAAAAGGGAGAACAAGCCGCCACAGTACAGGAGCAGGCAAAGACGCTGCTCGGTGCAGTTGCTGCGCTGTGTGAGGAGCGCGACGCGGCACGTATGCGTGCGCGAAGCTTGCTGGAAGAAAATAAGGAAGCACGCGAGCAGATATACGCACTCAAGGAGGAACAGAGCCGGATTGACAATAAGCGCACCAAACAGGAGGGCGAATTGGATGCAATTACGGCAAAAATTTGGGAAGAATATGAAGTGACATACCTGAGCGCGAAGGAGTACGAAACGGATGTTGGGCCGATAAGTGCGGCGAAAGGGCGTGTGGGTGAGCTGCGCGCAAAAATACGCGCACTCGGGAACGTCAATGTTGACGCAATCGAGGAATACAAGTCTGTCAAAGAGCGGTTCGACTTTTTGTCGGGCCAGGCGACCGACCTTGCCGGGGCGAAGGAAAGCCTTGAAAAGCTGATTGAGTCGATTCAGGAGAAGATGAAAAAACAGTTTAAAGAGCAGTTTGCAGTCATCGGCCGTCACTTCTCGGAAACATTTGCCGAGCTGTTTGGCGGCGGACGGGCGGAACTGCGCCTGACCGACCCGGACGACGTGCTGGGCAGTGGAGTTGAGATTGATGCCCAGCCGCCGGGGAAAAAGCTGCAAAACCTGAGCCTGTTGTCAGGCGGGGAGATGGCGTTCACGGCAATTGCGCTGCTGTTCGCAATTTTGAAGGTGCGGCCTACGCCGTTCTGCGTGCTCGACGAGATTGAGGCCGCGCTCGATGAGTCAAACGTGTACCGCTTTGCAGACTATGTGAAAGCGTATAGCAAAAAGACGCAGTTTATCTTAGTGACGCACCGGCGCGGTACGATGGAAGCGGCGGATTTGCTCTATGGCGTGACCATGCAGGAAAAGGGCGTATCGAAGCTTCTGGCCCTGCACTTGGACGAGGCGGTGCGGACGGCGCAGGCAAAATAGATAGAAAACGGGAAAGGATACGGAAAAATGGGGTTTTTTGATAAGCTGAAAAAAGGACTGACCAAAACGCGCGATGCGTTTGCTGAAAAGGTGAACACCGTGTTTGCCACCTTTGTTAAGGTGGATGAGGAGTTGTTTGAGGAGCTGGAAGAAGCGCTGATAACAGCGGACGTCGGGATGGAAACGTCCATGTATATCATCGAGGAGCTGCGCGACCGCGTAAAGAAAGCGCGTATCGAGGACGCAGACGGTGTAAAGGCGAAATTGCAGGAAATTATCGCCGAGATTATGGCTGAGCAGGAAACGGAGCTTGACCTTTCCGGAACGCCGGCGGTTATCCTTGTGATTGGCGTCAATGGCGTGGGCAAGACGACCACGATTGGGAAGCTTGCCGCGCGGTTTAAGGCGGACGGTAAGCGGGTCATGCTTGCGGCGGCGGACACGTTCCGTGCGGCGGCGATTGACCAGTTGCAAATTTGGGCTGACCGGAGCGGGTGCGAAATTATCAAGCACAGCGAGGGCGCGGACCCGAGCGCCGTTGTGTTCGATGCGGTGAACGCGGCGAAGGCGCGCGGCGTAGATGTGCTGATTTGCGATACAGCGGGCCGGCTGCATAACAAAAAGAATCTGATGGACGAACTGGGAAAAATCGGCCGCGTGGTGGAGCGGGAAGCGCCTGCGTCGTCGCGCCATGTCTTTTTGGTGCTTGACGCAACAACGGGCCAGAATGCCATCAGTCAGGCTAAACTGTTCGGCGAGGCGGCCAGCATTGACGGCATCGTGCTGACCAAGCTGGACGGCACGGCAAAAGGCGGCGTGGTGATTGGCATTTGCCGGGAGCAGAACATTCCGGTACGCTATGTCGGCGTTGGAGAAGGAATCGACGATATGCAGCCGTTTGATGCGGCGGATTTTGCAAAGGCGTTGTTTGAATGATAGATTGGGGCTAGTTGGGTGATTGTTAGCGCGGCGTATAGGGGCGCCGCGGAAAGGGTGGTGGCATAGTGGCGTTTGAAATGAGTGATTTTAAAAAGGCAAAGGATGCGCGCAGCGGACGGAGATGGGGCGGCAAGGTACTGATTTGGATTTTGGCGCTGATTTGTGTCGCGCTGGTCGTTGGGTTCGGCGCGTCCATGTTGATGGATTATATCCAAATCAAGGAAATCGGGCAGGAATATGTCAGCGTGTTTTGGACAAATATTCGGGTACGGCTGATTGCGCAGATTGTCAGCTTTTTAATTGTGTTTGTACTGTTTATGGCAAACAACATCGTTTTGCGGCGGATATCGCTTCGGGAGAACGGCGACCTGATGCTGATTGCAAAGGTTTTGCCCATGGTGCTTTTGACATTTATTATCGCCTTTATTGCGAGCCGCTTTATCAGCGACAATGTATACAGCCGGTTTTTGGCGTTTGCAAACTCCACCTCGTTTAACCGGGTGGATCCGGTATTCTTCCAAGATATCGGTTACTACATGTTCATCCGTCCGTTTATGGTGTCTTTGATGGACAGCGTAAAAATTATTTTAATCATTCAAACGCTGTATACGCTTGTTATCTATATTCTACTGCATGCGCGGAATGGGCTGGAGCATTTTGGAGAGATTTTCCGCAACAAAAGCATTGTCATCCACAATATTGTCAATGTACTGCTCGTGTTCATCAGTGTTGCAATCACGTTTAAATTCAATGCAGAGGATGTGCTGTACGGCAGCTTCGGCGGTCTGTTCGGCGCGGGATATACCGATATTTACGTTTGGGTGGCGTTTTATAATTTTGCGCCGTACCTGCTTTTGGCTGTTGTAGCAGCAACGGTATTCTTCCTTCTGCGCGGTAAAATTAAAGCGGGAATCATCAGCGTCTGCGTGTTCCCTGCGGCTTGGGTTTTGACTGGTGCGATTGCGCTTGTGGTGCAGACATTTGTCGTTGCGCCAAACGATGTGGCCGTTGAAGCGCCAAACATCGCGAACAACATCTATATGACGCGCGAGGCATATGGTCTTGATAAAATCATTGAAGTTGATTTCCCCATTGAAAATACGCTCAGTGCAGAGGATTTGGAAGAAAACAAATCTACGCTGGACAATATTCGGGTTATTGACTATAACTCCAATGTTACTGCCATGAACAAACTACAAGGGATTAAGCCATATTATACCTTTAAAAGCGCGGACATTGTGTCGTATGACGTGGATGGAGAGCCGACTGCGGTTGCAATCGGCGCACGTGAGCTTGACCCGGAAAAGTTAGCCGCAGAAACGAGCGACACGTATCTGAACAAAACGTATAAGTATACGCATGGTTACGGCGTGGCGGTCAATCCCATGAATGAGGCAACCCAGGAGGGGCAGCCGAACTTCATTGTGCGCGACATTCCGACCGTTTCGGACGCAGGCATGATTGATGTGACGCAGCCGCGCATCTATTATGGCGAGTTTACGAATGAGCATGTTATAGTCAATACAAAACTGAAGGAAATCGACTACTCAGAGGGACAAACGAACGTGGAGTTTTCCTACGACGGCACGGGCGGCGTGAAGCTGAACTGGATGAACCGAATCCTGTTTTCCATGATGTACGGCGACTATAAGATGCTTGTGTCAAACCAGATTACATCGGAGAGCAAAATCCTTCCGAACCGGAATATCGTGGAGCGGGTAAAGAAGGTCGCACCGTTTTTCGAGTATGACGAGAATCCTTATCTGTTGATCGACGACAGCGGACGGCTCAAATGGATCATCGACGCGTATGCGACCTCGGAGTATTATCCATATGCACAAAAATACGGAAAGTTCAACTATATCCGTAACAGTGCGAAAGCGGTTGTGGACGCGTACGACGGCAGCGTGACGTTCTATATTACGGACGAATCAGACCCGATTGTACAGACGTATAAAAAGATATATCCGAGCTTGTTTTCGAACGATCCGATGCCGCAGGATTTGAAACGGCATGTCCGTTATCCAGAAAAGCTGTTCAAGATTCAGGCGGAGATGTACAAACAATACCACATCACCGACGCGCATGTGTTCTATAACAAGAGCGACGTGTGGGACATTGCAAAGGAAAAATATGCGAAGGGCGACAGCCAGTATATTGAGCCGTATTACAATATGATGGAGATTGAAGGATTTGACGAAAAAGGCGAAAGCCTGCTGCTCACCATGCCCTTCACTATCCAGAATAAAGACTATATTAGCAGTTGGCTTGCCGCCGGGTCGGACGATAAGTATTACGGAAAGCTGGTCTTATACCGCTTTACCAATGCGGAGAAGAACGCCTACGGTACCATGCAGATGGAGAACCGCATTGACAACGATCCGACAATATCAAGCCAGATGACACTCTGGGGACAGGGTGGTTCTTCTGTCGTACGGGGCAATATGATTATGGTTCCAATCAAGGATTCTTTGCTGTATGTTGAGCCGGTTTATATTACGACGAATAATGCGGCTGCCTTCCCGGAGCTGAAGCGCATTATTGTCGCATATAAAGAAAAGATTGTAATGGAGCCGACTTTGCAGGAGTGCTTTGCCAAGCTGTTTTCCGAAGGCAGTACCCCGCAGGGCGGCACCTCTGGTGCTTCCCCGGGCGGCAGTACCATGGAACAGCCGCCCCTGACGCCTCCGGCAGACGGAGAACAGGGGGAAGCGGAGCAGATTCTCCAAACGGTGGTTGAGCTGTATGAGCGGTATAAACAGTACAATGCAGAAAATGATTTTGAAAATGCAGGGAAAATCATGCGCGACATTGACGAAAATTTGAGCCGGGCGAATGATTTGCTTATGCAGGGAACAGAAGGAGAGCAGACCGCGCCGGAGGAGGACGCAGCGGCTGCTACGTCCACGCCGGATGTACCAACTGAATAATTTTCAAAATATTAAAAAGCGGCCCTACGGCCGCTTTTTTGTCTGTGTTTGTCCTGCGTTTCTAAAAAATACATGAAATATTTCCGCGCATTTGTGCATATAAATCTCATAAGAGGTGAGGCTATATGAAATGCGCAATCGTTTCGCTTACGGAAAACGCGCAGGAACGGCACGGTTTGGGCGGATGGATTTCTGGAAGAAAAAGCAATCTCTTTGAGCTTGAGGTCGTCCATGCACAGCAGCCTGTCACGGTTTGTGTTTTGCCGTATACAAAAGAAGAACTGCGCAGTAAAAAGGAAAAGAAGCAAGCGAAGTTGTTTGCGCGGTGTATCCGGGATTTGCAGAGCAGAGAGGTAAGTTGTGTCTATCTGACGGACGACGTGCTCGAATGCGCACCGATTGACGCATTTCGGCGGTGTTTTCAACTTCCATCCGGCAAGGCAGTATTTGACCAGATGCTCTGCGAAGCACTGAAATGGTGTGCAAAAAAGGCGCAGATTGACCTCATGGAAGCGGAGGTTGGAATCTGGCAGGACTGCTTTGACGAGCATGGATACCGGATATTGGAAAATATTTGTGAAGAATTAAAGTTTGCAACGCTGTTTACCAATTCTGCTGAATCAGCGCGCGTATTTGCGGACAAACTGTATTTGCAGACAGGGTTGTCGCTGAAAATTTCCAAAAAACTTACTGGAATGAACCGCTGTGATATTGTTATTCTGACCCAGAAGTTCGAGCAGGAAATTGTACGGGAAGATACCGTGGTAATCGACGAAAGCGGCGCATATCCATACCGGTGCAGGAATACAATGGAGTTTTCTCTCCCGTTTGGATTCAATGCACTAATGCCGTATCTGGACGGCGCCGACCAGCGCGGCATGGAGTTTTTGCTGACAGCGTGCGGCGTGCGGCTGCATAAGGGAACGGACCTTCCATCTGAATTGAAGCAGATTGGGTGTTCGCTGCAAAAAGTCCTATACAAACCGCACAAAACTTGCTTGACAAATTAAACACATGATAGTATAATATATAAAATATATGAAGGAATTGGCGGCTTTGTTATAAAATCAATCTTTGATTTGAAATACATTTGCTTATACTGTGAGGCAATAGGTTTGGAGGAATCGGAAATGGAAAACGCAAAAGAAATACTTGTGACAAAAGAAGGGCTTGAAAAGCTTGAAAAGGAACTCGAGGAGCTGAAGGTTGTCCGCCGCAAGGAGGTTGCGGAGAAAATCAAACAGGCTTTGGCCTTTGGGGACTTATCAGAAAACTCGGAATATGACGAAGCGAAAAATGAACAAGCGCAGGTTGAGGCACGCATTGCACAGATTGAGGGGATGCTCAAGGTGGCGCGCGTGGTTGATGATACAAACATCAGCACAGACGCAGTCAGTGTTGGGACAAAAGTGAAGCTGCTCGACGTGGAGTTTGAGGAAGAAGAGGAATATGCGATTGTCGGCAGCTCGGAGGCGGATCCGTCGCAGAATAGGCTTTCCTATGAGTCGCCGGTCGGCAAGGCGCTTTTGGGCAGAAAGGTTGGAGAAGTCGTGGAGGTCGAGGTTCCGGCTGGGAAAATCCAGTTCAAAATCTTAGATATTTCGCGTTAGGACGAATCAAGCAGGGAGGAATCCCGCACAGCAGTAGCTGTGCGGGATTTGTTATATACAGTCTAAGTATGAATTGGTGAAAATGAGAAGCAAGTATAAGAGAGAAAACAAGAGAAAACAAAAGAAAAAGAAAGATTTGTTTTTATAGATTAAAAAACTTAGAAAAAGGTGTTGACAAGCAGGAGGGTTTGTATTAAAATATCTTATGTTGTATGAGAGTAAGGTTATTTTTGGTACGGAACAGGAATTAAGGAGGTAACAACATGAGCAGCTATATGGCGAAGAGCAGCGAGCTTACAAGAAAATGGTACATCATAGATGCAACGGATAAGCCGCTTGGTAGAGTTGCGGCAGCGGCAGCGAGTATTTTGCGGGGGAAACATCTTCCGACATTTACGCCGAATGTTGACTGCGGCGACCACGTAATTATTTTGAACACGGATAAGGCAGTTCTGACTGGGAAGAAGCTGGATCAGAAAATCCGCTATCATCACACCGGCTGGATGGGCGGCCTGAAGGAAATCAAGTATAACAAGCTGATGGCGGAACACAGCGATAAGGCAATGTACATGGCAGTTGAGGGAATGCTTCCTCACAATACAATCGGCGCACATGCGCTCAAACGCCTTCGTGTATACAAGGGTGGCGAGCATGAGAATGCGGCGCAGAAGCCTGAAGTATGGACAGGCGAGATTAAATAAGAAGGAGGAAGACGAAAATGGCAGATAAAACAGTATATTACGGAACAGGAAGAAGAAAGAAATCTGTTGCAAGAGTACGTCTTGTACCGGGCAATGGCAATATAACGGTTAATAAGAGAAGCATTGACGATTATTTTGGCCTTGAAACGCTCAAGGTTATCGTTCGCCAGCCGCTTACCGCGACGAATACGGACACAAGATTTGACGTAATTACGACGGTTACGGGCGGTGGCTTTACTGGGCAGGCAGGTGCAATCCGCCATGGTATTGCACGCGCGCTTTTGGAAGTAGACGGCGAGTACCGTGCGGTGCTGAAAAAGGCCGGTTACCTCACACGTGACCCGAGAATGAAGGAGAGAAAGAAATACGGTCTCAAAGCCGCTCGTCGCGCTCCGCAGTTCTCCAAGAGATAATCACGGTTATCTTTTTATAAGAATTGTAAAAGAGATGTCTTTCATGAAAGACATCTCTTTTTTTGTATCAATATGGGATGAACCAATTACCAATTTTTGCCCTATAAATATTCATGGGAAGTATTTGCTGAAAAGGTAAATAAAAGAAAAAAATATTGATTAAATGTCAATATATCTAATTTAAATTGAAAAAAACAGAAAAAATTGTTGATTTTTTACTATTGATATACTATAATGAAAACAAACTTTAGGGGGGAAGGATATGAAGCGGAGGGAAAAATTTTTAACTGTTTTTATCACTGCTGTTTTATGTTTTACTATTTGCTTTGGATTAGTACAGGCTGACGAAACCATGCACATTGTGCTGAATGGCGAGGAAATTGATACACAGCCTGTTCTAATTAATGATCGGACGTATGTTCCGCTCAGGAGTTTTTTTGAAGAAATTGGTGCAGCTGTGGCATGGGATGAAACGACCAGTACTGCGGATATTGCCATGAATACGGGAAGCAGCATGGAGGACATGGTTTCGCGGGTAATCGAAGAAGTGAGTCCCAGCGTAGTTGGAATCATAGGGAATCTGGATTCTGCGGTTTCATCAGGGGTTGACGCATATAATCAGATTGTAATTGGCTCTGGAGTTATTATCAGCTCCGGCGGGGAAATTCTGACGAATGCACACGTTGTGTCTGACTTAGAAACAATTTTGGTAGTTTTATCAGATGGAACAATCAAGCAGGCCAGAATAAAAGCGATGGATGAGGAAATTGATTTGGCGCTGATTCGTATCGATCAGATTGGCTTGCCGTTCGCTACGTTGGCGGAAGAAGCGGATATCGCCGTCGGAAAAACAGCGATTGCCATCGGCACACCGGTGTCATTTTCTTTGCGTAACTCAGCCACCTGTGGTATTGTGAGCGGGCTCAACCGTTCCGGGCATAATAATTACCGTGTGATTCAGACGGATGCGGCAATCAATGGGGGAAACAGCGGTGGGCCGCTTGTAAATCTTGAAGGTAAGGTAATGGGAATTAACTCCAGTAAATATGCTGTTGAAGGAGTGGAAGGCGTTTGCTTTGCCATTCCTGCGGATACGGTACGCTATTTTTTGGATAGCGTAAATAAATATGGCAGGATTCGTCGGCCGTCGCTGGGGGCCTCATTTCAGGAGAGCTGGGCATCCGTCTATGGTATGCCAGGGGGAGATGGCCTAACAATAAAGTCGATGGAGGCAAATTCACCACTTGCAGCAGCGGGTGTAAGCGAAGGCTGGAGCATCATTAAAATTGCGGATAGGGAGGTGGAAGGACTCGTAGATATGAATGAAATATTCATGGACTATATTCCGGGAGATACTGTTCCAATTACCTTTAGACAACCAGACGGAGCTGTTGTGACGCTGGACGTAACGCTGGCGGAGTAGACAGGTATAAGGGTATACCGAAAAATTAAATGGGGGGCTTTATTTATGAAAAAGACAGCGATTGTTATGGCATTACTGTTTTTGCTGCAATCGGCATGGGCTTTTGCGGCAGAAACACCGGAGGACCTTCAAAAAGATATTGAGCGAATTGAGATTGCATTCCAAATTGGAAGCGACGTATTGAAGATAAATGGCAGCGATACGCAGGTTGAAACTGCGCCGTATGTAGTAGGGGAAGGCGTAACTATGGTTCCGATCCGCGTAATTACAGAAGCATTTGGCGCTGTGGTGGAGTGGAATGAGGAGGAGCAGAGCATTACGATCACGTATGAAGGTGTTGAAATGCGCCTTGTGGTCGGCTCTATTGAAGCGACTATTAACGGCCGTTCGCTGACAATGCTCAGTCCGCCGGAGGTGTATAATGACCGGACTATGGTTCCACTGCGTTTTATCTCGGAAAACTTTGGGGCAGATGTTTCCTATGATGGGGAAACAGAGAGCGTACTTGTTGTAAAAGAATCATTTGGCGACGAAGACCTTGATAATTATAATTCGATTTTGAAAAAGACGGATAAGGAACGTGTCGGCGATAGCTATTACGGCTGGAGTATGCGCATTCCAAAGGAGCTGCGTCTGACTGAGCGGAGTTTTGACGGTGCGGCGACCTATTTTACAAGTGATTATGTCACACTGGGGATTGAAATTGTAGCAGTGGAGGACGAAGAAGAAGAATTCAGCCTCGACAAACTGTATATTGCCATGAAGGAAGAGGCTTCTACTGCGCCGAATACATTTATCTCACAAAATAAGGGGATGCAGGGGCAGCACGCCTACTGTGAGGTAAGCTTCCGTGACACAAAATACCAGTATGATCAACGTGCATATTACATCAATAATAAAATTTACTATTTATGGGCAATCCGTGATTTACAAGGCGGCAGCGCAGAGGTTTCCGTGTTAGAGGAAGCAAAGCAATCGTTTGAAATTGGATATGCCTACCCGAATGATACGGAAGACCTCTCGAATGTGCGCGACGGTATGCGCCCGTTTAAGGATGGGGTAATGAACATTTCAACCGAAATCCCGGCGGATTGGATGATGCTTTTAGGCTCTCCGGAAAACCGAATGGGCTTTATCCAAGTGGATGGAAAGTTTTATGGAAAGTTTTATATTGATATTTTCAGCAAAGAGGCTGGCGAAACGGCAACAAGCTGGGCAAATGAGGATTTGGAGCGTTATGATTACCTATACAACAGCAAGTTTGTCAACTTCAATGGTCCAAATCCGGTTACAATTTCCGGAAAGTCCGGTGTGGAAACTAAAATTGTTGTAAATCCAAAAGCAAAGGGGCATAAGCTTACTACAAGGTTTATCTATTTGACAAATGAAAATTATAAGTGCCGTCTTACCCTTACTTATGATAATCTTTTAGAAGAAAACAATGCAGATTATGCAAAAGTGAATCAAATGATAACGAATTTTGTATTCGTGGGTCCAGATGCCTCACTCGGAACATTACAGGAGCCGCCCATGGAATTTGAAGACGATACGGTTGTGGATACAGTGAAACTTTCAGACGGAAAGTACAAGATGAAAGTACCGACAACGTGGGTCAAGGAGAGTTCTAACGGAATTGATTTGTTTACCGATGGTATCTATAGTGTTTTGGTCGCATCTTATAAGGATGTGCCAAATATTAGCATATTAAGAAGTGCATATGTGCAGGCAATGAATAAGCAGTTCCCAGAAGCGGAATATTCAAGCTCAAGTCCAAGAAAGCTCAAGATACCAAAGGCTACTGTAACAGAGCTGTTCTATACACGCCCGATCAGTGATGAGAGTTACGCTTGGCTTAACACCTATGTCTACATAGTCAAGACATCATATGGCGATTATTTTACGATTGAGTGTCAAGTACCTGATGTTTACGACAGCCAACGTGCGGAGGATTTATTTACATCTATTGTAACGTCGCTGGAAAAAGTTTAACTACAAAAAGCCGTTCCAACTAAAGGGAACGGCTTTTTTATTTTTCTAACATATACTCTATTATTTCATATATCCACCCTTCATGGGAGAGGCGGCGTGCTGGGAGTAGAGCTGCAGAACGCCGCTTAAATATTTTGGCGGCTTGGGTTTCCAGTTTTTCCGCCGGGCAGCAAGAACAGCTTCTACCTCATCTTCGGGCAATCGTTGGCCGCCTACACCTACGATTTGCAAGCGGCGTGCAGGGATGTCCAGCTCAATGAGGTCGCCCTCCTCTACAAGTGCAATCACTCCGCCGTCCGCTGCCTCGGGCGATACGTGCCCAATGGCGGGACCCTTCGACGCACCGGAGAATCGCCCGTCGGTAATGAGCGCGATAGAGGCGCCTAATTCTGGGTCGGAGGCAATCGCTGCCGTGGTATAAAACATCTCCGGCATACCGCTGCCCCTCGGTCCCTCATAGCGAATCAGAACCGCATCGCCGGGTTTGATTTGGCGTGTGAGCACCGCCTCGATCGCTTCCTCCTCGCTGTCGAATGGACGCGCCCACAAAACGGCATGGAACATCTGTTTTGGCACGACGCTGTGTTTTACTACCGCCCCCTCCGGAGCGAGATTACCGCGCAGAACGGCAATTGTGCCATTTTTCCCGATGGGGTTGCCAAAAGAACGAATAATGTCGGTGCGCGACAGGCCGGTTTTCTGTAAATAGCGGTCGCACTTGTCGTAGAAGCCGCTCTGCCACAGATTCTCCAGATTTTCGCCCAGTGTTTTTCCGGTTACAGTCATTGCGTCAAGGTGCAGCATAGACTTGATTTCTTCCATGATACGCGGTACGCCGCCCGCATAGTAGAAGTACTGCGCAGGCCAACGCCCTGCCGGGCGTACGTCAAGCAGATAATGTGCGTTCCGGTGAAGGCGGTCAAACACGTCCGCGTCGAGCATAATGCCAAATTCATGTGCGATTGCAGGGATGTGCAAAAGCGCATTCGTCGAGCCGGAGATAGCGGCGTGGACGAGAATGGCATTTTCAAAGCTTTCCTTCGTCACGATATCGCGCGGAAGCAGGCCGCTTTTTGCCAGAGCGACGGCCTGACGACCCGCCTGCACGGAAACGGTATATAAATCTTCACACATGGCGGGCATCAGCGCGCTGCCAGGCAGCATCAGCCCCAAAGCTTCCGCCATAATCTGCATGGTCGACGCCGTACCCAGAAAGGAACATGCGCCGCACGAGGGGCAGGCGTGCTGTTTATAGTACGTGAGTTGCTTGGCGGCAATCTCGCCGCGCTTTTGCATGGCGCTGTATTTGCCGAGCTGCTCGAGCGTCAGAAGTTCCGGCCCTGCGTCCATCACACCGCCTGTTACGACAATGGAGGGGATGTTGAGCCGCCCAATCGCCATCAGGTGCGCGGGTACCGCTTTGTCACAGCTTGCAATGAATACGCCGGCATCGAACGGTGTAGCGCTTGCGTGAATTTCAATCAGGTTTGCCAGCGTGTCGCGTGAAGCGAGCGAAAAGTTGATTCCGTCGTGGCCCTGCGCCTGCCCATCACAGATGTCGGTCGCAAAGTAGCGCGCGCCTTTGCCGCCGGCGGCGCTAATGCCCTCGCAGGCGCCTTCTGTAAACTGGAGCAGATGTGCACTGCCCGGGTGGCTGTCGCCGAACGTGCTTTCCACCAGAATTTGCGGCTTTGACAGGTCGTCAACGCTCCAGCCCATCCCGAGCCGTAGCGGGTCCATTTCCGGCGCAAGCGCGCGGATTTGCTGACTTTTCATATTATTTGGCCTCCTCGATTGTGTTCTGTTTCTTTCCATTATAGCGGGAATTGACGCAAATAGCAACCCAGACGATAAAAATCCCGGCACAGCCGTGCCGGGAGTAGTTATTTTACGTCGCGTTTTGTCAGCCAAAGAGAGCCGAGTATAACGAACAGGGCGATAAATACGAGGCAGATGAGGACAAAGGACACATACCCGCTTTCAAGCAGGGCCTGCGGCGCATTTGCCCGCATACCATACGCCATCAGTGAATAGGGGTAAATATGCCCAAAGCCCTTTGCAAGTGCGACAAGCCCGGACAGGCCGCCTGCGAGCGCAATCCCAACCGGCAGGGCAAAGCTGCGGATGATCAGCGAGATGAAGAGCTGCACCGCCGCCATGACGATACCGCCCAGCGTCCCGCAGGCCAGCCAGGAGATTAGCTCGGGCGGGATGGGACTGGTGAGGCCGACCAGTTTTCCAGACAGGATAAAAAGAGCGCCAATCCAGATTTCGCTCAGTGCGACCATTAGCGAGGCGGAAAACAGCTTTGACACGAATATCTGCCACGCCGGGACTGGCATAGTGAGCAGCTTGTTCCAGTTGTGGTTGCTATGCTCCAGACGCATGAGATAGGAGCAGTAGATACCGAGCATAATGGGAAGGAAAAAGTAACACGTAAACAGCGTGTGCTGTGTCCACAGGCTGTACCATTCACTTTTTAAAAGTCCAAGATTGGCAGTATAGTTGAGTGTGCCGAGCAATGCCGGAATAATGGGCAGAAACAAAAATGCAAGCCAGACCGGCGAGCGGCGCAGCTTCATGGCGTCTGCGCGGATCATTTTCAGTAACATAGGTTATACCTCCTTTTTACAAAACAGCGTCCTTCCAATCCAGTACATCAACGCCAGCGCGGCGAGCAGTACGGCGAAGGCGAGCCAGTCAATTTCTATGTAATAGAAATGGTTTGTCCGCGTTACGCTGTCCCAGTCGTTTCCAATAAACATAAATACGCCGTAGTACCCCCAGATAAACAGCTTGCGCAGCCATGGTAGCTGGGGCAGGAACATGGAAAACAGGCCGATGAACGTCCCCGCCGCGCCGACAATGAAGGGGATGGTCTGGTTTTTGATCAGCAGCGACAGGATATGCTGGAGCAGGTACGTTCCAAGACTGACCACAATGGTAAAAAGCGCATAGAGGGCATACAGCCTGATTGGGAATTCGCCCGCAAAACCACGGATTATCCCGAACAGGTAGACGGCGGCAAACTGCACGCACAGCGCCAGCACGACATGCGCCGTGCCGTAGAGGAGCTTTGCATCGTACAGCGCCCCCTTTGGCGCGCAGACACAGAGCTGTTTGAGCATTAGACCCTTATGTTCGATGTCGCATAAGCGCGACGCAACGACAGCGCAGAAAAGCGGGACAAAGATGGCATTGATGAGCGGAAGCTGGTAGAGGAACATCATCCAGCCGTCCCGCAGGGCTTCCTCGTCGTAATTGCCCGCTAGCATCCATGCGATTTGCAGTGCAATGATACAGAGCGAGCATACAAGGACGTACCGCCGCCGTGTTTTTAAGTATTCTGCTATCAGCAGGCGTTTCATAAGCTCCCTTCCTTTCCGGTCAGCTCGAGAAAAATATCCTCAAGGTTTTTGCCCTGCTCGGACTGATGAAGGGCGGCAAGGCTGTTCTGGTAGAGGAGCTTGCCGTTGGCAATGATTCCGACATCCTTCGCCATCTGGTCAATTTCAGAGAGCAGGTGCGACGAAACAATGACGGTCATGCCGTATTCACCGGGCAGAGAACAAATCAGCTCGCGCATTTCTTGGATACCCGCGGGGTCGAGGCCGTTTGTCGGCTCATCTAATATTAACAGCTTGGGAAAGGCCAGCATGGCAGAGGCAAGCCCAAGCCGCTGCTTCATCCCAAGGGAGTAAGCCGATACCTTTTTTCCGGCTTGTTTGTCGAGGCGGACGATTTGCAGGACCTTTTCGACATTGGCGTTCGGCACGTTTAACAGGAGCTGTAAAATCCGCAGATTTTCCCGCCCGGTCAGATGGCCATAGTAGGAGGGTGTTTCAATCAGAGAGCCAATGTGGCGCAGAAGCTCGAGCCGGGTTTGGGCTGTGAAGCGTTTTCCGAACAGGTCAATTTCCCCCTTCGTTGGCTTGACAAGCCCGAGCAGCATTTTCAGCGTGGTGGACTTGCCGGCGCCGTTCGGACCTAAAAAGCCATAGATACGCTGCTCGCGGACCGACAGATCGAGATTGTTGACACAGACGGCGTCGCCGTACTGCTTGGTCAGGCCGTAGGTTGCTACGATTTCTTGCATAATACTCATCCTTTCTTGTTTGCTGTATGCAGTATAGCATGCCATCCTTTCATCAAACTTAACGTATCCTTAAAAAAACCTTAAATCCTGTAAAAAATCTTAAAAAAGCGACGAATTTGTGGTATGATACAAACAGGTGATAATCATGGATACGATCAAAAACAAAAAGATTTTGCTGGTGGACGATGAGAAGGAACTGTTACAGCTCGTCAAGGACGCATTATATAAGGAAGGGTTCTACCGCGTGTTCACGGCGGAAACGTGTGCTGCCGCGCGGACTGTGGCGGCACAGCAGAGCCCCGCACTCTGCCTGTTGGACGTATGCCTGCCCGACGGAGACGGGTTTTCTCTGTTTGAGGAGATTCGCAGGCGCGCAGATGTACCGGTGATTTTCCTTACAGCGCGCGGCGAGCCGGACGACAAATTGCAGGGGCTTGGGCTCGGCGCGGACGACTACATCGTCAAGCCGTTTCTAATGAAGGAGCTTGTCCTGCGGGTTACTGCTGTGCTTAAGCGAATTTACGGCAGGGGAGAGGAGTCTGCTGCGGCGGGCTTCCAGCTTGGCAGCCGATATATTGACTTTGAAACTGCGTCCGTGCAGACGGATGGGCGTACGTTCTCCTTCACGGCGAAGGAGTTCATTCTGCTCCGAAAGCTGTACGAGAACAAAAACAAAATTGTAACGAGCGACGCGCTCTGTGAGGCGGCCTGGGGCGATGGCTATTACGGGTATGAGAATACGCTGATGGTGCATATCCGCCGTCTGCGCGAAAAAATTGAGAACGACCCGTCCCATCCGGCACATCTGATAACGGTGAAAGGAATCGGCTATAAGCTGGTGATGGAACATGAATAAAACGGTGTGGAAAATATTTTTCTATTTTGTAGTCAGCGCGGTTGCAGTTGCAATCGTTCTGCTTGTGGTCAACTTTTTTGCGCTTGCGCTGACGGCGAGCGACAGCAGCAACCTGTACGGGAAGTCGCCCAGAAGGGAACTGGATGAAATCTCCGAAAACCTTGTGTGGGATGGGACGGCGTACCAGTGTAGCGTTAGCGACGAATATTTTGTAAAAAAAGATATTTGGTGCATCCTGATTAATGAGTCGGGCGATGTAGTGTGGGAACACGACAAGCCGGCAGAGGTGGCGTCCCACTTTACGATTAACGACGTTGCCAACATGACGCGCTGGTATCTAAACGACTATCCAGTATATGTGCGGACGCACCCGGACGGCCTGCTTGTGCTGGGGTTGCCAAAGGATAGCGTGGGCAAGTATTTTATCGACTATTCAATGGAATGGTTCCATACGCTGCCGGAGCGGGCGATGGGCGTGCTGTTGCTCAATGCCGTTGCCGCCGCGCTGCTTGCCGCACTGTTTGGCATTTATCTGTACCGCCGCCTGCGCGCGCTGACAGCAGGCATTAACGGCTTGAAACGCGAGAGGCCGGTTCACCTGCGGACACGGGGGATTTTTAAAGAGATTGCGGGCAGCATCAACGAAACGTCGCTCGCGATTCAGCGGAAAAACGCCGCACTCAAAAAGCGCGACGACGCACGGGCGAACTGGATTGCCGGAATATCGCACGATATCCGTACGCCGCTTTCGGTTATTATGGGGAACGCGGAGGAGCTGGCCGACGATACGTCCCTGCCGGAACAGCAGGCGAAACGCGCGGCGGTCATTACGGCGCAAAGCGTCCGGATAAAAAAACTGATCGAGGACTTAAACCTGATTTCGTCGCTGGAATATGACATGCAACCGGTACGCCGCAGCGAGATTAAGCTCTGCGGCCTGCTCCGGCGCGTGGTGTCCGACCTGCTCAACAGCGGCCTGCGTGACGAATATAAAATCGAAATGGATTTGCAGTTTGAAAAAGCTACGGTAAGCGGCGATGCGATGCTTTTGGAGCGGGCATTTTATAATATCCTGCATAACAGCATTGCGCATAACCCGGATGGCTGTACGATTTGCATTCAGGAACAGCGCGGCAAAGAGGCAGGCCAATGCGTGGTGTGCATCGCCGATAACGGCGTCGGTGCAGATGAGAAAACGCTGACACACCTTGATACGATTCCGAAGTCGGCACATGGGTTGGGCCTGCCGATGGCGTATCGGATCGTGCAGGTACATGGCGGAAGCCTGACGGCGGAAAACCGCGACGGGCTGCGGGTTACGATTGTGTTGCCCACCATCAGCAAATCATAAAAAAACAACTGCCTTTTGGCAGTTGTTTTTTTTTATTACCAGAATTTATTCTTGCGGAAAAACCACAGGCAAACGCCGACAATGGCAATGCTGACCGCGATTACAACTGGATAACCGTAGACCCAGTGCAGCTCCGGCATATGGACAAAGTTCATCCCATACCATCCCGCAATCAGCGACAAAGGGAGGAAAATTGTCGTTACAATCGTAAGCACCTTCATAATCTCATTTTGGCGAATACCAATCTGTCCCTGATAAACCTCGCGGATTTGGAGCAGATATTCGCGCAGGAGCTGCGTTTCACCGCGAAGCTGGGATACCCGCTCGCCGAACAGCTTAATCTGGCGCATTTCCTCTTTGGAAAACAGTCCCACTGCCTCCTCTTGCAGCGCAACGACCATATCCGTAAGCTGTAGATAAAAATGGGACAGGCGAAGCGTCTTTTTCCGATAGGAAAGCATCCGCTGGTCGAAGCTTTTGAGCGCACCGCCCAGCAGCTCTGTTTCCAGTGAGGCGGCGTTGTCCTCAAGCTGTTCAATATACTCCAGATCGTCGCGGATGAGCATATCCAGTAAAACGCAAAACACACGACTCGGACTTGGGCTGACCTGCGCGAGCGAGGAAGAAATCCGCTCTATTCCCCCTGCCGGGAGGCTGCCGCTGTTTGTAAACAGCAGAAACTCCTTTTGCAGTGCGAAAGCAAACCGAACCTTTTTCCCATCCCGGCGCGGAATGGCAAACGTACCATATAGTCCGTCGCCGTCCATCCATACTTTACAAATGCGGATATCCCGGATTTTCGTCAGGGAGGCGCGGTGCAGCGGGGCGGGGAGGGGCGTGTGTTCCAATTCCTCCTCAGACAGGACAGCCAGTACATTGCTCCACTCTGCCGCTTCGCTGTCTGGCAAGGGTGTCAGTTGTTTGTCAATCTTATAAAACAAGGCAAAATCCCTTCCTTCCCGCACAAAAAGATATTATGGAAGAGCAGTAATCTCAAGCGTGATAATACCATCCGCAATGACGGTGCGGATAGACAGCGTGGCAGTCTGATATGTTGTATCGGCATCTGTGCTGCCGCTCAGGTTGCAGTTTTCGTTAATGGCGGACAGGTCGGCGTCCGCCTCTAACGCACGTATTATCTCACGGGCATACAGGCCGAAAAACGAGTTTGCCGTATATCCTGTGCCGTCCGCATTTTGCGGCAGCTGGGAGGAAAACGTAACTCCGGTCAGAGTACCGTCCTCCGGCTTGTAGTCGAGCGAGAGCTGGTAGTGAATGCCGCTTTGCATCGTGTCGTCAAATTGGTAAGACTTAATCTTGCCGCCCGCATTGACAGTTGAATCTTTGTCACTGACAAAAACTGGCTCACGCATTGTGAGGCCAATAAATTGTGTTAAAAAGTCGTCCGCCGTAACAGAAAAGGCAGTATTGGTCTGTATCCCGGCTGTCGGCGTGCTCTGGTTTCCACATCCAGCAAAGGCGAAGCACAGCAGTACCCCCGCAGTAAGCATACCTAATATACGTCCAATTCTTTTCATATTCGTTCCTCCAGGTTGAATTTTCGGCCCCTATCCTAAGCGGATTATTGCGCCTCTATGTATATTCGCGCTTGGAGCGCCTTTTCCCTTTTTGTTTTGGCTGGATATAGCAGGAAAAATGGCGGCGCCAAACGGCACCGCCATACATAATTTTCCTTTTACTATTTATTTTGCGCAAGCGGACAAATACTGCCAGGGGCGGACGTGACAGCAATTCGCCGGCCTTCCTCCGCCGACTGCATAAAGGCGTGCATGACCTCAAGCACATGGTAAGCCACTGCGCCGGACGCACGTGCAGGAACGCCTTCCTCAATGGCGCGCGCCATATCCGATACACCATACCCGCGCGAATTTTCGCTGTGGGTATGTGTATGCGGCATGTCGTGCCAGTCCTCGTGGAAAGACTTTTTAACCTTGACGCATCCGCCGAAGCCGTTCGGATCCGGTACAGAGAGCGCGCCCTCTGTACCATAGATTTCAAGGTTCGGTAAATGTGCGCCCCACACGTCGAACGACATAATCATCGTCACGAGCGCACCGTTTTTAAAGGTCAGAACACCCGTGATGTGGGTTGGAACTTCCACGTCGATTATGGTTCCCTTTTTCGGCTCGCTGGTAATTGTGCGGGTGGGAAAGGTCTTTGCCGCTTCGCTCACAACGCTTTCCACCGGGCCAATCAGATTTACGAGCGCAGTCAGATAGTATGGCCCCATGTCGAACATCGGCCCGCCGCCGACTTTATAGTAGAATTCCGGTGCAGGGTGCCAGCTTTCGTGCCCGTGGCACACCATGAAGGCCGTTCCGGCCACCGGCTCGCCAATCCATCCGTCCGCAATCAGCTTTTTACACGTTTGGATACCGGCACCCAGGAATGTGTCCGGCGCACACCCGAGGTAAAGCCCCTTTTCCTGTGCTGTGCGGACAAGAGTTTCCCCGTCCTCCCTGCGGATGGAGAGCGGCTTCTCACTGTAGACATGCTTGCCAGCCTGCAAAGCAGCCATAGAGATTTCGTAGTGCTGCTGCGGCGTCGTAAGGTTAACGATGATGTCAACTTCTGGGTCGGACAGGATTTGTTCCGTAGTGAGAACCTTCGGGATATGATACGTCTTTGCTGCTTCCTCTGCCTTACTCTGGTCAAGGTCGCAGCATGCAACGACATCTAAATTGTCGAACATGCCAGTCATGTTTTTAAAATAAATGCCGCTGATATTGCCACAGCCAATCACGCCTACGCGTTTCATAATCAATCCCTCCTTATTTATCTCGCCGCCCACAAAAATCCGCGCCGCATGAGCTCCCGTGCCTCCGGGATATCGAACACGTCGGCATGGTGGCCGAGCGAATTGTAGAATACACGGCCTTTTCCCCAGTATTTTGTATATACGACAGGAACATCCACTTTGCCGTTCGGCGCATGTGGACCGTCCACAACCGGAAAGGTTGTCGTTGCCAGCACGCAGACCGCCGGATCAACGTGAATGTAATACTGCTCCGAGCAAACGGCAAAGTCGCCAATCCCCTCTGTGATTGGGCTGGGCATGTTCTTTTTGATATGAACCATGTAATCCGTGCCGTCATTGCCGGGGTGGGCCACCCATTGTGACCCGGTCATAAACTGCCACTCCGTGCTGTTCCGAAATGCGTCGCACATGCCGCCGTGACAGCCGGCAAGCCCACTGCCCGCCTCGACTGCCGCGCAAACAGACTTACATTGTTCGCTCGTGATTTCTCCCATTGTCCAGATGGGCACAATCAAGTCCTTTTGCATAAGCCGTTCTGTGTCGAGCAATACGTCAAGTGTGTCGGCAATCTCGACGCAGAAGCCCTCCTGCTCCAGCAGGTCGGAAAACACCTCCGACACCGGCACGGGTTCGTGCCCGTCCCAGCCGCCGCGGAAGAGTAAAGCCTGTTTTTTCATAATAGGTCACTCCTTTTTCAATCAAATTCTTCTCCTTCACTATACCGAATCGGCAGAGAAAAATCTGGCAATATTGTGCGCGGATGTAGACATTTCTTGCGCGTTTGTGGTAGAATGGAAAAAGAAATGGCGGGAGGTCGGGCGTGGATGAAACCATATTTGCAAAATCTGGAGATGGAGGAGAGCGGGATCCGCTTTGAAGTGGTTGATAATTTGTGCTTTCCAGCACATTGGCATCTGCAATGCGAAATTGTCTACGTACTCGACGGTGTATTCTGTGCCGGAGTCAACCGGCAGCAGTACGAGCTCAGCCAGGGGGATATGCTCGTTGTTGCCAGCAACGAAATCCACCATTATACAACCCGGGACAGCCGGATTCTGCTGATTATTTTCCGGCCTGACGTTGTAGGACAGCCGGACGGCTGGCCGCACGGGGGGCATTTTACTGTACCTGTTGTTCGGCAGGCGTATGCAGGCGAACCGATTCAGAAATTGTTTGCCTATGCCGTATCGCAGACAGAGGCAGGCGGGCTTGTCCGGCGCGGCATTGTAAATCTTCTGTGCGCCTTTTTACAGGAGCGCGCTGGCTTTGTGGAAGGGGAGGCGGAACCCGCGGTTCCGCACAAGCTGGTGCAGGAAGCAATTCGTTATATTGACCAGAATTACCAGGAGGAAATCAATCTTGCCCAAATTGCGGACCATATCAATGTCAGCAAGTACCACCTGTCGCGTAAATTTAAGGAATATACCGGGATGAGTATCCCGCAGCACGTCAACTCCCTCCGGCTGTACCATGCGGAGCAGATGCTGAAAGAAGGAAGCAAGAGCATATCCGATATCGCGTATGCGTGCGGTTTTACCAGTCTGCGGAACTTTAACCGTGTGTTTTTTGGTAAGCATGGAATAGCGCCTATGGCGTTTAGGCAGACAGAATGCAAATAAGCCATCTGTTCAGACGGCTTATTTGCGCAATACTATTTTATACATACAAATTAGGAGAAATTTGTATTTGCCTGATTCATAAAAACAAAGTGATGTCTTGCAGATTTCCTATACTTATATTATACTATATTTAAAAGGGAAGACAATGTAATATATTTTCAATTATGTGTAAGAAATTATCAGGAATGCGGGGGTGAAGCGCGCAAATGCCTAAAATGGCTACATACCAGGAAAAAAACGGTGAACATATTTTTTTTACTCTGTTTTTGGACGATGTACAGACTGCCAGCATCCGCATTGGTATGACTTATCCGTCTCTTCAATATCACATAGAACGCTGTAGACGAAGCGACGATATGTTTGAGTATGTGATTTCCGGGAAGGGATATATCGAGTACAAAGGGAAAACGCGCTGCGTTGCCGCCGGGGATACGCTCCATTTTCGGCAGGGCGCAACCTATAAACAGTATGCTGACCCGGACGAACCGTATAAAAAGATTTGGATGAGCGTCAGCGGCGACCTTGTTCGCGCGCTGCTGGCGAATTACCGCTTTACGGAGGAAGTCGATGTGGTTCGGGCGGATACGCACGCAGTGTTCCTTGACATTCATAAGACTGTGATGGAGAATGGAGGAACCGAGCAGTTTTCGCTTCTGCTGCATAGGCTGATTCTGCGTATGTACCATAATTCGGCGGCCCGTCCGCCGCAGGACACATTGGCGCAGAAAATCCGAAAGTATTTAGACGACCACGTTATGGAAGAAATTCGGCTTGAGGAGGTAGCAGCACGGTTTTTTATCAGCAAGATACAACTCATCCGTGTGTTTAAACGGGCGTACAATACGACGCCGTATGCGTACATTTTAAATGCCAAATTGCAGGTTGCGCAGAATCTGCTTCTGACGAAAGATATCCCAATTAAAGAGGTGGCGGCGCAGCTCAGTTTTACGGATGGTCATTATTTTGCCAATTCATTCAAGCGGCAGGTGGGGATGCCGCCGGGCGAATTTCGAAAACGATTTTTATCAGCCAAAGAAAAAGAAAAGTGAATACGGGGCTAACCTGCGATATAGCCCCTTTGTACAGGATAAGGTATACAGTTTGTTAGGAAAAAGTTTTTTATCGTTTTTTGGAACTTTTCGCATAAATCGTGCGTCAATGTAAATGTATAAACAGAAAAATGATATAGGAGGTACATAGATGATGAAGAAAAGAATTCTTGTGACCGCGATTGCCGCGGCATTGATTGTAACAGTATTCACTGGCTGTGGAGGCAGCCCGGAGCCGAGTCCGAGCGCAAGTCCTACGCCATCTGCGTCTGCTTCGGCGTCGCCGACGGTATCACCTTCGGCAAGTCCGGAGGGAGAAACAGGGGACGGCGCGGCGGAGAGCACACCGGCAGGGGATGCTACACAGACGCCTGCGACAAAAAAGCCGGAGCAGCCGTCGTCCGGTTCCGGCACACAATCCGCTGCAACGCAAAAGCCAAATACACCGCCGCCGGCAACGCCGGAACCAACGCCTGAACCCGCGACGCCAAAGCCGAGCATTTCTGTTTCGGATTTGATGAGCCGGATGGTCGGTGCGCTGCCTGCAGGCTCGCACAGCATGAGTGCAATTCCGTCCGACCTGTACGCCGGTGTATACCAGATTGACCCGTCTGCCTATGAGAGCGTGCTGGTTTATGGCGAAACGATGAATGTAAAAGCAAACGAAATAATCGTCATCAAGGCGAAGGATTCTGCAAATCTGAGCGAGGCGAAGGCAGCACTGAATAACCGGTTGTCTGTACTGAAGGAGCAGTGGAAAAACTATCTCCCAGACCAGTATGAACTCGTAAAGGCCGGAACTGTTACGACAAAGGGGCTGTATGCAACGCTGGTAATCGCGCAGGGCGGTCAGTCGGCGGTTTCTGCATTTAACAGTGCAATTGATTGAGAAGTTGGAACGAAGCAGAAATAACGTAACAGAGCGGCAGGGAAGGGCTGCCGCTCTGTTTTAAAGTCAACGAAAATCTGCCGCGGTCGCGGCACAGGACAGGTGATACCAATGGTTTTTTCGAGTATTCCATTCTTATATTTCTTCCTGCCCGCAGTATTGGTTTTGTACTTTGCTGTACCGCGCAGGTTTAAGAATCTAGTGCTGTTTGTATGCAGCCTGCTGTTTTACGCGTGGGGGGAGCCGGTTTATATTACAATCATGCTGCTTTCCACGGTGTTTGATTATGTCAATGGTCTGCTGTTAGAACGGTTCGACGCGCGCCCGCGCGCCCGCAAGGCGGTGTTGGTTACGTCTGTTGTCGGTAACCTTGCTATTCTGATGTTTTTCAAATACAGTGACTTTTTCATCAGCAACATAAATGCAATAGCAAACCTCGACATTGGCCTGCTGGGGCTTGCACTGCCGATCGGCATTTCGTTTTACACGTTCCAGACCATGTCGTACACCATTGACGTATACCGGCGGGACGCGCCTGTGCAGCACAATATCATTTCCTTTGGCGCGTACGTAACGCTGTTTCCGCAGCTCATTGCCGGGCCGATTGTGCGCTACAATACGATTGCAGAGCAGCTCAATACCCGGAAGGAAAACTTTGAGATGTTTTTCGACGGGATGGTACGGTTCTGCGCAGGTCTTGCGAAAAAAGTCCTGCTTGCCAACAATATTGGCGCACTGTGGAACGAGGTCAGTGCCATGCAGCCGGAGGGGCTGTCCGTGCTGACAGCGTGGCTGGGAATCATTGCCTTTGCACTTCAGATTTATTTTGACTTTTCCGGCTACAGCGACATGGCAATTGGCCTTGGGAAAATGTTTGGGTTTACTTTTTTGGAAAACTTCAACTATCCCTATATCAGCAAAAGCATTACGGAGTTCTGGCGCAGATGGCACATCAGTCTCGGAACGTGGTTCCGCGAGTATGTGTACATACCGCTGGGCGGCAACCGCAAGGGCGCGGTCATGACTTATATCAACATTTTTGTCGTCTGGTTTCTGACTGGCTTTTGGCACGGCGCAAGCTGGAACTTTGCCGTGTGGGGGCTGTACTTTGCTGTGATATTAATTTTGGAGAAGGCGTTTTTGCTCAAAGCGCTGGAGAAAGTTCCGGCTTTTGTATCGCATCTTTATGCGCTCCTGCTGATTTTGATTGGATGGGTTATCTTTTCGTTCGATTCGCTTCCGACCGGCATTGCCTACTTTAAGACTATGTTCGGCATGGGAGCGGGCGGTATCGCAGACGATATGTTCCTTTACAGCCTGCGGTCGTACGGGCCGCTTCTGCTGATTGGGATGGTTGCGTGTGTACCGTTTTGGAAGCAGTTTGTGGAAAAGCATTTCTGCCGCGGTGGATGGTACGTTGTTGTGGGCGTGATGGCGTTTGCTGCGCTTGCGCTGTGTACGATTTATCTGGTCGATTCTTCGTACAATCCGTTCTTATATTTCCGCTTCTGATGCGAGATGAGGGAGGCGAATCATATGGAAAGACAGATAAAAAAATGGTTTTCAATCGTATTTTATGTGGTGCTGGTGGTCGTGATGGCCGTCTGCCTGTTGAAGCCGGCGACTTATTTTTCAGAAAATGAGAACCGCGTTTTGGCACAGATGCCACAGGCAAGCGTAGGCAGCGTCCTGTCCGGTGATTTTACGAAAGAGATAGAGGAATACACGACCGACCAGTTTCCCATGCGGGACAGCATTGTTGGGGTAAAGGCGCATTTGGAACAGCTTTCCGGCAAGCAGGAGAATAACGGCGTTTATTTTGCGAAGGAAGATTATCTGATAGAAAAGCCATCCACTACCAGCTTACAGACAGCGAAGGCGAGCATGGATTCTGTTAAAAAAGTGGATACACTGGGGAAATACAATATTTCGTTGTTGCTTGTCCCAACTGCGTATGAGATTCTGCGCGATTATCTGCCGGCGCACGTTTATGAGCCGGTACAGGAGCAGGTGGCACAGCTGGCAGAAGATACCTTTGCCGGCACGGATGTGACGGTCGTTGACCCCACGGAGGAGCTTGCCGCACACAAGGGCGATTATATTTATTTCCGCACGGACCACCACCAGACGGCATATGGAAGCTTTCTGGTATACCAGACGCTTTGTGAGCAGCTCGGCCTTACGCCCTATTCGGAAGACGATTTTATAAAAGAGGATTTGTCGGATGCGTTTTATGGCACGACGTGGTCAAAAGCGGCGCTGTTTAACGCAAAACCGGATACCATCAGCGTATACCGTCCAAAGTTCGACATCAGCTACTCGGTCAACTATGTCTATGAAGGCAAGCAGTCCGACAGCCCATATGAAATGTCATGGCTGGAGAAGAAAGACAAATACAGCGTGTTTTTTGACGGCAACCACCCAGTTGTAACGGCAGAAACGTCAAATAAAAACGGAAAGTCGCTGGCAGTCTTTAAGGATTCGTATGCAAACAGCATTTTGCCGCTTTTGATGAATCATTACGAGAGCGTGCATATCATCGACCTGCGTTACTTCACCGCGGATCCGCTTGCTTATCTTGACGCCAACGGTATTTCCGATATGTTGGTGCTGTACAATACGGCGAATTTTATGACAGATACGAATGTGGTAAAGCTTGGCGCATTTATCAAATAGCATTCCGCCCCGCTCGGGGCGGTTTTATTTTGGGCAACTTACACGCACACGGCAGATGTACAGCGCATATGCTGTATTGCGGGGAAAGCCCGCAAATTTGTTCGGGAGGTTATTTTATGTGTTGCTGTAACAATAATAACTGGTTTGGTGCGTCGGCGGCTTCTGCATCTACATGCGGGATGACGGCCACAATCGGATATATTCCGATGCGGGTATACGCAGGCTCGACGGCATGTAACGGCGCAACGGCGGCAAATGGTCGCAGCGGTAATGGCTGCTGCGGAGGCTGCGGCTGCGGATGTGGCTGCTGCAACTGCTGCCGCTAAAGTTTTATCCCGCCTTTTGGCGGGGTACTTAAGAATACCTTCCCGAACAAACACCTCCTGTCCGGCCCAATAAACAAAAACAGGCATACCCCCTTTGGTATGCCTGTTTTTGTTATAATTTAACTTTAAAGTCCGGTAGCAAATTCGTCAATTCGGTAATTGCCATCCTCCTGGCGGAGCAGAATGAGGAAAAAGCTCGTCTGCGTCTGCCCTTCCGCATAGACCGAGCCGGGCGCGCTCTGCATTGTAACGTCGACCTGTACGATAAAGTCGTTTGACGATTTTGCGTATTCCATCGGGTCAATCGTCAGATTCGTCAGTTTTGCCCGCTGCATACCGAATACATAGCCGTCGCCAAAGAACCCCTCTACACAGTCCGCCGTACAGTACTGCTTCATTTCCTCAAACTTGCTCTGCTCAAAGGCAGAGAAGAAGGCGTTTACGGTATCACGGACGAGATCTCCTGTACTGCCTTCTGAATACGGCGCTATGCTCGCTTTGATTTGTTCTATGCCGGCAAACATTTCCTCATACTGCGCGGCAATTGGAATGTCTTCCTCGTCCCGGTCGGCCCAAATCGGGTACTGTACATCGGTCGGTGTACCCATAACATACGTATAGCCGTTGGCATACATGGCGATGTCGCGGTTCCCTGGCGCTGCAATCTGTTCCTGTGTCAACTGTCCGTCAAGCCGCTCAATATAGAACAGCGTGCCGGCGCCGTATTTTTCGTAAGTGGCAGTCTGCTTAAAGGAAATCTGATTGCTGTTTTCTACGACGGTGTACTTCCCTTGCCAGTCTGCTGGAAGTGTGAGCGAAAAGCCGAGCGCGGCGTTATGGTACTCATAATCTGCTGGAGACGACAGGCCGCCGAGAATACCGCTGGCAAACACTGTGACAGAGCATAGGATGACGGCGAGTGCGACAGACAGAACAATCGCTGTTTTTTTAATCCTTTTCCGATTCCGAATCATGGTAAATCTCCTTTCAATCTGTTTTTTTCCGCATGCCATAGCCGTGGTGAGCGGAATGGTTTTTACTTTGTTCTGCGACAACAGGGCAAGAATTGTGTTCATATAGCCAGCCTGCTGCGCCGGATTCATCCGTGCAGTTACAGCAAGGTCGCAGGAAATCTCACACGCTTCGTTGATTTCCCGTACGGCCAAATAGACGACGGGGTTGAACCAATGGATACACCGGACGAAAAGCGCGAGCCACTTGTACCATAGGTCCCGGCGTTTGATGTGCACAAGTTCATGGCGTACGATGTTCTCAAACTGTGCCTCGGACAACGGCGCATTCGGCAAATAGAGCGTTGGGTGCAGCAATCCAAGCAAAAACGGAGAACGAAAACCGGACCCGACCCGGACAGGGATCGGCCTATCCGTAAATTTACGTAGCTCCGGGCAGGGGAGAGGGCGCGTATTTCTACGGAGACTGCGTATCAGTATGTAATATGAAATGAGATTAATACAGAGCAAGGCGAGCGCAACAGTAACCCATATGATGCTGATGATTCCCCAATATTTGCCCAAAATAGCTGTTATGCCGGCAAGCCCTGCGGATTCCTGTGGCGCGGAGGCAGCAGTCGGCGCGGACACGGCTGCATCCGGCGTATCTACGGCAGACGCGGCGGTACTTTGCACGGTTGCCGAAGGCTGCTGAGACGATATATTTTCTGCCTGCAAAACTCTACCGGACGGAACTCCGGCAAAGTCAAACCGGAGCGGAACGAGCAGCACAAGCAACACAGCAAGCCAGATATAATATTGCCATACCGCACCGAACCGCCTTGCTGTTATCGGTTTGATCAGCAAAAGAATCAACGCGAGTATACCGCCTGCCAATGAGGCGCAAAGTACCATGCAAAACAATTGTGTCAGCAAAGATGCCCACCTCCTACAGATGAAACTGCTTGCGCAGTTCATCAATATCTTCTTGCGAGAGACCGTTATCCTCAAACAGTGATACGGCAAGCTCCCGCACAGAGCCGTTATACAGCGTCTGTATCAGGTTTTTTGTCTGCGTTTTCCGGTAGGCGCGCTCGGTGATAAGCGGTGTGTAGATATAGCTATTCCCGTGCTTTTCTGCGCGCAGCGCCCCCTTTTCAACCAATCGGGTTAAAAGAGTGGAGATAGTCGTACGTTTCCATTCTTTGTGCGCGACTGCTTCTATAATGGAACTTGTGGTTACAGGGGTGCGCTGTTTCCACAATACCTTCATGATTTCAAGCTCTGCGTCGCTGATGGAAATTGATGTATTTGCCATTAAAAAAACCTCCTGCGTATTTCTACATATGTAGTCTACAATTACATTCTACATTTGTAGTTATAATTTGTCAATAGAAAAATAAAAAAATTTGAAATGCTATTAAAAAAAGAGCCTTGCAAAAGGCTCTTTCAACAAACAATATCATTTTTCCTCGACGAGACGTTTTTCCGCCTCGGCGCGACGCAGAATTTTGCGGAACTGAATAGCAAACAGCGTCACCGTTGTAGCAACAGCCAACGTATCGGAAACTGGCTCGGCGAGGAAAACGCCGAACAGTTTTGCCTCGCTTCCAGTGAAGAAGGTCGGCAGCAGATAAATGAGCGGAATCAGCAGGACAATTTTTCGTAACAAGGCCAAAAAGAGTGATACTTTTGCCTGCCCAAGCGCAATAAACGTCTGCTGACACGCGGTCTGTGCCCCCATGACAAAAATCATGGCCATATAGATCCGCAGCGCCCACACCGTGAAGTTGGCAAGCTGTGGGTCGCTGGCAAACATGGCGACAAAAAGATGTGGAAACAGCATCATCATGGCCCAAAAGACGCCGGCATAAGTCAGGCAGGCAATCAATAGCAGTTTAAATGACTTTTTTACCCGGTCCAGATTGCGTGCGCCATAGTTGTAGCTGACAATCGGCTGTGCACCCTGCGTCATACCCTGAATCGGCATAGACATGACCTGCATGAGACTTGCCAGAATTGTCATGGCGCCAACGGCGATGTCGCCGCCGTATTTCAACAGCGAGGTGTTAAATACGACGTTGAGCAGACTCTCTGTGCTTTGCATAATAAACGGGGAAATGCCGAGCGCCAGAATACCGGACACAACCTTCCAGTTTAATCCGATTAAACGCGGCGATATTCGAAGTTTTGTCTGCTGACCGAGCAAAAAACACAATACCCATGTAGCTGAAACCCCTTGCGCAATCACGGTGGCGAGCGCCGCACCGCGTACGCCCATATTCAACCCAAAGATAAAAATCGGGTCGAGCACGATATTAATGATGGCGCCAATCAGAACCGTCATCATACTTGTTTTAGCCGCACCTTGCGCCGTTATAAATGCGTTAAGACCGAGTGCAATCTGTACAAAAATCGTACCGCACACATAGATTGTCATATAATCCATAGCATAGCTGATTGTGTCTTTGCTTGCACCGAAGGTATAGAGGATAGGCTCGTTAAAAATTAAAAAAACTGCGGTCAATATTACGGAGATAATCAACAACAGCAAGACCGCGTTGCCGAGAATCCGCTGTGCGCCGTGCATGTCCTTTTCGCCCATTTTTATCGAGGCGAGCGGCGCACCGCCCATTCCGATGAGGGAAGAAAAGGCCGATATAATCATCAGCACCGGAAAGGTAACGCCTACGCCGGTCAGCGCGGCGGAACCGATGCCCGGGATATGCCCGATATAGATTCGGTCGACAATGTTATAGAGAATATTTACGAGCTGTGCTGCGACGGCGGGAACCGCCAGTTTGAAAAACAGCTTCCCAATCGGCGCGTTTCCCAATTGCTGTGTATTATCCATATGCCTTTCGTCCCTTTCCGCATAAAAAACAGTGCCGGCTAAGGCACCGTTTGATAGCTGCATATTAAAATTTTATAAAAATTATTATATAAGAAAAAATTGCAGATGTCAAGACAGGCAGGTAAGAATGGAAAAAATCATTTGATATGAATTTACTCAAATTAGTTGACATGCCGCAAACATTTCGATACAATAGAAACAGTTTCAAATTCTGTGCGATGGAAAGGAGCTGGCGGTATGAACGAGGAAGAAAATATCATCACTTTATATGACGAAGAGAATAATCCAGTCGATTTTGAGCATCTTGATACATTTGAACTGGATGACAGTGTATATATCGTTTTACTTGAGATACTTGACGATGGACGTGAAAACGACGAAGTCGTAATTTTCCGTTTGGAAGCGGACGACGACGGTGAGGACTTGCTAACGGTAATTGAGGACGATGCGGAACTCGATGCAGCGTTCGCCGAGTTTGAAAGAAGGATAGAGGACTTGGAAGAATCAGAGGAATAGTGTACATTTTTACAAAATTTTGTACAGAATTCTTTGCATAAAGGCTTGCGCTTTCGTGCAGAATATGATATGATGAAATAAAAGAAAAGAGTATTACCCTGCGGTGTGCGTAATATAGCCATTTATTTTACCAACACATTTTTAGAGGGATTCTTGCTCTTTGTGTGGATTGCAGGCCTCCCTATATGGAAGAAGGAAGCGCGAAGCACAAAGGCGGTTGCCCACCTGCTTAGGCAGGTAATATAAAGGCATCACTTACGGCTCGGCGGGGCATCTTTTAAATGTGGAAGGCAGCGGCATTGGCCGCTGCTTTTTCATTTTTTATTTTGAGTCAAAAAGACATGCGTATTATGTAAAAATGGCTTGCATAAAGCAATGGGCTGTTGTATAATGGGCTTGGCGGTAAGCCAAGGACAGTAAAGGAGGAGGTTTGTATGGCAGAGTATCTGTGGCTGATACTGTCGGTAGTTTTGTTTGCCGTGGAAGCGTTTACCTATGCGCTCGTCAGCATCTGGTTTGCAATCGGAGCGGCGGCGGCAATGGTCGCGGCGTTCTGCGGTGCGGATGTGCTCTGGCAATGGGTCATCTTTGCTGGCGTTTCGGCGGTTTTGCTTTTATTTACGCGGAACGTGGCAAAGAAGTGGCTGATGCCGAAAAAGGTGGAGAAAACGAACGCGGATAGCCTGATTGGAGAAACGGGCATCGTTACGGAACAGATTGACAATCTGAATGCGGTAGGCCGGATCAAAGTCCACGGACAGAGCTGGCGTGCAAAGAGCGAGGATGACAGCGGTATTGCAGAGGGCGAGCCTGTTGTTATTACGGCTTTAAACGGCGTGACGCTGACGGTAAGGAAAAAAGATTAATTGGGGATTTTTTTAATATGAAGGAGGAACTGTTATGGAATATTTGATATTGATTGCGTTTGTGATCATCATTCTGGTAATTCTGGTCGCAAATATCAAGATTGTGCCACAGGCATCGTCCTACGTGGTTGAGCGGCTCGGTGCGTACAAAGGGAGCTGGAGTGTTGGACTACACTTCAAGATTCCGTTCATTGAGCGCGTTGCCAAAATGGTCAGCCTGAAGGAACAGGTTGTGGATTTTGCGCCGCAGCCGGTTATTACCAAAGATAACGTAACTATGCAGATTGATACAGTCGTATATTTTCAGGTGACGGACGCAAAGCTGTATACCTATGGTGTAAATAATCCGATGGCGGCGATTGAAAATCTGACTGCGACGACGCTGCGTAATATTATCGGTGAAATGGAACTTGACCAGACGCTCACGTCGCGCGACGTCATTAATACAAAAATGCGGTCCATCCTCGACGAAGCGACAGACCCGTGGGGAATCAAAATCAACCGCGTTGAACTCAAAAATATCATGCCGCCAAAGGCGATTCAGGACGCGATGGAAAAGCAGATGAAAGCAGAACGCGAACGGCGTGAATCCATCCTGAAGGCGGAGGGTGAAAAGCGCTCTATGGTGCTTGTCGCAGAAGGCGAAAAGGAATCTATGATTCTGAACGCAGAGGCGCGCAAGACAGCGGCGATCCTCGACGCGGAAGCGAAGAAGGAGGCGCAGGTTCGGGAGGCAGAAGGTGAGGCGGAAGCAATCCTGAAGGTGCAGACTGCAATGGCGGAAGGTATTAAGGTCATTAATGCGTCGAACCCGGGGCAGGGTGTGCTGACTATTAAGTCGCTTGAGGCACTCGAAAAGGTTGCAAACGGCAACGCGACGAAGCTTGTGATTCCGTCGGATATTCAGGGGATTGCGGGGTTAGCTTCCTCTTTGAAGGAAATTATGACGGATAAATAATTGGTACAGGAAAAGACAAGGTGTTTGCCTTGTCTTTTTTTGTTTTAGGGCAGTGGCAAAACTGTGTAAATTTTGTTACTCTTGTCATCCTGCACAAAATATCCTGCATTTTTCCGCAAAACAGGAAAATACGACAAAATACTCCTATGCTGCTTGCAATTTGGAAGATGTTACGGTATAATAAAATAAGTATGTAAAAAATTTTAAGATATGGGGGATTGACGTGGGGGATTCGTTGTCAAAGAAAAAAGATTATATTAAGCATATTGTAATTGCGGGGATATTAACGGCGTTTTCGCTGATTATTCCTCTGCTGCCGTTTAAGCTGCCGCTGCCGCAGCCATTTAGCGTGACGTTTGCGGCGCATGTGCCGACCTTGCTTGCAATGTTTTTTAGTCCGTGGGTAGCCGCGTGTACGGTTGTCGGTTCAACAATTGGATTTTTGATTTCTTTGGGGCCGATTGTAGCAATCCGGTCGGCAAGCCATATTATTTTTGCACTTGTCGGGGCATTTATGCTTCGAAAGAAAGCAAATCCCTATCTGGTGTTTGCAATTTGTGCGCTTTTGCACGGCCTCGGGGAGGCAGCCTCAGTCTATTTGTTTGGGCCGCTGCTGGGCTTTGCGGAAAGCACATCCTTGAGTTACTTATTTGGAACAGTATTTGGCATTACGATATTCCACCATGCGGTAGACTGTGTCATTACGGTGGTTTTGCTTATTGCGTTGGAGAAGGCAAAGTTTATGAAAAATACGGGGATTCTGCCGCGGCGTGCATAACCGCGACAGATGGAAACAAAAAAGGCAAGGTTTTGCAACCGCAAAACCTTGCTTTATGTATGACTTTGTTTACTGTGCTATCAATAAAACCCTTTTGGCGGTTCTTGTCCTGCTGTTTGATATGAGTGTCGTCTGTATGTGCTTGCCTACTGCTCGTCCGATACGTCTGTTGTTTGCGACTCGGCAGCTTCCTCTGCAAGTGCGGCTTCATATTGTTTCAGTATTGCATCCTCTAAATATTGACGCATTTGTGCGTTGATAGGATGTGCAATGTCCTTGAATTCGCCGTCCGGCGTTTTCCGGCTCGGCATTGCGATAAACAGTTTTTCCTGCCCGTCAATAATTTTAATATCATGAATAACTATAGCATTATCAAAGGTAACGGAGACAACTGCCTTCATCTTACCTTCCGTATTGAGCTTCCTAACCCTGATATCTGTAATCTCCACGATATATCACCACCTTTCCCCTGCCATCTGACAAGAGGTCGCCCGCTGTAAAAACTATGATGAAGCATAACACAGCTACAATCATAAGCTTTATCTTATGTTCATTTTTACATAAAGCGTAGGATTAGTCAAGCCTTTTTCCCTGTTTTGAAAGGAGAGCAGAGAAGATTTTATGCGATAGTTGGATTTTTTTGTATAAATTAAATAGATATTGGATATAAAAACTGAGCAATTTGACAAATAGTCAAAGTTTTGCGTGGTTTTATTGATAGATAGAATAAGAAGTTAATTTTAAATAAAAAAGATTCAGATATTTTTAGAATTGCGTTTTAATTCCGGTTTATTTCGTATATAATGGGTTTATAGAGAGAAAACAGGATGGAAATATTTTTTTATACGTATGATATCACGGAAATTTAATCGGGGGTTGCATATTGCATGAATGATTTTTATTTATCGGAAATTGAACCAGGAGGCCATATCCATTTTATTGGCATTGGCGGTATCAGCATGAGTGCGCTTGCGCAGATTTGCGTAAAACGCGGTTACCGGGTCACCGGCTCTGACCGGAAGGAATCCCACATTACACGACAGCTTGAGGCCCTTGGGGTTAAGGTATTCTATCAGCACGCAAAAGAAAACTCCAACGGTGCAGACCTTGTGGTTTATACGGCGGCAATCAGCCCGGATAACGAGGAGCTCACATTCGCAATTGGAAGCGGGATCAAGGCGGTCGAGCGCTCCACCTTTTTAGGTGCAGTTATGCGCGATTATGCTTACAGCATTTGCATTGCGGGCACGCACGGCAAGACGACGACGACCTCGATGATGTCGCATGTACTACTTCAGTGCGGCTGTGACCCGACGATTATGTTGGGCGGTGAGCTGGACGCGATTGGCGGGAATATGCGGCTTGGCGATTCCGGATATTTTTTGACGGAAGCATGCGAGTACCACGGTTCGTTTTTGGAGTTTTTTCCGCGTGTGGCCGTTGTGACAAATGTTGACGCAGACCATCTGGATTATTTTAAGGATTTGGAGCATATCAAGCAGGCTTTTGCGCAGTTTGCCCGGATTCCCGGCGAGGATGGATATGTCATTGTGTGCGGCGACAATGCAAACGCAATGGAGTGCGTCCAGGACACAGAGGCGCAGGTGATTACGTACGGACTTGGAGAGGAAAATGTGTTCTGCCCGATGAATCTTCGATACCAGGAAGGTTGCGGAGAATTTGACGTTGAGTACGACGGCGAAATCATTCATGTTATATTGCAGGCAGCGGGGGAACACAATGTGCAGAATGCGCTTGCGTGCTTTGCAGCGGGCTATGCGATGGGACTGGACGGCAGCGGTATTGCTGCAGGGCTGGAGGCGTTTACGCTCGTACATCGCCGTTTTGAGCGTAAAGGAAGCTGTAACGGTGCATTGGTGATTGACGACTATGCTCACCATCCGACAGAAATCAAATGTACGCTGAAAACCGCAAAAAATATGTGCAAAGGAAGGCTCTATGTCGTGTTTCAGCCGCACACCTATACACGAACGCTGCTTCTTTTGGATGAGTTTACAAAAGCGTTTGACGACGCGAACGCGGTCATTGTGACTGACATTTACGCTGCGCGTGAAAAGGATAACGGAAAAATCCACGCGCGCGACCTCGTGGAGCGGCTCAAAGACAGGGGCGTGTGTGCAGAATATATCAGCGAGTTTGACAGCATTGCAGCCCGCCTGCGCGAAACGCTGCGCGACGGGGACATCGTGATTACAATGGGGGCGGGAAATGTGTATAAGATTGGAGAACAGCTTTTGTATAAATAGAAAGGACGGCTAATTAGCCGTCCTTTCTATTTGCTTACTCTTCTACTGGGTTCCCCCAGTTGTGATATACGTTCTGCACGTCATCGTTGTCCTCGAGCATTTCGAGCAGCTTGCTCATACACTTGATATCTTCCTCATCATTGAGGTCAACCGTTGTCTGCGGCACCATTTCCACGTCCGCAGAACTGATTGTGTATTTCCCTTCCAGCGCCTCACGTACCGTACTGCAAGCGTCCGGGTCGGTTGTAATCTCATAATAGCCATCCTCTGCAGAGAAGTCCTCCGCGCCTGCGTCAAGCGCGTCCATCATCAGTGCATCCTCATCCTGACCGTCCGCCTCAATAATGATTATGCCTTTGCGGTCAAATAGAAAGCTCACGCACCCCGTCTGGCCGAGATTGCCGTGAAACTTGTCGAAATAGTGGCGCATATCGGAGGCGGTACGGTTCCGGTTGTCGGTCAGCGTTTCCACGATTACGGCAACGCCATTCGGGCCGTAGCCCTCGTACGTGATATCCTCGTAGTTGTCGCCGCCCGTTTCACCAGCCGCCTTCTTAATCGTGCGCATGATGTTGTCGTTCGGCATATTGTTGGAACGTGCTTTTGCGATAATGTCCTTCAATTTTGAATTATTATCCGGGTCCGGGCCGCCCGCCTTTACCACAACGGTAATCTCACGTGCAATTTTGGTGAAGATTTTGGCCCGCTGTGCGTCGTTTGCGCCCTTTTTCCGTTTAATGGTACTCCATTTGGAATGTCCTGACATATGTTTCACTCCTGTATCTAAAATTCAACTTTATTATTTTACCATAGAATGCGCCGAAATGCAAGGGAGAGACTACTCCTTTTTATATTCCTGAATCCCCTCGCGGAAGGCGGCGGTCGTTTCGTCTGTTTCGTCGAGGAAGTACGGCCGCGCAATCTGCTTATACGTTTCCGGCCGCATGTCGTAGTCCGCGCTGCTCCACCAGAGCGCCATCCGAATGTTTTTATAGTCCTTAATCGACGCAAACATGTCGGTGATCCACGCGGCCTTGTCGCCGCCGATGGAGCTGGAGGCAAATTCCGTGATAATGAACGGAAACTCGCTAAACAAATTCATATATTTTTCGTAAGGCTCCTGATAAATCTCGTCAAAGGTACGCCACTTTTCGTGATACAGTTCCTTATAATACTCGCCTGTGTTGTAGCCGGTCAAACCAATCATCTGCGCATAGCCGTTGCCCGGATAGTACGAGATATACGAATTCCAGTGTGCGGGCGGGCAGTCCTCTGCATTCGGGTTAAAAATCCAGATGGCATTGTCTACCCCCTCCTCCTGGAAGATTTCGTAGATATGCCGCCAGTTCTCGATAAAGATTTCCGGGTCGGACAGCGCCGCCACGCCGGAATAGTTGACCCAGTCGCTGTTCATCTCATTATTCAGGCGGAACAAAAACGGGTGGCCAAACTCCTTCGCACCGCGCGCAAATTCCCGAATCTGGTCGTCGAGCAGACCGTCGTAGATGTCGAAGTTCAGATTCTTCCCGAATAGGTCGTCGTTGTTGAAGTTTGAAGTTTGGAGCGTCATTTCGGTAAACTTTCCATCCTCATGAAACTTCCGAAGCTCTTCGACCGGGAAGCCGTCATTCAGGTTCACATAGTGCAGCGCAAAGTCAAACTGGTAGTCAACCTTCTTTTCCAAGTCAACCAGCCATTGGTAATTGCGCTCCTTCTGATACGCGCCGTCGACAAAGATTCCCCACTTAAAGTCATCCTCATCCGTGACCTCGTGCCACAGCTTTTTGGTTTCCTCGTTCCACGTATCCGGGACAAGGGGCTTGTACTCATGTTTAAATACGTTTTCACCCTCGATTTTGATTTCTTCAAACGAATTGATTATTTCCTGAATCACCGGCGCGCTCTTTTCGTAGTCCTTTGTCTTGAACATCACACGGAAAAAGGCCTGCGGCCCGGTCTTTGAATGAACGAAAAAGTAGGAATAGTTGTTCTGGCGTGCAATGCGCTGCTCCTCCGGATCCCGCCGCAGAGAGATAAACTGCGCTTTTGCGCCGTTGTGCTCGTATTTTGTGTTCTCAAGCAGGGTGATGTTATTCGACTCCTGATAGTATTCGTTGAGATAATACTGGTTCATATAATTGTCGATGTACCACTCTACGTCCTCATACGGCGCCCACTCGCGCGTGATGATTACCGTCATATCGTCGTCATAGACTTTGATCTGCTCCGGGCTGATGGACAAGTCAAACTGCATATGGACGGGGAAGGAGAGAGAATACCCCTTCGGATGGTCGAGCAGCACTTTGTGTCCGTCTGCTGTGGTGATGATTTCCTCCTGTACTGTCGGTTCAGTATTGGTCACGTCGTTATATATTTTTACAATTTTGTTCTTTGCAAGCTGCATAAAATTTGCCGGGTCCTGAAAAAAGCCTTTGCTAATCATAATATACAGCGCAAAGGCGACGCACAAGACAAGCAGGGACAGCAGAGTGATTTTCGTGATTTTTTTCGCGTTCATGGCAAGCTCCTGTTTATCAAATTTTGTTTTAAGTTTACCATAAATAAAATACCATATTTCATAGTGTTTGTCAATTCAGGTAAAAAAATCCCCCCTTCTTAAAATTAAGAAGGGGGATTTCATCTCCAACTTTATCAAATGGGTGGAACTGGCGTCGGCCGCGTATTGTCCCATACGTCGTCAACTATAAACAAGTCCTCCAGCATTTCCGGGTTGTACCACATCCGGTAACCGTCCAGATTGCGCCGGCCCTGCCGTACATAATCGTCTTGGATTTGTACCCATGCTTTTGCGGAGTCAACATTGCAAAAGTATTTAAAACCGTGAGATTTAAGCGTTTCAAACTTTTCGCCGGAGTACTTGCCGATGCCGGCAATATCCTCCCCGTGCGCGTAAATCAGCACGTCTGTATCGCCGATGATTGGGCGAACCTGCTCGTCCCACTTTTGCGCGTCCTCTGCCAGCTTGGCCGCGCTGGAAGAACCATAGAGCCGGTGTCCCCAGCTATGGCTTGCAAACGTCCAGCCCAACTCCTTCATCCTGTCGGCAACCTTCTTCGCCTCTGCGATGTCGGATTCTTTATAGTCGTCGGCCGTCGGGCAGGTGCGGTAACCCAGCACGCCGTCATATCCGGTCAGTGCAAGCGTCGCCCGCGCGCCTTTGTACGAAAAGTCGGGGTGCTGCTGGATAAACCGTTCAAGCAACGGCACAAGATCGTAGTCCCCGCGCACAACGGTGCCGTCGTCCTGTACATATTCGTTTGTAGGGTAGCCGTCGTCGCCGATAACCAACCGGGTTGCAAAGCCGTCACCTGTCATGTAGCCATAGTACGAAACGTCGTCCTGCGACATAACAAACGGTTTTTTCCCTTCCGGCAGCATAATATCACCGGGGACAAACTTTGTCGTGCCGTCCTCCTGCACTTCTTCGCGCGCAATGTCGTGAATGTCGACAAGCACGTACCCGCGCCGATACATTTCATCCATCATTTTATTAAACTCGCTGATGGTCGTCATGTACTGGTTATAGCCCGCTTCCCGCGTATCGCCGTCAAATGCTTTGGCCGGGTCGACGATCAGGGTGTGAAAAAACACATGCGTAATGTCGGTCACATCCTCATGACGCACCATGGTTGCCTTTGTTGCCTCGTAGCCGGAAATTGCGGCGGTCAGCTCCGGCTTTTCCGCGTAATCAGGACCATAGGACTTAATCTTTTCGATTGCGGCGTCATAGTCGTATCCTGCCGCAAGAAAATCCGCCTGCTTGACGACTTCTTCCACGGTGGGTGGCGCAGGCGTCTGCACGGCGTTCGCCGGCTGGCGGGGTTCAGAGCTTGCACCCATCCACGCCCGGACGCCCCATACGATACCTATGATTAGTGCAATTACAAGTACGGCAAGGACGGTCAGATTTATAATTGTTTTTTTCTTTCTCTGTCTGCGCCGTTGCTGAAGCCTGCGGGCAACAACTGAGTCGTTTCTATCTTCCATGGGAGTAATCCCTCCTTTGTTTCATTGCTTCCATTATACTATGCCTGTCGAATAAAGGCAACAGTAAAATCGAATCTTGTAATTATTGGAGGAATTTTGTCCATTTCCGTACGCAAAACAAGCACGCCAGTCCCGCTGCCAGCGCAATTCCCAGCCAGAGCAGGATAGTTGCCCGCCAGCCAATTGCTTCCGCTGCGGCAGCAAAGCCGAAGCTTGCCGCGGCGCTGCCCAAATAGGTGCAGGCGTTGAGAAAACCGGACACAAAGGCAACTCTGCCGTACGGCTCAAACCGTTTCGGCACATAGCTGATGAGCATCATGTTGACGCCGTACATACAAGCTACCAAAATTGCCATACATACGATGGATACGGCGGCATTTTTGCCAAATACTAAGAACAGTATAAAGGCAGAGATACACGATATAGTAAACATAAACAGGGAAGTTTTTGCCTCGTTGCGGAACCAGCGGCGGTCAACCAGCGCGGTCAAATAAACGCTGAAAATCGAAAACAAAGGAAGCGCCACGGTTGTCAGAACGGACATGGAAGCATCTATGCCATATACCTCATTCAGCAGCGTTGGAGCCCAGGTTACAACGCCGTCTTTCAGCACGCCATGCAGAACAACAGCCAGCGACATCGTAAACAGCGGAGCGAGTAAGAAAATGCTCCGTAGGTTGACCTGCGCTTTTTTACATGTCTCAGAAGTATGTTTTTCTACAGGAAGAACCGTGCGCTTCTCCGTACCGCGCGAGCCGAGCAGCCAGATAAACGAAATCAAAATCCCGAAGCCACTCGACAAATAGAATACACTTTGCCAACCGCTCCATACAATGCAGAGCGGCACAAGCAAATAAACGCAGATTGTCCCTGCGGAGCTTGCAATAGAAATACTGACACACGCCTTTCCAAAAAAGTTTCCGTCAAAGAATTCTGCCATGGCGCGGATGAGCGCAGGCCAAATCATCGCCTGTGCAAACCCATTGATTGCCCAAAAAATCAGCATAATGGAAGCGTTGGGCCATAGGGGAAGGGCAATATTGGTCAGCGAGGAGAAAAAGAGCCCGCAGAAAATCATTTTACGCGCGCTGACCCGATCGCTGATAATACCGAACATAAATTGTCCGATACAGTAGGTTACGAAACTTGCTGTGCTGACCAGACCGGCAGCCGATTTTGTCATGCCAGTATCGGAAATGATATCGACCAGTGCCGCGCCATAGTTTAATCGCGTAACATAGCTGGTAAAATATAATATCCAGCACAAGAATAAAAAGGATTGCTGTGTAAGCATTTTCTTTGACTCCGGCAAGTCAATACACCTCTCTACTGTATTTTATCAAAACAACCCAAGTATAGCCGCTTTTGATGGGTTTGTCAAGCAAAGGAGAAATAATCCCGCTTATTTGAAAAAAGTGTTGACAAATGCGTGATATACTGGTATAATCTTTAAAGTCAGCTATGAGGTGACTTTAAATGCGGGTGTAGTTCAATGGCTAGAATCTCAGCCTTCCAAGCTGATTGTGTGGGTTCGATTCCCATCACCCGCTCCATATGTGCCTGTAGCTCAGTTGGATAGAGCAACTGCCTTCTAAGCAGTAGGTCCGGGGTTCGAATCCCTGCAGGCACGCCAACTTTTATAATGTGGTGGGTATAGCTCAGTTGGTTAGAGCGCCAGATTGTGGCTCTGGAGGTCGTGAGTTCGACTCTCACTATCCACCCCACTTTTTCTTTCATATTTTTTTGGTGATGCTGGGATGTAGCCAAGCGGTAAGGCACCAGACTTTGACTCTGGCATTTCGTAGGTTCGAGTCCTGCCATCCCAACCATTGTATGACCCATTAGCTCAGTCGGCAGAGCACTTGACTTTTAATCAAGGTGTCCGGAGTTCGAATCTCCGATGGGTCACCACAGCGAAACCCGCTTCCCACAAGGGATAGCGGGATTTTTGTTTTTGGCATGCGGCTGTGCTTCTCCCTTCCATTACACACTTCATTACACATTCCATCGGTTTTGTGCTACTATTGATAAGGCTGTGGCAAGGTAAAAAAATGGAGCAGCTATGCTCCTTTTACCGCTCCATCCTTATTTTCTTCTGTTTTGCCGCCGAACACGT
>CABUKE010000009.1 GCA_902492065.1 uncultured Eubacteriales bacterium
TGAGGATGACTTTGACGTGCACGGGTACGAGCCGACGCCGGAGGAGAATTGGGAGTTGTTTAGCAGTGTGCCGAATGTGCAGGTTGCGGCAGCAGGCAATTCCAGTTATGTGTTGAAATCGGACGGAACTGTATGGGCTTGGGGCGGAAATGAGTACGGTATGTTGGGACAGGCCATCACGCTGCAATACAGGCAATATCCGGCCCAAGTTCCCGGACTGAGCAATATTGTACAAATGTCCGCTTTTAACAACTACTGCTATGCGCTGACCTCAGACGGCAAGGTCATGGCGTGGGGACGAAATGAAAATGAGTTGCTCGGCAACAATGTCGGCAGCTATTCCCTGCCATTTGTCTTGGAAACGGGAGCAAAGCATGTAGAAGCGGGCGATACAAACAGCGTCGTTGTCAAGATGGATGGAACGGTGACCATCCGCGGTGAGAGCCAATACTTCCCGAATATTGACGTGTCTGCCATTACTGGCGTGGAGAAGGCGGAAGTCCATCGCGGCCAATTTGCGCTTTTGAAAGAAAATGGAACGGTTTTATCTTGGGGGCGGCTTATCTGGGAGAGGCCTGATTTAGGAGAACGGAACCTCACACCATATATCCAGCCGGGGCTGAATAATGTCCGCGATATTGCAATCGAATTCTACGAAACGTATATGATAACAGAAGATAACAAGCTATATGTTGGTGGCGAATACAATGAGCCTCCGGTGTTGTCCGCGAACACGACCGATGTTAAAAATATAAGTACATATTCAGAGCAAAAATTTATCGTTCATACAGACGGCAGTGCGGAAGGCTATGGCAGCAACGATTATCGCCAGCTCGGCGCGGGACCGGAGGTAGAATTACAGTTTATCCCAAGATATGTCCCAGTCGTTGGTGTATCGGACATAGAAATGATCAGTACCTCCAATAGCCACGCGCTCGCTTTGTGCAACGACGGCAGTATCTGGACGTGGGGCCGGAACCATATGGGGCAGCTTGGGTTTGGGGATACAAGTGAACGGGAATTACCCGCAAAAATTGCGTGGGGTGATGGTTATGTTTGGAATGGCGAAGAATATGTGAGAGTATATACTGTCAATGAAAACGAAATTTCTGAACCGGAAGATGCTACAGTTGAAAATCTGTTTTCATTTACTCCAGAGTCTACTGGACAATATGTGATTGAAGGAGTTGGGAATGCATATAGCACAAAGGCATATTTTTATACGGCCTCGGTACCGACAAGTACAAACTACTCTGACGTAAGTTACTTCAGTAATTCTCCTGTAAGACATTTTCAATTTGTAAAAGAGCTTACCGCAGGGAAAACGTACTATATACGCGTAGAGGGCATAACGGATGAAAGTGCTGTATATGGTATTCGTATTATAAATACGGACTATTGTTTAGAATATGGACAGGACAGTAATGAATTTGAGTTAGAGAACGCTCTGCTTACCACATGGAACAGAGATGGCGTCGAAGGCAGCTATACAATTATGGAGCATGAGGAAGCATCCGGTGGAAAAGCGGTTTTAGCAACTGGTTATACAGCTTCTGATAATAAAATTACCGACCCGTCTTCGATTTATCTTCCGCCGCTTACATTTACAATTCACGTGCCGCAGGAGAAGGAATACACGATTTGGGTACGCGCGAAAGCTACCTCCACCAGTCAGGATTCACTTTGGTTTAACGGAGCATTTGTGGACGGATATCAATATACAAACACGGAGGTTAACATTGGAACTGGCAGCCAGCCATGGACGTGGAGTAAAATCGCGGTCAAAACGTTGCCGGCCGGATATATTACAATTGGTATGTGCCCACGGGAAGGGGGCGCGCTGTACGATAAAATTTTAATTACGGATAATGCGGATTATATACCCGCAGTAATTAATTATAACGATTACTTTGCCATTGAAATGGAAGATGGCACCCAAACGGATTATACAGGGAATGGCAGTTTTGCTGGATACGTAGTGCAAAATGACTTGAGCGCTTCCGGCGAAACAGCTGTTAAAGCATCCGTATCTGCTGCGGATGGGAAGATTGATCCTGCTACGGGGATAGCACCGGCTCTATCTTTTAATATTAATATTTCAAGTGAGAAGACCTATGATATATGGGTACGAGGTAAAAATATTACCAGTGCGACTGATTCCTTATGGCTTTCAGTGGATCAACAGGACTATGGCTATGTATCTATGTCACCAACAAATGGTGATGAATGGGAATGGACAAAACTGAAAAGCATTGAGTTGTCAGAGGGGACACACAGCATAGGATTTTTACCGCGGGAAGGCGGGGGCATTTATGATAAAATGGTAATTAGCGGAAAAGCAGGGTACGTGCCGACGGACGCAATGCTGAACGGATATGTCTGCTTTGAGGCAGAATCGAGCCCAGTGACGGCCTATACACAGGGGAATAATACGGCTACATTTATACAGACAGAAATGTCGGATGCCTCGGGAGGCGCGTATTTAACATCGAAGGTTTCACCGGGCACGCTTTATAATGCACCGGTCAATGCACAGCCTGTTGTCGAGTATACGTTTGATGTTGACCAAAAAGCAACCTATACCGTGTATGCACGTGTGATTCTTAATGCCCTGTCTGATAATTCAGTCTGGTTTGCTTATGATGACAGTGCATATACTTATAAAAATCTTGGGTACAATTCACAGTCATACAAGAATCGCTATGTATATCGTCTGATTGACTCGCGTGAGTTGGCACCCGGCCGCCATACAGTAAAGCTGATTCCCAGAGTGGGAGGAATAAGTTTTGATAAATTAATCGTCACCGCGCAGGAATATGACTTTGTGACATCTGGCGGTATGGTCAATGGAAGATTTGAGGCAGAGGCGGAGAGTGGTATCCTGACGCCGTATTCAAACGACAGTGTCACTGCGAGCTATGAGATTGTACAGGATTATGCTGCATATAGCGGCAACGCTTTACGTGCTGACGTTTCCAGCGTAGTTTGGGGCGATAAAGTATCAGAAATTGAAGCGGACAGCCCACCTGCGCTTCAGATACCAATTGATATAGATGAAGTTGGGACTTACGCTGTTTGGCTACGGAGTAAAGTAAATAGTGAGGCACAGGATTCCATATGGATGAATGTGGACGGAGGGGTATATTCGCAGCACGTTTTGGAAATTAGTGAACAGAATGAGCAGGCGCAGTATAAATGGAATAAACTTGATGAAGTGGAACTTGGCATAGGCAGCCATATGCTGTGTCTAACACCGCGTGAGCCAGACGGTCTGTTTGACCGTGTATTTGTAACAGATGACCTAAACTCTGTACCGTCGAATGAACCGTTTTACACTGAGGACGATCATTCAAACGATTTTTACGGAGCAACTGAAATTAGGCTTAACAGCACGGTAAGCGGAAAAATTGATTATACAGAAGACGCAGACTTTTTTAAGTTTACGACAGGAAACAACAGGGACTATAAAATTGTATTGAATGGAAATATAGACGTACAGTGTTACAACAGTAATCAGGAACTGGTTGAGCCGGTTGATGGGCATTACAGTTTTGGGGTTAAACAGGATTGCTTTATAAAAGTATCAGGCTCCGCAATTGATAATTACACCTTTTGGGTTGTGCCAGTATCGGTTACGGAAGCGGATATGACCACGATTACCCCTCCTACAAATGTGGAGGTAACTCGTAGCAGTGCTGTTGATGTAAACTGGTTTGTGTTTACTCCTTCTTCGGACGGCATATATACCATTTCAACTGATTCTGAAAATATGGTACAAAAAATTCAGATTTATTCCCAAGAGGGATTGAAAAATAATTACCCATCCTTTGAAGGCGGCCAAAATGGCAACGGCGGAGATGCGGTTATTTCACAGCTTTTTTCGGCAAATACGAAATATTATATCCAGATTTTTGACCCAACAGCCGCTACATATGGGACCTATTATTTAAGCATTCAAGTCGATTCAGACCCTTATGGCGACAACTATACAGATGCTTACCAAATCACAGCGCCTTACACAGCGACGACATCAATTGATTCAACAGAGGATGAGGACTGGTATCTATTTATCCCGGAAATCAGCGGTGTGTATCAGCTTGATGCCAGTCCAATTTTGGAGAATGGGAAGATATATGTTTATAAAGAGGCAGATGGTGTTTTTTCTGAAATACCCATAGCCAATAGCACTTGGTTTATTGACCTCAGTATGAACAGTAACGAAAAATATTATATTAAAGTTTGTGCCGTTAACGAACGCGGCGTCAGAAATTATAAGCTTACCGTCAGCGATGCAAAACCACTGTTTTCACTTGATAATTCTAACACAATAATGCTAAAAGACACTAAGCTCAGCGACACCTCATACCCGGACGGTACACGGGCTTATTTTCGGGTTGAGGATAATTATGTGGTTGGCGGCGGTACAAATCCGAACAACAATAAAATTACGGATACAACTATGATCACGAATCCGCCTCTAATCTTTTATCTTAATGGGAATCAAAATACAGGCAAATACTATATGTGGGTAAAAGCCCGCGTAGAAAATGATGGGAAAAATTCCTATTGGATTGGCGGGCGCGAAACAGGATATTATACGGATACGGGCTATGCAGAGTTGAATGTTGGTACAGAGGATAATCCGTGGACATGGACAAGAATGCAGGAAATCAGTATCAGTTCCCGACCGCAGGCAATCAGTATATGTCCTCGCGAAGGAATTGTTCTGGAAAAAATTGTATTAACAAAAGATTACTGGAACCCACCTGACGATAGTAACATGCAAAACGGTCACGCCGTTATTGAGTTGGAGGATGGCAATCTAAACACTATCAATTCTCGGAACAATAGAAATAACTTCTTATGGTTTTCAAAGATAGAAGATATGACGGCGTCGGATGGAGAGGCACTTCAGGCGCATCTTTCCGGTACACTTGGAAAAACGGAACAGAATTTTATTAAAGATGATGTAAGCAACGGTATGTGGAGAAAAACGATTTTTGTCGATCAGCCCGGTACATACAGTCTTTGGATGCGTGCAAAAATTGACGACGCAGCGCAAGCCTCCATATGGTATAAGATGAACAACTTACCAAATAGTTTGTCGGAATATACAAATTGTATATTAAATGTCAATTCCGAAGCGGAACAAGGGGAATGGAAGTGGACAAAGCTTGGCGAAGCGGAGTGGAATATCGGTTCAAATTATATTCAGCTTGTTTCTTTGACAGGCGGTGGAATGTTTGATAAACTGATTGTGTCAAACAAGCCGGACTACGACCCATCAAACAGCATGTTAAATGGATATGCTGCGACGGAAGCAGAAGCTGCGCAATTAAATTGGTATGCAGAAGGTGGCGCATCTGCGGGCTTCACTATTGTTACAGATGAAAAAGCATCCGGTGGACAGGCGATAGAAGCATCCGGCAGCAATCGCGTGGATCAAGTAGGGCAAAACGTTGTACCAGCGGCGCAGTTTACGGTAGATACCGATCATACTGGATGGTATGACATCATGCTGCGGGCCATAGTAAAATCTGAGGCAGAGGATTCAATGTGGGTTAGCGTTGACGGTGAGCAGTACCGCATGATATCTTTGCCATATCAGGACACGGATGAATATGCGTGGATACGGCTCGATCGGGTCTATCTTAATCAGGGCACGCATACAATTGGTTTTATCCCACGTGAGTTTAAGGCAAAGTTTGACCAATTTGCGGTTGTTGAGCAGACTGCGTCAGTAAATTACTTTGTCGACAATGGCTACGCAGAAATTGAGATGGAGAATACCACGCGCAATCCGTATGCGAGTGGGAGCGTAAGCGCCTCTTATGAAAAACAATCAAACGGGGCTGCATTTGGAGCGTGGGCTTTGCGCGCAGAGGTTATCAATCCGCCTAGCAATGAAATTAATTCGGAAATTAAAAACTTTACGCTGCCGGCAGCACATTTTTCAGTTGCTGTGGACAAAACCGATGAATACCATTTATGGGTTCGCGCGCTTGTCAATGAGGCAACGCAAGGGAAAATGTGGTACAAGATTGATGAGGAAACTTATACGCAGGCGGAGCTGCCGTATAACAGCAATGATACGCAGAATAAATGGGTCTGGACAAAAATTGCCGTTCTGCCGCTTGGCCATGGCGTTCATACAGTTGGGTTTGCTCCAATGCAGACAGGAATGCTCATTGATAAGATTATCTTGTCAGACGATGCGTACTATACGCCGCCGACCCCACCGGAGCAGATGGATGTATACGATAAAGACATTGCACTCAAACAGAATAAAGATCAAATGGAGGCATTGGCAGAAATTGCTGTCGCGCAGGGAAATGAATCGCTTGCAAAACAAATTGAGAATGATGCAAAACAACTCCTTCTTGACGAGATTAACTTGCGCCGCGAGCAGGGCGCAACTGTTTTAGCGATGTCCAATACGGGTATAAATGATATTGGTCTCGACTTATTTGAAAATGTAGACAGTCAATATAAGAATCTAATTAATAATTATATTGAACAGATTCCGGGGCTTGGTTCGGTGGATGAATTGCAGGATGTTGTCAACGGAAAGCTAGCGCCGGAAGGATTTATTCAGGATTATCCGGATGGAGAGACTGAATCAGATGATACAGAAAATCCAAAGATAGGCTTTGAAGCAAATGAATATATAAATGAAGATTTTGAGCCAGAACAAATGGTACTTTTAGCGGCTGCAGAAAATGCGCCCAATTTGGAGATTGTGGGAAAGACAAGTACAACCTTAACGTACCGTGTACAGTTTCCTGTATCAGGCGCACTGGGCAATTGTATTGTTCTCGATAGCGCAAATGGGGCGGAAACTGTACGAAATAACAGGCCGTATGATAATGAAACCAGAAAAAAGGATGGGGAGTATACAATCACCGGGCTGGAGCCAGGAGGATTATACTATCTGTGGATGTGGTGGTCCGAGGATGGAGGCCGTACATGGGGCGGAGAGAATGGCATAGGAAGAATTGTGCCTCTTCCGTATGATGATACAGATGAGTCATATATTACAAATTCCGGGACACATGTAACGGCCATTATGGAACAATCCGATGTAACGAATGCCGGCGCAAACCTAAGTTGGTGGCTTAATAAAATGGATTTGGCGTACGAAGATATGGAGGAGTTTACGGGCAATTCACTGAATCAGCAATTGGTGATGAAATCGGATCGCTCAGAGGAACTACTGTATTATGACAGTCTGGAAGGGCCTGAACATCAAGGCTTTTTGCAATATACCTTAGCAGTTGCCGGAGCGCCGGGTTATATGGACAGTTCGCCAAACAGAATTACGCAGTCGTATTATAAGTCATTTGCGAAAAGGCTCCCTAATGACTGGGGTCATGCTTTCATGCATGAAATGGGTCATAATTTTGATAAAGAAGTATGGGAGTTCGATCCGGAAGTAACGGCGGAGTTAAAGACATATTATGTAGTTGAAAAAAGAAACGCGCCGATTTATGACGTAGCAAACGACCAATATTATGAAGGCAACGGAGCAAAAAAATTTTATGAAAGTCATCCTGTATTTGGCTATAATAATACGTTTGCTTTAGGCAGGTACCATGATTATGGTATGACGTATGTATTGATTAAAATCAAGGATAAGATTGGTTGGGAACCATTTAAACAGACTTTCCGATACTTCTCTTCGCTTCCGGAAGAGCAGGCACCTGTATCGAGAATTGATAAACTAAACCTTTTCTTAACCAAATTAAGCGATTATTCGGGCCGGGATGTCTTTGCAATGCTTACGACTGATGAAAAACAGGTGATCAATTCCGAGTATGGCGGAGTTGTTGCGCGTTCGACCCACTTTGGGCAGGTAAAGGTAAATGGCAAAGCGGATATAAGCCTGATGGCAGGACAGCGTGCCATCTACCGCTTTGATCCGGAAATCTATGTTGATTATACAATCCTGACAGGAGCGTATGCTGGTTCCGGAGCGGAAAATGATACGTTGATACAAGTTTATGCGGACAGCGGTTTGAAAAAGTTAATTGCCGCTAATGATGATATTGGGAATTCAAAATTTTCTGAGGTGACAATCCCATATGATATAAATAACTGGAACGGCTATGATTCTGGTTCCTATTATATTGTAGTATCATCTCCGAATCAAAATACGAAGGTACATACAACTTTGTATGTAAGACGAGCCAAAGCAGCGGATTCGGTAGTTTTGGGCTCCTCAGTAAGTGCGATTCTGCTGGAAGGAGACTACAAGACGATTTCGTTTACGGCTCCATACGACGGTATTTTCGAATTTGCCACAGCGGCAGCAAGCGGCGCGTCAGGCAGCCAGCTTGACTCCTATTTAGAAATATTTGAGGATAGCCGGCTGACAAGATTGCTGGCATTTAATGATAACTATAACGCTTCCAGCTTGTCACGCGCATCGGTGTATATGACCAGCGGCCAAACCGTTTACGTTCGTGTACGTGGTTGGAGATATCAGGAAATCTCGGTTAATTTACACGTTACGGAAGGGGGAGGTATTTATGACCTGCATTATTCCTCCGGGCCATCCGTCGGGTATAATAATGTGGTGACGTTTTCGATTACTGGTGGCAATAACCTGCCATCCGGAGGTTTATCGGCCGTCGTATATTTAAATAGTGGAAGCGGCGATTATGAAAAAAAGCGAGTGCCGGTCAATGCACGGGCGAACGGCGGCAATTCGACCGTTACAATTGATGGGATATCACTTTTCAACTCAGGCAGCATCCGTACGACGGTGCGGCTGGAGGATTCCGACGGAGCGAACAGCTATTCCGCACAAAGTATTTATAACACGGTGCAGGAGGGACAATTGCAGCCACAGGAGGTTGTGTTTGAGCAGCCGACGGAGAAGGTGGTCACTGTGAAGGATACAAATGGGAACGATAAAGAAATGTTGCTCCCACACTACCTGATTTTTGATGATCAGCCAGAACATGTGCGTAGATGCGATATTTTGGATGATGGTTCCTATACGCCGCGCGCTCTGATGCACGTAGAAAATTTGGGGCCGGGAGTTTACACGGTATTTTCCTATCATCACAAATCAGATGGATTTTTGGCAAGGGCAGGAACGGTATTAGACAGAAATCAGCCAATCTATTTTGATGCTGCGTTTTACAATTCTCCCGGAAAATATGGTGATGTACAGGTTACAAGACTGGGATATTCGTCAAATGGCAGGGATGGAGGCGATACGTGGAAAAACCTATTTAAGGCGTGGGAGGAGTACACCAACGGCACACCGGTAACAATAAATTATAGCAACTACACCAACATCAGCATTGACAAGACTAAGTGGCTGCGAGATGTATTGTGGGAAATGTATCCCGGCGACGACGCGAGAAACAGTACCCGAATCAGTTCGGGCGAAGAAATGGGATATTCTATGTTGATGATGGAATTTGTTGTAACAAGCGGGAGCGTCAATTTCGCAACGGTAGCTTATAAGGACGAACAGCAGGGACACGCCGTGTTTGATGACTGGAACCAAACAGGGAGTATCAAAAGTGTGAACGAACCGCTGTTGACGGTAAACGGCGTGGGAGAAACGACAACGCAGGTGATTGGCAAGGAGATGGAATACGTCATCGATGATTCTGTAGGAACGGAGACGCGGCTGCCTGTGACCGTCAGCAACCGGTTGTTTACCAACCGGAAAAGCAGTTTTTTCACCACCCACATGACTGAGATGAGCGCAAATAACCGTTGGACGGTACCGAGAAGCTCGGTGGTGGAGCTGACTTACCACGCGGAAGGCGTGGCGCGCACCTCAAGCACGGGCGCAGAAGAGTCTTATGGCGTCCGCGATTGGAAATTTGACGGGATGCATTCGGCGGATTTTGCTAAGGCGAAAGGTAAGTATGGGGATTTGATAGACGAAGACTATAAGTATGATGAAGCATGGATTAAAAGTTTAGCCGAGCCGGACGACTATCTGTTACATCAAGAGGGAGACGAAGATACACTGGCCTCACGGGAAGAAACATTTGTCGGTTTCCAGTCAGTTGATGTCGTGCATAGTTATTGGGACGAGGCCAGCCAGACATTTGTTGAGAGAGCAGAGGTAACAGAAGGCATGACGCCAATCAACACGGGGTACGGCCTCACCTACGAGTATAATCTGAAGCTGCACAATACGGGAGAGCAGCCCAAAACCTTCAGCTATATTTTCGAAGGGAGGGACTATCATATTGATTGGTCAGTCAACGGCGGCGCCAGACAGGGAAAAGATATCCGCCAGCGCGCAGAGAATGGATTTGCCGATATAATAGACTACGACGAAAATGGTACGCCAATATATGATGAGAAGTGTTGGCCGGAAGAGGTATTTTGTATAGAGCTTCCACCGGGAGAAACAACTATTAAAATCTGGGTAGAGATAATGACCGGGTCGAATCCTTCCTGTCAAAATGCCTTTGTGATTAACGCGGATGATTCGAAAAGAAAAAGGGCAGAATCAGAACCGGATGAGGACTCTGGAGAATCTGCATGTTATTATGGTATGAGATACGATATGGAAATGGGCGACCGCTGGGACATTGTATCGTATCCGTATGTATAATTGTAGATAAAAATATAAATCAAGGAGGCGTTGAAATTTGAAAAAAATTGTATGCATTTTTGTTACTTTGTTTGTTTTCCTACAAGGAACGGCAGCATTTGCTATATCCTATCATGCCACACCGATAGATTATAATGACGAGCCTATGATACCTGAATCAAATCCGCCCGGTCTGGTAGATATAAATGGTATAACTTATATCAGCTCTGGAGAGGCTACATCTTTAGAACCTATAGAGTATAGTGCTGAAGTTTATGACTTTATGAAACCGGGATATGAATATATTTGGACAGGACAATATTTTTATGTACGAAGTACTGCTGGAAAATACGCGCCGACGCAATATTTAAAAGACCCCATTTTCGGATATATTAAACCAATAAAATTATATGATAGAAATTTTAATCTCGTAAAAGAACACCAATTTGATACCTATGTATATGACATTGCTTACTATAATGGGACATATTACTGCCGTTTGGGTGATTCAAACGCAAAGTATTTGAAATCAACTGATTTTGAAAATTGGGAGATAGAAGAAAATAATATTCTAACTCAGGTAGGTAATACTGTGCATAAATTCAGTGAAGGAAGAAAATGGGTTTCTATTGGTGACCAAGAATTTCGACCTTTAGAATATGAAGGAAATAAAAAAGGATTTAGCTATAGGTTTGGGGAGTGGGTTGTATCCGTAGACACTTCACGTAGAATCTTTAGATTATCAAATGACGCAATATATTATGTTGAAATAACATGCGGTAATGAAGTGGAAAATACTTTTAAAAATCTATTCGTGCCAAATTATATTTACGAAAATGGGGACGACTTGATTATTGATACCTTGGATCCGTTAGGACGGAGCAAAGGTTACCGCTGCACAGTCCCCAAACAGCCCGTATACGACGCATTAGAAGCGCAGAAATCCGCCCCGTATGTCTGCGTAAACAACACCATCCTCGGCTTCGAAACGCCGCCCGTGACGGAATCCGACCGGACGCTCGTGCCCATGCGGTTCCTGTTCGAGCAGCTCGGTGCGGAGGTAACGTGGGACGAGGCTACAGAAACAGCTACGGCGAAAAAGGCGAACACGACTATTAACTTCGCAATCGACAACACGACGGCTACCGTGAACGGTGCAGAAACCGTGATGGACGTACCGGCAAGGCTGGTGGGCGACAAGACGATGGTGCCGCTGCGGTTCTTGTCCGAGGAGATGGGCTACAACGTAGAGTGGGACGAGGAAACGAGGATGGCGACGATTACGACGCCGCTGGTGTCGCGTATGGAAAAAGCAGAAATCACTGATGTGTTTGGCGAGTGGATTCGGTAAAACAATCTTTATATGAGATTCCCTCCAAAAAGGCTGGCGCATGCCAGCCTTTTCCCTTTCCTCTCCCAACCCTGTTGCAATTTACACCCCCTCAAACGTCTTACTATATAGAGAGGAGTTGATTTACATGCTAATTGCAATCGATCACGGAAATAAAAATATCAAAACGAAACAACGCACCTTTACGGCCGGGCTGCTGGCGAGCGACTACGCGGCCTACGGTGGCGAAACCGTCAAATTCGCGGGCCAATACTACACGCTGACGGACCGGCGCGACAAGACGGAGGACGAGGGCAAGGCGACACAGCGATCACAGACGGATCTCGCGGCCTAAAAGATATTTGGCAAATAGGTGATTGACATGGAGAGGATTGTTTGGTATAATATTTATCGTTATGATTTGTGGGCCCTTAGCTCAGTTGGTTAGAGCATCCGGCTCATAACCGGACGGTCCCGGGTTCGAGTCCCTGAGGGCCCACCATGTAGGAGCAAAGTTCGCTTTGCTCCGTTTTTTTACTGATAAAAATTATTGTTCGCTTTTCTTCTATAAAAGGTAAGAATTAATCTAATTTAAATATAGAAAAAGACGATGGGATAACGTCTTAGAATAGGCTGTTATATAGCATTTTGGGGTGTCTCAAACAGTCTCTTTGTCCCTACAAGTTTCCGCAAATTTTTATGTTCTGCTCCAGTTCGTCTTTGCTAAGATATTCGTCAGATAATTGATTTAACTCGTCAATCACAAGCCGTTCCAGTTTTTCAACCGCTATAAAAGAGCCGATGCAAGCGTCCTTTGCGACATGACGGTTAGAACAACGCAGATAGTGTTTTCCATGATTTTTGGGCGAACGCATAAAATAACCGCAATTTGCGCAGCGGGCCTTTTTTGCAAAAAGACCGACCGTCCCTCCGGGAAATGGTTTTACCTTTTGGGCGACCAACGCCTGTACTCTGTCCCATAGCTCACGGTCAATGATCGGTTCATGTGTTCCTTCGACGATATACCATTCGGCTTTGGGACGGGGGTTGTTTTGCTTTGTTTTATAAGACACGCTTCCGTATTTGCCTTGTACCATATTGCCAATGTAGATTTCATTTACCAGCATATCGGAGATAGCGAAGTATTTCCAAAGGGTACTATTTCTCATCTTTGACTGTTTATAACGTAAGCCATGCAAACGCTTATACTCTGTCGGATTTGGTATTCCCCTATCATTGAGCATACGGGCGATAGCGGTTTTACCATAACCTTGTGCAAATAAAGTAAACACCTCTCGGACGACGGCTGCGGCTTCCTCATCGATTATTAAATGCCCCTTTCGGTCGGGATCCTTTTTGTAACCATACAAGGCAAATGCACCGATATGGAATCCTTATCCATTTTTTGTGTATTGTATTCTTATCTCTTCATCGGAAATTCCCTTAAATACATTTTTACATAAGAATTGGGATTCTTTTCGCGACATAATAACACCTACCTATAAATCTTGATATATTTTTATTGTATTCAGAAAGCCCGGAATTTGACAATTAGGCCAAGGGTGGTGCGATAGTGGTGCGATAACCAGATAAAATAAAAAAGCAAAGAGGGGAAATTTTTTTATTCATCGACAAATATCTACAGATTTTTTGAGTACACTATACTGCAAATACAGGAGAAATATATGAAAATTAGAAAAACAATCGGAATGTATAAACTATTTTCTCAAAAAAGTCAAACCAATATTGACAAATCAACAAAATAAAGGGGATACATATGAAGAAGAAACTCACCTGTCTACTGCTTTGCGCTCTGCTCGCGCTTGGCCAAGTCCAGACCGCGACCGCGCAGTAAATAGCCGAGCGGTAAGCGCAGCTCGAATTCTCCCGGCTCCCGCTCTACGACCGCTGCATCGTAAAACTGAAGCCGACCAACAGCCTCACGGCTGCGAGTACGCGGACAGGTATACGCATCTGGAGAACAAGGCGGCGTACGAGGATGACTTTGACATGCACGAGTACGATCCGACGCCAGAGGAGAATTGTGAGCTGTTTAATAGTGTGGAGATGGTGCAGGTGATGGCGGGGTATGATACGAGCTGCGCACTACGTAGTGATGGGACATAGATACTGCACCGGCACTGGCGTTTACGATACCGATTGATTCGGAGGATGCGTACTCGGTCTGGGTACGCGCGAGAAATATCAGCTACAGTACAGACTTGGTATGGGTAGCGATGGACGATGAGGCATATGCGTATGAATATATCGGGCATGCGGCGCCATGGATATACGCCGTAATCCACTGCCCTCCATCTCCAACACCGCGCGCCCGTTCACTATCGCATCGGACGGCTCAGCATTTCCGCACCGTACCACAACCTTATCATAGATGTCGCCCGCCTCACGCGGTATCAGCTTAAGCGTATGCATTCCCGTTATCAGCGTCCATTTCCACTCGTTTCCCGCTGTTTATCGAAGTATATGATGAACAGGCGTCTGGACATATCGCATTAAAAGCGGAAGCGCCGTCAGCAAACGTGACACAGGAATGGCTCAATGCTTATATACCACCGACACTACAGTATCATTTTTCCGTCGAACATGGCGGCGTATATTACATATGGATATGGGCCAAATGTAGTTCAGAAAACAACAATTCCCTCTGGATGGCGATTGATGAAGGAAACTATGTGGAAACTCATTTTTCCTATCCCGATGATGTATACACTTGGTATTTAGAGAAAGCCGGCGCGTCTGGAGACAAGGCAGTGCGAGCAGTTGTGGCAGGTGATTCCGATAAAGTTGAAGCGGTAAATGACGCAGAAACTTCAATTTTGTCAGTTAGGATATACGTCTGAGAACCCTAACCAGTGGCAGTGGGTCAAACTCGACACTGCAACGCTCGGCCGCGGCGAACACACGATTGGCCTGACGCCGCGCGAAATCGGCTGCCTGATTGACCAGATTGCTGTAGGGTTAGGTGAAAGCTTTGAGCCAGGCGGAGATGACCCACTCTATGAACCCCCCGCCCATTCGCGAGACAGGCATCGAATACGAACAAAACACCTCCAGCTACACCGACCTTACGCCGCCCAGCATCCAAGCGGTACGTGTGGAAGTCTTAAACTTCTTCAAAGGCATTTACCGCCTCACCATCACGGATGCAGACTACACCCTCGACAGCTGCGGCACCCCCTTCTTCTTCTGGAGCGCCGAGGAGGGCATCTTCAGCGAAGAATCGGCAGACTACAAATCCGTCGTCTTTACCGCAGACCCCGGCACGGCGGGCAGGAAGGTGCGCGTTACCGTCGGCATTGGGGACGGCTTGGGGCAGGTAAGCTACCGGAGTCTCTCGCTCGACGGCAGCGAGCAGCAGTAGAAAGGGGGGCGCAGAATATGAAGAAAACAAACTTTTCCTCAAAATTGCTGGCCGTTGCGCTATGCGTTGTGCTGGCAGCCGGTTTGATACCGGCCACGGGGTTTGCCTTGGACAGCACGTCGAACGCGCCGCTGTCCATGGCGCTCGTCCTTGACAATTCCTTTGCAGCGTATGAATATAATACCATTGGGGACAACAGCTGGCTGGACGCTTACGCCGGACTGATGGAGCAGACTCCGGAAGGTTCGGAGTTTGCAATCGTCACGCCAGATGGAGCGACATCTCTTGTAGGGAATCTGTCGCCGCGGCAAAAGCAGGGCATCGCCTTGTCGGAGCTTTTGAACATATACTACTTCCTGCCATCGTGGGCGACAAGCAACAGCGGCGGATACCATATTAATCTTGTAAAAGAACACCAATTTGATACCTATGTATATGACATTGCTTACTATAATGGGACATATTACTGCCGTTTGGGTGATTCAAACGCAAAGTATTTAAAATCAACTGATAGAGCGTAAGGAAATTTTGCGCAAATCGGTTGCGGGCAGGCCTGCATGTACCAGCATATTAAACCGATGTATTTCCATATCATCGTTACTGTTGTAATGTTCGTACCAATAGCCGGTGCGCTTGCGCTGGAGAACGCTGAAAAAATAAGAATAGGCAATCCTTTGAAACAATCTCCGGATTTCTCCACCTCACGCCGTGCACTCACCTTTCAACGCATTCGGCGTACCATCAGACTAATTTGCTTTCTTCCTTCAGATTTTAATGCCACCGCACCCTCACAGATACAACGCACTCACAACTGTTATGGAAAATAGTTTTCCGCAGCATTTGCACTTTCCATTATCCCGGTTAGCTCCCGGTTCATGAAGTATTCAAAGTCTGCTTTCCGGCCCTTTCCACCCGCATAGCAGGCAAGGGCAATATCCTCCGAGGTGTTGATAGATGGCCGGTCAAAGGGAAACGGTTTGTGCCGCTGAAACTGATGTGCTTACCGCTTTACCTCCAGAGGGCAGTAATATACCTCCTGCCTCAACGGTTTTGCCAGCCGTTTTGACGCCGGTATTCCATCGGGGAAACACCGACTTGCTTTTTAAATGCTCTCGAAAAATAATTGCTGTCGGAAAACGCCAGTTTTGCAGCAATGTCTTTTACAGGCAGCTCCGTGAAAGACAAAAGCTCCTGCGCCGCTTCCATCCGCTTTTGAATCAGGTATGCGTATGGCGTTATGCCATATTTCTCCTTAAAAACGCGGATGATATATTTATCCGTTGCATTTTGATAATCTGCCATAAATTCTAGCGACGTTTTAAAGTAGATTCGCATGTCAAGAAAATCTTTGAGTTGCTCCGCCGTTTCTGACGCAGGGTAAAAAGAAAGGTCGAGCTGTTCGTTTGCAAGGCTGATTTTCATAATGATTTCGTGAACAGAAATCGCCAGTTTACACGTTACGGCGGCGGAAGAACTTGAGCTTTGGAGCGTGCTGTGAATCTTGTTAATTTCATTTTCCACGTCGCAATGAGCGATGAGCACCTCGTCGGTCAGCTCATATGCCTCAAACAGCTTGTCAAGCAGCCTGCCCTGCATATTAAACCATGTCTTCTCTACTATCTCATGCTCCGGCGTATAATATTCCACGTCCAAGCCCTTTTTGAGCACATAAATGTCGCCGGGGCCGGCCGTATATTTCTTTCCGTTTGCTTCGATGCAAATTTTCCCGGCTTTAATATACTCAAAGACATGAAACTTCAGACAAGGATCATGAAAACGAAAATTCCTACTGGGAAAAGTTACACCGGCAAAGTGCGCCTTTAGGAGTACGCTTTCATAATTTTGGCTCACATAGTAAAATTCCTGACTACATTTCATATTGTTTTTTTCCATGCTTCTGCTCCAATCCTATAGACAAATCGGTTAGGATAATGGTATCTTCTATTCATTATAGAATATTCTACTGATAGTTTCAAGTGATAACGGAACTATTTTATGAATTTTGTGCAGAATATTGTGAATTTATGATATAGAAATATAAGTGGAAATGGAATAGAATTGTCTTGAATGCAAATAAGAAGGGGGATATCCAATGAAACGAATTTTGTGCATCATTTTGTGTGCGGCCATGCTGCTTTCCTGTACGGGGCCGTACGCATCTGCCGAGGAGGAGGCGGTTAAAGTGATTCCTTCCATTGCTGAGTACCATGTATATGGAGAGGTTCTTGCAGACGACGGGTATCTGGGAATACCGGTCGAGGTCAACACCTACGTAAAGGAACAGACGGCGGTAGAAAAGCCTGTTGTCCTTTATGTCATGAACACAAACACAGAGCGAATCGGAACGGAAAGCGACGACACGATTTTGGCCGATTTGCTGGAGGACGGATTCATTGTTGTGGTACTTGACTACAAGAACCATCCGCTATCGGTCAGCCCTGGTTTGGACTGGAGCATACAGGCCATCCGAAATGAAATCGAACAAAAGGACGCCTTTTTAAACGGCAATGCAAACAAAAGGTATTGCAGCTATGTGCTTCCGGCAGGATACCGGATAGAAATAAATATACCGTACTGGAACATTGCGGATCATGGCTCGGAGGGATGTAAGGATTATATTGTCGACGCATGGAACGATGGCGTTAAGACCCAAAAAGGCAATGTGACCATTACATATCCAGACGGCACGACCAAAAGAGCAAAGGACATAACTGCAACTACTATTGAAGACTGTGTAAAGCCGGATGGAACGCCAATTGAGATGAATCTGTTTTTGGATATCATCTATCCGTCGCAGCCGGAAAATGAGGTGCCGGTAATGCTTCTTGCTTCCAGCGCGGAAACGCGGCCAGACTCTTGGTCGGACCCGCTCCGGCCTCATCTGACCGGGTATTTGTTTTCGGGCTATGCAGGTGTGATTTATGACCATGCGTATGTGCCGATGGCGCGGAACGACCACTACGGCTATTTTGAAGGTGTAGAAAATATAAATGCGTTCACACTGGTAAGCTATACAGGCGTCAAAGCAAACACCGCCGCTGTCCGTTGTATCCGTCATCTGGCGGACAGTGAGCCGGAAAAGTATAAGTTTAACAAGGACAAGTTCGGCGCGTATGGACACTCCAAAGGCGCATGGGTATATTTGCTGGGTATGTCGCACCCTGAGCTGGAGGATGAAGATTCGGATTTTGAGGGCTATCAAAATGAACCGGATAAAGAACAGCCGTGGCTGACCTATCAGGACGGCACGCCGATTCCGAGCAACGTCCAAATGGTATATATGTCGCACGGCGGCGGAAGAAGAATGACCAACGAGGGCATGGCACCGACATTTATCTCAGTTGGTGAGGCAGACGGAGATGGCGTCCGGGACTTTTTGCCAAATATCGTGAGCAATTCTCGTTTTTATGACGTACCGGCTATGTACTTTACCATGCCGGGCGTCGGACATACGATTATTTACGGTTACAGCGAAAAGTACGATGTGGACATGTATCAAGCGCTGTTTGATTTTTCGCATTATTATTTAAAAGATGACAATGCAGTATGCGAATACATTACGCCGCTCGACGGCACGGTTGACGTTGATGTGAAAGATGAAATCACACTGAAGTTTACCGGTCCGGTGCCGCGAAGCGAAATCGAAGGAAAAGTCAGCGTCAAAAACCTTGCAACTGGAGAAACAGCAGCAGGCGTCTGGGAGCCTGACCTCGGTAATACGGCATGGACGTTTACAGCGCATAATCTCAAGGGCGGCAGCAAGTATCAAATCTTAGTGCCGCAGAACGTCACGGCGGAAAACGGTAAGCCGCTCCGCGAGGCCAAGAGCGCGGTCATTAAAACAAAGTATGAATCGGCGGCAGGCGCGAGCGGCGTATACAGTGATGCGGGCGACATGACGCTTACAAAAACGGAGGACACTGACAACGGTGTATATTTCGTGTTTGAAGCGCAGGACTTTGCAAATTCGACAACAACGGCGCTCCGCTTCAGCGTGGAAAACGAAGCGGCAAACCACGTGCTCGTCTATGGGATTGACGCGCTTAACGAAGCTGACGTGACGCAGTCCACCGTTGGGGACTTGCTCGGTGAAGTCAAGCTGACCGGCAAGGGCGACTATGAGATAGATGTGACGGAGTATGTAGGTGCGCTTGGCACAGGTGAAAAGGCGGCGTTCCTCTTAAAGGCAGAGAAAAATATTGGAACAAATGTTGTAACAGACGTCGATTTTGAAACGGCTGATAGCCGTATCCCGGCGAAAACTGTTTCATCTGACTTTAACAATACGGAAGGCGGAAGTAAAAGCTATAAGTCAACCATGTTCGAGCGGAGGGAGTTTATTGTCGGCGAAGGCCGCTATATTAGCAAAGAAGACTTGGGCAGGAGGTTCCATATCAGTTTTGATTTGCTGTTGCCGGTATCGAGGCGCGTAACAGCAAAGGTACGGCACTTTGCTGCTTCCGGTTCAAACTACGCAGATCTGCATGACGGAACTTATCAGCTGCTGCACCCCGAAGCAGGTGTTTGGAACCGGGTGGAAATGGATTATGTAATAGACGACCCGTCTTACTGCGAAGTTGGAAAGGACGCACTTTCCATTCGGAAAGAAGGCTCTACTTATAAAGGCGGCGCAGAATATCTATATGTGGATAATCTGAAGGTAACGGAGGATATTACGGAGGTCAGGATTGCATCGGCAGCAACAAGCGCATCGTATGCACCGTCGCTTGTCCTGCACCCGTCGGAGAAGAAAGAAATTGCGGCAGCCGACGCCGCCTATGTGGAAAACGGAACAAACAGCGATATGTCGTTTTCCGGCAGTGACGGCCTGCTTGTCAATGGAAGATGGCTGGGCGCGTCCACAGGCTCGTACCAAAAAGTATACGCGCGCATTGCATTGGAAGACTATTCCGGAATGCAGCCCGCCGAGGTGCAGTTTAAGGTAACAGAGGAAAGCCACGGAGAAATATACGTCTATGGCGTAACGGATCCGGATGCGGCGGCACATTGGGACGCAGATACAATCAATTATACAAATGCGCCTGCCAATAACCGTTTTGGATTTGACGCGGATGCGCAAAAGGTCTACGGCGGAGCGCCTATCGCTGTTCTGGAGGTGGGCGGCGCAGGCAGCTATACCGTGGATGTGACCGATTACGCGGCGTACATGAAGGATATCGGCGCACAGTCCGGCACACTGATATTCGTGATGAATACCCCCTCCCGCCCAGAAACACAGGTTCTCACGGAAGGGTTTGAGGGTAGTTCTGTACCGTTTGAGATCGTACAGGGCGGTGATATCATCGGCCACGGAATCTCGGCAAATGAAAGCTATTCCGGTACGTCGTCTTATCAGATGAATACAGCCTATAACTACGACAGGCTGAAATTTGACATCCTTGACTGCAAATCTCTGACTGTAGACGATGTTGGCAAGCGCTACACCGTGACCTATTGGATGAAGTCCGACAAAACGGGAAGCTTTTTCAACTCGCTTTTGTTCCAGCGTGGTGCAAACGAACATGTTCAGAAGCAGACGCAAAACTATACCGTCGCGAATGAATGGCAACAGTTTACCTACAGCTTCACGCTGACAAGCGATATGATCAACGAAAACTCCACTCCGGAAACAATCCCGTCGTACCTCAACTTTCAGCTTGACGGGATGGGGCTGCGCGCAAGCGGCAAATACGATAATGTGTGCGTTTACATTGATGACCTTACCGTGACGGAAAATAAGGCCGGGGATATCCCACTGGAGTTTGTTCCGGCTGGCGGCGAAACGGTGGAAACGTATCAGAAGACAATATCCTTTGACGACCTTGCGACATGGCGGACCAGCGGAAGTGCAAGAACAGAGGTCAATGACGAATTTGATATGGGGTTTGGCGGCGGCGTGCAGGCAAACCTGAAGGGCGAGCTCGTCGGCGCGGACGTGACTGCCGACCATACAACCGGAACGGGCAAAAGCCTGTGGCTGTGTATGCCGGACTCTTGGAACCGGTTCAAATTCTATAATTTCTTCGACCATAACCTGACGGAAGCTGATGTCGGGCGGTCATTCCACATTTCCTTCTGGGCAAAGACAGATAAGCCTGGTTCGTTTGAATACGGCTTCATGTCCGTAGGAGGTGACAGCGCCTATACTGCAAAGATTTACGAAAGCGAGCTGAATAAAAAGCAAGTTGGACAAGTTACAGAGGCAGACACGTGGACACAGTTTGAGTACGATGTGACAATTGATGAGGGGATGCTCGCATCCTACTACACAGGGCATGAAAACGAATTTTTCAATCCTGCATTGTTTTCCATCGTGTCGAGCGGACTCTACGGCCGTAATATGTATGTCGACGACTTTGTAATAACAGAAACAACAGAAGGGCGGGCGCCTTATGCGTACCGTTTTGACTGGGAGTCAGAACCGGCCGAAACGGCATGGAGTTTCAACGGCTTTGAAAACGGCGACAGTAAGGTTCTTCCCACCACGGCGGAAAACCACACCCCTGGCGCGGCGGATGGAAAAAGCCTGCAAGTATTGACCGACAAGACCTATAACCGCGTGTATTTTTACAATATCATTGACCAGATGACAGCAGCCGACATTGGACGAACATTCCAGGTAGCTTTCTGGATGAAAGCGGACAAAGCGGGACGCTTCCAGCTTGTCATGTCGAACAAAGAAATCGCAGGGGCAGAATACGACGGTGAGATACGCAAAGGGTATACTATAGCGGACAGCGATGTTGGCGTATGGAAGAAATATACTTTTGCGTTTACGGTCGACGAAAGCATGGTGGCAAACGGGGCGAATCTGCTGTCGATGTACTTGCCCGGATTTGGACAGAAGAGCGATGGCTCCGTCAGCGCGACGCTCTACATCGACGACCTGTTCTCCATGGAATATACGGAGGGCGATGCGGCGGCATTGAACGTTGAAAGTGCGGCGGTCATCAGCAACACGCCGCTTGACAGTGCAGACAGCCTCCGCATTGGCAGAAGCGACACGGCGCAGGGCATCCACAAGACATATCTCCGCTTTAGTGGGGACGATAGCTTTAAAACTACCCAGCGTGCGGCGCTGGAACTCGACGTACAGGAGGCGTCCGGACAGACCGTGCGTATATATGGCCTTACCGGTGTGCCTTATCCGGAAAAGCTCACATACAACACGGCTCCTGCGTCCAACGAGGATGAAAGCATGGACGAATCAAAGGTATATGGCGGCGCACCCCTTGCCGAGCTTGCAGTGAACGCGGCAGGACGCTATACAATCGACGTCACAGATTATGTGAAAAATACAGCGCCGGAGGAATATATCTTTGCACTCACGTCGGAGAGCACAGGCGGGACAGAATATCTAAACCTCGGCTTTGATGATTTTCCCTTCTCCAAAGGTGTAGACTATACTGCGTTTGGCGGATACGAAGGCACAGCCGAAGTTGCGGACGGAAAGGCCGGCGTGCGCGCCGACGCTGCGGGAGAAGGCATTAAACTTCTCAACGTGTTTGGAAACGGCGGCACCTCCTGTCAAGCAGGCAGAACCTATACCGTCAGTGTAGATGTTTTCTCTACAGATACGGCAGCGGATGTTTCACTGGGACTGTGCACGGCAAACAACGATACGCTCGTTCCGCCAGACAGTGCAGCGCAGAGTATCGCCCCCGGTGAAAGAAAAACGCTTACCCTTACCTACACTGCCGACAACCAGGATGAAACGTCCGGCGTAAGCGCGCTCGCTGTGTACAGCGTAAACGGTGCGGGATTTGAAATTGATAACGTACGTATTACGAGTGACGACTCTGCCATTATTGCCCCCAGCGTAGTTCTGGCGGTGGAAACGGCAAAGGAGAGCGACCAGCCAGAGGAGCCTGTTGTAGACTTGTCGCGCCTTACAGTAAATGCAAACGGTGGCGGTGCCATTACATATGGTAAGGGTACGCCGTCCGAACAGGATTGGGGCGCCGGAAAAACCGCCGACTTTGCACGTGGAGAAGAAATCGCCCTTACGGCAGTTGCAGATGAAGGAAGCCGCTTTGTCTATTGGGTTGACAAAGCGTCGGGGCGTGTTGTATCCGAGCAGGAAACATATACATTTACGCTTGGTACAGCAAAAAGCCTTGAGGCGTTCTTCATCAGTACGGCACCGGGCAGCAAAACGGCAATATTCAAAAACAAAAACGGCAAAATACTCCAGAGTAACCAAATTGGAGCGGATGGCAGCGTGACAGTACCGGAGAACCCGGAATATATGGGATATGTGTTTGATAAATGGATAAAGAACGGAATTGACCAGAAAATTGCCGCGAACGACACACTCCCCTATGACGTACTGTCGCCGGAGGAAAACCTCTTTACGGCGCATTACCGGCAAGCACCGGAAACATACGCTGTTACGGTGGTAGGCGGTACGCTTGCCCCCGGCGTGGTGCGCGGTGAATATGCCTATGATACGCTGGTAACGGTGACGCTGGACGAGAGCGCCATCCCGGCGGGACAGAAGTTCTCCCATTGGACAAAGGATGGACAGACCATAAGCTATGAACGCGTTTATTCTTTCTATATGAGCGCGGCACCGGTTGATATAGCCGCCGTGTATGTACCGGAAACGGAAACAGTCGTACCAAAGCCTGTTCTTGTTATGACGACGCCCGTGTTATTAACTGGGCAGGGCAAAATCGCATTCTTCGCAGAGCGTCAACTCGGCAAAAATAATGCGATGATTGAAACAGGAATTCTTCTCAGCCGCAGCGGGCCGGACTTTGACCTCGATACACCGGATATCATCAAGAGTGCGTCAATCTCGACAAGTAATGTGGGTCAGTATACGGTGCGCGTACGCGCGAACGACGGCGATACATGGTACGCAAAGGCGTATATGCTCTATAAGGATGAAAACGGAGATGTAAAGTGTATTTATTCCGATACCACAGAGGCAACATATATGGAATAAAGTAAAAAGAGTAATAATATAGAAAATGCCCACGCAGAAGCGTGGGCATTTTAATTACAGAGAGGTTTGCTACAAGGTGGATTTATGCTATACAAAAGAAAACGTCCCCGCATATGGATTGGAAGTATCAGACAGCACGGTAAGCCGAATTACCGATAAGATATTGCCAGTAGTCAAAGAATGGCAGCAGAGACCGCTGGCAGAAATTTATGCGGTTGTATTGACGCTATTCACCGCAGTGAAGGGGCATATTGTGAAGAGAGCAGTCTATCCCAAAATAGAAATTGCGCAATCGTGGGAGGCAAACTGGCCGAAAGTGTCCACCTATTTTAACTATCCGCAGGAGGTTCGATACCGCGAAGCAGTCCCGAGCCGAAGTAGGCGGCAATGCCGGCCTCGGTTTGGGGCATAATTTCGAAGTAGGTCTGAACGCGGTACTGCATGCCATACTTTGACGCTTCCCAGCTGCCGGCCAGCTCGGCCTCCGCCGCAGGATTGGCAGGCAGGTTATACCGATTGCGACGAAGGTGCTTTTTCCCGACTTCGGTGCTGTCGGGGGTATCTGCTCGTGCGTTTTGTATTCGTGGATACAGAAGCCGTTATCGCCCTGGTAAATCGTTCGTACGATAGATGTGTCACCTCTTTACCTGTGTAATCATGCGGCGGTTTTCCCTTGCTGCGCACCCTTTGTCTTAGCCTTCAGCTTGACGTCGAACCTGCGGTATGCGGAGTCCGTGACGTATTTCTTAAATATGACAGGATGGTGAAGCTGAAGTTTTTCTATATTATCCGCAGTCACTGTTTTGCGGCTGTACGGATTCCACGTCACCACCAACTCCTGCTTGCCGTCGCTCATGTCATAAACCGCCTTGCAGCTATCGCCCATGCGGTCCATGATGGGGACATAGCAATGCTTGATCCGCTCGTCGAGCGCCTTGACCTGCTTTTCTAACTCGGACTTCTGCTGTTTCAGTTCCAGCGCCTCTAATAGCATCTGCGCTTCGGGCTGGGTCAATTTAATAGCGTCTGCATCTGCGTTGCCGCGGTACCTCCGCCGCAGGCTCGCCAGAGCCAGGTCGGTTTTACCGCTAAATGGCGGGGAGGTCTTTTTTTTGCACATAGTTTTGCCAGAAATCCAGTTCTTCGAGGATGAGCTGCTGTTCCAGTTCGTAGTCGCGTTCCATATACCGCCGCAGGAAATCATTTTCAGAGTTCCCGTACAGGCAGACAAAATACAGCTTGTCAAGATTGAGCACAGACATGTAGTGCGCGCCCTGCAGCGTGTAGTGGTACGGCTGCGAGTCATTCTCCCATTCGCCTAAGTTGTAGCGCTCGGTGTGCTTGCACTCTAAAATCCCGTATGTCCCATCGTCAAACTGGATGAGATAGTCGATATCGGCTATCATAAACGGATAGATCGGGTGCTGGTACATGGCGTGTGTATCGACGATTTGAAACCCGGTCTTTTTCTCAAAAATCCTTGCAATCAGCGGTTCGAGAAGTTTACCGATTTCTTTTTGGACCCAGTTTTCATCGTCTGTGTCCGGCGCAAGGTCGAGCTTGTCTAAATACAGGTCGGCCTTTGTTTTCCACGGGCTTTCCTCCATGACGATTGCCGCGTCGCTGCCGCCTTGCCTCCAGCCATTCTTCACGTGTGAGCTTGGCCGTGTCTTGAATTAGGATGATGGGGCTGTAGTCGAGTTTTGGCATAAGTATGCTCCTTTCTGCCCGAAGGCAATAAAATTTGATATATAAAAAAGCGCCAACAGCACCTATCCCTGAAAAAGGGTATAGCGATGCCATTGGCACTTGAATACAAAACTACAAAAAAATGCTGACAGACTGCCGGACGGCAGACTGTAGGGAGTAAACAGAAGATATGTTGGAAAATAGATGATTGACATAGGCAGGATTGTTTGGTATAGTAATTTATCATTATGATTTTACATAAAACAATCAACCTTTAGATAAGGATTTAACTATAGTCGAAAAAGATGATCCAGTAGCCCATATAAAGTATGGTGGCCCGGGAAGTACAGATAATAATGATTCGTCTAATGGCAATAATACTCGTATCCCGGGTGTTAATGATGGGACGGTAGAAGATATTATGCCGGAAGTAGTTCTTACTCCGCCAATAATAAATCTCCCCGCTATGCCAATGCCAGTACCCGGTTTTGTATTTGCGATATAAGGAGGAAAAGATGAAGACAGTAGAAGAAATTAGAAAAAAGATAGACGAATTGTATTATTGGGATATGCAAATGGTGCATCTGTCCTGCGATTATTTAGTGGATGAGATTACGTTAACATATCTTTTTAATGACAAAGTGGAAACCACCTATCATTTTAAAGGCTGCTATGAATCGTCCTTTAAGCATTATTTGGACTATAAGAAAGGCGGACCAACCAAAGATATGCCGCTTACACATGTTTCGTATTATATGCAGTCGGTGGAGGTAGAGGAATTCGAGGTGCTTGAAAATATGGCAATGAGAGCGCGTACACGACCACCTAAAAAATACCGATATTTGCGGTTTAAAATAGACGCTCATCCAATGTTGATTGAAATTGTATGCGAAGACATTGAGTTTAGTCAAAAGAAATATGAGAATCAATGGAGTTTGCCTGATGTGAAAGTTTCTGAAGTATAAAATTAGTTGACAAGTTCTAACAAAAGGGATATACTGACCATGGATGGACAGTATGTCCCTTAAATTTTGACAGGAGGGGAGAGACATGAAGAAACTAATTAGTCTAATTTTAGCAGTATGTGTGCTTGCGGCGCCGATGGCGGCCAGCAGTGCAGATACGGAGGATAATAATACCGATGTGGTCCATGCTGCTGAGACCTTTCAAATCGGGGACTATATTTTATTAGGCAGATACTATGACCAGCCGATTCTATGGCGGTGTATCGACATCGATGAAAACGGGCCGCTGATGTTGAGCGATAAGATTCTTAGCCGAAAGCTATTTAGCTTAAAAAATGAAAATAGATGGAGTACCAGCATTATTCGTACATGGCTCAATTCTGCTGATGAAACAGAATTTGGCTTTCCAAAGACTGCTACGTATGTGTCGGATTATTACTATGAAAAAGGGTTTTTATCAGACACCAACTTTACCCAGTCGGAGCGAAATATAATGAAAACGGTAACCCAAAAAACGCTTTTGGCTCCAGAATATGCTGCATATGCTGTGGGCGGGGATGTGAATAAATGGGGTAAAAATGATTGGGAAACAGGTTTTAAAAGTCAGTATTTTATGGAAGAACGATATGATGAAATATGCTATGAATGCACAACAGATAAAGTCTTTTTGCCTGATATAAAGCAGATATGGGATATGTATCAAAAAAAAGAGTTTTTGGATGAAAATTATCAATTAAGCCATTATACACCGGAGGCTATAAATGATGCTAATAACTGGATGTTTGAAACGGGGTATGATAATGACCAGGCTATTTATTGGTTTAGAACTCCTTTTGGATGGTCGGAACCATCGCCACCTGTTGGCGCCGCAGGGGCAAGAAACTGGAATCGGGTGATGTATATTGTTGGGGATTTTTGGATAAATAAGTCGGAGGCAAAGGAGAAAAAAGGCATCCGCCCCGCTTTCTACCTCAACGAAGCCACGGCACAAGTCCTGTCCGGCAGCGGCACGGAGGAGGATCCGTATGTGGTAGACGGGAAACAGATTGCGGTCTACGTCAACGGTACAGAGCTGACGCTCGACGTACCGCCCATGTTGGAAAACGACCGAACGCTGGTGCCGATGCGGGCGATCTTTGAGGCGCTGGGTGCGGAGGTGAGCTGGTACCCGGAGGATCGGACAATCGTAGCGGTGCGCGGAGGTACGACGGTGTTTATGCAGGTGGACGACTGGTACATGTCGGTGAACGACGAGTGGATTGCGCTGGATGCGCCGCCGCGGGTTGTGAACGACCGGACGCTGATCCCGCTGCGCGCTGTGGCGGAGGCGCTTGGCGCGCAGGTCGGCTGGGACGAGGAAATGCAGGTTGTAACGGTGGAATTGGATTGACAATGTGAGAAAAAAGGGATATCCTGTCGGCAGGACGGTATGTCCCTTTTTTGTGTTGCGGCGACGTGATGGAGCCGGCAAGCCTGAATTTGTATGCGTACTGTGAAACGATCCGGTGAATTATGTGAACCCGGATGGAATGCGGGCTGCAGACGGTAGTAATGAACGGTTTAGCAATCAGGCAGATGACTCTACAGTAAATGTGATAAAACATGCAATATGGAATACGATGTCAATTTTTAATGGAGCAGGACCGGAGTTTACAGAATTATTTACAAATGCTCACGAATTGGGTAATTCTAATAATTTTAGTAATGGTGACAACTTAGCTTTAACGAAAATGGATTTTTTCAATAATTCAGTAGCCCGTTATCAAGGTTTATTAGGTATCAATAATGGATATACACGCCAGCAAGTTCAAGAGAATGTCTATAATCGCGCTTTTGAGGGAGGTCTCATTATAATAAGATAGGAGGGGTTCTTGTTTGAAAAAAGGTATAGTTATAACAGTTATTTTAGTAGTAATTTTAGGTCTAATAGGCTGGAAAGTATATCCTTACTTAATGGTATTTAGGGGGACGGCTGATACTGAATTTTCACAAGAAGAATGGAATTCTAATGTATATGCCAGAGAATCCATGTTGAAAGATTTAATGAGTAAATATGATTTTATTGGTATGAGCAAAGATGATGTATTAAATATTTTGGGAGAAAATGGCTTGTTTATTGGTGAAGATAGTATTAGGTATGAAACTGGTGGAGGATACATGAAAGATGAGATATTGTTTTTTACAATTAATAGAAATGGAATAGTTATAGATTTTGGTGTTTCAAATTAAATATGGAAGTTTTATCCAAACAAGATCTGTGAATTATCCTCCGTCTGCCCAACCATCCAAAGCGGCGTAAGGCCGCCCGCGTGTCGAACCGAGCGATGACCTCTACACTGATCTTAGTAGCCATGAAAAAGCCTCCATAGCCGTAGTGTGGCGATAGAGGTTTCATTTTATTTGTTTAAAAGCAGTTGCATGAACGCCCGGCAAATAAAATCAATTTTGCGATGCATCAGGCTTCGTCCGTCCTCTATGCAAGCAAAAATGTCTGCTATCGCCACATCGCCATTTACAACTGCGGCGGTAGAACGCCGGACAGACTCTGCTAAAGCAGCGAGCATATCGGCCATGGTGTTTATTACCAAGTTTTCTTTTGCCGTTGTTTCATTCAGCATATAATTGTCCCGCAAAAGCGAGTTGAGGGCAGTTACCAATGTCTCTTGATTCTCTTGCGGAAGCGTTTTAATTGCTGCGTCAAGCGTTTTGAGCGAAGTCATCCACGCCTGCCGGCTTTGTGGATTCTTTAAATCGGAAAAGCCGAAGAGATAGTTCGGCGTACAATCAAAAATCGCGCACATTTTTGACAGCATGTTGCCGTCGGGGGAGTTCTTGCCCGACTCGTAGCACACGATTGTCATACGGGCTACGCCTAATTCCTTGGCCAGTTTTTCCTGTGTAAACCCTTTCTCTTCGCGCAGGGCGCGAAGCCGCTGCGGCAGTATTTGGTTCATACGAATCACCTCGAAAATAGTATAGCATAGAATGATAGAAAAATCAATCTAAATATTTATTATGATTTTAAATATTGACACATTGAAAGCTTCGTGGTAGAATTTGACACACGATAAAAATTCGATTATCAGGAAAATAATCGAAAACTATTGTAAAAAAGGGGAAAGTACGCTATAGTGAGAAAGGATGAGGAGAAGATGGAACAAGAAAAAGAGAGTAACTGGTTTTTAAATGGATTGTATCGGTCGGTATACGAACCTGATACTGCACTTCCCAATCTGTTTCCCCCATTTGGCGATAACCGCGATAGAGCAACGATGGAACGTGTATGGCTGGACAGCACGAATCCCTTTATTCTTCAACCAAATCAATATCATGCTTACAAAAACATCCAACAATGGTTAGAAAATGATTGGAATGAAAAATTGAAGTATATCTATCATACAAGTTCTTACGCGGAACTTTCTAATGCGTATCAAACATTTCAGAAAGAATTTGATGCGTTTCTGAATGACCCGATAGGGAATCAAGATTTCTTAAACAAACTGGCACGACGTGGAAGCGAGGAGAAAACAGAAAATTCCCGCTATGTTCTTTGGCTTGCAGAAGATGATGACAAACGGTGCAAGACTTGTGGCAATTATCATGGAAAACTTTTTGATATTATCCGTGAGCCGGAAAGGCATCCCAATTGTCGATGTAAAAAAATTTATTTTGAAAGCGTCCGAACCGAGAAGCATTATCTGGTTGTTATATTTTCCGGCATTAATACGAAAAAAGGAAGTGGCTATATTACAGCATTAGGGGAAGAAATAAAAAAACAATTAGGCGGGGAAAAAGGGAACAATACTGTTGATTATCTAACAATCGCATCATATGATGATACGGATGATAATATTAAATTCAATGATGATACGATTTGGGATTCTCTACAGGTTTACCGCCGGGCCTATGGCTATGCTTCGATTTCCCCATGGGTATTTGCCAACCAGATTATTAACGAATGTAGTGGTACAACACGTTATCGTAATAATGGTATTAAATATGCTGATGGCTTTACTTATGACTATGTAATTTTCGTAGGGCACAGCGGTGGCGGAGTGATGGCGTCGCGCGTGGCGGAAACGCTTGACCGGATTGGCAAAGGGCCATATGTGAATAAAATTATACGCATTGGTTCGCCGGAGTTGAACATGGATTATAAACGGTATCAAAACCGGGTATATGACCTGATTATGCCGGGTGACCCGATACCGCTTCTTCATTTTAAACGAGATAAAAAGGATGTACAAGTACCAAATATCTATTTAAAGGATATGGAATACAAGACAGTCAATCCAATTGAAATACATAGTGCCTATTTTGACCATGTGTGTACATCCGCATGTATGTATGGATGTATCAATATTGATAAGAAAAAAGGAAACCTTTATGATACAAGAAGGTATGATGACACACCTACAAATATGGAACGGACAGTAGAAGCAATCGTAAATAATGTTGATTGAGGTGTTTTTTATGGACGAACTATCCGCTATGCTAATGTTACTCCTATATGTTTACGTGGCGCCGGCCCTGCTTTTGGCTTATTGTGTACTCACCTGTTATTTTTTATTTAAACGGCAGCCGCGTCAGCACGACGCTAAAGGGAAATGGATTTTGGCGCTCACGGTATGTTTGTTTTACCTAATATTGACGATTTGCTTCTATTTATACAATAATCATTGGAGGCAGCTCTATTCTGCACAGCCAAGCGGCGAGTACAGCGGGATAGGCTTAAGTATTAGCCAGCTTCCTTTGCTGTTTTATCTTGTTTTAACCTTGCCAATCATCATTGTTCCGACGATGTGGGTGCTGATTGCCAGGAAAAAGAAACATTTGCTAAAAAGCCTGTTTGTCTATGTGTGGATTGGCGTATTTGCTGGATTTAATTGCATGAACGCCTATGAGAATTATGAGTTGATTATGGGCGATAAGTATATCATTGAGTACATCAAAAAAGCAGATGATACGTTCAGTTTAGACCGCGCCAAGCAGCTCACGCACGACCCGAACCTGCAAACTTCGGACGGCGCCTCCCTCTTGGTTTTGGCGCTCAAATATGAAAAGTATGACTATGCAGACTATCTCATCAGTCAGGGTGTAGACGTAAATTTTTACGATACATGGGGGGACTGGATTCTCAAACAGCCATATTACCTTTCAAATGAAATGAAGCAATACATAAAAAACCGTGGCTTTCCGGGCTTTGACTTTACGCCGCGCCGGTTAAGCTTGGAGGAAGCAAAAGCCAGAACCGACACGCCCCTCACATTCATTCGCGATATTACACCGGAAAACCTTTGGGAAGAGGCCGGCGCGCAGCTTTTTGTCGCAGAACGCGCAGGAAAAGAAATTTTGTATTTTATTGCCGATAACGGCTACACCCAAAGTCCGATTGAAATTGCGCCGAGCCAGCTTATTTCCATATGTGCGCAGACTGCCCCGGCAGAGTGTACGATGGTATATTATCTGTCAAAGACGGATTCCGGATATGTGGCAAGCAACACGCTGCAATATTACAGGAATGCAGAAGTATATCTTGATACAGATGAGGTTCTACATCCTGCTGACGTTACCCTGTCGCGTGGCGAGGATGGGATGGTTTATCTGTGTAGCGGGGAAAAGCGGTTGATTTTGGAACCATAAGGCGGGGGATAACTCTTTTTTTCGCCCCGCAAATCTTAGAATTTAGGAAGAGAACATGGGAAAGAAATCTGATAAATAAGAATGGCAAGGCTGCGTTAGAAAAAACTTCAGCGGTGATTCAGCAATTTACAAAAGAAATTTCGAAACCTTTTTATTTTCATAAGTCAGGGTGGCACAATGAAAATAAGAGCTTTTGCTTCCAACCGTATGACGGTTCCTCTGCAATTGGGTATGACCCCATTTGGAAGTTGGAAAAAAGAGGGGATATATGCAAATGCGTATGAAAAGATTAAAAAATTTTCTTAGATATACTACCGCATGAAGTATCTATCCCTCTCTTTTCATTCACCTTGTTGTCTGTTCTGACAACTCCGCTGAAGAAAACAGAGCTGGATTTTCCTCGTTTAATATCTCTTAGTGGTGGAACGAAAGAAGACCGTGAATTTGTTGCTCTCTACTATTGCGATGTAATCAATCGTGGTAACGCATGGCCTATTCAAAAATTCCCAGACAGACACAGTACCAATGAACCAAAAGAACGTCTGCAAGAGAAGGCACAAAAAATGAAAGACTGTGTGCTGATTCTTTCCGGATACGATAATGCAATGCAAGTAGCCATGATTAAAAATATGTATGAAAGTAATCAGGGATTCAATAGCCCAAAGGGTATGGGATTACTGTTATTAAAAAACAAGACCAAAAGTCAGTTTTTATATAACATTGATATTTCTAATGTGGATTTATCAAAGCTTAAAAAGCATGTACTGCTCACGCAAGATATAGAGTTGGTAAGCTACCTGACCGCCTTTATCTACTCTGTGCTTGATAATTGGAAGGATGCGGGTGAAGTTGAGTGTATTGATTTCGTCTGTTCAGCTTTACAGAAAAGGCAGAATGCAATATTAAAAATATATAGTAAGGTTTTCCAATTGGATATGAGGTCGATACAGACGTTTCAATACTTTTTACTGGCTTATAGCCTGTTGTTAGAGGGGATATATTGAGGATACTGAAGAACTTTTTAAGCTGCAAGACTGCGCTGCGGATATCTTTTTTGCTGACTTACAAGCTCAGAAACCTATACATGGAATTACTGAGAAAAGAGGCTTCAGCAAAACAGGAACCGCAACGAACGCCGGCACACAAGTTTTTTGACTGCCTAGATAAGCATTTTGCAGAGGACGGTGGAACGATGCGGGAAATAGGACTTGCTAAACCAGAAAACCCGGACGAAGTTGAGATGTGGTATAATGACGATTTTCTGTATGTTTACAAAAAACACTTAAGAATATTTTGGTGCAGCATAACATGGTTTCTGATTTATTTGACACGGTAAAAAAGGAACTGAAAGATAAAGAGCTTATTAGAACCAGACCACGTGGAAACGGATCAGACTATTTCATTAAAATGCCGATACGTTTTAAGGACGATAAAGATAGCAGGAGCTCTGTCTGCTTTTATCGTGATATGTGCAAAGAAAAAAGTACTTCAGCAAGACGCTTGCTAAATTGGATGAATTGAAATCCACGACCGAAAACGCGTAGCTGTAAAGTAGCTGTACTGGGCTTATTTCGGCTTTTCTGCTAAAACAGCAAAATCCCGCTATCCCTTGCGGGAAGCGGGGTTCCTGTTGGTACACCATCACGGGCTCGAACCGTGGACACCCTGATTAAGAGTCAGGTGCTCTACCAACTGAGCTAATGGTGCATGTCCAATTTTTTCTCTGTCTGTAACCGACTTTTATATTATACACATCTCGGTCTCCTTTGTCAAGTAAAAAATTAAAATATTTTTAAAATTTATTTTGATACTATGATAACTCCGTTTTTTTAACAGCTTTTTTCTCTCAGGCTGGCAACTTGCATGAGAGAAAAAGTGATTTTTGGACTGCGTTTTGTAAACTCCGTTGCGAAAACACAGCAGAAAGAAACTGAAATAGAAAAAAGTACACTGCTTGTACATTTTTTGCTTGATTCTGGTATAAAATAATGTTAAAATAATAACGGTTGGGTGGAAATATTACCCGCGTTTACAGAGGAAAATTATGATGAGAGGTGTAATTAGATGAATTATTCTCACGAAGTTGAAAACATGTACTGTGTTGCCAAGGGCGTAAAGCACGGCCCGGCTCCGATTCCGGAGGAAGGCAAATGGGTTGAGGCCAAAGAGATTAAAGATATCAGCGGCCTTACGCATGGTGTGGGCTGGTGCGCACCGCAGCAGGGCGCATGTAAGCTGACGCTGAATGTTAAAGAAGGAATCATTCAGGAAGCGCTCGTTGAAACGATTGGCTGCTCCGGTATGACGCATTCTGCCGCTATGGCGGGCGAGGCTCTGGTTGGGAAGACGCTTTTAGAGGCGCTCAACACCGACTTGGTTTGTGATGCGATTAACACCGCAATGCGCGAGCTGTTTTTGCAGATTGTTTACGGTCGTTCGCAGACTGCGTTCTCTGAGGGCGGACTTCCGATTGGTGCGGGCCTTGAGGATTTGGGCAAAGGGCTGAGAAGCCAAACGGGTACGGTATTCTCCACAAAGGCGAAAGGCGTTCGCTATTTGGAGCTTGCGGAAGGGTATATTACTGAAGTTGCTCTGGACGAAGACGATTTGGTAATCGGTTACAAGTTCGTACATCTTGGAAAAATGATGGAGAACATTAAAAAGGGTATGCCGGCGGACGAGGCGCTCAAAAAGGCTTCCGGACAGTACGGCAGATTTGATGACGCGGCGAAAGTAATCGACCCGAGAGCGGAGTAATTATATTATTAAGGTATAAGGAGGATACGAATAATGGCTTTGTTTGAGAGTTATGAAAGAAGAATTGACCATATAAATGAGGTTCTGAAAGAAAACGGGATTGCTTCGCTGGAGGAAGCGAGAAAAATCTGCGAGGATAAGGGAATCGATGTATACAATTTGGTAAAAGGCATTCAGCCGATTTGCTTTGAGAATGCGTGCTGGGCATACATTGTAGGCGCGGCGCTCGCAATTAAGCGCGGCGTTACGAATGCGGCTGATGCAGCTGCTGTAATCGGCGAAGGGCTGCAGGCATTTTGCATTAAGGGTTCTGTTGCAGACGACAGAAAGGTTGGCCTTGGCCACGGTAATCTTGCTTCCATGCTTTTGAAAGAAAATACAAAATGTTTTGCATTTTTGGCTGGACATGAGTCGTTTGCAGCGGCGGAAGGCGCAATCGGTATAGCAAAGTCGGCCAACAAGGTTCGCAAAGAGCCGCTGAAGGTTATTCTCAATGGTCTTGGTAAGGATGCAGCACAGATTATCTCGAGAATTAACGGTTTCACCTATGTGGAAACTGATTTCGACTATTTCACAGGCGAGCTGAAGATTGTGAGTGAGAAGTCCTACTCTAAGGGTGAGCGCGCAGCGGTAAAATGCTACGGCGCAAACGATGTTCGCGAAGGCGTTGCTATCATGCACCACGAGGGTGTTGACGTTTCCATCACAGGTAACTCGACAAACCCGACCCGCTTCCAGCACCCGGTTGCAGGTACGTATAAAAAAGAGTGTGTTGAGATGGGTAAAAAGTACTTCTCCGTTGCTTCCGGCGGTGGCACGGGCAGAACGCTGCATCCGGATAACATGGCGGCTGGCCCGGCTTCGTACGGTATGACCGATACGATGGGCAGAATGCACTCCGACGCACAGTTTGCAGGGTCGTCCTCCGTTCCGGCTCACGTTGAGATGATGGGCCTGATTGGTATGGGCAATAACCCGATGGTTGGCGCGACAGTTGCTGTGGCGGTTGCGATCGAGGAAGCAAATAAATAAGGGTATTTTGAAAGAAATTCAGTAATATAAGAAGTGATAAGGAGTGGTAAAAAGTTAGGAAGTGTAGGTTATTCCTGCATGATTCCTACACCACTCCTACATTTATATTCCTACATTCTATTTTGCTTTTTATATGTCTTCGCGAGGTTATTCTAATTTACGTACAGTATAGGTCGATTCGGTTATATCTTTGATGGAATACCCTGCTTCATAGGAGTATCGTTTTTTCCTCTGAATAAAGCGGAATGAGGATACCGGCATGGAATGAGGAATAGTTTGGATAGAAGGCCCGTTGGCCCACCATTAAAACGGTATCTGTGTCACGAAGATCTCGGTGCTATCAGAGAGGTAAGTGTGGTAGCAGGGATAGGTGTTGCCGTTTGATAGTGTCGGGGGGCCTATTTTTATAGCACACCGCCAGTTTTTTTTAGAAGGCATTCTGGGAACGGTGTTGGTGTACATCTATTACGGTAATGTTTGTTATCTCATAGTATACGCCATCTTCAATATAGTGGTAAAGAATCCTTTCAGGAATTTATAGTTCAGGAACATAAGAGAAAAAGTAACATTTTGGGAAGTAGAAATAAATTTTCGCTTTAGTAAAAACTTTTTTATGGTAGAATCGGAACTTTGGTATTGACAGAGCAAAGATGTCTGTGTATAATATATAAAGTAGTTTGTGGCCCGGTAGTTCAGTTGGTTAGAACGCCAGCCTGTCACGCTGGAGGTCGAGGGTTCGAGCCCCTTCCGGGTCGCCATATTTGCTGCTATGGCTCAGTAGGCAGAGCACGTCCTTGGTAAGGACGAGGTCACCGGTTCGAATCCGGTTAGCAGCTCCATGTCGCAGCAAACTGCGCTGTATTCAAAAATCCCAGTTAAAGGCTGGGATTTTTTTTCATATGCTTCATTGTTTGCTCCTCTTTCGCGAAAAGACATACTTGTTGCGGCTATGCTCTTGTAAACGTGGATATCGCGCTTCCGCTGCGCTACTACCTTTTTGCGAGGTTGTGCCTGCGGTGCAAATATCTATATTGATTGACTTCTCTATGTCGGAATGGACTTTGCTCCATTCCGATTTTTTATACTAAAATCAGTCATTTACACTTACGATCGCCTCATCTGTTCCGTTGTAAATACTTTATGGTGATTCGTCGCCTTAATTAATAACAACAGACACAAAAAGCTGTGTGACAAGCGATGTAGACGCGCTGAAGGCAAAAACATCCACAGTCTGCAACAGGTACGGCAGCGGTCAAGGCTGTTGGTATGGCGGCAGGCAACATCGTAACGGTGGCGTCAATGGTAAAATAGACGGCCTGCGCGATGTCATTCCGGTTTACGTTGCGGCGAAGTGCGGGTACGGGAGTATGTTCTGGATTTTGCGCGCGTTGGGCATAACGGACGCAATCAAATTAGACGGCGGCGGGAGCTTTATCCTGCGCAACGGGAATTTTGCCGTGTCCACGCCGGAGAACCGGCGCATTCATAATGTTGGGATATGGGAGGGGTAGGCATGGACACACCGATCACAAGGGCGGAGCACGAGGAGTTTCGGCGGCGACTGGAGGAGGAAAACAACCGGCAGGACAAGCGGATCGCGCTGCTGGAGGAAAACACGAAGCAGATTGGGTCGTTGTCAGTGTCGGTCGAAAAGCTGGCGCAGAGTAAAAATTAAGCTATTTCTGACATATTCACAAAGTAAAGCAAATCCAAATTCTCACATATGAAAAAACCGCAAAACACTTGAATATCAAGCATTTCACGGTTTTTTTCTGGTATGCCCGATGCGATTCGAACGCACGACCTTCAGAGTCGGAGTCTGACACTCTATCCAGCTGAGCTACGGGCACATATTTAAAGTTTCAAAGCACTATATTATATTAACTTTTTTTTTCTCATTTGTCAAGGTTTTTCAGAAACAAAATCATATTTTTGCAATATGATAATAGTGCAATTACGGTTTGTTTGCCGCTGTTTCGGGTATAAATAGAAAGGGTGTGGTATCGTGCGGTTTGAATCGGATTATACAAAGGAAGAAATTGAAGCGATTCTGCGTGAGAAAACAGAGCCATATTCCTTTTATAATCTGCACCGGCCCGGCGCGCTGCTCGGCAGGATCCAGGGAAACCGAATCGTATTGTGGAAAACAAAACAAGCCGACAGTTTCTGTGTAACAAAACTTTCAAATGCCTTTTATGGAACCGTCGTTTCAAAGCAAGGAAAAACGATAATCCACGGGCATTTCCGGCTGACAGATTCGGACCTGATTTCGTGGATAACGGTATTTGTATTGTATCTGCTTGTTGTTTTTGCGGCAACGGCCGGCCCAATATGGGAAAGAGTGCAAAATATGGGCGTTATGGGACTGGTTTGGTGTTTGATTTGCATGGTTGCGCTTATCATAGAAAATATTCTTGATTGCCCGCAAAAGCGGGAAGTAATTGCATTTATTAAGCACAACCTGTTAGGGAAAAATACATAATTTGGAAAATGGAAGGGGAAGAGACAAATGGGGAAGACTGTATTTCTTGCAAAAAATATAATTACGATGGCGCAGGAAACCGGACCAGAGGCAATTCTTTCTGTAGATGGCCGGATAGCAGCGGCCGGGACAAAAAGAGATATTCTGTCCCATGCGGGCTCGAAGGCAAAGATTATTGACTTTCAGGATGCGACGATTTTGCCGGGCTTTATTGACCCGCACAGCCACATCTGCGCCTGTGCAAACCGGTTTGCCCTTGCCGACCTTTCACAGGCGAAAAGTTTTGATGAATTGGTTCTCCTGCTAAAGCAGTACAAAGAACAGCATTCTGTTCCTGCCGGGAAATGGATTGTCGGATTTGGTTATGACAATAATTTTTTAAAAGAGCGAAAGCATCCCGATTGTAACGTTCTGGACAAAGTGCTTAAAGAGAATCCGGTTCTGATTACACATGTATCGGGCCATATGGGCGTGCTGAACTCGCTGGCTATGCAGGAAGCCGGCGTTTCCGGGAACGGATATTTGGAGGAACGCGAATTTATGCAGGCGTCTGCCTGCATTCCGGCGCCAAATGAGGAAGAAATGCAAAAGCTGATGCAGCTTGCACAGCAGGAATATCTCCAGTATGGCATCACGACAGCACAGGAAGGGATTGCACGGGAGAAAGAGGTTGCACTTTTGAAGCGGACGAATCTGAAGCTTGACGTAGTGGGATACGTCGACTTAAAGCAGGCAAAAAGCGCGTTTGACCGTTGTGGCGTTTACAAAAAGCAGTATAAAAACCATCTGCGCTTCGGCGGATATAAGATTTTTTTGGACGGTTCGCCGCAGGGGAGAACTGCATGGCTGTCGCAGCCGTATGAGGGCGAAACAGAGTATGCCGGGTATGGAACCTATACTGATGAGGAAGTGACGCAGTTTTTTGAAACAGCGCTACGCGAGCGGGTACAGATTCTTGCCCATTGCAACGGTGACGCGGCGTGCGAGCAGTTTATCCGGTGTTTGCGCGCTGCGCGGGAACGGACAGGGATTGCGATTATCAACCGCCCTGTCATGATTCATGCGCAGCTTGTGACACGGCCGCAGCTTGCGGCGCTGAAAGAGCTGGGCGGTATTGCTTCTTTCTTTAATGCACATACGTATTATTGGGGCAGTGTGCACGAAAAGAATCTGGGCAGGCGCGCGCAAACGATTAGCCCGCTGCAAACAGCGCAGGAGCTGGGCTTGTGCTATACGCTGCACCAGGACTCGCCCGTGATTAAACCGGATATGCTGTTTTCCGTCTGGTGTGCTGTGACGCGGCAGACGCGCGCGGGTAAGGTTCTTGGCGCCGATGAGTGCATCAGCGTATATGATGCGCTCAAAGCCATTACAGCTAACGCGGCATACCAGTATTTTGAGGAAATGCATAAGGGCACAATTGAACCGGGGAAGCTGTGCGACCTCGTTGTTCTTGGCCATAATCCGCTTACAGTACCCGCCGCGCAGCTCCGGGATATTCAGGTGCTTGCTACAGTGAAAGAGGGGGAAATCCTCTACCAAAACTAAGCGTACTGACAATGGACGACAAAATATTTGCAATTTGTCAAAAAATTACTTGCAATTTCAAATCAGTTGTACTATAATAAAGATACAAAAACAGAGTAGAGCCTTTAGCGTTAAGTGCCGCGGGGACGGGGAGTTGTCCCGCGGACGAAAACGGAAAGCCGTTGCGGTTAGGGGCTTGCATCCCGCTGTTACATATGGGAGCCGGATTACCTCCTGATATGTGGCGAGTGGTTACGCTATTTTTCAGGAGGGATTTTTTATGCAAAAAAAACAATGGTTACGAAAACTCGTCTTTTCGGGGATTTTGATTGCGGTGTATATCATCCTTGCAAAATTTTTGAGCTTTTCTACGCCGTATGCGAAGGTAAATCTGAGCTTTTTGCCGATTGCGCTGTCCGCCATGCTGTTCGGGCCGTGGTGGTCGATGGCAACGGCGGCTGTTGCGGATATCATAGGGACGTGCTTTTTTGAAGGCGGATATTTTCCGCTCTTTACGATTGACGCCATTTTGTACGCGCTCTTGTTTGCGCTGTTTTTGTACAAAAAGGAGCAGACAATCACACGGATTGTGCTGTGCGTGGTTTTGCAGACGGTGCTCGTCAGCATCCCGCTTACGCCGCTCTGGATATGCATCATGAACCAATCGTTCGTTTCATATATTCCCGCGCTGGCGACGAAAAGCGTTGCTTCTCTGATTAGCGCGGCGATTAAGATTGTCGTTCTGATTCCGACGTGCAAATACCTATATCCACGGCTGACCCAAATAACTGGTGGGAGATAATGTGGTATGAAACAGAAAACCTTTAAGGGATATGCAAACAGTTTTCAGGCGATTGCAAAGCTTGGGCTTGCAAACATCGGTTGCTTGCTTTCCCATTTGGATAACCCGCAGGACAGGCTCCGCTTCGTTCATATTGCGGGAACAAACGGAAAAGGCTCTGTGGCGGCGTTTTTGTCGTGTATGCTCACAAAGGCAGGGTATAAGACCGGCAGCTATATCTCCCCGAACATGCTGCGGGTTAATGAGCGGATTAGCATTGATGGTAAAGAAATTACCGACGATGCGATGAAGCAGCTTTTTACACTTGTGGAGGCGGCCTGCGTCCGGGCAGAAGCCGATACAGGCGTGTATCCGACCCAGTTTGAAATCTGGACGGCAATGGCGTTTTGTTACTTTGCCGAGCAGAAATGCGACTATGTTGTGCTGGAAACGGGGCTTGGCGGCCGGCGCGACGCGACCAACATCGTTTCAACAACGGCGCTTGCCGTTATTACGCATATCGCGCTTGACCATATGCAGTACCTGGGCAACACGATTGAGCAGATTGCAGCGGAAAAGGCCGGAATCATCAAGCCGGAAACCCGGGTTGTCAGTGCGCGGCAGGAGGATGGCGCGGCGGAGGTGCTGCGCAAGGTCTGCGTTAAGCAGAATAGCATGCTGACCTTTGCAGAACCAATTTTGCCGGGGGACTATGACGGAATTTATGAGGTCTTGAGCATCGGAGATTTTGCCGGCGTTAAACTCTCGCTCGGCGGCGTCAATCAGCTTGACAATGCTGCCTGTGCAATTGCGGCGGCACGGGCCTTAAAGCTGGACGATGACGCAATCCGCTATGGATTGACGCATGCGGTCAATCCGGGCCGCTTTGAGCAGGTCGCGGAGCGGACGTACTTTGACGGGGCGCATAACCCGGACGGCGTCGCTGCGCTTATTCGGAATCTGGACCGGTATTTCCCGGGAAGGAAAACGGCGTATATCATGGCAACGATGTGCGACAAGGATATCCGCACCTCGCTGCGCATGCTTGACGATGGAGCAGCGGAGTTTTATATGGTAGCGGTTGAGAATAACGAGCGCAGTATGCCGGCAGACGAACTTGCCCGCATTGCACGGGAGGAGGGGCTGGCGGCAAAAGCGTACCCGTCCATGCAGGAGGCGTATGCGGCTGCGCAGAAGTCCGGCCGTCTGATTGTAATATGCGGGTCGCTGTATCTCTATAAGGACTTTATCAACATGCAGGAAGCAAAGCAGAACGAATAGAAATGGGAAACATCCCTTCTCTGGCGCATATACTGTATATGGGAAACAGAGGGGGGATTTTTTTGCGTCTTGGACTGAACAGGCGGGTTAAAATACGGATTTTTCCGGCGCACACGGCGCCGTTATGGCAAAGGCTGAACAAGACGCTGGTTGTATGTCTTGTCATAGCGACCTTTTCGATGGGATTTACCTATTTTTATGTGCGGATTCGCCCCATGGTGACGGAGCTTGCACAGGAGCGGAGCGCGCAGATGATTACCACGGCGATCAATCAGGTAATCAATGAAGCTATGCAAAGCGACCCGGTTGGATACGAGGAACTAATGCAGGTGCAGACCGACGAAAGCGGGCGCGTGCAGGCGGTATACGCAAACACAAAGGAAATGAATCTTTTAAAGTCCTCACTTGCCATTCGGATTCAGGAAAAGATTGAGAGCATGGAGGAAGCGGAGATTACGCTTCCTCTTGGCGCATTGCTCGGCAGCCAGCTTTTTTCCGGCATGGGGCCGATGATTCCAGTCCATCTAATACCCATGGGATATGCGCTGGTCGACTTTGAAAGCAGTTTTTCCGAGGCAGGTATTAATCAGACAAAGCACCAGATTGACATAACTGTTCAGGCAAGTTTTGGGATGATTTTGGCAACGGGCAGCAGCAACATAGAAGTGGATACAAGCGTCCCGGTAGCACAGACGATCATTGTCGGTGACGTGCCGGAATCGTATCTAACGCTCGACGGGCTGCTGCGCGGCGCGGGGAGCGGAACGGCAGTGGAATAAAATAAACGGCTTTTCCTGTTTCAATGGAAAAGCCGTTTTTAAATTGCATATTACATTTTCCGGAATACGCCGACCACCTTGCCAAGAATCATGACCTCATCCACGATAATCGGCTCCATGGTGGAGTTCTCCGGCTGGAGTCGAAAATGCCCGTTTTCTTTATAAAAGGTCTTTACCGTCGCCGAATCGTCCACCAGCGCAACAACAATGTCGCCATTGTTCGCCGTCTGCTGGCGCGCCACAATGATATAGTCGCCGTCAAGTATCGCCGCCTCAATCATGGAGTCGCCGCGCACCGTCAGCATAAACAAATCCCGGTTCGAGGCAAAGTCCATCGGCAGGGGAAACACGTCGCTGGCCTCCTCGACTGCAAGAATCGGCTCGCCCGCCGCAACGCGGCCCAGTACCGGCACCTGTAAATACTCCGTCTCCGGCTGCTGGTTGTAAAACTGGTCAAACTCCTTTTCCCCAAGCAGCTCGCCGCCGTCTGTACGGCTGACATTGTATTTCTCATAGTACAAATCCGTCAGCTTCAGCGCGCGCGTTTTCAGGTCATCTTTTGCCAAAAAACCACTCTGCTCTAACTTTTTAAGCTGCGCGTGCACGGTGGAGGTTGAGCGCAGGTTCACCGCTTCACAAATCTCCCGTACAGACGGGGGATACCCCTTCTTAGCGGTTTGCTCATGGATAAAGTGCAGAATTTCTTCGCCTTTGTTCGACGTTCTTGGCAATACAATCAACTCCTTGATAGCGTGGGATATACTATATATTCAGTATATCATATCAAACCAGAAAAATCAAACAAATGTTTACTTATTTTCTTGATTTTTTGCAATTTTTTTGTTATACTGTGTACATCACATGGCATGGAGGCGGAACAGAGTGAAAAGGTGTGTGCTGGAGGATAGGGAATGTACCCATTGTGGGGAGTGCGACCGCTGCGACCTCAACCCGGAGAAAATCTGCGACAATTGCGGCAAATGTATCCGCATGCCGGAGGCGGAATATTACGAAATACAGATTGATGAGATTATGAACACGGAAGAAAAGTAGCTGCCGGTTTGCCGACAGCTACTTTATTTTGAGGGAAAGTTAATGAAGCGACTCGATGACGTTTTTTGAAAGAAATTCCACCTTTTCAAAGTCCATATAGGGGATGTAGTTCTGCTCAAGCTCGTCGTGCAGCTTTTTCGCGTCTGAAATGGACGCAATGGCGCGTGAGAGCAGGGTATTGTAATATTCCAAATCAATCGCAGTGTCGATAGGAGCTTGTTCCGCGCGGACGTATTGGTTCAGGTCAATCGTTTCCGTTACATACGCTTCCTTTACAGTATGATAGGTATTTTTGGTTGTAAAGAATACGTCGAGCGCGGGCACGTAGATATGCTCAATTTTACTGTCCGGAGACATGGGACAATAGAAGGTCCGGATATCCAGCCCTGCTCCTGTCAGTAAGCCCGCGAGCGCGCTGAAAAATGTACCGCAGTTCGGCGCTATGTCTGATTCAATGAGATAGACATATTTTGCGTGTGCGGCAAATGTATCAATGTAATTTACCCTGCCAAGCGGCGTGATTGCGCCTAAGAATGCCTTGCGCTCGGTTCCGTCTTTTGCACAAAATGTTCCAAGACCGAATGTCTTTTTTACTGCTTCCAGCTCCGCTTTGACGCCTTCCGGGTTTGTGACGGAAAGATAATCGTGTTCAATTTGGTTTTGCAGGCTTTTCGCGGCGGACAGATAGTTGTACGCACGGGCGAAACAGCCGGAAATTGCCTCGTTTGTCCGGATAATTGCCTCTTTGCGCGGCCGGATACGGTCCGCGTTCCAGCAGTCGCCGAGGTTGATAATTTCATCGACTGCACCTGGTGTTTTCGGGTCAACAATATGCGGCGACGTGCCGTCCAGCATTAAAAATCCAATCTCCCTCGCACAAATCCCGTCGAGCGAGTTTGGATCCGAGGAACAGTGCAGCAGTTCAATGTCGTGGCCAAGGTCGGTAAGACGTTTTGCGACCCGCCGCATAAACGAGGACTTACCCGTGCCGGGGCCGCCCTTTAAGACGATAATCCGGCTTGCCTCGCGGCTTTTTAATATGTAGTCATAATAGGAATAGAACCCCGCCGGTGTGTTGGAACCGGGGAAGTACTCGCGTATTTTTGGTGCCATAACAATCCCTCCTAAGATAAAATTCGGTACAGTATATGCAGGAGGGGTATTTTATGTTACAAAAGGCGTATACACAATTTGTGTATGCGCCTTTACATTTTGGTATGAATCAATAGAAATTAATATTGACGTTTTTGCCAAGTTGCTTGAGACATGCTGCCAAATCCTCAATCAGCCGCATTTTAATATTAATGTTAATCGGCAAATCCGGGTTCTGGTGGGAGGGGTTGACTGCGCGCCCGACAAAGAAGTTAATATCGGTTGCATCCTCCAACAGCAGCTTACAAATCAGCGACGCGCCGTCCTTTTTATCCTTCCACTGTACATCCGTGTCGCTGACGGAACAGTAGCTCTGCGCGTATTCAACCGCTTTCCCGATCGTGAGCACGCCCTCGGTTACGAGGTCGACCCCGGCAATGTGGGCGATTGGCGGAACGTCGTCGTCGAGGTAGTCAATGTCGGGGATGACCTCCTTGCCGAGATACCGTGCAACGAGCTGCGACGTTGTGCCGCCGCATACAATCCGCTTGCCCTCCTTGCCAAAGAACAGCCGCATAATTTTTTCGTCGTCCTCCTTATGGGACGGCGGGCCAATCATGAGATTCACTACCTCATGGCGGCGCACCTTCATGGCGGCAATCGTCGTGTCGTCGCCCGGGTGGCCCGCATAGAGGTCGTTGCACGCTTCGGCAATCCGCGCGGCCATCGTCTTGGCGCCGATGTCCGGCGTATAGACGCCCTCGGCAAACTCGATAATGTTTTCCCGCTCCCAGCCGAAGTTTAACAGCATACCCACCCCGGCATGGATTGCGCCGTCGCTCATGAGAATAAAAATATCGCCGGTCTGCACCTGGAATTTACTTTCAAATATTTGTTTTTCACATATCGTTTTCTGCGTGGAGTCGTAGTCATAGTTTTTACCATTACGCAGTACAATACATTTCGGGTTGTCAAACTGCACTAAATATGCCTCGCCGCTTTTGTTGACCTGTAAGATGGTGAACGTGGAGTACGCCACGCCGCGCACCTTACAGACAGGGAGCGTATGGGCAATCGTGTATACGCAGTCCTCGATCGGCATACCCGCCGCCATCATGGTGACAAGGATTTTTGCCGTCAGGGTGGAGAGGATATTTGCCTTTACGCCGCTGCCAAGTCCGTCGGAGAGCACAATCGTCACGTAGTCCTCGTCGTTTATCGTCATGACGCGGTCGCCGCAAAGCTCCTCGCCCTGCTTGTTCAGGCTCATAAAGCCGCTCTCCAGGAATATATCTTTCATAAACGAATCCCGTCCTTTCGCTGAAATTTTCGATTTGACACAGCGTTATTTTTCAATCGTATCCTCCGCCAAAATCGAATTTTTCAGCTCTGTGAGAGCGATTTTTGTTTCCGCCGTCGTTTCACCGAGCAGAGAGGCAATCTCCTGGATGACGCGCATCTGCTTTTCAATCACCTTATCGGCGATGCCCGCCGCCTCATTCTTCATCTCCCGGTTTTTCTCCATAATATGCTCGCGCTCTGTGATGTCGCGCATGATGCAAATGGCGATGTTGTTCGGCGCGTCGTAGACAAAGGTCTGGTCAGCTACGACGTTATACTCCGCCATATACTCTTTTGTCGTAATCAATCGCTCGTCGCCGTCAAAAACAGACAGGAAATTGTCCGGACTCATGACCAATGATACATCCTTGCCAATCACATCTTTTGCGTCGGCAATCCCAAACATGTCGCGGCACGCGTCGTTGATTTGCCGGATTTTGAGATCCTTATCGACCGTAAGGATTGCATTCGGCGTTATTTCAATGATTTTGTCAGACAGTGATGCGGCCTTTTCCATCATGTAGGGGAGGCACATGCTGATTTCCGCCTTGCCAAAGTATACGGCAATCGCTTTGTCGCGGCAGGTCGCATAGCCGCATGTACCGCAGTTGAGCTCGTCTTCCTTCTTCGTTTTGCCCATTTTGTAAAGAATTTCCTCAATCTGCGCCTCACCGGGCATTACAACGCTGATGCGCTCGTCGCTGATCTGTTTGGTTAAATCCATGTCGGTCTGAATATTATAGTCCTTTTCATAGCATATTTGTTCTGCGTGCCCGCTTGCATAATTTTCCGTCCGCATTTTTGACGAAAGGACGCTGTGTTTATGCCGCCGGATGGAAGGACCGTTGATACAGCTCCCCGGACATGCGCTCATCTCAATGAAACAGTTTTTCAGGTTGCCTTTTTCCAGTTCGCCGATGGCCTCGAGACAGTTTTCCATCCCGTCAACTGTAATATAGGAGAAGGCCGGGTCCTTTTTCATGGTTTTTAATATCCCGCCCGAAACCGGGAAAAACCGCGACAGATATTTTGTGCTGTCAAGCGCCTCCGGCGCAGCCGGAAGCTCAATTCCTTCGTCACTAAACCAGTCGTTTAGCTCGTCAAACGTCAGCACACAGTCGACATAGCCGCGGTAGGACTCCGCCTCATGCTTTTTCGAGATGCAGGGGCCGATAAAGACAACATACGAGTCGGGATTTTCTTCTTTTATCAGCTTTGCGTGCGTCTGCATGGGGGAGAGGACGTGCGCGACATATTTCAAAATGCCGGGGTGATATTTCTGAATCAAAGTCACAATGGTAGAACAGCAGGAAGAAATAATAACGTCTTCGGTCCGGTTTTCCACCATCCGCTCATATTCGCTTTTTACCACATAAGCTCCCTGTGCCGTTTCAGACACGCCGGCAAAACCTAACTTTTTCAAGTAGGAAGAAAACTCATCAATGCCGGAAACGCCATAGCTCGCAATGAAGGCGGGGGCGATGCTTGCAAACACCTTTTTCCCGCTCGCAATCAGCGCCTTTGCCGCGCTGACGTCGTTGCGGACCTCCTTTGCGTTCTGGGGACAGACAAGCACACATTTGCCGCAGAGCACGCAGTCGCTCTCAATGACCTGCGCCTGCCCGTCCTTGAGCTCAATCGCCTTAATCGGGCAGTTGCGGATACACTTATAGCAGTTTTTACAATTGGCTTTTTTGAATCTTAATATACTCATCCCTTTAATCCTCCGAGGATGTGTTCCTGAAACACCGCTTCTGCGTTCTGTGGGTTTACACCAGTGACAATTTTATCGTCGACCTGAATGGTGACACCATCCATACAGTGCCCCAGGCAGAACGCAGCCTTCAGCTCCACGTCGTTTTCCAGCCGGTTTTTTGCAACCAGCTCTTTAAAACAGGCGATAATATCCTTTGACCCTTTTAAATGGCAGGAACTGCCCACACAAATTGACACTTTCATACAATTGACCTCCTAAGTATTTGCGCGATGCGCGTTTCATAATATAAAATGAAAATGATAATCTAACAATACTTATTCTGTTTTTTCGTGTTTCATGCTGTTCGCCTGCTCAATGGCGCGCAGGCTGTTGCGGATATCCTCCAATAAAAGGATTTCCTCGCTTTTTTTCGCTTCTTCTTCTTTTTTGGCTTCTTCTTTTTTGTGAAAGAGTTTACTGCTTAATTTCACAAATAAAAAGATAGTCAGCGAGATGATTAAAAAGTTGACGACACTCTGGATAAAATTGCCGTATGTAATCACAGAATCCCCAATCTGCACAGACAGCGAATCAAATTTGATTCCGCCAAGAATAATTCCAAACAGGGGAGTAATCAGGTCTTTTACAATGGAATTGACGATTGCAGAAAACGCCGTGCCGATGATAACACCAACGGCCATGTCAAGTACATTGCCCTTCAGGGCAAAGGCTTTGAACTCCTGCCAAAACTTTTTCACAGCGTCATCCCCTTTGTTATTTTATCTACAAAGTATACATCATCATTATATCATTATTTTTCGACAAAATCAAAACATTTTTTTGGAATTTTCTATTGAATTTTCTATGTGCAACGCTTATAATAAAACTGTTTTAAAGAAATGAAACAGGGAGAGGCGAGAAAATATGATTTATCAAAGATTTAATATCTGGGAGGGGAGCGGCTGCAAGCAGCAGACCGACGCAAACCTGAGCGTTTACATACCGGATAACTCCCCGGAAATTGATATGAGCCGGAAGTACAAAGCGGTGCTGATTTGTCCGGGTGGCGGGTATCAGGGCGTGTCCGACCGGGAGGCAGAGCCGGTTGCGCTTGCATTTCTGGCAAAAGGGATTGCGGCGTTTGTGCTGCGCTATTCGGTTGCGCCAGCGCGTTACCCGACCGCGCTTTTAGAGGTTTCGCGGGCTATGTGGCTGATTCGGCAGCGGGCGGACGAGTGGAACATCAACGCAGACGACATCGCCGTGTGCGGGTTCTCCGCCGGGGGACATCTGGCGGCAAGTCTGGGCACGCTGTGGAACGAGAAGTTTATCCCGGAGGAGCTTGGCATGCCGGAGGGGATGAATAAGCCGAACAAGCTGATATTGTGCTATCCGGTGATTCTGTGCGAGGAAGGCCGCGCGCACCGCGACAGCTTCTACAACCTGCTGGGCCGCGGCCTGCCGGAGGAAGAGTACGAGAAGTTCTCACTCGACCGGCGCGTTGGGCCGCATACGCCGCCGACGTTTTTGTGGCATACCTATGACGACGACGGGGTTCCGGTCGACAGTTCGCTTGAGTTTGCGCTCGCTCTGCGGAAAAACCGCGTTCCGTTTGAAATGCACATCTATCCGTCGGGTGCGCACGGCTCGTCGCTGGCGGATTGGCGCAGCGCGTCTCCAGAGGCGAAGCAGTATGATATCCCGTACATTACAAACTGGATTGACCATTGTACAAAATGGGTGCTGGAGCACTAAAATAAAAAGAGGAAAGGCCACTGCCATATGGCAGTGGCCTTATTTATGCGAGTTTTTGGCCCGATATGCGCTGGGGCTGACGCCATAGCGCCGCTTAAACATTTTGGAAAAGTTGAAGCTGTCGCTGTATCCTGCGATTGCCGCCGATTCAGCTACAGTATAACCGCGTACAAGCAACTCCGCCGCTTTAGACAGGCGGGTGTCGATCAGGTAATCCTGCATGGAGCATCCTGTTTTTTCTTTAAAAATCTTTGCTAGATACGTCCTCTCTACCCCCACAAGCCGCGCAACGTCGCCGATCGCAATTGGATTCATATAGTTTGCGTCAATATAGTCGCATACCTGGCGCACATAGTCGTTCGGCGCTGGTGCGGACTCAAAAAGCTGGGTAAAGAGCGTAAACAGCTTTGCAGTCAAAAATTCCTCCCGGCAGCGGCGCAAACGCTCACATTCGAGCATTTCGTGAAACAGGCTGGTCGACAGTGTGACGACCGGCGGCAGTATGTCGAGCTGCGTAGCCAGCACACCAGTAAAGCCGACCCAGATATACGACCACGGACGGCGCGTATCGGCGGTGTAGGTTGTAAGCTCGTGTGGACGGATGATGAAGAACTGTCCCTGCCGCACCGGGTGCGCGTTCCCATCCCGGAAAAAGACGCCGCAGCCGCGGGTCACATAATGCAAAAGGTAGTAGTCGCGCATATGCGGGCCGAAGCTGTGCCCCGGCGCACAGTCCTGCCGCCCGCAGGAAACGGGGTTTAAGTCGGAAAAGTTCCTGTTTACAATGGCGCTTTCGTACAGGTCGTACATGTAGGACGCCTCCTCTCTAAACAACATCATACCATATTTACCACACCTAATGCAATTCTTTTTTCCGTTTGGATGTGATATTTTATTCATATCAGAAAGAATGAAACAGGAGGCGCTTTTTATGGTAAAAATTACGTTTATGGGTGCGGGTAGCACCATATTTGCAAAAAATGTACTGGGCGACACAATGCTTACGCCGGCGCTCTGTGACAGCGAGATTGCGCTCTATGACATTGACGCGGTTCGGCTGGACGAATCGTACGACATGCTGGAGGCAATCAACAAAAAGCTCAATGAGGGCCGCGCGGTGATTAAAAAATATCTCGGTGTGGAGAACCGGCGCGACGCGCTTCGGGACGCAAAGTTCGTTGTCAATGCAATCCAGGTCGGCGGGTACGACCCGTGTACCATCATTGACTTTGAAATCCCGAAAAAGTACGGCCTGCGCCAGACGATTGCCGACACGCTTGGGATTGGCGGCATTATGCGCGCCCTGCGCACGATTCCGGTGCTGCGCGATTTTGCGGAGGATATAGAGGTCGTATGCCCGGACGCATGGCTTTTGAACTATACGAACCCGATGGCAATGCTTTCCGGCTATATGCAACGGTATACGAACGTAAAGACAGTCGGTCTGTGCCACAGCGTGCAGGTCTGCTCCGAGGGATTGCTCAAAAAGCTGGATATGTTGCCTGAGGATGGGTTTGTTGACAAAATTGCGGGCATCAACCACATGGGCTGGCTGCTGGAGATTACGGATATGCAGGGCAACGACCTGTATCCGGAAATCCGCGCCCGTGCGGCCAAGATGAATGAAACGCAGAAGCACGACGACATGGTGCGGTTTGACTATATCAAGCGGCTGGGCTACTACTGTACCGAGTCGAGCGAGCACAATGCGGAGTATAACCCGTTTTATATCAAGCCGGCATATCCGGAGCTGATTGACCGCTACAACATTCCGCTCGACGAGTATCCGCGTCGCTGCGTCAACCAGATTGCAGACTGGAAAAAGCAGAAGGAAGAGCTTTGGAACGGCGGCAGCATTGAGCATACGAGAAGTCTTGAGTATGCGTCCCATATTATGGAGGCCATGGTTACAAACAAGCCGTACAAGATTGGGGGGAATGTGCTCAACAACGGCCTGATTACGAACCTGCCGCAGAAGGCATGCGTGGAGGTTCCCTGTCTGGTGGATGGGAGCGGCGTGTCGCCGACCTATATCGGGGAGCTGCCCTTGCAGCTTGCCGCCATGAACAGCACGAACATCAACCCGCAGCTCTTGACGATCGAAGCGGCGGTGACGAAAAAGCGCGAAACAGTGTACCAAGCGGCCATGCTCGACCCGCATACCGGCGCGCAGCTTTCCATCGACGACATTGTTGCCATGTGTGACGAGCTGATTGAGGCACATGCGGCGGCGGGATTCCCGGTTTTATAAACAACAGAAAAGGAAAAAGCACAAACCCAATTCTGGTTTTGTGCTTTTTTGCGCTTTCTTATACTGATACTTTTAAAACGTGTTTAAAAGGATTTTCAGCGGTTAGCGCAGCTGTGAATTCACGCTTTTTTCGGCGATTTCAATTGCCTTCGTAACCATATTACCGCAGTCACGCGAGCTTACGTCGCCCCAACCATTTTTGGAAACGATATCATATACACCAAGCTCTCTTGCGATTTCTGCCTTCAGGTTCTCCGACATTTTCGATCTTGATCTGCTCATCTTCTGTTTCTTTAACCTCCGATTTTGAAAAGCGTTTGTCTTTACACAAGAGTTGATTTCCTTGTGCAGCTTTAGTATGTGCAGATCAAGCCGCGATATTTTGCAATATTTCTGCTAAAAAATCAAAAATTTTAATTTTCGAGCCATACGAGCGGGTCGACTGCGCTCCCGTCTTCTATCACTTCAAAGTGCAGATGTCCGACCTCGCCCGTTTCATAGAGGGCCGTGTCGCCGACTGCGCTGATTGCGCTGCCGCGCGTTACACTTTGCCCCTTCTGGACGAGGCTCGCGTTTGACAGGTTGGAGTATACGCTTTTTAGCCCGTTCTGATGGTCAATGACAATGGTGATTCCCATAAAGTCGTCCGTGTAAACGTCCTCAATAATACCGTCGTCCGCGGCGAGCACATCCGTCCCAATCTGCGCCTTAATGTCGATTCCCTGGTGGGAACGCCAGTCACCGAGTGTTTTGGAATAAATAAGCGTTTCAACAGCGTGCGGTGTAATGACCTCGCCATTGACTGGATAGGTGAGCGTCGTCTTTTCGCTGGACGTATAGTCGACGTCTGCATCCGCGTTGGCCTCGCTGGTGTCGGGTGTTGGTGTCGGCATTGGTTCGGGTTCCGGCTCCGGCGTTTTGGCTGCTTTGCTGGTCTTATCGGTTGCTGGGGTAGGTGTTACATCCGGCTTTTGCGTTTCGCCGGTGGTTTTGTCTTGTCCATCCTGCATACCTTTTGTCAGGTCGGGCAGCGGGGTAGAGGTCGGCTTCGGCGTAGCCGCGCTTTGCTGAGGTTTTGCCGGCGCCTGTGAACGCTGGAGTGAGTCGGCAACAAAGTACGTTGCGCTAACGGCCATAATGCAGCAGAGCAGCACTATGTAGAACCGTTTTTCCTTCATCCAGTTTTTAAATTTTTCTCCCTTTGATTCCTCAAAGCGGCGTTGCTGTCTTCTTTTCATACTGTTCATCCTTTCTTGATAACCGTGACATATGAGCGTAAGCGCCCGTTTCTATCCGTATTTTTTCCAGATTGTGCCGCCCTATACATGGAATTGGGAAAAATTTTTTGGGAAGAATACAAACAAATGTTTGCAATCCATGGATAAAGGTGATATAATAATAACCGAACATAGATACGATTTAAAGAAAGGTTTGTACTTGTCATGGAGCTGATTGAAAAACTTTCCATCCTGGGTGACGCGGCAAAGTATGACGCAGCGTGTACGTCGAGCGGCGTAAACCGGCGCGGAAAGCGGGACGGTGGAATCGGCAATGCGGTGTCGTGTGGGATTTGTCACAGCTTTGCGTCCGACGGACGCTGTATCTCGCTTTTGAAGGTCCTTTTGACAAATTACTGCGTTTACGACTGTAAATATTGTATCAACCGCTGCTCAAACGACGTGCCGCGCGCCGCGTTTACACCAGAAGAGATTGCCGACCTGACGATTAATTTTTATGTGCGCAACTATATTGAGGGGCTGTTTTTAAGCTCCGCCGTTGTGAAGAATCCCGACTATACGATGGAGCTTTTGTGCCGTGTGCTGGAAATATTGCGTTACCGCTATCGGTTCAATGGCTATATCCACGCAAAGACAATCCCAGGCGCATCGCCGCAGCTCATTGAAAAGCTCGGCCATCTGGCCGACCGGATCAGCGTCAACATTGAGTTGCCGTCGCAGAAGTCGCTTAATCTGCTTGCACCGCAAAAGAGCAAAGACGCGATTCTGCGTCCGATGGGCCAGATCAGCTCCTCCATCGTGCAAAACAGGCAGGAACTTACTCTCTATCGCCACGCCACGCAATTTGCTCCGGCAGGGCAGAGCACGCAGATGATTATCGGCGCGTCGCAGGAAAGCGACTATCAGATTTTATCGCTGACTGCCGGCCTGTATAAAAAGTATGGACTCAAGCGCGTCTTCTTCTCCGCTTATGTGCCGGTGGGAACGGACCCGAACCTGCCCGTGGTGGATAAGCCGCCGCTTCTGCGGGAGCATCGGCTCTACCAGGCGGACTGGCTCCTGCGGTTTTATGGGTTTGACACGGAGGAAATTCTGAATGAAAAAAGCCCGAACTTCGACCCGCTATTGGACCCGAAATGCAACTGGGCAATGAAGAATCTGCACCTGTTTCCGGTCGACGTCAACCATGCGCCATACGAGATGCTATTACGCGTACCGGGTATCGGCGTAAAAAGCGCGCAGAGGATCCGCGCCGCACGTCGCGTCCGGATCCTGGATTTTGCGGGACTGAAGCGGATCGGCGTCGTCCTGCGCCGCGCACGGTTTTTTATCACCGTTAACGGCAAGTATATGGACGATTTGAAGGTCAGCGAGAGTTTTATCCTGCAAAACCTGCTCAGCGACGCAAAAAACAATATTCCCATTGAAGCGGATAACCAGCGCCAGCTCTCGCTCTTTGACGAGAAACCAGTGCTGGACGTAAAAAATGAGGTGCACAGGTTTTTGACAGAGGGGAAGCCAGAAGGGAAGGAGGCGCAGCCATGCAGGACGGCGGTTTAATTTATCTCTACGACGGAAGTTTTGAAGGGCTTTTGTCAGCAGTGCATACAGCGTATTACAGCCGCGAAGACCCGGAGCAGATTGTGGAAGCGGATAGCTGCCAGCAATCACTGTTCTGCCGCGTCCGCGAGGTGGAAACCGACTGTGATAAGTTTGAAGCCGTGTACCGCTCGATTCCGAAAAAAATCTCCCCAAACGCGCTCTTCAATGTGCGGCGCGTGTACCTTTCCGACGACGCTGCGCGCGGGACGCTCGTGTTCAACTATCTAAAACTTGGGTTCCATATGGGCGCGCGCGTCGACATGGATTTGCAGAACAGGTGGGTGGCGCGCGTCCACCGCACGGCGCAGCGCGTTTCGAACGAGGCGTGCCGAATGCGGGAGTTTGTCCGTTTTTCCCAGATGGAGAACGGCGTCCTGTTTTCCAAAATCGAGCCGGACAACAATGTGCTGGAGATGATTTGCCCCTATTTTGCTGACCGACTTTCCACACTCCCGTGGGTCATTGCGGACGCGCGGCGCGGCCTTGCGGCCGTCTATGACACGAAACGATGGGAGATATTGCCCTACGATACTGCGAACATCGTCGCCTATTCGCCGGAGGAAGAGGCGTACCAGAAGCTTTGGAAGCGGTTTTATAATATTATTGGAATTGAAAGCCGGAAAAATGAGAGACAAAGGCGGCAGTGTATGCCAAAAAAGTATTGGAAGAACATGACCGAGTTTCGGATATAAAAAACGCCACAGTAAGTGGCGTTTTTCTATTCGTCAAACCAGTATGTAAACGTCTCCTCGCCGCCGTTTATAAAGACTTCCACCGTCTTTGTGTCGCGTAGAACGTGCAGGGAGCTGATTTCCTTTGCATTACTCCTCAGCTCACCCTCCGCCGTGTGCAGCACAGCGCCGGACGCATCTACGGTTACGAGCGGGTCGGACTCAATCAAATGCGGGCGCGCGGAGGCGACTGGAAAGCTCATCAGCTTACCGTCCCTGACATGCAGCTCGCGCGGGATGGAAAACGCGCCGACATAGCCCTGCGGCGCAGGCCGCTCGGAAAAATAGTGCATCCAGCCAATTTGAATCCGCTCCCCAACCAGGCCGGTGAAGCTCTGCGGCGCATAAAAGTGCGGCCCATGCTCTGGACGGTAGATGCGCTCCGGCACAAAAGTCTTGCCGTCAAAGCTTCCAATTGCCGCACCGACGCAGGGGGTGGGGGTCAGGCGGATGGAATAGACGAGTACATACTTGCCGTCCAGCTCAAAAAAGTCAGGACACTCGATGACGCGGCAATCGTTGGAGTCCTCGAACAGCACCCCTTCATAATCCCAATGGAGCAAATCCTTCGAGGTGTAAAACACGACTTTGCCGACGTTGTCCTTTCCAGTGCCGACTACCATGTAATACATGTCGCCAATTTTCGTCACCTTCGGGTCGCGGAAGTCGACGCTCCCCTCTGTAGGCGGACGGTCGATGATGGGGTTGCCTTCATATTTGGTGAAGGTCATGCCGTCGTCGCTGTAGGCCACACACTGCGTCTGCTCCAGAGCCTCAGATACCGCGGTATAAAACAGATACAGCCGCCCGTCCTTGACGACTGCGCTGCCAGAAAAGCAGCCGCCCTTGTCCTCATATGGCATGTCGGGATACAGCGCGATGGGCAGCTCCTCCCAATGGAGCAAATCGTCGCTTACCGCATGGCCCCAGTGCATTTTTCCCCACTCGGTGCCGTATGGATTGTGCTGGAAAAACGCGTGATATTTCCCTTCAAAATACACCAACCCGTTCGGGTCGTTGCTCCAGCCCTGTTTCGGTTCAAAGTGGTAGGCAAGCCTCGGCATATGTGCATCCTCCTTATATAAGATTGTTTACAGCCCCAACAGGCGGTATGCGTTTTTATAAAAGATTTTTTCCTTTTCTTCCTCCGTGAGCGAGAGCGTCTGGAACCGCTTATATTCCAGCTCGTAATCGGAAAGGGGATAGTCCGTGCCAAACAGGATTTTGTCCACGCCGTGCTGGCGCACAATATCCATAAATTTTTCCGGCGCGAGCTCGTGGAGCGTGCTTGACGTGTCAAAATACAAATTTTTGCCAACCAGATACTCCATCGCCTCGTCCCACATGAACACGCCGCCCAGGTGCGCGCCAATTGCAATCATCTCCGGATAAAGCGTGAGCAGCCGCGCAAGCCGCTTCGGGCTTGTCCGGTCATACGTCCGGTCGCCCATATGGAACAAAATCGGCAGGCCAAGTTTTACGATTTCTTCATAGATCGGGAGCATCTCTTTTGCGTCGAGGTCAAAGCCCTGGAAATCAGCATGGAGCTTAATTCCGCGCAGGCCGAGCGCCTTTATGCGGCGCATTTCCTCTTTATAATTTGCATATCCGGGGTGGATTGTCCCGAACGCGACCAACCGCTCGGGGGACTGCTCTGCGAGCGAGGCAAGGTAGTTGTTTACATTTTCGACCTGCTCCGGCTTTGTCGCCGTGGACAATATGACAAGCTTATCAATGTTTGCTGCCTCCGCTTTTTGGAGCAGCGTGTCGAAATGTCCTTTGGAAACGAGCGGCATATGGTAATATGTTTCTAAGTTCTGCGCTGCTTTCTCCGCAATTTTGTCCGGGAACGCATGCGCGTGGAAATCAACAGTCTTGTAACCGAAAATTGATTTTTTTTCTTCTGCCATGGGTCATCACTCCTTAAAACAAAACCTAAACAAATTCCGACAGGATGGCGTTGCTGACGGCAAAGCCCTTTTGCGTGAAGCAAATCCTGTCTGTTTCTATCTGAAAAAATCCGCCGTTTGTAAACTTATGGATTGTATTTTCGTACGCTTTTTCGAACCGGAACCCAAACCGCGCGGCAAACTCGTCAAGCACAATCCCGCGCGTCAGGCGCAGCGTCATGATGATGTACTCGCTGATTTGGTCTTGCTTTGTCAGCTCAGTTTTTTCTTTGCACGCGCTCCCACGTTTGTTCATCAACCAGATGTAATCTCCTACAACCGAAACATTCTCATACCGCGCCACGCCATCGTAGCCATGCGCCGCCGCGCCGATTCCGAGATAGGGCTGGCAGAGCCAATATTTTAGATTGTGGCGGCACGCAAAGCCCGGCTTGGCGTAGTTGGAGATTTCGTACTGTGCATAGCCGTGCGCCTCCAGAAACGCCGCCGCGTCGTCACAGAGCGCGCGCTCCAAATCCTCGTCCGGGAGAGGGAGCGTCCCCGCCTGCTGCTGCGTATAAAACGGCGTACCCGGCTCGACAATCAGGCTGTAGGCGCTGATATGCGTCGGGGAGAGCGCGGCTGCCCGCACCAGCGTGTCGCGTAGGCTGTCGCGCGTTTGATACGGCACGGCGAGCATCAGGTCGAGGTTCAGGTTATTAAACCCGGCCGCCTGCACCAGATTTGCCGCATGGACGGCCTCCTGTGCGCTGTGTATCCTGCCAAGCGCGCGTAGTTCCCGCTCCTGCAAAGACTGCACGCCGAGACTGATTCGGTTTATGCCGCAATCGCGATAAATACGGAGCTTCTCTGCCGTGAGCGTGCCCGGGTTCGCTTCCAGAGTGATTTCCGCGCCGGGCAGGACCGTCATATTCTCGTTGATACTGTCAAACAGGGCAGCAATCAGCCGCGCGTCGACACAGCTCGGCGTCCCGCCGCCTAAAAATATGCTGTCAAGCTGCTTGCCTTTACAGCTTTTGAGTTCTTGTTTTAGTGCGGCAAAGTAGGCGCGCTGCTGCGCCTCGGGCGCACAGGCAGAAACAAAGTCGCAGTACGCGCACTTTTTGATACAAAACGGAATATGAATGTACAGCCCGTATGTCATAGCGCAGCCCCTTCTTATTCGTCCAGCTTGAGCACGGACATAAACGCCTCCTGCGGCACTTCGACGCTGCCGACCTGTCGCATTCGCTTTTTACCCTCTTTTTGCTTTTCAAGCAGTTTCTTTTTACGCGTAATGTCGCCGCCGTAGCACTTTGCCAGTACGTCCTTACGCATGGCCTTTACCGTCTCACGCGCAATAATCTTACCGCCAATTGCCGCCTGAATCGGCACCTCAAACAACTGGCGCGGAATCGCTTCCTTGAGCTTTTCGGCAATCCGTCTGCCGCGCGCGTACGCCTTGTCGCGGTGGACAATAAACGACAGCGCGTCCACGATGTCCCCGTTTAAGAGCATATCGAGCTTCACAAGGTCGGATTTCTGGTAGCCAATCAGTTCGTAGTCAAACGATGCATAGCCGCGCGTACGCGACTTGAGCGCGTCAAAAAAGTCGTAAATGATTTCGTTGAGCGGCAGGATATAGTGGAGCGACACCCGGTCCGCGTCAATGTATTTCATGTCCTTATACGTGCCGCGTCGGTCCTGGCACAACTCCATGATACTGCCGACATAGTCCTTCGGTACCATGATATCAGCGGATACGATTGGTTCTTCCATGTAATCAATCTCGCCCGCAGGCGGGAGGTTCGTCGGGTTGTCGATATTAAGCATTTCGCCGTTTGTTTTGATGACCTTATAAACAACGCTCGGCGCGGTCGTCACGAGGTCGAGGTTGTATTCACGCTCAAGCCGTTCCTGTATAATTTCCATGTGCAGAAGACCCAAAAAGCCGCACCGGAAGCCAAACCCGAGCGCGACCGACGTTTCCGGCTCAAAAATCAGCGACGCATCGTTAAGCTGTAATTTCAAAAGGGCGTCGTTTAAGTCGTTGTACTTTGCGCCGTCGGCCGGGTAAATGCCGCAGAACACCATGGGCTGTACCTCGCGGTAGCCGGTGAGCGGTTCCTTTGCCGGGTTGTCTGTCGTTGTGACGGTGTCGCCCACGCGCGCATCCTTGACGGATTTAATGCTCGCGGCAATATAGCCAACCTCGCCGGCCGACAGTTTATCCGCGCTCTGCATCCCGACGGACTTGAGATAGCCCACGTCCACGACCTCATACTTCGCGCCCGTCGCCATCATGTGGATCGTCTGCCCCGGCTTTACGCTGCCTTCCTTGATACGCACGTAGATGATTACGCCGCGGTAAGCGTCATAGTAGGAGTCGAAAATCAGCGCGCGTAGAGGTGCATTCTCGTCGCCGTTTGGCGGGGGGATCTGCTTTACGATTGCTTCCAGCACGTCGCCGATATTGATGTTGTTTTTTGCCGAAACGAGCGGGGCCTCGCTCGCGTCAATCCCGATTACGTCCTCGATTTCTTCCTTCACAACATCCGGGCGTGCAGACGGCAGGTCAATCTTGTTGATGACCGGAACGATTTCCAAATCGTGTTCCAGCGCGAGATACGTGTTGGCGAGCGTCTGCGCCTCGATCCCCTGCGATGCATCGACGACGAGTATCGCGCCCTCGCACGCCGCAAGGCTGCGTGACACTTCGTAGTTAAAGTCGACATGCCCGGGCGTATCAATCAAATTCAGGATATACTCCTTCCCATCATTTGCTTTATATTTGAGCCGTACAGCGCGCGCTTTGATGGTAATGCCGCGCTCTCGCTCCAGGTCCATATTGTCTAAAAGCTGTTCCTCCATATCACGCGCCTCGACCTCGCCCGTGTTTTCCAGCAGACGGTCGGCAAGCGTCGACTTGCCGTGGTCGATATGGGCAATGATTGAAAAATTCCGAATCTGTTCCTGCATAGTGTGTTTCCTTTCTTTTGTAAACTGCGGTGTTTCTCATATTTGAAATGTAATTATCCTGCGGTTTGATATATACCGTTTCATTTTGCCTCAATGGCAAATATTATATCACAGTTTTCGCGTTGTGTCAGCAGGTTTTTTTCAAAAATCCAATGGAAGCGGACTGTGGAAGCTTCCGGTTTTCTGCTGTTTTTGTTTTGTGCAGAAAACTGTATGAAAAAGTAGAAGCTGGAAATGCTATCTTTCAGGAATGTCAAAAACAGAATGGACACAAAAGGATGGATGGCATGGTTGCAAAAATTTTGGTTTTGGCGGTGCTGGCCGCGGCATTTATACAGCTTTGGCTGCTGGCGGTACGGCGGGTGAATACAGCACGCGTCCGGATTGAAAAAGTAGAGCGGACCTTTCTGGCGGAGGAAAAACTGGCACAGTATGCGCAGGAATTGGCGGACTCCATGACATTGGGGAAACAGAGCGGCCACGGAAATATCAAGGCACGGCTCGCCTCCCACTTCGCCTATATCACTTCCGTATACCGTCAGCTCAACCTGCGCGCGTCGGAAGGAAAAAGACTGCCTGCGGCTGCGGAGTGGATTCTCGACAACTACTATATCGTGGAAAAAGAAGTTGCAAAAATAGAGGAATCTTTGTCGCCGGACGCTTTGGAACGGATTGCAGTCGTGACGGAAGGTGCACAGAAAGGAAGCCCGGTTTCCTATGCGCTGGCAAAGGAATTTGTGGCACACCGCGCCGCAAAGATTGACACTTCGTCGCTGCACGCCTTTCTGGGAGAATACACGCGCCATGTCAGCCTGAGTAGCGATGAGATATGGCTCTTTTTTGATATGCTCAAGCTCGTTTTGATTGAAAATATCGCTTATTTGTGCAAGCGCCTCCGCTTTTGTATCAAGGAATCCGACTATGCGGAGAAATACGCTGCCTATGTGCTGACAAAAAAGGGCGACCCGGCGCAGATGGAACAAAAAGTGCTGCGCTATTTCGCGCGCGGAAGAGTCAGCAAGACGTTTGTATCGGCATTTTTGGAACGAATGAAGCAGGAGGGCCAGACGGGAAACGAGATGATACAGCTTGTAAACGAGGTGCTTCGCCGCCGTGGAATGGACGGACGGCAGATTATCCTTGACGAACAGGCGGCACAGGCCCAGTACCAGACCGGAATGGGCGGATGTATTCGCACCATTGTTGCGCTTGACGATATGAATCTTGCCGCGCTTTACGACGAGGTAAGCGGAACCGTGCGTGAGCTCAGGGCAGACCCGGTTGGAGTCTACCAAAGGATGGACGCGGAGTCGCAGAGACTGTACCAGTCGGAGGTGCGCGCCCTGTCGGAACAGACGGGGGCTGCGGAGAGCGTTGTAGCGGAGGAAGCGCGGAAGCTGGCAGAACAAGGAGAAACAGAAGCGGCGCGCCATATTGGCCACTATCTGCTTGGCCGCGGGCGGGAGCAACTGCTTGTGCGGCTTGGCGGGAAAGGAAAAGGGCGCGGGCTACAGACAATTGCATATTTTGGCGGGATTTGGCTCGGCGCACTGGCGGTTGGAGGTCTGTTTTTCCTATGCCTGCTTCCGGTTGGAACAGCGGCAGCTATCGTGATAGGGCTGCTCGCCTTCCTGCTCGCGACCCAGCCGACGGTTGAAATTGCAAACAGCATTGCGGCGCGGCTTGTCAAGCCAAAACCGCTTCCGAAGCTGTCGTTCCCGGACGGACTGCCGCAGGACTGCCGGACATTGGTCGTTACGACAACGCTGCTCTACGATAAGGCAGGGATTGACGCGCTGGCGGAGCAGATGGAAGATTTTTATCTGCTCAACCGCGAGGATAACTTGTACTTTGCCCTATTGGCAGACTATAAAGACAGCGCAGAAAAAATCGCAGAAGAGGAACTGCAAAACCATGCGCGGCAGGCGGTGCAGCGGCTCAACCAGAAATATGCGGATGGGGAGAAGAAGTTTTTCTTCCTGCTGCGCGAACAGGTATACAGTAAAAGCGAGGGGAGATGGATGGGAGCAGAGCGGAAGCGCGGTGCGCTTTGCGCCCTTGTCCGCCTGCTCAAAACCGGCGCGCACGGCGATTTTATCGCGCCGGATGAGACCCTGCACGAGATGGGAATCAAATATGTAATCACGCTGGATGCGGACACGAGGCTTCACCACGGGACGGCGGCGCGCATGGTCGGCGCGATGGCGCATCCAGTAAATGCGCCGGTTATGGATTCAAGCCGCAGAGTTGTGACCGAAGGATATGCGATATTACAGCCAAAGGTGGGAATCGACATCGAGAGTGCGGGAAAGACCTTTTACACCAAGGTCTACGCCGCATACGGCGGCATTGACGCCTACAGCGGTGCGGCGAGCGATGTATACCAGGATTTGTTCGGCGAGGCAATTTTTGTTGGGAAGGGAATATTTGATATAGATATTTTTGACGAGGTGCTTACCGCGCGCCTGCCGGAGGAGCGGATTTTAAGCCACGACCTCCTGGAAGGCTCGTATTTGCGCTGTGGGCTTTTGTCCGATACGGAGGTCAGCGACTCCTACCCACCCAAATACCTGTCGCACATCAGCCGCCTGCACCGCTGGACGCGCGGCGACTGGCAGCTTTTGGCGTGGCTCGGCGGGCGCGTGCCGACGAAAGACGGGACGGAGCTAAACCCGCTCGGCAAGCTGTCCAAATATAAGATTTTTGACAATCTGCGGCGGAGTATGCTGCCGGTGATTCGCCTTCTTTTGCTTCTTGCCGCGATGTTTCTGCCCATGCCGTACGCTTATCCGGCGGTTGGAGCTGTGCTTTTGCTCGGCGCGTACCCGCTGCTTCACGAGCTGTGGAGCGCGGCTGCGTCCCGGCTGCGCTACCATATCAGCCCGAAGTTCCACGCAAGGATACTCTATGGGGCAAAGCGCGCCGTGATCGAATATCTGCTCGGAATTACCATGCTTGCCTACGAGGCGTGCCAAATGGCAGACGCGGTCGTAAGGACGCTGTGGCGGCTGGCCGTGTCGAAAAAGCATATGCTCTCCTGGGTCACGGCGCAGGATGCGGAAAAACGGGACAAAACGACGGCGGCATACCACTATCAAAAGATGTGGGCCAGCCCGGCGATTGGCACGGTGCTTGTTTTGTTGGGCATATTGTCGGGCGGAAATAAGGCGCCGCTGTTTCTGCTGTTTGGCCTGTGGTGGATCGCCGCGCCGTGGTTTGCGTGTGAGATAAGCCGTCCGGTATATTACAGGAATAATACGTTAAAGGGCGAGAACCGGGCGCTGTTTTCGCTTCTGGCACGGCAGATGTGGGGCTATTTTGAGGAGTTTTCCACGGCGGAGCACAATTACCTTGTCCCCGACAACGTCCAGATGGAGCCGGAGCAGAAGGTCGCTGCCCGCACATCGCCGACGAATATCGGCCTGCTGCTCGCGTCCACGCTCTGCGCCCGCGACTTTGGCTATATCAGTACGGGGACGATGGTACGGCGCCTCGGACGAACGCTGGATACGATTGATAAGCTCAAAAAGTGGCAGGGGCATCTGCTCAACTGGTATAATACCAAGACGCTCGAAACGATGGCGCCGGAGTACGTGTCCACGGTGGACAACGGAAACTACATTGCTGACCTGATTTTGGTGCGGCAGGGCATATTGGAGTATACAAACCAGCCAAATGTGACAAAAAAGCATTTAGAGGCGCTTTTGTGTACGGCGCAGCTCGCCCGGGGAGAAAACCCGCGCCTTATGCTCGACACGGAACCGCTTACGGACCTGCTCCATAAAGAGCCGCTGCGTGCGCAGGACTGCATAGACGGGATAGATGCGCTTTTGCAGCAGCGGAAGAAAGCCGCCACCGGCTGGACAAAGCGGTTCTGGCAGATGGCGGAGGAGCTGAAAGGGGCGTTTTCTGAGCAGGGGAAAAATTATAACGCAGAGATTGCCGTGCTTGCGGCACGGATTCAGAGAATTGTGGACTCGACGAGCTTTCTGCCGCTTTATGATAAGGAAAAGAAACTGTTTTCGATTGGGTACGACGTTGCACAGGAAAAGAAAAACAATTCCTATTACGACCTGCTGATGTCGGAGGCGCGGCAGACGAGCTTTATCGCCGTGGCGCGCGGCGAAGTCGGGCGTGAGCACTGGTTCCGGCTCGGCAGGAGCATGGCGGCGGCTGAGTTGCATACCGGACTGCTGTCGTGGACTGGGACCATGTTCGAGTATTTCATGCCGCTGTTGCTGATGAAGAGCTTCCGTAATACCATTTTTTCAGAGAGCTATAACTTTGCGCTGCGCGAACAGATGAAGTATGCGCTGAGGTTCGCACCGGTATACGGCATTTCGGAGTCAGGGTACTACAGTTTTGATGCGGATTTGAACTATGCGTATAAGGCGTTCGGCGTACCGGCGCTTGGATTAAAGCGTGGATTGGCAAGCGAACGCGTCATTGCGCCGTATGCCTCTGTGATGTCGGCCATGCTCGCGCCGAACACGGCGGCGGAGAACATGAAGCGACTCATCGGACTCGGCGCATATGGGACGTACGGCTTCTATGAGGCGCTTGACTTTACAAAGCGCAGGCTTATGGCAGGCGAGGACTATGCCGTTGTGAAGAGTTTTATGGTACACCATGTCGGTATGAGTTTTTTGGCGATAGACAACGTGTTCTTCAAAAACCTGTTACAACGCCGGTTCTTAAAGGAGCCGTTTCTCCGCGCGGGCGCATATCTGCTCGGCGAAAAAATCCCGCTCACACCGCCTGTGAGCCGTGCGGCAAAATACGAGGAGCGGCCGAAGCGGCACAGAAAGGCGGAGCCAGCGCAGAAGAAAGCCGCTCCCTGCGAGCGGACATTTGGGATTACGGAGGAAGAAGGTATGCAACAGGCGCATATTTTATCAAACAAAAGCTATATGATGTACCTCGACCGCGAGGGATACGGATATGCCAAACTGGGCGAACTGTATATCAATCGGTTTAGCAGCTACGAGGACGGAAACCGGGGCGGCTTCTTCGTGTTTGTGACGGACGACGACTCCGGTGCGACGGTGCCGGCGACGTTCCTGCGCGGCATGGCAGAACCGCAGAGCGGGTCGGTGGCGTTCTTAAATGATAAAGCAATTTACACCCGTTGCGACGACGGGCTCGACACTAAAACGCAGATTGCCGTCTGCCCGGACTGCAACGCACAGATTCATGACATTACACTTACTAACCATGAAGCGCGTGAGCGGCGGTTTACGCTGACGTTTTATACAGAAGCCATTATTACAAAAAAGCAGGATGACGAGGCGCACCGGGCGTTTTCCGGGCTGTTCGTCAGCACGCAGTTCGACGAAGCGGAAACCATGCTGTTTGCGACGCGGCGGAAACGCTTCCCGCAGCAGCCGGACATCTGGGCCTGCCTGAGCGTTACGGGAGAGTCGCTCTGCGGCGCGGTCAGTTACGAAACCGACCGGGAAAAGTTTTTGGGGCGCAACAACACGCTGCCAACAGCGCGCGCGCTTAAAAATGCGCTCCCGCTTACGAATAGTGCGGGAGCGGTGCTCGATCCAGTACTTGCCATGCGTATCCACGTCCGGGTCGGCGCTATGCAAAGTACATCCGTCAGCTTTTTGCTTTCCGCTGCGGGAACAAAACAGGAGGCGCAGGAAATCTGCGCCGGGCTGAAGAGCCGGCAAGCCGTGGAAGAGGCGTTTATCCGCGCGCAGGCCTATTCGTCGCTGTTTCTACGCTATCTGGATTTAAAGCCCGGCGAGGAGGAGCGTATGCTCGCCTACCTGCCCCGCATTGCGGAAGGGAAGGGGCAAAAAGACCGCTTCCAGGAGCAGATTCGGGAAAACGAGCTGCCAAAAAGCGGCCTGTGGCGATTCGGCATATCCGGTGATATCCCGTTTTTGCTGGCTGAAATCAAAAACGAGGACATGCTGTCGCGCGCAGGATGGGCAGGCAGGCTCTATCGCTATTACAACGAAAAGGGCTTTCCACTCGACGTTGTCCTGCTCTGCGAAGGGGAGCATGGCTATAGCGGCGGGCTGGCGCAGGCGGCGCGTGAGCGGACGGAGCAGTACGGTACGGGCCACGCCGGGGCCGGGCGCCTTTTCGTGCTGGAGGGTGCAAATGTCAGCGGCGCAGAACGGAAGCTGCTTTATACGTGGTGCGCGGGCGTGCTCGGTGACACAGGAAACGGACTGGCAAAGCAGTTTGCCCCGTCGGGACGGATTATGGCGTATGCTATGCCGGCTCCGAAGCCGAGCCAGCCCCTTGCCCGGGATGAGCTATTGTATTTTAACGGATACGGCGGCTTCGACCCGGAGAAGCAGGAGTATGTGATTTCCCTCAAAGAAGGGGAAAGCACACCCATGCCGTGGAGCAATATTCTGGCAAATGAACAGTTTGGCACGATTGTGACAGAATCCGGCGGCGGTTTTACCTACAGCCGCAACAGCGCGCTCAACAAGCTGACACCGTGGTCAAACGACGCAGTCAGCGACCCGGCGTTTGAGCGGATTCTGATTCGCGACACGCAGTCGGGATATGTCTTTTCTCCGACGCGCGCGCCGTTTAATCAGAATCAGGACTATCTTGTGCGGCACGGAATCGGCTACAGCCGATTTTATCACAACGAAAATGCTGTAAATACCGAGTTGTGCGTATTTGTACCGCCGGATGCACCGGTCAAACTGTCATGGCTTACCGTAACAAACACGGACGGCGCGGCACGTGAGCTTGCGTTTACGTATTTACTGTATCCGGTGCTGGGCCAAAAGGCGGAGGATGCGCGCTTCGTCGCGACACGCCGGGACGACGGCGTTCTCTGCGCGGAGAACGTATGCAACGCTGAGTTTGCCGGGCTGACGGCCTTTGCGGCATGCTCGGAACCGGTCAGCTCGTATACGTCGGACGCGGAGGACTTCCGTATGCTGTCAAAGGGCGTTCCGCTTTCCGTGTTGCAGGATGGGTTAAACAACAAAACCGGGGCTGGCGCACCGCCCGTGATGGCTTTGCAGGTCAAGCTCCGTCTGGAGGCGGGAGAAACGAAGCAGCTTGCCTTTGTGCTCGGGCAGACGCCGCGCGGAGAAGCGCGGCAGACCGCACAGGCGTATACCAATCTAAAACAGATTGCGGACAGTTTTGATAAAACGCTGCATTACTGGCAGGATTTGACCGGTGGTATCCGAGTAAAAACGCCGGATCAATCCATGGATTTACTCTTAAATGGCAGACTGCTCTACCAGACGATTGCGTGCCGGCTGTTTGCAAGAAGCGCGTTTTACCAGTGCGGCGGTGCATACGGCTACCGTGACCAATTGCAGGACGCACTCGCATTGCTGGCGCACAGCCCGCAGCGTGCAAAACAACAGATTTTGCTCCATGCGGCGCACCAGTTCGAGGAGGGCGACGTGCTGCATTGGTGGCACAGTGTGGAAAACGGCAATGACCGCGGAATCCGCACGCGCTTTTCTGACGATTTGCTGTGGCTGGCGTATGTGACGCTGGAGTATATGCTTGTTACAGGCGACGAGACGATTCTGGACGAACAGGCGCCGTTTGTGACCGGCGCGCCGCTTCAAGACGGCGTGGATGAGCTGTATTATGAGGTGGGCGCTACGGAGAAGACGGCCGATTTGTACACACATATGCTGCTTGCCATCCGCCGCGCCCTGCGATTTGGAGAACATGGGCTTTTGTTGATGGGGAGCGGCGACTGGAACGACGGCATGAGCAGCGTCGGAAACGGCGGCAAGGGGGAGAGCGTTTGGCTTTCCTGGTTCATGTGTGACATTTTGGAGAAAATGGCATCTGTCTGCGAGCGCCGCGGCGACGCGAAGGAGGCAAAAAGCCTCTCTGTGACCCGGGACGATCTTACCGCCGCAATAGAAAAATCTGCTTGGGACGGGAAGTGGTATCTGCGCGCATTTTTTGACGATGGAAGCCCGCTTGGATCCCATCAAAACGAGGAATGCAAGATGGATGCGATTGCGCAGGCATGGGCGGTCATCTCGGGCGCTGGCGCACCCGACAGGGCGGTGCAGGCGATGGAGTCGGTCAAGGCGCACCTCGTGTCTAAAGAAAATGGCCTGATTGCACTGCTCACACCTGCTTTCCAGCACAGTAATCCCTCTCCGGGCTATATCCAGAGCTATGTTGTAGGCGTGCGGGAGAACGGCGGCCAGTACACCCATGCGGCGGTATGGGTCGTTCTGGCGGCGGCGATGCTGGGGAACGGCAATCTGGCGTGGCAGTATTTTCATATGATTAACCCGATTAACCACACACAGTCCGCCATGGAGGCCGCGCGTTATAAAAACGAGCCGTACGCCGTTTCGGCGGATGTATATACCAATCCGGCTCACATGGGGCGTGCGGGCTGGAGCTTTTACACCGGCGCGGCGGCGTGGTACTATAAGGTTGGAACGGAGTCGATTCTCGGACTGAAAAAGCGCGGCGACCGACTTTATATTATGCCGTGTGTACCGGAAGAATGGGATAGTTACGAGGTGGAGTATGCTTATGGGAGTTCTCTCTACCGCATTCACGTTTTGCGCGACCGGGAGTTGGAAAGGGGAACAAGCTGCGTGCAGGCGGCAAAGGAAGCGTATATTGCCCTGGAGGATAGCAAAGGAAGCGTTGATATGACGGTTTATTTTAACTGATATGAACATGCCAAACACGATGAAATGAAACAGACAGACGATGCGTTGGGGAATAACGACTCAATGCATCGTTTTTTTATGAGAATTTTTCGATATATTTATACTTACCGTCATTATTTTTATATTTACAGGTTGAGAAAAAAACGATATAATTCTAATAGAAAATAACAAAAAATTGCTTGATAAGAATTTTTTTTGTTATGCTTTTAACAAAAAATGTGTGAAGGGGGATTTTTCATGTTCAAAAGGTTTTTGTGTGTACTGCTGACGCTGAGCGTTCTGGGAACGTGCGTTGCATTTCCGGCATTTTCGGCGGAAAGTGAAACGGAATTGTTTGCAGACAACTTTGAAAATTATGGAGACGTTGGGACGGCTGTGCCGACCATTGGTGCAAACCCGTGGAACTCGGCGACAAATGCCATAGTTGCCCAGGACCCGCTGGATTCAGGGAATAAAGTGTGCGAGATTTTTGCGTCCGGCACGCAGTATTGGCCATCGCTTCATAAAACGGTTGCGATGCATGTTGACGAAGCTACCGTTTTTACGGGCAGGGTCATGCTGCACCCGACGGCGAGCGTTCCAGACCCGTCGTTTTATCTCGAGTACAGGAATTCTGTGGGCAATGACGCTGCAAATCGGGAACAGGTGTTCCATATTACGCCGACATCCATCCGTGGCGCGGACAAGTCTGACGATTTCGGCGACATAGAGCCGGATACCTGGGTGAGCTATAAGGTAGAGATCATCCCCGGAGACTTGGATGAAGAAACGGAAATCAACGTAACCGTTACGGGAGACGGGCTTACAAACGCTGACGGCGAAAAGGTCAGCGAGATAACGTTTACGGACAGAAAAGTTATGAACAATATTGGCGTAAAGACAAACGGGGCGTGCAATATGGTTCACAACACAAACATCAATGAACCTGGCGACACGAAGCAAGCCAAGATATATCTTGACGACGTACGTATTTACGCGCCGCCGATGCTTTCAAGAGATGCAGACTTGGTGTCGCTTACATATGGCGGAGAAAACACAAGCGTAAGCGGGTTTGACCCGGATATTGTCGAGTACCGCGTTTCGCTCGATGTGGGGACGGAGTCTGTGAGCCTGTCGGCTGTGCCAAGCGACCCGGAGGCAAAAGTCGAGTACAGCACAGACGAGCTGACGCAGTTTCCGGGTAGCATAACGGCGACGGTGACGGCGCCCTATGGCAACCAGAAGCAATATATTGTCAACTTCCGAATTAAATCGAGCGAGAGCGAGGTTGAGTCGGAAATCCTGAAGGTCAAAAACGATGCAAAGGGAATCGTTACGCTGACGTATGATGACGGCGACATTAGCACCGCGGAATTCAACGCGGACATGTTTGAAAAGTACGACTTGTGCGGCACGAACTTTTTGATCGGGAGAAACCTGACCAGTTCCGTCCTGCCGAGGATGCAGGCGGTTGTTGAGCGGGGACGTATCGACGTTGCCTCGCACGGGATGTATCACGACGGCGGCGTATATAATCCCGACTCGACAGAGCAATATTACCAGGAGGAAATCGTTGACAGCAAAACCATGTTTGAAAACGCTTTTCCAAGCATTGACGTCATTGTGTTCGGTCCCGGGGACGGACGCATCACCGATCGGGGACTTGAGATTGTCAAAGAAAATTACTATGCTCAGCGCAAGGGGACGCGTGGCTTCGGCTCGGTTGAGCCTAGTGAGGATGAGCTTTGGAATGCATATGTAAAAGGTATCCATGACGACTCCTCCCTTGAAGGACGGAACGGCTGGGTCGACACAGTAATCGAAAACGGTCAATGGCTGATCGAGCTATGGCACAGCATTGACGCGCCGGGCTACATGCCGCAGACAAAGGCGGACGCAGAGGCGCACTATTCGTACATATCCCAGAAGCAGAAGGAGGGAGAAATCTGGGTTGCAACCTATACACAGGCTGTGAAATATATGCGGGAGAAGAAGGTGTCGGAGTCGGTTGCGACGCTCGTGGGAGACGCGGTTGAGGTAAGCCTGACCTATCCCAGCACCGCGCTTCCGACGGATATTTTTGACTATCCGCTCACTGTGAAAGTGGAGGTGCCGTCTGATTGGGGCAGCGCGCAAGTGAGCCAGAACGGACGTACGAAGATTGTCTCTACCTATACGAAGGACGGCAAGACGTGGGCGAACGCCGATATCGTACCAAACGGCGGAATCGCCGCTTTGACAGAGGGCGTTACCGGTGGCAAACTGGAGTCGATTATGATAGACGGCGCTGTAGTTTCGGGCTTTGATCCAGACCAGCTTTCCTATACGGTACAGGTTCTTGACGCAGACCTTCCCGTGACGGTATCGGCAAAGGCGCTTGACAGTAGTGCAGAGGTTACATACACGCCGTCGGCTACGGTAAGTGCCACGCCGGCAACGGTTACAATAAATGTCGAGGACTCGGACGGCGTACAGCAGCAGTATACGGTTACATTCAGCAAGGAGCTGTCAGGCAACAACAAACTTGCCTCACTCAGCATTAACGGAACGCCGCTTTCTTCCTTTAAGTCTGACTTGACGGATTACCTTGTCAAGACAAATATGGCTGACGGCGGGGTTACGCTTGCGGCAACGGCAGAGGATCCGACTGCAAAGGTTGTTTACTCGGGAAACAACCTTACAACGCTTCCGCAGGACGTTACGATAACTGTCACGGCGGAGAATGGAGCGGAAAAAATTTATACGCTCAAGCTGTCGGACAGAAATGTAGACACGGTATTTGCGGATGATGATTTCGAGTCTTACACGGTAGGAACAAACATTACACAGAAAATATGGTCGACCAACAACGGTAAGACCAACGGGGTTATGGGAGAAGTTGACCCATTCGATGAAACAAATCAAGTGGGCAAGATGTATAATCTTACCGGCGGCGTTCAGAATCAGCAGATGAACCGTTATCTCGGCGGCATTAACACTGAGCCGGTCATTGTGAAGGGACGGTATCTGCTCCCGAGTTTTGCGTCCGGGTCATTTGTGGAAGTGATTGTACGCGGAAATGGCACGGATGGGATAAACGTTGCCAAGTTTGCGGCAAATGGGAACATTCAAATTGGATCCTCAAGTACGGCAGTCGCAAAATTTGCCGAAAATGAATGGTTAAATTATATTTTCGTGATCAAGCCTGACACGAATCGGTACAGCGTTACCGGGTATTTCTACGGCGACGGCGCTCGGACTGTAAACGGCGAAGAAACACCTGTTGTTATGGCGAGCGGGTATACGGCAAACAACTCCAAAACAGATATGGCGCAGCTTGACGCACGTATTCTGATTAAGGGGAATATGTCGAACGGGGAAGGCAATGCCGCATATGTTGACGATATAAAAATCTACAGCGCAGGTCGCTTTGACATTAGTATGCCGGAAACAGAGAATATTAATACTGTTGATGGAATTACAGTGAGAGCAAATCATGATATAGATATGACAACTGTTACTGCGGACAGCGTTGAATTGAAAAACGCAGAAGGGCAGACAGTGGAGATAGAATCGGTAACGGCAGAGGATGAAGAGATTACGGTAAAAACATTATCTGTTCTGCCGAACGGCAGCTACACGTTGTCGATGAAGGACAGCGTTAAAGATATAGTTGGACAAAGCGCTGTCGGAACGATTTCGTTTACAGTTAACAATCCTAACTATGATCCGATTGAAAGCCTTGCTATCAATACACCGAGCAATCTCTATCAGAAATATGACGCAATGGAGGCGGTAAACTTTGAGGTGACGCCTAATCCGGCGAGCAACATTGATACCAATTCTATCAGATGGTATGTCAATGACGAATTGCAGAGTACAGCCGGGACGGCATTCTCCTATACGCCTACAGAATGTGGCAAGACGTATCGCGTGTATGCTAAGGTGATTAGCACCGGTGTAACCTCCGATGTAAAAACAATTGAGGTGGAGGAGCACCCGATCGTACCGATTACGGCGCTTGCACTTGACACGCCGGCAAACATCAACCAGACGGTCGGCAATGTGACGGCGGTAACCTTTACTGCACAGACGACACCAGCGGAGTATGTCGACACGAACACAATTGAGTGGTATCTCGACGGCGTAAAACAGAATGAAACAGGGGCAACTTTCAGTTTCATACCGGCAGATGAAGTGGGCTCTTACCAGGTGTATGCGAAAGTAAAAGAGAAGGATGTAGTCAGCGACACGAAAACGGTTGGTGTGACACTTCGCATCCCGCAGGATGATGTGGTATATCTGGATGAAGATTTTGAAAGCTATGAAGTTGGCGGCAGACCATCTGCCGGTGGCGCAAGTAAGCAACAGTTTTCTGGTGTATCGGGATTGGTGCAGACTGACCCGAAAGATGCAAATAATAAAGTTGCTTATTTTGAAAAAGGGAGTGGAAAACAGTACAGAACTGAGGACACAAAACATTCGGGTGGGACGTATTATTTTACAGGTAACATATTAATCCCGAATTTTGCAACGGCAACGTTCGATTTTGCTCTTAGAAACAGTGGAGCATCGTACTTTTTTGCGGTGGGGAATACGGCAAGAGATGATGGACGTATTAGTGTTGCCGGCAACCAGGAAGCAGGCGTTTATGCACTGGAAAATGAGTGGTTGCATTATACGGTTAAGCTTACTATCAATGCGGATGATCCGGCAAATAGTACGGCAAAAGCATATTTGACCGGTGGCCTTGATGGAAGAGATTACTACGAAAGTGCAGAAAAGAAAATTGATTTGTCCAGATGTGTAGGCGGCTATATTCTCTATCGTAGTAGCCCGTCAAACGAGGCGGAGCTGCCGCTCATCGACAACATGAAAGTCTACACGACGACGGACTTCCTCCTCAGCAT
>CABUKE010000010.1 GCA_902492065.1 uncultured Eubacteriales bacterium
TCGCGGGGGCGAGCGTGTACGTGAATCAGGTGGTGAAGCAGGCGGGAAAGGGGGAGTGAGAGACACTTCATTAAGTCCTATTAAAGAAATGGCCCTGATTTTTTAATAGGACAATGTTTTTAGGGTTTTTATTAAAGTTTGGTTTAATAGAGAATGAAAAAGAAGAGCCGGGGACACACATCCCCGGCTTTTTTACATCAAATAGGCTTTTCAGGAAATTTGTTTGCTGTTTTGCAAAACTCCAAATAGTTATCAATGCTTTGATGGAACATTTCTGTTAACTCACCTATAGTGGAGCCGTGAAAATTCAATGAATCCGAAACGCCGCAGACCTCGCCTACAAAAATATTGTCGTTGTAGTCGTATTCAAATTTTGCGTGGTAACCCTTATATTCCATCCGCCGCACCGTCCTTGAAGATAAAACCGATTCTCAGTATACATTGTATCAAAGCGTTTGCATTGCTTCCAAAATCGGAATTGCTGCACTCTATAGAAAGCGCATTTCCGTCTAACCGAACGCCGTAATATGACAGAATTTCGCTTAAAGCTTGAGGCTTTTCGGTGGGAATATAATTCGATAATTCCAAATTAGAAATTGTTTCTCCGTAATCAGTCAGCATATAGGAATTTCCTTGCTTTTGGGCAAAAATTTCGGTATAGTCATTATTAAAATCCAAAAACGGCACGGTCAGCCGAACCATGTTCTGCGACAAATCTGTTGCTTTCATGTTGTTAGAGAACCAATCTAAATAATCGCGCTTGAAATCCGTTTGTCCGCTCATTCGCCTCACTCCTTTTGAGGTTACTTGTTAAGATAATTGTATAGCTTATAGAGGGATTTGTCAATTAATAAAACATATGTTTGGGATAAATATTGACAAATGTTGGGGTATGGAATATAATATAAATAACAGAACCCGGCGCGCCTCTTTGGATGCGTACCATGTCGGGTCGTTTAATTTTCTCCGTGGCATAGTAACCCTCCCACAATCCGGGATATGGCGAAGCTACGGGGCGGAATTTGCCGGGGGACGCCCCGGCTTTTTTGTTTGGGGGCGGGATTTATTTATCCTTTCTATAATGAAATGTCGTACATACTACATTTGTCGCACTCCCGCAACCACATTGAAAGCCTGTAGCCACAATGGTTACAGGCTTTTTTCTATTTAGATAAGATTTTATATAGGACGGTTTAATGCTGCTTCAAGATTGGGATTAAGTTTATGAATTTCTTCCGTTGGAAATAAAATACTTATATAAATCCCCCGGAATTCTTTTGGTTGTTTTGCACAAAAGAAATAAAGGCGCTGACAGCCGTAGAAACCGTCTGGTTTTTCTTCCACACCAGCACACTGTGGCTCGACAGCGTGGGGGACAATTCCCGCAGGCAAAGGTTTGCAAAGCCGCAGTCAAACTCCAGCACCAACGCCACGGCCAATCCCTGTTCGACCATCATGGCGCGGTTACTGTAGGAAATATTGCTTGTGGCTACGATGTTTAATTGCTCATAGTAGGGGCCGAACCAGTTTTCCAGCTCATTTTGTACGGACTTTCGTTTTGCCGTGATGATGGGGAGCCCAACCAGGTCTTTTGGCGTTACAGCTTGCAGGGAGGCAAGGGGCGAGTCCTTCCTTGTCAAAACATTCCACTTTTCTTCCCTTGGCATCCGGATAAAATGATACTTGCTGATGTCCACCGGCGCTAAAAGCAGCCCAATATCTATCAATCCGTTTTCAATGCGGTCCTTGATGTCGTCCGCGATTCCCGTATAAAAGTCAAACGTCACATCAGGGTACTGGCTACGAAAGGCAACGATTATTTTTGTAAGCTCGATGATGCTTTTCGTTTCGCCGCATCCAATCGCAATTTCCCCGGAAATATGTTCCTTCCCATGCGACAGTTCCCGCTTTGTTTTATCGGACAGTTCGAGCAGCTCCTGCGCACGGCGCTTCAGGAGCATGCCATCCTCTGTCAAGCGGATATTGTGATTGCCGCGGGAAAACAGCTTCACGCCCAGTTCTTCCTCAAGCTGGGCAATCTGCCGCGACAGGGTTGGTTGGGTTATATGAAGAATTTGCGCCGCTTTTGTGATGTTTTCCTCCCGCGCAATTGTCAAAAAGTAGTTTAAAACGCGCAGCTCCATATCATTCACCTCGCTGCTTGTATTATATCGGAAATGCGGGAGGATTTCAATATCAGGCATTGAAATGTCCTTTTAACAAAAAGAGCTTCCCGCTGTTTTAGCTGGGAAGCTCATAGATTTTAGTGGTTTTTCCTCCAGAGCAGCGCGCCCTGCGGCCGCCGTACCGTTACCGAACCCGCGCGCGTATCTGCAAGCAGGCCGTAGCGGTGCAGACTGCCGAGCAAACGCTCCGCTGCAACCGGCTCCATGGCACAGAGGGGAAGGCGGCACTCGCCCACTTCAAAGCCCATGGCGTTCAGTGCGTGCTTTACCGGGATGGGGTTTACATCGCTGAACAGGTTCTCAATCAAGTCGAGATAGCGGAGCTGGAGCGTATCGCTCTGCTCCGGATTGCCGTCAAAATAACTCTGGCAGATTTCGTGCGTTTCCTGCGGCACAATATTGGCCAGCACGGAGATAACGCCCTTCGCCCCCAGCGCCAAAGCCGAGGTGATCTGGTCGTCGTTGCCCGAATATACGTCCAGCTTGTCGCCGCACAGGCTCATAATCTTCGCAATCTGCGAAAAGTTGCCGCTGGCCTCTTTCACAGCTACAATGTTTTTAATCTCACTCAGGCGGGCGTACGTGGCAGGCAGGATATTGACCCCGGTCCGGCTGGGAACATTGTAGAGGATAATCGGGAGCGGAACTGCATCTGCGACTGCCTTAAAGTGCAGGTACAGCCCCTGCTGGGAGCACTTGTTATAGTATGGTGTGACCAGCAGCAGCGCGTCCGCGCCGGCTTCCTGCGCACGCTTTGACAGATAGATGGCATGCGCCGTATTATTGCTGCCCGTGCCGGCTATAACCGGGACGCGCCCGGCGGTCTGCTCAACGGTGTACCGAATCACGTTAAGGTGTTCTTCGTCCGTCAGCGTGGAGGCTTCTCCCGTGGTTCCAGTAATTACAATTGCATCCGTCTGGTTTTCAATCTGATATTCAATCAGCTCGCCCAGCTTTTCATAATTAACAGACAAATCAGAGTGCATGGGAGTGACCAGGGCCACTCCGGAACCAGTAAAAATGGTATTTTTCATTGTTTTTATTTCCTCGTTTCTGTTTGTAGTTTTTCCAGATAATATTCCGGGCGCGGGGAACCGGGTAGTGTGCCTCCGATACGCGCCGCACAGGCTGCGCGCGCCCAACGCTTATGCAAATCCTGTACCGGACTACCCGGTACAGGATAAACTGTCAACCGCCAGGCGGCTTTCTTACTCTGCCTGCGAGCCAATCAGCCCCATTGCCTGTGCGATATCAATATTTACGAGTAAAACATTAACGGTGTCTTCACCGAAAATGCCAAGCAGTTTGCCGCCTGTGTGGCGTTCTACGATTTCACGCACCTGTGCTTCGCTCAGGCCGGACGCCTCGACGATACGGGGAATCTGTACCTCTGCGGAAGCCGGCGTGATGTGCGGATCCAGACCGGAACCGGATGCTGTCAGCAGGTCGGTCGGGATGTCCTCACGCTTTATATCCGGGTTCTTTTCCAAAAACGACTCGATGTCTGCCTCTACACGCGCAGCCAGATCTGGGTTCGACGGCGCATAGTTTGCCGAACCGGAGCTCAGGCCAGCGAAGGTCGTGTCCGTCGCTTCGTCGATATTTTCAATATCCTTATAGAAAACCTGGTTTCCGTTTTCATCAAAGGTGTCATAATGCGCTTTTACAACATTGCCGTCTGCATCCTCCTCATCTGCAATAAAGAGGAGCTGCTTTCCGTCTTCGTCTTTGATATTATAGTGCTGGTTGCCGTCCTTGTCCTCGATATAAACATTGTAATGGTACTGGGAAGGACGAGTCCACATATAATAATCTTCAGTAAATTCCTGTCCAACGAACTCTGCGCCTACAGGCTGGCCGTCAACTTCCACCAGACTTCCTGCAGCCTGGTGCGGGAAGATGAGCGCCGAAAGCCCAGACAGCAAAAGCGGGAACAGCAAACCGCAAATAAGCATTAAAACAATGGTTACAACAACGGTCTGTCTGGTGCTGTGCAGGAATTTCTTAGTTGTGTCTTTCATTCGATTGACCTCCTTATAAACCTAACCCAATGAGCGTAAGCATCGGGGCAATGATCAGGTCGATAATCTTGATTCCGATAAACGGTGTAATAATACCGCCTACGCCGTAAATGAGCATGTTCTTTGCAAGAATCTTCCCGGACGACATGGGGCGGTATTTAACGCCCTTCATCGCAAGAGGAATCAGGCAGGGAATGATAATCGCGTTGAAGATGAGCGCTGAAAGGATTGCGCTGAACGGCGTTGCCAGGTGCATAATGTTCAGTACGCCCAACTCCGGAATCGCCATCATAAACATAGCCGGAATAATGGCAAAATACTTTGCAATATCATTTGCAATGGAGAAAGTGGTCAGGCTGCCCCGCGTAATCAGGAGCTGCTTGCCGATTTCCACAACCTCCAGTATCTTGGTCGGGTCAGAGTCGAGGTCGACCATGTTTGCCGCTTCCTTAGCGGCCGTGGTGCCGCTGTTCATCGCAAGGCCGACGTTTGCCTGTGCCAGCGCCGGTGCATCGTTTGTGCCGTCGCCTGTCATGGCAACAACCTTGCCCTCTGCCTGCTCTTTCTTGATTACGTCAATCTTGTCTTCCGGTTTGCACTCTGCGATAAACCCGTCTACGCCGGCTTCCTTTGCAATGGTTGCAGCGGTCAGCGGGTTGTCGCCGGTACACATGATTGTCTTGATACCAATGGCGCGCAGACGTTCAAACCGTTCTGCCATACCAGCCTTTACCGTATCCTTTAAGTAAATGACGCCCAGAATGCGGTCGCCCTCGCAAACCGTAAGCGGCGTGCCGCCCAGGCTGGAAATCTGGTCAACCTGTGTGTGGAGGTCGGACGGGATTTTACCGCCGAGACTCTTTACATACTGTTCAATTGCGTCCGAAGCGCCCTTGCGGATTTTCGTCCCATCCGGCAGGTCTACGCCGCTCATGCGGGTCTGGGCCGTAAATTCGATAAAGTTAGAACCAGCCGTCTCCTCGCTGGTATCGCCCATACGGCGCGCAAGCTCAAGGGTAGATTTACCTTCCGGCGTTTCATCGTGCAGGCTGGTGAGCGCTGCACAGCGGATTAAATCGCTGCGGTTTGCGCCGCCAACCGGGTAAAAGTCCGCAGCAAGACGGTTACCATAGGTGATGGTACCCGTTTTGTCCAGAATCATGGTATCTACGTCGCCGCAGGCTTCTACTGCCTTACCGCTCATAGCAATTACATTAAAGCGGGTAACACGGTCCATACCAGCGATACCGATAGCGGACAGCAGACCGCCGATCGTGGTCGGAATCAGGCAGACCGCCAGCGCAATCAGGGTTGGCGTCTGGAGCTGAACACCGGAGTAAATACCAATCGGATACAGCGTAACAATAACAATCATAAAGATAATTGTCAGCGAAACGAGCAGCGTGTTGAGCGCAATCTCGTTCGGGGTCTTTTTGCGCGACGCGCCTTCGACCAAAGCAATCATCCGGTCAAGGAAGCTGTTGCCCGGGTCGGATGTGATACGAATCTTTAACCAGTCGGAAACGACGGTTGTGCCGCCCGTAACCGAGCAGAAGTCGCCGCCGGACTCGCGCACAACGGGCGCGCTCTCGCCGGTGATGGCTGATTCGTCCACAGACGCAATACCCTCGATTACCTCGCCGTCGCCGGGAATGATTTCGCCGGCGCTTACCATGACAACGTCGCCCTTTTTGAGTTCGCTCGAGAGAACTTCTTTTTCTTTACCGTTCTCCAGGAGAAGACGTGCTTTGGTATCCTTCTGCGTTTTCCGCAGGCTTGCTGCCTGCGCCTTGCCGCGGCCTTCCGCTACAGCTTCAGCAAAGTTTGCAAACAGCACAGTTATAAACAGGATAATTGCAACAATAATATTGTAGGTGCGCAGATTGCTTGCGCCTACGTCCCCGAACAGTTCCGGGAAGAAGGACAGAATCAGTGTAATGACAAAGCCTACTTCTACCACGAACATGACCGGGTTTTTCATCATGTATCTTGGATTTAATTTTACAAACGAGCCGATGATCGCCTGACGAAATATCTCTGGCGTAATCAGCTTTTGCGTACGTTTATTGCTCATGATTATGCTTCCTCCTTACGACCATAGAGTGAGATGTTCCGCGATCGGGCCAAGTGACAGTACCGGGAAGAACGTCAGCGCTGCAAAGATGTATACCACAAATACCAGTATAATCGCAAACGAAAGGGTATCAGTGTGCAGTATGCCGACGGACTCGCTTACAAAGCGTTTTTTCATCAGCGAACCGGCAATTGCAAGCTGGATCACAATGGACAGGTATCTGCCAAAGAACATGGCAAGACCTGTTGTAATGTTCCAGAACATGGTATTGTCGGCCAAGCCTTCAAAACCGGAACCGTTGTTCGCCGCTGAAGAAGAATACTCATAGAGCACCTGTGACAGTCCGTGGAAGCCCGGGTTTGTAATACCTTCCAGACCGGCCTGCGTCCCAACTGCCAAAGCGGAGAAAGCGAGAATCAGGAACGGATGAATAATGATGCACAGCGCAGTCAGCTTCATCTCGCGTCCTTCAATCTTCTTGCCTAAATATTCCGGCGTACGCCCGATCATCAGTCCGCAGATAAATACGGCCAGAATTGCGTACATAATCATATTCATCAAACCAACGCCCTTACCGCCGAATACGACGTTAAGCATCATGTGCAGCAGCGGAATCATACCGCCCAATGGCGTCAGCGTATCGTGCATGTTGTTGACTGTACCTGTTGTAAATGAGGTCGTCGTCGTGGTAAACATCGCCGATTGTGCAATACCGAACCGGACCTCCTTACCTTCCATACTGCCCTGTGACTGGCTCAGACCAACGTCTGCAAGCGCGGGGTTGCCCTGACTCTCCGCCCAGAAGCATACAGCCAAACCAATGAGGAAGATAATGCCCATTGCAGCAAAGATTGTTCTTCCCTCGCGGCCATACATCCAGGTTGTAAAGCTTCTGCGCGTTTTTACGGTTTCGCCTTTTTCCTCTGCCTGTGCACGTTTGCGGTCTCTTACCATCTTGCCAAACGTGATAACGCAAGCGCCCGGCAGAATCATCATCGAGTAAAGCTCAATCAGGTTCGTCAGAATTGTTGGGTTCTCAATCGGGGTTGAAGAGTTAGCGCCCAAGAAGCCGCCGCCGTTTGTTCCCAAATGCTTAATAATTTCCAGCGCGGCAACCGGACCGGTCGCAATAATCTGCTTAGCGCCCTCAAGCGTCGAAACAACAATGTTCTCACTGAAGTTTTGCGGAACGCCCTGCCATACCAGCAGAAGGCCGCCGACAATGGAGAAAGGAAGCAGCACTCTTGTCGTAATGCGAACCAGGTCTGCAAAGAAGTTACCCACATTGTCCTTCGACTTTCCTGCCAGACCGCGAATGAACGCAACACATGCCGCGTAGCCGCTGGCCGCAGAAACAAACATCATAAATATGATAACCAACATCTGTGACAAATACGACAGGCCCGACTCACCAGAATAGTGCTGCAGGTTTGTATTCGTCATAAAGCTGATAATTGTATTGAAGGAAAGTGATTCCTCCATGTTTCCAATTCCATTTGGATTAAACAGGCCAATACTCTGAATACGCAGAATAATGTAGCCAAGCAGTATCATAACTGCGTTTGTCGCAAGCAGGGCAATGGCGTACTGTTTCCAGTTCATGCCCTTCTGCGGCTTGATTCCGCTGACCTTGTAGATCAGGTTGTCAACCCGGTCAAATACAGGGTCTGCAAAGGTATGTTTTCCGGCTGCAATGTGGTAGACATAGATACCCACCGGAATGACCATAATCAGGTAAATCAGTATGGTCAATACAAGCTGTATCATTATAATTCCCTCCTGTTAGCCTTAGAATTTTTCTGGGTGTACGAGTGCATAAACCAGGTAGACACCCATAAGCAAAACAATTGCTCCGAGTATTATCATACTATTTCCTCCTTTAGTCGTTTGAGTCCACCTGTTTTTGACACCAGTGTATCAAAAGGCCAACCAAGCCAACGCTAGCGGCTAAGATTGCCAGCATTATCAGGTCCATCATAGAAAAACCCCCTTAAAATTTATTTCCTACATATTGTAGCAAAATTTCTGTGAATATGCTCTTAGCGTTTTGCGTCTGACGTTAAGATTTCATTAAGATTGTATTAATATAACCAATTTGTGGTAAACTATGCTGCTTTTTGCGATGGGCGTTTGCGACAGTACATAATAAAAAAGCAGGCCATGTGCGGCCTGCTTTTTTATATAAGGAAAAAATTTACTGATGGAGCATCCGGTAACCCACGCCCACGTGCGTCTGAATATACTGTGACGAGGAGGGGCTGTTTTTTTCAATTTTTTTGCGCAGCGTTGCCATAAACACACGCAGCGACGATACGTCAGCCGCCTGTGCACTGCCCCAGATTTCCTGCAAAATGGAATTGTGCGTAAGCACCTTGCCGGTATTTTTGGCGAGCAGGCAGAGCAGCTTATACTCAATCGGCGTCAGGTGGATTTCCTCGCCGTTTACATAGACACACCCTGCCGCGTAATCAATCTTTAAATCCCCGTTGATATAAACGCTCGATTCCTCACCCGGTCTGGACGATTCTCCCATGCTCCGGCGCAACGCCACGCGCAGCCGCGCCAAAAATTCGTCAATGCTGAACGGTTTGGTCAGATAGTCGTCCGCGCCGGCGTCGAGTGCGTCGACCTTGTCCTGGTCCTCGGCACGGGCGCTGACCACGATAATGGGCATATTGCTCCAGCTGCGAATTTTGCGGATAATGTCCACGCCGTCCATGTCCGGCAGGCCCAAATCCAGGATTACTACATCCGGATTGTAGGAAACGGCCTCAATCAGCGCGCCGGAACCGTTCTGGGCGGAATGGAACTGGTAATTCTGTGTTTCAAGCGTGGTACGAATCAGGTTGCCAATTGCGGGGTCGTCCTCGACGACCAGAATTTTTGATTTATACATTTTTTATTTCCACCTCTTCTAATGGTAAAGTGAAGGTAAAGACAACGCCATGGGGCTTGTTGTCCGTGGCGGTTATCTGCCCGCCATGCGCAGTCACAATAGAGCGGCACAGGTTAAGCCCCAGCCCCAGGCCGCGCCGGTTGTCGGATTTCCCCTTGCTGACCGTGTAAAACATATCAAACAGATGTACCTTATCCTCGTCGGATATGCCCGGGCCGTCGTCGGATATGCTGACCGCTACCATGGATTTCTGCTTTTCCGCCCGCAGGACAATGTGGGAACCGGGCGGGGTGTATTTGATTGCATTATTGACAATGTTGATAATAACCTGAATAATCAGGCGCACATCCATTTTTGCCATAATCATGTCGTCCGGAAGCTCAACGGAGATCGTGTGCTCCTTTGCCTGACGGTCAAGGTGGGAGAGCGCCTCGCGGAACACTTCGTCGAGCAGCTCGGCATGCATCTGCAAATTCATGGTGCCGTTTTCTATTCGGGTGATGGAGAGCAGGTTCTCGGTCAAATTGACGAGCCACATGGAGTCGTCGTAGATGGAACGGTAGAGCTCCTGCTTTTTGTCCTCATCCAACACAATGCTCTTTTCCATCAATACGCCCGCGTTCCCGCTGATGCTTGTCAGCGGGGTGCGCAGGTCGTGCGATATGGCGCGCAACAGGTTGGCCCGCAGGCGTTCCTGCTGGGTTTCCATTTCGTAAGCCTGCTTTTCGTCGCCCAGGCGTTTCCGCTCCAGAATCAGGCCGCACTCGTTCAAAATGGCAATCATGAGATTCTTTTCAAACACTTCAAAGTGTGGGTAATATTTTGTCGGAATCCCCACGACGCCCATGACGCCCTTAATCCCGCGCACAGCCAGGTAGAGGTTTTGTGCGCTGGCGAGCGTATTCGTCGTGGCCCCGGCGCGTTTGTTGTTTTTTACAACCCAGTTTGCTACGCCGCGCTCCTCCGCGCTCATGGAGGGAAGGAGCCGGTCCGTCTGTTCCTTAGGCGCGACTTTGAAATCGAGGTCAGCATGGCCTTTTGCCAGCGCATAGAGTACGGGACGCTCAAGCAGGATACTGAGCTGTCGCGCGGCAATTGCCAGAATTTCCTGTTCGTCTTTGCCACGCTGCAACGTCTGGCTGCTGCTCAGGAGAAGCTCTGTATAGTACGCCTTCTGTGCAGACTGACGCGCCTGCTTTTTCACCCGCGCAGCCAGCGAGCTGGTTATGATGCTGGCAGTCAGCATAATAAGGAAGGTAACCGGATAGTCGGGACCGTTTGCCTGCAGCGTAAAGCGCGGGACAGTAAAGAAAAAGTTAAAGGCTACCACGCTGAGCAACGACGCAATTGCGCCATAGAGGTGGCCCCGCGTCCAAACGGCGGTTATTAGCACGCCCAATATATATATGGTAATAATATTTGCATCGCGCAAGCCCACGGCATAAAATCCGAAGCCAATCAATGTTGCCATAATTACAACAAACAGCGTTTTTAAAAGATCTCTCCACCGGAACCATGGTTCGTCAGCGTGATGAAATTTGATTCCTTTTTTATAGAGCGGCTGTGTGTCCGGAATAATGTAAATATCAATGCTGCCTGCAAGGTCGGTCAGCCGGTCCGCCAGGCTTTTCCCACGGTAGAATGGGTATTGGCGGTGGTTGGTACGGCCCAAAACGATTTTGGTAACGCCGCTGACCCGCGCATATTCGGCAATCTGGACTGCCGGCTCCTCACCGTAGACGGTCGCAACCTGTGCGCCAAGCTGTTCGGCGAGGCGGAGATTGTCGCGCAGCCGTTTGAGGTGCTCGCCCTTGAGCTCCTTCGTTTCCGGCGTTTCGACAAACAGTGCGGTAAAACCGCTGTGGAACGCCTCCGCCATACGTGCCGCCGTACGGATAACCTTTGCGTTCGAAGGCGCGCTGGAAAGACAGATCAGAATATGCTCACCTGCGCGCGCGCCCATTTCATTCCCCATTTTCTGGGCCGTGCGGTTAAGCCGGTCGGCCGTGCGGCGCAGGGCAATCTCGCGCAGAGCGGCAAGGTTTTCGCGGGTGAAAAAGTGGTTCAGCGCGCGCTGGGCCTGCCCGCCCTGATAGACCTTGCCCTTTTGCAGCCTGGCAATCAGGTCCTCCGGCTCAATGTCAACCAGCTCCACCTGGTCGGCGGAGTCAAATACGTGGTCGGGGAACCGCTCGCTTACCGCAACGCCTGTAATTGACGCAACTAAATCGTGTAAGGACTCAAGGTGCTGGACATTTACAGTTGTGTAGACGTCGATTCCGGCGCGTAGCAGCTCCTCCACGTCCTGATACCGCTTGGCGTGCCGGCTTCCGGCAGCGTTGCTGTGGGCCAGCTCGTCGACCAAGATGAGCTGCGGTTTGCGCGCCAGCGCCGCATCCAGATCAAATTCTTTGATTTTTACGCCTTTATAGACAACCTCCTTGGGCGGAAGCTGTTCCAAACCGTCGAGCAGCGCCAGCGTATCCGGCCGGGTATGCCGCTCGACATAGCCTACGACAACGTCGCGGCCATCCTGCTTTGCCACATGCGCGGCCTCCAGCATGGCATAGGTCTTGCCGACGCCTGCGGCGTAACCAAAAAATATCTTCAGCCTTCCCTGTGTTTCGTTTTCGCGCTGTTCATAAATATTGTGCAAAAGCTGCTGCGGGTCTGGCCGCTGCTGGTCCATACGCAATCACCTCGGTTTATGTATTGTTATAGACGTGTGCCGTCCATTTTGTTATCCCAATTTATATGGATATTTTACCACAAGATTTGTTTTCGTTGTATAAAGAAATTATAAGTGATATTAAAATTTTATAAAGGGACGAAAAAAGCGTTTGAAATCTTAATTCATTTCTAATGCCGGGCCGGGAACACTAACACCGTCTTTTTACCTTTTCTGCTATAATAATAGTGTACTAAGAAATAGAATTCATACAACGCGAAAGGAGATGCAGCGTGATGAAAGCAACAAATATAGCATACCCGAAAAGCACGCAAACATTTCTGTTTCATTTTCATAAATATGAAGACCGTTCCTGCCGGGAAAGGGAAACGGTGAAAGTACGGCTTCTGGCCCTGCGCGACAAGGTGGCGCGGCTCGCAGAGGAGCATGCGTCTGTATACTTTCTCCTGTTTATGGTAGGCGCACCGCTGCTGATTCTGGCTACTGTGTTCCTGTTTACCATGGTTAGCTCGCTGTTTTTCCTGGCGGCATCGCTTGTTTTCTAAATGGCAGAAACAGAAAAACGGGCGCGGCGCGCTGCTGTAACCTTTTCTGTTTCTCCATTTTTATATAAAGTATAGCATACGGCTTTTCATTTTACAAGAAACCGGCTGCCCTTTCTGACGGGGCGGCCGGTTTTTCTGTTCTGGCGTGTGCACCCGCACCGCGTGAGGTCTTATCATGATTTGACATTGGCGGTTATGTATGTTATAATATCAAACTAATTGGAGGCAGTGCGCGGGCAGGATTGGTAGGCGCTTGCCGGCTGGATGGAGAAAAATTTTGGAGGTAGGGTATTGATGGATTTCTCAACGAGTTTAAGAACGCATACCTGCGGAGAGCTGGACGCGGGCAGCATTGGCCAGCGTGTCAGCCTGTGCGGGTGGGTGTTTAATATCCGCGACCACGGCGGCGTCATCTTTCTCGACTTGCGCGACAGCTATGGCATAACGCAGGTTGTGGTAAAGGACGATACTGTGCTGCACGACATTTCAAAGGAAACGGTTGTGCTTGTCGAGGGCGAAGTGACAAAGCGCGACGCAGATACGGTCAATCCGAAAATTTCCACGGGCGAAATCGAGATAAAGGACGCGGACATCAAGGTGCTTGGCGCGGTCTATAACCCGTTGCCGTTTGAGATTGCGACTTCCACGGAAACAAAGGAGGACGTGCGCCTGAAGTACCGCTTCCTCGATTTGCGCAATGATAAGGTGCGCTCCAACATCGTAAAGCGTGCGCAGATTATTTCGCACCTGCGCGCAAAAATGGAGGAGCACGGGTTTATGGAGGTACAGACGCCGATTCTGTCGGCATCCTCGCCGGAGGGCGCGCGCGACTATCTCGTGCCGAGCCGCAAGTTTAAGGGGCAGTTCTACGCTCTGCCGCAGGCGCCGCAGATTTTTAAGCAGCTTTTGATGGTGTCCGGCTTTGACCGCTATTATCAGGTTGCGCCGTGCTTTCGCGACGAGGACGCGCGTGCGGACCGCTCGCCGGGCGAGTTTTACCAGCTTGACTTTGAGATGGCGTTTGCAAGCCAGGAGGACGTGTTCGCCGTTGCGGAGGACGTACTTTCCTCGACGTTTAAAAAGTTTTCCGACGCAGAGGTGGACGAGGCGCCGTTTGTGCGGATTCCGTACAAAGAGGCAATGCTCAAATACGGCACCGATAAGCCGGATTTGCGCAACCCGCTTGAGATTATTGATGTTTCGGACATTTTTTCGCGCGCGGACTTTGTTCCGTTCCAGAAGGCGATTGTCCGGGCGATTAACCTGCCGGGTGGCGCAAGCCAGCCGAAGAGCTTTTTTGAAAATATGCTTAAGTTTGCAACCGAAATCGGCATGAAGGGGCTCGGCTATGTCAAGTGTGACGATGAATTCAACCTTGCCGGCCCGATTGCGAAGTTTTTGCCCGACGCGGAAAAGGCGGAGCTGATCAAACAGTCCGGCCTCAAAGGCGGCGACGTGCTGTTCTTTATCTCCGACAAGCCGGAGATCGTTGCGACGCTGGCGGGCCAGATCCGCACGGAGCTTGCAAACCGTATGGGGCTGATCAAAGAAGGGCAGTTCAAGTTCTGCTTTATCGTGGACTTCCCCATGTATGAGCGTGACCCGGAAACGGGCGTGGTCGGCTTTACGCACAATCCGTTTTCCATGCCGCAGGGCGGGATGGACGCGCTTTTAAACAAAGACCCGCTCGACATTTTGGCGTACCAGTACGACATTGTGGTAAACGGGGTAGAGCTTTCGAGCGGCGCGGTGCGCAACCACGACCCGAAGATTATGGTAAAAGCGTTTGAGATTGCAGGCTATACAGAGGATACCATTAAGGAGAAATTCACATCGCTGTACAACTCGTTCCACTACGGCGCGCCGCCGCACGCGGGCATGGCGCCGGGCATTGACCGTATGGTAATGCTTTTAACAGGCGAGTCGAGCATCCGCGAGGTGATTGCGTTCCCGATGACGAGCAACGCGCAGGATTTGCTGATTGGCGCGCCGGGGCCGGTGTCGGAGCAGCAATTGCGCGAGGTACACATAAAAATCAGATAATCGGATTTAAGAGAGGCTGTCGGGCTGCTGGCAGCCTTTTGTGCATGATTTAATCTATTTTAAGGGGGAACTTTTATGCCAATCGTTGACATGCCATTGGAGGAGCTGAAAGTCTATCAGGGGAGGAATCCGAAGCCGGACAACTTTGACGCGTACTGGGACAAGGCACTTGCCGAAATGCGTGCCGTAGACCCACAAGTGGAGCTGAAAGAAGCGGCGTTTACCGCGCCGGGCGCGCTGTGTTACGATATGTATTTTACAGGCGTAAACGGAGCGCGCGTATACACAAAGTGCTTAAAACCCGCACGCAGCAGCGGCAAAATGCCGGCAATGCTGCACTTTCACGGATACACGGGGTCGAGCGGCGACTGGACGGAGTATTTGCCGTATGTGCTCGCCGGATTTAGCGTGTTTGCGCTCGACTGCCGTGGGCAGGGTGGCAAGTCGGAGGACGTAGGCGGCGTCGTGGGCAACACGCACCATGGCCATATTATCCGCGGGCTGGACGAAGAGAATCCGCAGAAGCTGCTCTTCCGGGATATATTCCTCGACACGGCGCAGCTTGCCAAAATTGTGATGGAGATGGATGACATTGACGAAACGCGCGTCGGCGCATACGGCGGGAGCCAGGGCGGCGCACTGACGATTGCGTGCAGCGCACTTGAGCCGCGTATCTGCCGCGCCGCGCCGGCCTACCCGTTTTTGTGCGACTACAAGCGTGTGTGGGAGATGGATCTTGCTGAGGGTGCGTATGCAGAACTGAAAGAGTATTTCCGCCGCTTTGACCCGCGCCACGAGCGCGAGGACGCAATCTTTACCCGTCTGGGCTACATAGATTTACAGTACCTTGCGCCGCGTATCCGCGCAAAAGTGATGATGGGAACCGGGCTGATGGACACGACGTGTCCGCCGTCGACACAGTTTGCGGCGTTCAACAAAATGACCTGCGAGAAAAAGAGCGTGATCTACCCCGACTTTGGGCATGAGGGACTGCCGGGGTTTTCGGATATGACGTATATGTTTATGGTGGAGATGGCGCAGCAGTAAGAGGTGGAACGGACATGGAGATACAGCATTTGCCGAAGGAGAAATGGCAGGGGCATATCATACCGATTGGGTATACGGCATCGGAGATTTACGACGTGGCGGTTGCGCGGAGCGGGGACGATTTTACGGTGACGCTTCAGAAAAAGCCGCTTGCACGGCCCGTTGTACACACACCAGAGCAGTATAACTATCCCGACCGGCTCTACGCAGAGCACTGGGAGGGCGCCTGCGCCCACGGCATTGTGCAGAACGGGGAGCTGGCCGCCGTGATTGAAACGTGCGCGGAGGAATGGTCGAACCGGCTGCGCGTCACGGAGCTGTGGGTCGCTCCCGCCTGTCAAAAGCAGGGCGTCGGCCATGCGCTGATGGAGCTTGCCAAGCAGCAGGCCGTACGCGAAAAACGGCGTGCGCTCATTCTGGAAACACAGTCGTGCAACGTAAACGCCATCGGGTTTTACCTGCATGAAGGCTTTACGCTCATTGGCTTTGACGCGTGCTGTTACAGCAATAGCGACCTCGCGCGCGGCGAGGTGCGCCTTGAGATGGGGTATCTGCTGTAGCGGACAGATTCGATATTTGCATAGGAAAACGCCGCCTGTCCGGGCGGTGTTTTTTGTGCAGTTTTACAAACTTTTTTCCCCGCAGCCTGCCTGCGGGAGAATGCGGCGTACAGTGGGGGCGGTTGCGCTTGACATTTTTGCTGTTCTTGTGTAAAATTATACTGTTATAGATTCGACTACATTTCCGCGCGTACGGCGTGGAAACAAATACAGGAGGGGCTTAGCATGGGGCTGAATTTGGCGCAGAAAATCATAAAAGAACACCTCGTGAGCGGCGAGATGAAGGCGGGGAGCGAGATTTCCATCCGCATTGACCAGACGTTGACGCAGGACTCGACGGGGACGATGGCGTATTTGCAGTTTGAGGCAATGGGCATCGACCGCGTCAAAACGAAAAAGTCGGTGGCATACATTGACCACAATACCATCCAGTCCGGGTTTGAAAACGCGGACGACCATAAATACATCCAGACCGTGACGGCGAAGCACGGGATTTACTTCTCGAAGCCGGGCAACGGCATCTGCCACCAGGTGCAGCTCGAGCGGTTCGGCGTGCCGGGTATGACGCTGCTCGGCAGCGACAGCCATACGCCCACGGGCGGCGGCATCGGTATGCTCGCAATTGGCGCGGGCGGGCTCGACGTTGCGGTTGCAATGGGCGGCGGCGCGTACTATCTGATGATGCCGAAGGTATGTAAGGTCAACCTGACAGGCAAGCTGCGCCCGTGGGTTGCGGCAAAGGATATTATCTTAGAGGTGCTGCGCATTTTGAGCGTAAAGGGCGGCGTTGGCAAGGTGATCGAGTACGGCGGCGACGCGCTGGCGAATTTGAGCGTACCGGAGCGCGCGACGATTACGAACATGGGCGCGGAGCTTGGTGCGACGACGTCCATCTTCCCGAGCGATGAGGTGACGCGCGAGTTTATGCGCGCGCAGGGCCGCGAGGACGACTGGAAGAGCCTTGCAAGCGACGCGGACGCGGTCTATGACGAAGAAATTACGATTGATTTGGACAAGCTTGTTCCGCTGGCGGCGCGGCCGCATAGCCCGGACAATGTCGAGACGGTTGAGAAGATTGGGCCGATCAAGGTTGATCAGGTGGCAATCGGCTCGTGCACAAACTCGTCGTACATGGACATGATGAAGGTGGCGGCAGTCCTGAAGGGTAAGACGGTACACCCGGACGTCAGCCTTGTTATTGCACCGGGGTCGAAGCAGGTGCTCACCATGCTGGCGAAAAACGGCGCACTGGCGGACATGGTTGCGGCAGGCGCGCGTATCTTGGAGTCGGCGTGCGGCCCGTGTATCGGCATGGGGCAGTCGCCGAAGACGGACGCGGTTTCGCTGCGGACGTTTAACCGGAACTTCTACGGCAGAAGCGGAACGGCCTCCGCACAGGTATATCTCGTCAGCCCGGAGGTCGCGGTGGCAAGCGCGCTGACCGGCGTGCTGACCGATCCGCGTACGCTGGGCGACGCGCCGAAGGTGGAAATGCCGAAGGAATTTTTGATCAACGACAACATGGTGCTCGCTCCGGCTCCGGAGGGCAACGACGTCGAGGTAGTGCGCGGGCCGAACATCAAGCCGTTCCCGCTTAACACCAAAATGGCGGACACGGTGAGTGGCAAGGCGCTCATCAAGGTGGAGGACAACATCACAACCGACCATATCATGCCGTCGAATGCGAAGCTGCTTCCCTACCGCTCGAACATCCCGTACTTGTCGGAGTTCTGCCTCGTTCCGTGCGACCCGGACTTCCCCAAACATGCGAAGGAGAACGGCGGCGGCTTTATCGTGGCTGGCTCAAACTATGGGCAGGGCAGCTCGCGCGAGCATGCGGCACTGGCTCCACTGTATTTGGGCATTAAGGGCGTGCTGGCGAAGAGCTTTGCGCGTATCCATGCGGCGAACCTCGTCAACTCCGGCATTTTGCCGATGACGTTTGACAACGAAGCGGATTATGACACGATTGACCAGTTTGACGAGCTGGTGATCGAGGGTGCGCCGGAGCAGATTAAAAACGGCGACGTGGTTATGGTCAAGAACGTGACAAAGGGCCTGACCTACAAAATGAACATTGCGATTTCCGACCGGCAGAAGGACATGATGCTGGCCGGCGGGCTGATTAACTATACAAGAGAGAACGCATAAGAAAACTTTTACGAAAGGGCTGGTTTTTTAGGATGGAACAGTTCAGCGAATCGACTGCAAAATTTGCCGCGCTGCTGGCCGAGCAGGTAGAGCGCGTCGCAAAGATGAAAGAAACAAAAGACTTTATCGATTACAGCAAGCTTGACAAAATCGTGATCGGCGTGTGCGGCGGCGACGGCATTGGGCCGTACATCACGGCGCATGCCCAGCATATTTTAGAGTTTTTGCTCGCGGATGAAGTAAAGGCGGGCAAGGTGGAGTTTAAGGTCATTGACGGCCTGACGATTGAGAACCGCGCCGCACAGAACAAGGCCATTCCGGACGACGTGCTCGAGGAGCTCAAGAGCTGCCACGTCATCCTGAAGGGACCGACGACAACGCCGCGCAAGGGCGACAAGTGGCCCAACATTGAGAGTGCGAATGTTGCCATGCGCAAGGAGCTTGACCTGTTTGCGAACGTGCGCCCGGTCAAGGTGCCGGAGCAGGGTATTGACTGGACGTTCTACCGGGAGAACACAGAGGGTTCTTACGCAGTCGGGAGCAAGGGCATTCACGTAAACGACGACATTGCGGTTGACTTCTGCATTACGACGACCGAGGGCAGCGAGCGGATTGCGCGCGCGGCGTTCGACTATGCGCGCAAGAACGGCAAGACACGTGTGACGTGCGTAACGAAATCGAATGTTGTCAAGACGACGGACGGCAAGTTCCTGAGCATTTGCCAGGAGGTTGCAAAAGAATATCCGGAAATCGAGTTTGACGACTGGTATATCGACATCATGACGGCGAAGCTCGTAGACCCGAAGCGGCGGACACAGTTCCAGGTTATGGTTCTGCCGAACCTGTACGGCGACATCCTGACCGACGAGGCGGCCGAGTTCCAGGGCGGCGTCGGCACGGCGGGCAGCGCGAACATCGGCAAGCGGTACGCCATGTTTGAGGCAATTCACGGCAGCGCGCCGCGTATGGTCGAGGAAGGCCGCGCCAAGTATGCCGACCCGTGCAGCATCATCCGCGCGGCAGTTATGCTCTTAAACCACATTGGCTACAGCGAGCAGGCAGACAAGCTTGAGAAGGCGCTCGACAAGTGCATGTACACAGAGAAGAAGCTTGTCCTCACCGGACGCGACACCGGCTGCACCGGCGAAGAGTTTGCAAATTATGTGATGGATACCATCAAGGCGATGTAAACACCAAATAAAAAACATTTGGGTGCAAAAACAGGCGGGAAAGTTTCCGCCTGTTTTTATATTGTTCCCGTAAACGCACCGACCTCCACGCCGGTATAGTATTTTTTCAGAATATCAGCATAGCCCATGCCCGTGCCGGCAAGGTAATTCGCCCCGTACTGGCTCATGCCCACGCCATGACCGTTGCCCTTCGTGTGCATGGTGACCGTATCGCCTTCGTAGGAAAAGTCGACGTTGGTCGAGCGCAGGCCGAACATGGTGCGAAATTCCGTCCCCTTTATCGTTACGCCGCCGGTGACGAGGGTCGTAATCCCGCCCGCCTCGCTGCGTGTAATGTCGCGGACGAGTTCGCCGTCGTCCCACACCGCCTCCGGGTAGGCGGCAAGCACCTTGTTTTTAAACTCCTCTATGGTCATGGTGACGCTGTCCTCATATTTGGGAGAGAACTCCTCCCCCTCGCTCTGTACGCTGACGAGATAGGGGACGTTGCCGCCCCATACGTCTACGGCGCTTTCCGTCGCGCCGCTGCTCGTCGAGTGGAACACCGCGTTGACGAGGTTTCCCTCATACGTCATGACTACGCCGGTCGTCGCGTCTACACAGTCGGAGATTTTCTTCCAGTAGGTGTCGTAATCTGCACCCCACTGCGCACGCAGCGCGTCCTCGGACAGCCATGCCTTGCAGTGGGTCGAGTCGGTACAGGTCATGGCGCCGTTGTGCTCGGGCGGCGTGCCGTCGCGTTTGTAGCCCTGCATCCGCGTCAGCGTGTAACTGCGCGCGGCGACGGCCTGCGCCTTGAGCGCCTCGTCGTGGAAGCTCGCCGGCATCTCCGCCGCGACCACGCCCTTTATGTATTCGCCAAACGGCATGTCACGGACTTCGCCCGTGTCGGCAATATAGACCGATATGGTTTCAATCGGTTCTGCGGCTGCGGCCTGCTCGGTTTCGGGAGCAGTTTGCTGCTCGTTTTGCGGAACGCCCTTGAGCGCGGTGACGAGAATATATGGGATAAACAGAATGATTAAAATATATACGCCCACAAGCACCAGCAGTTTTCGCAAACAAGTACGCCCCCAATCTATGGTGTTCCAGTTCTATGTCTTACCATAAATATATGAGGGCGTTGTCCCATCTTAGAACAGTTTAAAGTCCTTGTCCGATAAAAAGATATACCCAAGCGCGAGCAGAAGCGGCCAGTCGGGGTCGTCGTTGTTTTGCAGCACGAGGAAAATCAGGCATAACAGAATAATGTCGTCCGTTTCAAACCGGCCGAGCAGCTTGCCGTCCTTGAAAAAGCCGTCGGCAAGTGCGCCGAGTCCTGCTCCCTTTTCCGGCTGCGGACGCTCCTTTTTGACCGGCTGCGGCGTAATGATTTCGCCGCCCTGCGGCATACTTTGCCGCCGTGAATTGCTCTGGGCATGCATTGGGATTCCGGCGTCCGGCGCCGCCAGCCCCGAACCGTAGTATTTTCTCTGCATGCAAAGTCCTCCCTATGTAGGTTTATAATACGTCTTTCAAATCGCCCAAAAGCGGCGCGAGCCGCAGCAGGCCGAGCAGCTTGATGGCTGTATCGACGCTCTCGCTCCGGCTGGCGCGTACATACGGCTTGATGGCCCGGAGCAGGTTAACACGCGGGTCGTCTTTTTTGCTGATTTGCTGGTACGCCTGCGCGACCTTGAGCATACTGTCCATTGGGATACCCGACAGGATATCCTGTGCGCCGCCGTCCTTTTTTTCTCCGCCTCCCATCAGGGAAGAAAGCAGGTCGGCCGGTGCGGAGCTTTTCTCTCCATCTTCGCTGTCGCCCCCTAAGAACGCGCCAAGCATGGAGGAGAGTTTTTCCTCCGCGCCGGGGCTGTTTAGCAGGTCTTTGAGCGCATCAAGCGTGCTGCCCATATCATTTGCCATAGCATCCACCTCTATTTTTTGCCTTTTTTCAGTTGATTGAGCGCGTCAGGATTGAACTTGCTGAGGTCAAGGTTCTGCATTTTTGCCTTGATCTGCTGCGGAGTGAGTGTGCCGAGCATGTCGAGCACCTTGTCCTTGTCGATGTTGTCGAGCTGTTTTTTCAGTTTGGCGCTCTCTGCGTCGGACATGCTTTTCAGTTTTTCAATCCCCTTTTTGAGCGACTCCTGGTCGAGCGAGGATAAAAGTTTATCTGCTTTCCCCATCGGGTTATTTTTTGCCATAGATTTTGCCTCCATATTCGGTTTGATACGATATTATATGCCGCGCCGGAATGGGAAATGCGTGTCCGTATGCTATAAATTGTAATTAACTATTAATATAAAAGCTATTTACATTGCCCTAAAGTATGATATAATACTAAATGTAGTATTATATCGAAAAGGAGGTGCAAAAAGGGGCATTTACAGGGCAGGGGATATTATTTTTTGTGATTTGATATAGAGATTTGTAAGCGATGGAACGTAACAAAGGAGGATTGGGAATGAAAAAGACACTTGCACTCTTTATGGCATGTGCAATCATGCTGACAAGCTGTATAGCGGTCGGCGCGGCAAGCTTTTCCGACATGGCGGGGGCAAACTGGGACTGGGCGCGCGATACGGTCAATGAGCTTGCCGACCAGGGAATCATTAAAGGGTATTCCGACGGTACATACCAGCCGAATAACAGTGTGACCAACCAGGAGGCGTTTACCCTGTTTGCAAGAATTGTGGGCGTAAACAATGCGGTTAATGCGGCGGCTGTCGCAGCGGCACAGGAGCAGTATGCCGATGTGGCGGCAAAGTATAACACATACGCGACGAAGGAGCTTTGCTTTATGCTCTACCGTGGTATTTTCACTGAGGCGGAGCTTAATACCTATTTGGGCGAAGCTACGAAAAATAACCAGCTTTTGCGCCATGAGGCGGCAATTCTGATTACAAAGGTAATGGGCGGCGAGGAAGAAGTCAGAAATACGGTAATGTATGTATTTGATTTCGTGGACGCAGACGAGATTCCGGCCGCGTCGAAGGGCTATGTCGACTTTGTGAGCCGCAAGGGCATTATGCAGGGCATGGAGGACAACAAATTCTCCCCGAATACGAGTGTAACGCGCGCGCAGGTGGCAATCATGCTCAAAAAGACCATGGATGTGATGAGCCTGAGCAGCGCAAGCGGAACGATCTCGGACGTGAATGTGTCGGCAAAGAGCTTTGTGCTTGGCGGCAATACGTATACGGCGTCGGATCGGACGGGGATCAATCTCGATGGGCAGCACGTATCGTTTGACGCGTTAGAAAACGGCGATACGGCGGTTGTGACGACAGACTATCAGGGACTGTGGGCGATTGATGCAACTTCCGGCGTGCCGGAGCCGAGCGATACAGTGACCGGCGTGTTCAACGGGTCGCTGACTGATACGCGCGGCACGTTTTTGAAGGTTTACGATTTGGAAACGGGGGTTTCCTCCGTTCAGGAATACAAGCTGTCTCCGGACAGTGTGTCGTATACGTATGAAGGAAAAGTAGCGATTCTGTCAGACTTTTCAAAGGGCGATCTGGTTACGTTGACGCTTACGGGCGACGTTGTAACAGCTGTGTCGGGCGAGCCGAAGTATACCCATGTAACCGGCGCTACGGCGGAGGAGATTGCTTTGCTGCCTGTGCCGTCGCTGCGGATTGGGCATACGGACGCCCAGTACGACGGTGTAACGTATGAGATTGACAGTGATAGCCTGTATGTAGAACGGAACGGCAAGACGGCAAGCCTGCGCGACGTTCTGCCGGGCGACAAAGTCGATTTGGAACTGGAGTACGGCGTGATTGTGGAAATCAGCGCAACGTCGAAGTCGAGCACAGAAACCGGTACGATTGTTGAAATTACAATTGGAAACAATGTATCGCAGATTAAACTTGACGTCAGCGGTACAACGGAAACGTATGCGGTTGTGCGCGATACGGAGATTTATCTTGACGACGAAGCAGCAACGCTGTACGATTTGCGGCTTGGCGATTCGGTAACGGTAAATATTGAGAGCGGCACAGTGGTAAAGCTTAATGTTCGCTCTGTGACGCAGGTAGAGACCATGACGGGTACGGTGGAAGTTGTAAACGTATCGTATGGATTTATCAGCATGAAGGTGACTGACGCAGCAGGCAACGTGACGACGCAGCAGGTATTTGTCAAGGATGGTGCATCCATCATTGGCGCGGATGGCGGTACGCGCAAGAGCCTGTCCGACCTGGAGGCAGGAGATACGATTCTTGTCAAAGGCGCGATGAACATGGGTGCGTTTGAGGCAACGAGCGTAGTCATTCTCTAATAAGACAACTAAAAACGGCCGTGGCGACGCGGCCGTTTTTTTATAAGGCGGAGCAGATGGAAAGGGGGAAGGGCAGTTATGAAACGATTTCTATGTACATTGCTGGTGGTTTTACTGGCAGCAGGCCCGGTATCGGGGACGGCCTATGTCAATTGGCCGGAGGACTGGCCGGAGATGCCGGAATCCATGATGCCGGAAATTACGGTAAAGCTGGACGGGGAAGCGCTTACCTTCGACCAGCAGCCGATTATACAGCAAGATCGCGTGCTGGTTCCCATGCGGGTCATTTTTGAATCGCTGGGATGCACTGTCGGCTGGGACGAGGCATCGCGCACCGCGTCGGCGGAGAAGGACGGCGTGATGATCAATCTGCAAATTGGCAACAACCTTATGCACCGAAACGGGGAGTCTGTTTTGCTCGATGTCGCGCCCTGCCAGGTCGGCGACCGTACGCTTGTGCCAATCCGCGCAGTCAGCGAGGCGCTCGGTGCAAGCGTGACGTGGGAACAGTATGCAGATTGTGTGACAATTTTTTCGGCTGAGTACCGGGAGAATCCGCCTCTGGAGCTGCAAACGGCGTATCTGGATTGCATTGGGAAAAAGCCGGCAGAAGTAGCAGCGGTCTTTGGCCCGGTATCGGATGTGGAAGGACCGAAACATTCTTCCTCATTTAACCACCGCGACAGCGGAAGCGATGTATGGTTTGAGTATGATGGAGAACGGCAGGGCGCGGACGGACAGACTGTGCCGATAGACGGCGCGGTATGTATCAGCATCCGTGGTCCGCTCAGCACGTTTTTACCGGAGATGCCGGAACGCCTGTCTGAAGGGGAGGCCGCGCTCTACTTTGGCGAGCTGCATTTGGAGTATGTCGCGTTTATGGATCGGGAGGCGCTTGTGCACAGAGGCGACAGGTACACAGTTTATATTGCGGGGATGGACGACGGAAACGGCGTGTATTCGGATTCTCTGGTGTGGATATACATTACGGACGCCTACTATCTTGATGTAGGATTCTAAAAAGCTGCGGCATATGCCGCAGCTTTATTTTAACACCGCAACCGACTCTCCCACCAGCCCGGTTACTGTTCCGCCGGAACGTAGCGTAGCGCGCAGGTATGCGGTCGCCTCGTCCGTTATGCGCGCACCCGGGATAAGGCACGGCACGCCGGGCGGGTACGCGCTTACCGTGGCGGCGCAGACACGGCCCACGCTTTTGTCGAGCGGAACATACTCTTCCGGAGAACAAAATGCGTCCGCTGGCGTCTGGGATAGGCGCATGGGAGGCAAAAGCGGCGGTACTGTGCCGGACACAGCCGGCCCTGCGGATTCTGCAATAGCGCAGAGCGCAGAGGTCAGCGCTTTGGCTTCTTTTTCGGTGGTAAGCGGGCCGAAAATGCAGACAATATTGTGCGGGTCGGCCATTTCCACATCAATAGCATACGAATCCGAAAGCTGCTGTGCTACGTCATAACCGTTCAGCGCATAGGCCGACACATTGACAACAAGGCGCGTTGCGTCGCCGTTTGGCAGACAGCGCAGAAGTGTGCCCTGCTCGAGTTGCTCCCGGACATCCTGCACCAGTTTTGCCGCGTGCATAAACAATGTCTCGCCCTCATGTGCCATTTTTGCGCACACAAGGTCGGCGGCGCACATCAGCAGATAGGAAGGGCTGGTCGTATGCACCATGTTGACGCACGCTTTGACGCGCGCATAGTAGACAAGCTTGGAGCGGTGCAGGAGCAGCGCCGTCTGCGTTGGTGCGCCGAGCGTCTTGTGGAGCGACAGGGCGCAGAGGTCGGCCCCGTCGGCTGTTGCGACGTTGGGGAGCTGTGAGCAAAACGCAAAATGCGGCCCGTGCGCACAGTCGGCGAGCAACGGTATGTGCTGTTTGTGCGCCAGCTCTGCCAGCGCGCGCACATCCTCGCAAATGCCGTAGTAGGTCGGCGTTGTGATTAAAATGGCTTTTGCGTGCGGCGTATCCTGCATGGCACGACGCAGGCTGACTGGGTTGATATGCCCGGGAATGGAATAGCCGGGCAGGATGTCCCGCTCGAAAAACACGGGCATAAACCCGTACAGCGCGCAGGCGTTGAGTACGCTCTGGTGGATGCAACGGTCGACAAGCAGCGTGTCGCCGCGCCGCAGACAGGCAAGCAGCATGGCGTGCAGGCCCGCGCTGCTGCCGCCGACCAGTACATGGGCGTGGTCGGCGCCAAACAGGCGTGCCATATTTTCATGCATTTGTGCAATGGGGCCGCTGGGGCAGGCAAGGTTGTCCGTTGCGGGAAGCTCCGTCACGTCGAGTGAAAGGAAGTCCTGCGCAGGATTGCCGTAGAGCGCACCGCCACCGTGGACAGGCATATGAAAAGAAATCCGATCCTGGCGTGTGAAGTCAGCAATTGTGTTATACAAAACAGGTTCGTAGTTCAAACCAATCACCTCAAAATATTATAAAAAAATATAAAAAAAGTGTAAATACAAATGGCCAAAATTGATGTATCCTAATCATATCACAATGGCGTTGGAATGTAAACAGCACTACAGAGGGGAGAGCGGAAAGATGGAGAAAATAAAAGCAATTGTAATCGGTGCGGGGGGCCGTGGGATGAACGCATACCCGCCGTATGCACTGCGCCACCCGGACGAGCTTGAGATCGTGGGTGTTGCAGAGCCGGACGCGGCCCGGCGGGAACAGTTTGCACGCATGTTTTCGCTTGCGCCGGAGGCTTGCTATACAAGCTATGAACAGATATTAGACGGAGAAAAGAAAGCAGACCTTGCCATGATCTGCACGGGCGACGACCTGCATATCCAGCCGCTTACACTTGCGGTGGAGAAGGGGTATCATATCCTGCTGGAAAAGCCAATGGCCCCGAACCTTGCAGACAGCGTGAAAATCTACAACATTGCCAAACAGTATGACAAGATTATCAGCGTGGGGCATGTCCTGCGCTATACGCCGTTTTTCAAAAAGCTCAAGGAGCTGCTCGACGCGGGTACGATAGGCCGCATCATGAGCATCCAGCACAATGAGAACGTCGGTTTCTGGCACCAGGCGCACAGCTTTGTGCGCGGCACCTTCCGCCAAACACCGGAAAGTGCGCCCATGATTCTGGCAAAGTGCTGTCACGACATGGATATTTTGCTCTACCTGACGGGAAAGAACTGTAAGAAGGTGGCCTCCTTTGGCGCGCTGTCGCACTTCACGCGTGAGAACCAGCCCGCCGGCGCGGCAGAGCGCTGCATTTCCTGCAAGGTAGCGGACGCATGTCCCTATGATGCGGTGCGGTTTTATACCAATGCAAAGGACTGGACACTCTTTGCGCTGGGCTGCAGCGAGGAATCCAGCGAGGCGGAGATTCTAGAGAAGCTCAAGACGCACCGTCTCGGACGCTGTGTCTATGCGTGTGACAACAATGTTGTAGACCATCAGGTGATGGGGATGGAGTTTGAGGATGATATCACGGTGGCCTTCACCATGAGTGGCTTTACAGAAGAAAATACGCGCACCATCAAGATTATGGGCGCCCGCGGTGAAATCGGAGGTAACATGGAGGAAAACAGCATCCAAATCAAGGACTTTACGACCGGCAATGTGACGCAGATTCACCTAAGCCCGGCCGCATCCGGCCACGGCGGCGGTGACGACGGTCTGATGAAGAACCTGATGCGCGCTGTTCGTGGAGAGGAGCCGTGTCTGACAGCGGCGACCATATCGCTCCAGTCACACATGATGGCATTTGCCGCAGAGGAATCGCGAAAGAAGGGAACGGTCGTCGATTTGGAGGCGTTTACAAAACAGCATGGAGCATAATCTCTCCCATGCAAATAAGGACAGAAGCCCGGTTGGTTTTGACGCGAAACCAACCGGGCTTTAATTATTGTTTTTATAAGCAATAATATCCTGCAAGATACCGAGCAGCAGCTGCTGTCCTTTGATGTCCTGTGCCGCAATGATGTCGTATGCTGTAAGCGGGTAGTTATCACCTGAGGGTTTGTCCAAATCAAATTTTTCAAATATTTTCGAAATAGGTACGTGCAAGGCAGAAGCTATCTTTACCAGACTCTCCACTGTAATGTTTTTTTCGCCGCGCTCAATCTGCCCGATATAAGTGGGGTGAACGCCGGCCAGTTCAGAGAGCTTTTCCTGGCTTAAATGTTGCTGCACTCGAAAGTTGCGAATGCGCTGGCCCAACAAAATGGAAATTCTGCTGATTGAAATCACATCCTTTCAAAATATAGTCTATAAATATGCATCAGAAAAATACATAGACTATTGATATTTATTTATAAATAATATATACTATAAATATAAAAAACCTAAAGCAACAGACTATAAATATGAAGGGGGGATATCATGAAAAGGGAAGCGGCGGTTAAACCGCTGGGTACATATTACAAAAATAGCAGGAAGGGAACTGGTTTAAAGGGGATACCGTTCACGATTTGGCTGTATCCGAATATGGTTGATGTGGAAACGCTGCGTAAGCTGGCAGAAGACGGCTTGGCAGAAGTAACGCTTAGAATCCAATCTGGTTCAGAGCATATTCGACGGGAGATATTTTGCCGTGGTGAAACGCAGCGGGATATTCTTGCCGCGGTGAGCGCGGTTCGTAAGGCTGGGGTGGCTTGGGTTACCTGCGACTTTACATTGCAACATCCCTTTGAAACGACGCAGGATTTACAGGAAACCTATTGGCTTGTAAAGCAGCTTTGTCCACCCTTTACCCTAAGCCTGCATCGGCTCTCACTTCGCCCGGGGACTAATATTGCAAAATTGGCAATCAAACAGGGCTACTATACGGAGAAGGAACTTGCGGCTATGCTGGATGCGCCTGCGGAAGAACGGCTCCTATCCTACTGGAAACGGGACGGCGGTATAAAGAATCAGCTGTGGTACCAGCTTATCTTTTGTTTGCAATTTTGCATACTGCGGAGAATTGTCAGTAGGTATGAAAGTGAACCAGTAAAATACCGGCGGAGGATACGGATCTGCTATTGGCTTGCTACGCTGGCGTTTCATATAAGAAGACTCCGCAAAAGGGTATGGTTTGTCTGGCGGAGAATTCGAATGGGCGCAGGGGCGTAAAACCAGAATAAAAAAGCGTGCAGAAATCTGTTCTGCACGCTTTTTTATACGGCTTGGTTTATACAACTGGCTTTACCTGCGGGCCTGGGATTCCCTCCCGGCCGGCAACCGGCGTTGTCCATGCAATAGCATTTAAGATAACCTTTTGAACGGTTTCGTTTTTGTACGTCGGGTACGTTTCATGTCCCGGCTGGAAGTAGAAAATACGCCCCAGCCCGCGCTTATATGCGCAGCCGCTGCGGAATACGTGCCCGCTTGCAAACCAGCTCGTAAACACCAGAGAGTCCGGCGCCGGAATGTCAAACTGCTCGCCGTAGAGCTCCTCCTCCTCTAAGATAAAGTGCTTCGGGATGCCATGTGCGACCGGATGGGTCGGATCTGTCACCCAGACAACCTCCTTGCAGCCGTCGCCCCAGTTGAGGTTACAACTTGTGCCCATCAGCTTCTTAAACGGCTTGGAATGGTGGCCAGAATGGAGAAATACTGCACCCATGCCGTTTACAACATGCGCGCGCACACGCTCCGCCGTTTCGTCCGCCACCGCATCGTGCGCCATATGCCCCCACCAGAGGATGACGTCCGTATCGTCGAGCACCTCGTCGGTCAGCTTTTCGTTCACATCGTCCACCGTGAAGGTGCGGATGTTACATTCGATCCCCTTCTGGATAAAGTCCGCCAGCACGGCATGAATCCCGTCCGGGTAGACCTTCGCACAGGCATCGTCCTCCCGCTCGTGCTTATACTCGTTGTAAATGGTTACATTCAGCATACGCTACACTCCTTTGTGAGTAGGTTAAATAATAAATAACATAAATGCAGAACGATTACACCGCATACGCAAGGCGCAGAATGTGCCGCCGCGGTGCGGTTCAATGTTCTCCAAGACGGTCGAAATCTTTGATTTCATTTCGGCTTGTGAGGTTATTATATCACAACGCGTAAAATTTACAATCCTGATTTCGAAAAAAAGCATATTTTTTCCATGGGCAGCATAACCATTTACAAAGACAAGTTTGGGCGAGGCTGGCAGAAATCACAAAAATGGGAGGAATTAAATTGGACATTGAACTGAGAAAAGAAACGGTTGCCATAAACGAAACGGTCATGCGCGACAACACGCAGCTTCTGGTACAAAACGATATCATTGTGCCGGACGTGAAAAGCGACATGGCAAAAATATTGCAGATTGACGCGGAGGCTATGGTGGACGAGGTGGTTGTCAGCGATAAGCGCGCCGACATTGCAGGGAAGCTGAACCTGAATATCCTGTACGTACCGGAGGGCGACACCAAACCGGTATGCTCAATCAACTCGTCGATCCCGTTTTCGACCCAGATTGAAAACAGCCGGATATCGGTGGGGGCAAAGTGCATCGTACAGGCCGACGCCTGCCACGTCGAGTTTTCCATGCTCAACTCGCGCAAGCTGTCGGTCAAGGTCGTTGTCGAGCTCAATACCCGCTGTGTACGTGAAAACAGCGTAGAGCTCGTATGCGGAATCGGAAATGAAAATGAGGTCGAGGTCGACCGCAAGGAGTTTGAGATATACAGTCTTGTCTGCGCAGAAAACAGCAAGTTCAGTGTAAAGGAAACGCTCGACTTCCCGGCAGGGAAGCCAAGCGCTGTCAGCGTGCTCAAAGCAGACGCAAAAATCGCCCAGAAGGAAGTGCGCGTCGTAACGGGCAAGGTCGTAGTCAAGGGGACGCTGGACTTATGTACGCTGTACGTTTCCACGGAAAACCAGCTCGAGTTTATGGAGCATGAGATACCATTTACCGAGGTGATCGACGCGGAGGGCGCAAACGAAAACTGCATCTGCGATGCGGACTTGTTCCTGTGCCAGACGGACTTTGCCCTGCGCAGCGACACGGACGGCGACATGCGCCTGCTAGACGTGGATTTGATTATCGGCGTGGACCTAAATTTGTCGCAGAACACCAACATGAGCGCGATTTGCGACTGCTTCTGCCCGGACAAGAAACTCCTGTGCGAGAGCCGCCCCTTTGCCATTGACATTCTTGCCGGCCAGGGACGGGCGCAGGAGGCCCTGCGCGGCGCAATGAGCCTTTCGCCGGATGCGCCGGAACTGCTCAGCGTGTATAACCTGATCGCCAAGCCCTATATCTCCGAGGTTGCCATGCAGGAGGGCCGCGCCAACGTGCGCGGGATTGTGGACTGCTATATCCTGTATTTGGCCGCGTCGCCGGTGATGCCGATTCATACGGGAAAGATTCAAATCGAGTTTGACATTCCAATCGACATCCCCCAGCTTAGCGACAATATGGACTGCGACGTAAACATCGACATTGCCAATATGAGCTATAACATCACCATGACAGGCGAGATTGAGGTGCGCGTTACGGTCAGTCTGGAGGCAAAAGCAATCAAAAAAGAAGAAGTACAGCTTATTACAAACGTCTTTATCGACGAGGACGCACCGCTCGACCTGCGCCACGGCGTTGTCATCTATTTCGTACAGCCGGGCGACACGCTGTGGAAAATTGCGAAAAAGTATCAGGTACCGATGGCGCAGATTCAGGAGGTCAACCATCTCGAGGATCCGAACCGCCTCATGGTTGGGCAGCGGTTGCTGATTCCGAGTGTGAAGCGTCAGACCGCGTAAGTAAAAGAAATATAAAAAAGCAGGCCGCATCGCGGTCTGCTTTTGTCCTTTAAAAAAAGATTCGCAGTTGCATCGCAGTATACCATACTATTATGCCGAGCAGGGAAACGCTGAACCCGAACCTGGTCCTTGTGGATGCGGCGCCGCGTGAACTTGCAGGCCCCGCACGCAGAAACCACAAAAAAGAAAACACAAACGTCAGGGCCAATACGGCATAGAGCACATTCAGCCCCAATGAGAATGCGCTCTGCATATGCGGCGCAATCAATTCCTGCGTCACGTACCCCATAGTAAGGGAAAACGCGTTGACCGCAAAGTGGACAATCACCGCTGGATAGAGCGACCCGGTACGCACTGTAAGCAGTGCGAGCACCAGTCCAAGCAGGAGCGGGAACAAAAGGTTTGTGACTGCACCGTGTAGCAGGGAAAATGCAATAGCGCTTGCCCATATGGCTGCGCGCGCGCCGTACGCTTCGTACTCACGCAGTACAATGCCGCGGCAGAGCGTTTCCTCGCATATGGCGGGGACTGCCGCCGTGCAGAGCAAGCCAAGCAAATACTCGCCAAAGTTTTGCGGTATGGGCTGTCCGGGGGGCAGCGCGGCAAACTGTGTCCAAAACAGGTTCAGCGGCACTGTCAGTACCGCACCAGCACAGCTTACGCAGATGCCAAACAGGAGCCACAACGCCGCCTCGCGCCCGCGAATGGATTGCAGGCGCAAAAAAGGCCGCGGCGCAGGCCGCCGCACAGCGAGGTAGAGCGCAGCGGCACTGCCCGCGGAAACAAGCGAGCGGAGCGCAGCATCCAAGTAGGGGACGGGCAATGGGAACCTCTGCAAAAGCACGCTTATCAATGTAAGCAGTAAAGCGGAGAAAAAAACCGTCAGGCAGGCGCGCCTGTGCGGCGACCAGTACGCCTCACTTGACACAGGGCATCCCTCCCTGTTCGGTCACGATATAGTCCATCCGGACGTCATGCGTCTCGCCAAACGGCTCGTTGCAGAGCTGGCAGGCGTAGGCGAGCCCGACTTTTATGCTCCTGCCGCCCTTGCTGAAAAATTTGTCATAGTACCCCTTGCCGTACCCAATCCGGTATCCGCTCGGATGGAACACAAGCCCGGGTACAAGTACAAGGTCAATGTCCCCTTCGTAGGGCTGCGCGCGCTGTGGCTCTGGTATCCCGTACCCGCCCGGCGTAAGCGCGTCCGCCCGTGTCAGGCGCGCGGCAAACATGGTTTCCGTTCGCGGATCCGTAACGGGTAGGAGCACCGTTTTACTGCATTTAAGCGCATGTTCGATGATGGCGCGCGTGCCGGCCTCGGACCCGATTGCAGAATACGCCAGTACAACGGCGGCCTCCCGGTAGTCGGGAAGGGCGGTAACATGGGAAAGAATCGCCGCGTCCGCCTCTGCGCGTACTTGTGCGGGCAGCGCGTTGCGCCGCCGGCGGTATGCCGTGCGCAAAAGCTGTTTTTGCTCCATACACTCAGTCCTCATACTGCATACTCCGGCGCAAATCCTTTGCCGCTTCAGGACCGCAAAGGAGCGTTGTCAGCGTAAAGCCAAATTCCGCCGCACAGCCTGCGCCGCGCGCTGTTACAAAATGTCCGTCCGTCACGACTGCCTCTCCGGTAACTTCGGCACCGGAAAGCGCGTCTTCAAAGCCGGGAAAGCATGTTGCGCGCTTTCCCGCCAAAAGGCCCATGTGACCCAAAATAGACGGTGCGGCGCAAATTGCGCCAATATAAGTGCCGTTCTCTACTGCCGCGCGGACAAAGGAACAAACAGCCTCGCTGTTTTCAAGATTTGTTGTGCCCGGCATACCGCCTGGCAGGAGCACGGCCTCTGCATCGTCAAGCCGCGCCTCGGCCACGTCTATATCCGCAAACACGCGCATACCGTGCGCGCCTGTGACCGGATTTGCTCCGACTGCAACCATTTTGACACTAAGCCCCGCCCGGCGCAGAATATCAATTGGCGTGACCGCCTCAATTTCCTCAAATCCATCTGCCAAAAATACATATACCATACATCCACCTGCTCTCTGCGCATTGCGCGTTATGTTTACCTTTATTTTACTACAAAATGAGCGCCGGCACAATAATAAAATACAGACCTGTGCAAATGCTGCACAGGTCTGTAAAACATTCCATTATCAATGTTTTTCAAAATCTTCAATCGTAATCTGCCGCGTATGTTTGGTATGTGACCACTCGGTTTTATTTTTATCAATCATACCCTGTATTGCAATTGGAATCCATGTCAGGTTATAGAACATAAACGCAATGTAACCGAAGAACATCCGCACATCAAACTGTTTACGCTCCAGCGCGATGACAAACGGCATGTACAAAAGCTGCAAAATCACAAACGTGTTCCATACGATTGGGGAGAATAGGTAGCTCATGTGGAAAAAGCCGATATTCCCGTCCGGATACGCGGCTTGCAGCCATGCAAACAACGTGATAAACCCGAGCGCAATGATTCGGATTGGCTGTACAAGATAAATCGCACAGTCAAAGCAGAGGAACTTTCCTTCTTTGAACGCCTTTTTCATCAGCTTGCCAAAGAAGCGGGACGCAACGTCCGCGTGCCCCTGCATCCACCGCTTACGCTGGCGCCAGCTCTGCACAAGCGTGAGCGGTTTTTCATCGTAGATAATTGCGTCGTGTGCCCAGCCGACCCGCTCATCATTAAGCGCAAGCTTCATGGTAAACTCCATATCTTCGGTTAGGCAGGTCGCACCCCAGCCGAGCTTTTTAAGAAGCTCCGTATTCATAACAAAACCTGTGCCGGAAAGCTGGCACGAAAGGCCGAGATTGTGGCGCGCCGCCTGGAACACGCGGCTGACCGACCAGAACGAGAACGAATATGAGCATGTAATCCACGAATCAAACGGGTTTTTGCTGTCGACATAGCCCTGTACCACTTTATAACCGTTATTGATTTGGTGATTCATGGCCTTCAAGAAGTTTTTGTCAACCAGGTTGTCGGCGTCAAAAATCCCGATATAATCGTACTGCTTTTCCATATGGAACAGCTTGTCAAACATCCACTCGAGCGCAAAGCCCTTGCCGCGCTCCGTGTTGTTGAACCGTTCATATACGATTGCGCCATGTTCGCGCGCAATCTCCGCCGTGCGGTCCGTGCAGTTGTCGGCTATGACAAAGATATCATACGCGTCTTTATCGTAGTCTATCGAGCGCAGGCTGTCGACCATATTGCCGATTACAACTTCTTCGTCGTGTGCCGCAACAAGCAACGCAAACGTGTTGGTGCGGTTCGGCGGATTTTTCGGCTCACGCTTTGGAATCCATCCGAAAATACCGATTACAAAGTAATACAGCGTTACCGCCAGCGCGAGTATCTGTACGACCATTGTGACATAGTTGAGTAATTCAAGAATAAAATCCTGCAAAATTGTCCCCCCAATTTCCTTAAAAAATCAAGATTGTATAAAAATCCGTCCCAGGAAATAAGCACATAGTAAAAACATCCGGTTTTTTGCTCTGTAAAAAGCCAGAGGTTCTCTTTGGCTAATCTTTAATATACACTATTTTTTGGCCGGTTGCAAGATGTTTTCCAGAAAAAGCGGAGTTAAAATTTACATAAATTTACAAACTTGCGACTTTCTTTGTGGTACTATATAAATATTCTATAAAATAAACATTTTATTTTAGCAATAATAGCTGGGGCTTTCAATAGATAAGACAAAAACCGTGCTGAAATAGTTTCATATTCAATCCTTTAATATAAATATGAAGAAAAACAACAATTCATACGTACGAGCTGGCGCTTGCTGTCGGACGTTAAAAAAATGTTTACAAATTTGTTACAAATAAGTTGCGGAAAGGGGTTGATTTTTTTCTTGCTATGGTGTAGAATAGACACAGTTAATAATTTTGTAATATTTTCTTTGGGCGGCGCAGACGGGTTTCTGGTACATATGCGGCCGGACCGAGGAAATGAAAATACGAAGTTCCATTCGGGAATTGTTACGAAAAAATTAAAGAGGTGGTACCATGAATCGCGAGTCATTTTCGGGCTCAAAGTGCAGCAAGTTAGAGGGCGACGCGCGCAAGACGCGCCGGGACTGCATTGCAGTCGGAACCGAGGAAAGCGCAGACCTCAAAGTGAATACGGCGGCGGAAGCGCCGGTTGTTCAGGCTTGCCAGACGGAGAAGGAAACGACAGCGCAGATTGAAACAGCTGTAGAAACGGCTCAGCCGGAACCGGAAACCCCAGCGCGGCGGGGGATTGCAGTGCGCTGTGCAGAGGCGTGGGAGTCGTTTGCCGGTCGGGTTAAACGGTATTTTGTATTTGACACTGTCGTTGGCAGGGAAAAGGCAAAGGGCTCCTTCCAGCAGAAGTGCGCCGCCGGCATGGAAAAGGTGAAACACTGCTTCGGGCATGAACGGCACCGTTCGGCCGTAGCGCTGGGCGGGAGTGTATCGCTTGTAGCCGTTGCATTTGTTGTAGTCGTACTTAACTTTTCGATTGGGTTTGAAACGGTTGTAAACGGGCAGTCGGTCGGCGTTCTGCCGAACAAGCAGGAATGCGAGGAGATTGTCAACGAGGTCAACACCACGCTGGTGCAAAACTTTGGCGAGGAGAGCCAGATTGACGCGGAGATCGTGGCAATCCCGTGTCTGGTTCCGCGCGACTCGTATACGCCGGAGGAAGAGGTCAAGGACGCGGTTTGCAAGCTGAGCGATAAAATGCACGAGATGCAGGTGATTTACCTCGAGGACACGGCGCTGTGCGCTGTTGCAAGCGAGGAGGAAGTGCAGCAGGTGATGCAGGGCTTCCGGGACTATTACACCGGCGGCGACGAGAACGTGACCTTTGAAACGGATAAGCAGCTTACGGTAAAGGCGGAGCTTGCGCCGGTTTCGCTCCTGCGCAGTGTGGAAGACGCAATCAACGTCTTAAACGGCAGCGAGAAGCAGGAGAACGAATACACGGTACAGCCGGGCGACACGCTTTGGAGCATTTCGCGCAAGTATGACACGAGCGTAGACGAGCTGCTCGCCATCAACGAAGGGCTGACCGAGGACATTGTGGACGGCGATGTGATTACGGTAAAATCGTATGTACCTGTTGTAAAGGTTACGACCCGGCAGGTGGCGGAATATACGGAATCTGTTCCCTATGAGACGCAGGTTGTGGAGACGGAGAACCTCTACCGCGGCAAGAGCGAGGTCACCCAGGAGGGTGAAGACGGCGAGGTTGCGGTCGTTGCAAGCATCGTAAAGGAAAACGGGCAGGAAGTATCCCGCGATATTTTGGAGCAGACGACGGTCAAGGAGGCTGTGCCGCAGGTAAAGCAGGTCGGCGTAAAGGAGCCGCCGAGCGGCTACGGCACGGGCACGTTCCGCGCGCCGGTGTCGGGTACGATTACGTCACGCTTTGGCTACCGCCGGAGCGGCTACCACAAGGGGCTTGACATTGCAAACAGCTACGGCACGCCAATCCGCGCGGCGGACAACGGTATTGTAATCCAGGCTGGCTGGGACGGGCTGTTCGGCAAGCTGGTCAAGATTGACCACCAGAACGGCTACGTTACGTACTACGCGCACAACAGCAGCTTTGCAGTCAGCGTCGGCGACGTGGTCCAGAAGGGCGACGTGGTTGCGTACATGGGCTCGACGGGCAACTCCACCGGGAACCATTGCCACTTTGAGATTCATAAAAACGGCGTGGTGCAGAATCCGGAAAATTATATTTAAAAAATAAAAAACGGGCGAAAGCCCGTTTTTTTTGTGCACAAGGGCGCAAACGTAAAGAAAAATAAAAAGAAAAAAACATCAAGCAAATAACTCTTTTCCTAAACAAATCAGTTTATAACAAGCCTGCGGCGCGATACTTTTGCATGGCGGACAAAGTCCGCCTTTTAAAGTATCCAAAACGTGGGGTTCTCCCCATTGCCCGCCATGCGGGCAGTTCACCCCCTTCAAACGACCGCTGCGCGGGCTAAAACCCATGGGCTAAAGCGGTTCCCTATCATTTTTCTCCATATCTCTGATATGACGTTTCAATACCAGATTGACATATTGCGAAAAGGAACGGAAAGAATCGTCGCTCAGATGCCGTACCTGTTCCGCCACGTTAGAATCCAATGTAAGGCTGACCTTTGTTTTTAGTGGTAAATTTGAAGTCATAAATTATCCCCTCCTTCAAAATAATTTAGAACCAAATGGTTCTATAATGAGATTGTATCAGATTTTTATGGTAAAGTCAATAGTACCAATCAATACTATGTGGGGGGTGATTTTGATTGTATTTTAAGAGATTAAGGGATTTACGAATTGATAATGATTTAAAACAGACCGATGTTGCAGAATTTTTAGGGATTCAACAGACTGTATATTCCAGATATGAAAGAGGATTCCGTACAATTCCAGTTGAATATATTATAAAATTGGCAGATTTCTATCATACCAGTACAGATTATTTGTTGGGAAGAACAGACAATAAAGAAATAAAATAAAAAAAGACAGCCGGCCGGCTGTCTTTTTTAAATGAAATCAATTTTACAGTTCCTCTTTGATTTTTGCCTGCGCCGCCGCAAGCTTTGCAATCGGCACGCGGTACGGGGAGCAGGACACATAGTTGAGGCCGACTCTGTGACAGAACTCCACGCTCGACGGGTCGCCGCCGTGCTCGCCGCAGATACCGAGCTTGATGTCGGGCCTTGTCGCCCGACCGGCCTTAGCCGCCATTTGGATCAGCTTGCCTACGCCGTTTTGGTCGAGACGTGCAAACGGGTCGGACTCAAAGACCTTTTTCTCATAGTAATCGGACAGGAACTTGCCCGCGTCGTCGCGGGAGAAACCGTACGTCATCTGCGTCAGGTCGTTGGTACCGAAGGAGAAGAACTCCGCCTCAGTCGCGATTTCGTCCGCCAAAAGCGCGGCGCGCGGCACCTCAATCATGGTGCCGACCATATACTTCATCTCTACACCAGCCTTTGCGATGATGTCGTCCGCCGTTTTGGTGATGATGTCCTTGACATATTTCAATTCCTTGACCTCGCCGACAAGCGGAATCATAATCTCCGGCGTAACGTCGAGACCCTCTTTCTTGACGTTAATCGCCGCCTCAATGATGGCGCGCGCCTGCATGGCCGCAATCTCCGGATACGTGACCGCCAGACGGCAGCCGCGGTGGCCGAGCATGGGGTTAAACTCGTGCAAATCGGCAACCGTTTCCTTCAGCGTGTTGTAAGAAAGGCCCATTTCCTTTGCCAGCGCGCGGATATCGTCGTCACTGCTGGGCAAAAACTCGTGAAGCGGTGGGTCGAGCAGGCGAATCGTCACCGGAAGCCCGCCGAGCGCCTTGAACAATCCCTCAAAGTCGCCGCGCTGCATGGGAAGCAGCTTGTCGAGCGCACGCTGGCGCTGCTGGAGCGTCTTTGCCACAATCATCTCGCGTACCGCGGGGATACGCGCCTCGTCAAAGAACATGTGCTCCGTGCGGCAAAGGCCAATCCCCTCCGCGCCGAAGCGTACCGCCGTGAGCGCGTCCTTCGGCGTGTCGGCGTTTGTCCGTACCTGCAGCCTGCGCTCCTCGTCCGCCCAGCTCATAAACTTGGCAAAGTCGCCCGTGAGCGACGCCTCCTGCGTGTCAATCGCCTCGGCGTAGATGTTGCCGGTCGAGCCGTCGAGCGAGATATAATCGCCTTCGTTGAGGCGGCGTTCCGCTAAAAGGCAGTACTTTTCATCTTCGTTTACCACAAGCTCGCCGCAGCCGGCCACACAGCATGTCCCCATGCCGCGCGCCACAACAGCCGCGTGCGAGGTCATGCCACCGCGCGCCGTGAGGATGCCCTCCGCCGCGTTCATGCCCTCAATGTCCTCGGGCGAGGTTTCAAGACGGACGAGTACAACCTTTTCGCCGCGCTCAGTCGCCGCTTCGACTGCATCCGCCGCGTTGAAGTAGATTTTGCCGCATGCTGCGCCCGGGGAAGCTGGGAGCGCCGTCGCCGCCGGGACAGCCTTTTTGAGCGCCTCCGGGTCAAACGTCGGGTGGAGCAGCGCATCGAGCTGGCGCGGGTCAACCTTTAAAAGCGCTTCCTTCTTGGTCGCAAGCCCCTCGTCTACGAGGTCGACCGCAATTTTGAGCGCCGCCGCCGCGGTGCGCTTGCCGTTTCTCGTTTGCAGCATGTAGAGCTTGCCGTTCTCAATCGTAAACTCCATGTCCTGCATGTCTTTGTAGTGGTTCTCAAGCTTGCCCGCAATTTCCACAAACTGCGCGTATACCTCTGGCATATCCTGCTCGAGATGCGTGATTGGGTTCGGCGTGCGGATACCGGCCACAACGTCCTCGCCCTGCGCGTTCATCAAATATTCGCCGTATAGCTTCTTTTCGCCGGTTGCAGGGTTGCGTGTAAACGCAACGCCCGTGCCGGACTTGTCGCCCGTGTTGCCGAATACCATGGCCTGCACGTTGACCGCCGTGCCCCAGTCGTAGGGGATATCGTTCATGCGGCGGTATACGATGGCGCGCGGGTTGTCCCAGCTGCGGAATACAGCCTCAACCGACTCGATGAGCTGCGTCTGCGGATCCTGTGGAAAGTCCGTCCCCTTTTCCTTCCGGTATAGCTCCTTATAGCGGCGAATTAATTCCTTAAGGTCGTCCGCGTCAAGCTCGGTGTCGAGCTTTACACCTTTTTCTTCTTTTAATTCATCTATAATTTTTTCAAATTTCGGTTTTGGTATCTCCATAACAACGTCGGAGAACATCTGGATAAACCGACGGTAGCTGTCGTATGCAAAGCGCGGGTTGTTCGTCAGCTTTGCCAGCCCTTCCGTCACCTCATCTGTCAGCCCGAGGTTCAAAATGGTGTCCATCATGCCCGGCATGGACGCGCGCGCGCCGCTGCGGACCGATACGAGGAACGGGTTTTCCTTGTCGCCAAACTTTTTGCCGACAATTCCTTCCGTTACCGCAAGCTTTTCTTTGATTTCAGCAATGATGTCGTCCGCAATCTTCTTCCCGTCGTCATAGTAGCGCGTGCATGCCTCGGTTGTAACTGTGAAGCCCTGTGGTACCGGAAAACCGAGTTTGGTCATTTCCGCAAGGTTTGCCCCCTTGCCGCCCAGCAGGTTCCGCATGGAGGCGTCGCCCTCGCTGAACAGATATACATATTTATTGCCCATTCCTGTTCCTCCTTCGTGATTTCGTATGATTCGGTTGTGCGTGAATTATATCATAAGGCGGGGACACATTTCCACAAAAAAGCGGGAAAAAGTCCGTTTGCCTAAATTTCTCCCAAAAGTTCAGCAGAAAAAAGGAAATATTATGTCCGGCACAGCGGAGAGAAAAGGCGTACCGGAATCATAATTGGAAAACAATTGGAGCTTTAAAGAAAAAATACGCACAAACGTCTGCGCCTAACTTTGTTTCAATTGTACCGTATTCTGGTAAAAAAAGCAACCCCAATTTTAAAATAAAAAAGGGCGGCGGCCCATGTGCGCCTAAGATTTGTCACAGTTTAAACAAAGCTTTACATTTGGTAAGCTTTATGATATGATTATAAACTAAGTGGAAACAATTTATACATCACAAATCAACGGTATGGAAGGGTCGTGTGAATACCATGGAAAATATGGAAAAGGTTTTTACCCCGGCGGTCGCAGGGATGCAGGCGAGCGCGATTCGTGAGATTTTTAAACTGATTGATAAAAAGGACGTCATCTCCTTTGCGGCGGGGATTCCGGCGCCGGAGCTGTTCCCGGCAAAAGAGTGGGCAAAGATTACGAGCGACATTTTGAGTAACGCACCTACGGGCGCGCTCATCTACGGTGTGACGGAGGGCTACGCGCCGCTGCGTGAGCTGACAAAAGAGCGTACGGCTCGGCTTGGCGCGTTTGGCGACGGCGACGAGCTTGTTATGACGACGGGCGCGCAGCAGGCGATTGACCTGACGGCAAAGGTGCTTTTGGAGGTTGGCGACGGCGTTATTGTCGAGAAGCCGAGCTTTATCGGGTCGCTCAACTCGTTCCGCTCGTACGGGGCGGAGCTCTACGACGTAGACGTTGAGGATGACGGGCTCAACGTGGAGCAGGTAGAGGCGCTTTTGAAAGAGCATAGCAATATCAAATTCATCTACACGATCCCGACGTTCCAGAATCCGTCGGGCACTACGATGAGCGTGGAGAAGCGCAAGGCGCTTTTGGCCCTTGCCAAGAAGTACAATGTATTTATTTTGGAAGATAATCCGTATGGGGAGCTGCGGTTTGCCGGCGAGAACGTGCCAACTATCAAGTCGTTTGACGACGATAACCATGTCATTTACGCCGGTACGTATTCAAAGACGCTCGCACCCGGCCTGCGCGTCGGGTTTGTATCCGGGCGTAAGGACGTGGTAGACCGTATCGTTGTAGTGAAGCAGGTCAACGACGTGCATACGCCGGTACTCAACCAGATGATGGTGTACGAATATATGAAAAATTACGACTATGACGGCCACATTGCCGCTTGCTCGCGGGAGTATGGCAAGAAGTGTGCGCTTATGATTGAGGAGATGGAGAAGCACTTCCCGCCGGCGGTGAAGTTTACGCGCCCGGAGGGCGGTCTCTTTATCCTGTGCACCATGCCGGAGGGCGTGGACGCAAAAGAGGTGCTGGGCGATGCGATTGCGCAGAATGTCGCGTTTGTGCCGGGCAATACGTTTATGACGGACATTGATGCGCCGTCGAACATCTTCCGGCTCAATTTCTCCGTTACAACGGAGGAGTCGATCAAAAAGGGAATCCAGATTCTCGGCGGCGTACTCAAAAAGTACGCATAATTCTGTTAGGGAGCTGAAACAAAATGGAAGAAAAGAAGGTCATATTTTCCGGGATACAGCCGTCCGGCACGATCACGCTGGGCAACTATCTGGGCGCGGTGAAAAACTGGGTCGAGTTGCAGGACGAGTATAACTGCCTCTACTCTGTGGTCGATATGCACTCGATTACGGTACGGCAGAATCCGGCCGAGCTGCGCAAACGTTGCGTGGAGTTTCTGTGTATGTTTATGGCGTGCGGGCTCGACCCGGAAAAGAATATCATGTATTTCCAGTCACATGTCAGCGCGCACGCGGAGCTTGCGTGGGTGCTCAACTGCTACACCTATATGGGCGAGCTGTCGCGCATGACGCAGTTTAAGGATAAATCGGCAAAACACAGCGATAATATAAACGCGGGGCTGTTTACGTACCCGGTGCTGATGGCGGCGGATATTCTGCTCTACCAGACCGACCTCGTTCCGGTCGGCGTGGACCAGAAGCAGCATATCGAGATTACGCGCGATATTGCGTCGCGCTTCAACGCGCTCTACGGCGACGTGTTTAAGATTCCGGAGCCGTACATCCCCAAAGTCGGGGCAAAAATCATGAGTTTGACAGAGCCGACCAAGAAGATGTCAAAGTCGGACCCGAATCCGAAAGGGTTTATCTCGCTCATGGACGATTCAACTGCAATTGCGAAAAAAATCAAAAGCGCAGTCACGGACTCCGACGGACGCATTTGCCGCGGGGAGGGCAAAGAGGGCATAGAAAACCTGATGAACATTTTATCATCTACGACGGGCGAGAGCATCGAGTCGATTGAGGAGCGGTTTGCGGGCCGCGGCTACGGCGAGTTTAAGGCCGAGGTCGCGGAGGCGGTGGTCGAGTGCCTGCGGCCGGTCAAGGCGCGTTACGACGAGTACATCAAGGATAAAGCCTATGTGGAAAGCGTCTACAAAAAGGGCGCGGAGCAGGCGTCGCGTATTGCATACAGGACGCTCGGCAAGGTATATAAAAAGATAGGATTCGTGCCAAGAGCCCGGTAGGCGGGAGATGGAACAGAACGGAGTGAAACACAGGTGGAAGAAAATAACATGCTGATCTATTTGCTGATGGGGATTGCGTTCGTTGTGGCGTTTGGCTTTACCTGGATTTCGGTCCCGTTGGCAAGAAAGATTGCCGAAAAGATTGGCGCGATTGACGTACCAAAGGATGCGCGCCGTATGCACAAGGTCCCGACGCCGCGCCTGGGCGGGCTTGCGGTGTTTTTGGGCTTTTTGGTGAGCGTTCTCTGTTTTTGTGAGATTTCCAGAGAGCTGATCGGCCTTTTGTGCGGGGCCGTTATCATTGTCATATTGGGGATTTTTGACGACAGCCATGATTTGAGCGCAAAGCTGAAGTTTTGCGTGCAGATTATTGCTGCGCTTGTCACGATTTATGTTGGCGATATTAAGATTAACTTTTTTACCAATCCGAATATCTTTTCCGGCGACAAAATTCTGCTGCTGAGCGACTGGATTGCCGTGCCATGTACCGTACTGTGGATTGTGGCGATTACAAACGCCGTGAACCTGATTGACGGGCTTGATGGGCTTGCGGCTGGCGTGTCTACGATTGCGGCAGTTTCGCTGGTGTTTATTGCAAGCATGGTGGATGAGCCGGCGATCGCTCTGATTGCGATTATCATTGCGGGCGCGTGCTTGGGCTTTTTGCCGTTTAATTTCCGGAAGAAAAAGAAAATATTTTTGGGTGACACAGGGGCGACCTTTTTGGGGTACGCCCTTGCTGTGTTGTCAGTACAGGGCGGCTTCAAGAGCTACGCGGTGATATCGTTTGCCGTGCCGGTGCTGATTTTTGGTCTGCCAATCTTTGATACGGCGTTTGCCATGCTGCGTCGCGTGCTAACCGGGCGCAGCCCCATGTCGCCCGACCGGGGACATATCCACCACCGGCTCGTAGACATGGGCTTTTCCCAGAAGCAGAGCGTGTTCATCCTCTATGCGATGAGCGGCGTTCTGGGCCTCACGGCGGTCGTACTGGCGGAGAGTGGGGCCATGCGCGCACTGCTATTGCTGATTGGCGTATTGATTGTGATTTTTGCCGGGAGCCTGCTGACGCGTCGGAGAAAACCGCCGCAGGACGAACCGCCCGGGGATTCGGTCAAGGTGACGCTGGATAAGATTGGTACAACGGATGAACAGGATAAAATAGACGGACAAAACGGAATGAAGAAGAAATAGGGAGGAATCCAACATGGAACGAAAGATAAAGGCAATGACCGTGTTTGGCACACGGCCGGAGGCGATCAAGATGGCGCCGCTTGCGCTCGCGCTTGAGGCGTGCCCGCATATTGATGCAAAGGTATGCGTGACGGCGCAGCACAGGCAGATGCTTGACCAGGTGCTCGCCATGTTTGACATTAAGCCGGACTACGACCTCGACATTATGAAGGAGCGCCAGTCGCTCGTCGGAATCACGACGCGCGTATTAGAGGGCCTTGACGAAGTCATCAAAGAGGCGAAGCCGGATGTGATTTTGGTACACGGCGACACGTCGACGACGTTTGCCGGCGCACTTGCCGCGTTTTATAACCAGGTAAAGGTCGGCCATGTGGAGGCCGGGCTTCGCACGTATGACAAATATTCGCCGTTCCCGGAGGAAATGAACCGCTGTCTGACGGGTGTGTTGGCGGACTATCACTTTTCGCCTACGCAGGCAAACAAGAACAACCTGCTCAAAGAGAACGTGGACGAAAAGAAAATTTATATTACAGGCAACACTGTCATTGACGCGCTGAAGAGCACGGTCAAGGACGGCTATACTTTCACAGACGAAACTCTGCGCAATCTCGATTTCAGCGCAAGGCGGGTCATCCTCGTGACGGCGCACCGGCGCGAGAATTTGGGCGAGGCGCTGCGCAACATCTGCGAGGCGCTGCGCCACATTGTAACAAAGTATGAGGATGTGCAAATTGTCTATCCGGTACACTTAAACCCCGCGGTACGCGAGGTAGTGTTTGAGGTGCTCGGCGGGCTGGACCGCGTGGCGCTCATCGACCCAGTCAACGTCGACGACCTGCATAACGCGATGGCGCGCTGCTTTATGGTCATGACGGACTCGGGCGGATTGCAGGAGGAGGCGCCGTCGCTGGCAAAGCCGGTGCTCGTTCTGCGCAACGAAACGGAACGGCCCGAGGCTGTCGAGGCCGGTACGGTCAAGGTTGCCGGTGTAGAAAAGGATATGATTATCCGGCTGGCGGAGGAGCTGCTGGAGGATAAGGCGGCATATGACAAGATGGCGCATGCGGCAAACCCGTACGGTGACGGCCATGCGTCGGAGCGGATTGTGGACGCGCTTTTATATGAATTTGGAATAATTTCGGACCGAGTGGCAGATTTTAAGTAGAGGTACTTAGAAATCATAGAGCAATCTACCTTTGGAAGGGGGGAGTGGAATCATGCAAACCGATGTGATTGAAAAAATCCGGGCGGCAGAGGCGAAAGCGGACGAAATCATCCGGCAGGCGTCGGCCGCGGCGCGTGAAACGGTCAATGCTGCCGGCAAGGAAGCCTACAACGCCGAGCTTGGCGTAGACGCGCTTGCGCAGAAGGAAGTAGAAAAGCGCATTGCCGCCGCAGCCGCACAAGCGGAGAAGGAAAAGGAGCAGATTCTTGCGGAGGCCAAAAAGGAAGCGGACGCGATGGAATACCTTGTGCGGCCGAAGCTGGAAAAAGCAGCAGACTTTATCATTGAAAGGATTGTTGGGTAGATGGCGATTGTAAACATGAAAAAGTTATCGGTCATCGCCCTGTCCGACGATGAAGCGGCTGTCATGGAAACGCTGATGGATTTGGGCGTGACGCAGGTGGAGGACGTATCCGGCGAGGAGATTGAGCGCGAGTTTGCGGGTCTTTTGTCCAAACGGGCGGACGACGAAGCACTCAGCGTCTACGACGCGCAATGCAAAACCGTCCGGGAAGCCATTGACATCCTGGCGGCGCATGTGGACGCGAAAAAGGTTCTGTTTGCGCCGCGGCGTACGGTTTCCAGGGCGTTGTTTGCTGAGGTCGTATCCAACACGGAGCAGACGTTTGCGTTTGCACAGGAGGTTACCGGGATTGTCCGCCGGCAGACGGAAATCCGCGCGGAGGAGAACCGTCTGCGCGGCGAGATTGAAACGCTGTCGCACTGGAAGGGGCTTGGCTTTTCGCTCGGTTATACTGGGACAAAGCATACGGGCGTATTGCTCGGTACGTTGCCAGCGGAGGCGGATTTGTCCGACGCAGCGGCGAAGCTGGACGAGGCGGGCGTGATTGCGGACATTGAGCCCGTTTCCGACGACAAGGACACGCGCTGTATCGCTGTTTTGTACCATAAGGCGTCGGAGGAGGCGCTGCTGCGCCTTTTGCCGCAGCTTGGCTTTACGTCGGCTGCGGTCAACGGCGACGACGTGCCCGAGGCAGTAATCCGCCGCTATGAGGAGCAGATTGCCGCACTGGAAACAGAATATGAAGGCACGTTTGCCACGTTAAAGGAAATGGCAAAGGACAAGGTAAGACTTGAAATCTTGTACGACTATTTGAGCGAATGTGCGGAGAAGGAAGCCGCCTATGCCAAGCTGGGGCGGACGGAGCGCACCATCCTGCTCAAAGGTTGGGTTCCGGCGGAGGCGGCGGACGCGGTCGTAAAGACGCTGGAGCGTAAATTCGTTTGCGAAACGGAGCTGGCTGTGCCGACCGAGGAGGAAGCATATCCCATCCTTTTGCGCAATCCGAAGGTGATTCAGCCATTCGAGTCGGTGACGGAGATGTACAGCCTTCCCGCGCCGCACTCCATGGACCCGAACAAGCTGATGGCACCGTTTTTCTTCCTGTTTTTCGGCATGATGGTGTCGGACGCGGGGTATGGCCTGGTGCTGACGCTGGCGACGGCGTTTATCGTATGGAAGTATAACCCGCAGGGGCAGGCGGGTAAGCTGATGAAGCTCATCTGTATCGGCGGTATCTCGACCATGCTGTGGGGCGTAATTTTCGGCGGCTATTTTGGCGATACGATCCCGGTTTTATATAAGATGGCAACCGGGAACGAGATTGTGATTCCAAGCTTGATGAATCCGTCGGCCGACCCGATCTCAGTGCTGATTCTGTCGCTGATTTTGGGACTGATCCACCTGTTTGCCGGTATGGGCGCAAAGGCGTACCTGCTTATCAAACGGGGCCATTTCTGGGATGCGGTGTTTGACGTGGGTTTCTGGTATCTGGTGCTCGGCGGACTCGGCATTCTGTGCTTGGGGTTCGTACTGCCCGGCACACCGGTTATGCAGATTGGCATGTGGATTGCAATTGCCGGCGCGGTTGGGCTGGTGCTGACACAGGGACGCGCCAAGAAGAACATCTTTGCCAAGCTGATTGGCGGGATTGGCTCGCTCTACGACATTGTGAGCTACATGAGCGACATTTTGTCCTACTCGCGTCTGCTCGCGCTTGGCCTTTCGACCGGGGTTGTCGCAAGCGTTATCAATACCATGGGTTCCATGGGCGGCAACAGCATTGGCGGTTGGATTCTGTTCTTTGTCGTGTTCGTGATTGGGCACGTGTTTAACATTGCAATCAATACGCTCGGCGCGTACGTTCATTCGAGCCGGTTGCAGTATGTGGAGTTTTTCGGGAAGTTTTACGAGAGCGGCGGCAAGCCGTTCCGCCCGCTGGTGCGCCCGCGCAAATATGTCGAGGTGGCACAGCAGGACAGTTAAAAGAAAATACACAAAGATTCTGAATAATTTTAAGGAGGATATAATATGTGGTATGAAATTCTTTTCAACGGCGGTTTCCTTGCAGCGCTCGGCGCTGCGCTGGCGGTTATCCTGGGCGGTATGGGTTCGGCAAAGGGCGTAGGCATTGTTGGACAGGCGGCGGCAGGGCTACTGAGCGAGGAGCCGGACCGGTTCGGACAGACGCTGCTGTTGCAGGCGCTCCCGGGTACGCAGGGTATCTACGGTCTGCTGGTTGCATTTCTGGTTATGGTAAAGGTTGGTCTGCTGGGCGGCGATCCGTCCACGTTTGCAAACCTGACCTCGGCGCAGGGTCTGGCAATCCTGTCGGCCTGCCTGCCGGTTGCAATCGTGGGTCTTGTTTCTGGTATCCATCAGGGCAAGGTTGCGGCTGCGGGCGTTAACATCATTGCTAAGCGTCCGGAAGAGCTTGCAAAGGGTATCGTTTTGGCGGCAATGGTAGAGACATACGCCGTACTCGCGCTTCTTACATCTATCCTTATGGTAAGCGGCATTCAGCTCTAATACGTTGTGGCTGGATACGAAACCAGTACGATAGGAGGGAAAGAAGTGGGCGCAGAAAAAATTATTGACAAGATTATCGCGGACGCAGAAGAAAAGGCGCGCTCCATCGCGTCTGACGCGCAGGCGGAGGCGGGCCGAATCGTCGCTGCGGCGAACGACGCTGCGCAGGGAAAGAAGGAAAAGAGCCTGGCCGCCGGGGAGAAGGAGGCCGCGCTGACAAAGCAGAGAATTGTTGCCTCGGCGCACATGGAGGCGAAAAAGCTTCTGCTCCAGACAAAGCAGGACTTGCTTTCGGAGGCATTTTCCGCTGCGATGGATAAGATTAAAAACATGGACAATGCGCAGTTTGAGAGGCTGATGACGGATTTGATGGTCAATCTGATTGAAACGGGCGACGAAACGGTGATCATCAGCGAAGCGGATAAGAAGCGGCTCAGCCCGGACTTTATCTACTATGTGAACCGTACGGTCGCAAAGGAGCAGGTGCCGTGTAGCGTCACCATGTCGGACGAGGTGCGCGACATTCCGTCGGGGTTTATTTTAAAGCGCGGCGACGTCGAAATTAATGCGACGTTTGAGGCGTTGTTGCGGCAGAAGAAGGACGCGCTGTCGGCTGAGGTTGTAAAAATACTGTTTTAAGGATGTGGCGGCAGATGGGCAAGGTAAAAGACATTGACTACGCTTATTCCGTGAGCCGAATCCACGCGGTTGAGCGCAGTCTGCTGGACCGGGGCAAAATCATGCAGATTGCGGAGGCAAAGACTGCTTCCGACGCGCTGCGCATGATTTATGACGCAGGATACCGGAGCGGGGAGGACTATGAGGCGACGTTTGAGGCGGCGGTGCGCGACGCGTACGAGCTGGTGTATTCGATGGCACCGGATCCGCGTATCTTTGACGTATTCCGGATTGAAAACGACTATTATAACCTGAAAGTATTGCTCAAGGCGGAGTTTTTGGGCAGAGAGCTTGACTACCTGCTCAACCCGAGCTGCCGCGCAGGGCTGGACAAGATACGGGAGGCGGTGCGCGAGCGCAAGGGAGCGGAGGTGTCGGACACGTTTGCGCAGGCGATGGACGAGGCGTTGGCCTCGTTTGCGAAGCACAAAAACGTACAGCTCGTAGATATGATTATCGACCGCGCGTGCTATGCAGAGCGGCTCCGGTTTGCAGAGGAAACGGGCAACGCATTTGTGGTTGGGCTGGTGCAGACGCAAATTGATTTGATTAATATCCGCACCATGCTCCGGCTCCGCAAGATGGGCAAGCCGTATGCGTTTGCACGCGAGGCCATGTTGCCGGGCGGCAGCGTCGGGGTTGATATGCTCGCGTCCGGCGCTGTGGAGCCGCGCGAGGCTGTGTTGCAAAGCTTTGGCAGAAGCAGGTACGGGCGGCTGCTCGCCGATAATGCGGCGGCGTTTGACGGCGGCGCAGAGGCGATGGCCGCACTTGAGACCGCGTGCGGCGACTATTTGATTGACTATATGAAAAGTGCAAAGCGCGTGACGTTCGGCGTAGAGCCGCTTGTGGCGTACCTGTTTGCAAAGGAAAACGAGGTCAAGCAGCTCCGTATCATCTTAGTTGGGAAGAACAACGGTATGGACGGCGAACTGCTGAAAAGGAGGTTGAACATCGCCTATGTATAAGATTGGCGTAATCGGCGACAAGGATTCGGTCATGGGGTTTTTGGCGCTGGGGCTGACGGTGTTTGAGACCTCGGGCGCGGAGCAGACGGCGGAGCTGATCCGGCATGCGGCGGCAGAAGGTTATGCAGCGCTTTATATCACGGAGCAGGCCGCGCAGGACGTGATGGATGTGATTGACGAATATAAGGACAGCGAGCTTCCGGCAATCATCCTGATTCCGGGGATTGCGGGCAGTCTGGGCATCGGCATGGCGGGCGTGAAAAAGAGCGTCGAGCGCGCGGTCGGGGCGGACATACTGTTTAATAATGAAAAATAAACGCCGCCCGGCAGGGTGGCCATGCAAATAATTGAGAGCAGGTGAAAAGATATGACCAAGGGCAATATCGTAAAGGTGTCAGGGCCGCTCGTCATTGCGGAGGGGATGCGCGACGCGAACATGTTCGACGTAGTGCGCGTATCCGACCAGCACCTGATTGGCGAGATTATCGAAATTCACGGCGACCGGGCGTCCATACAGGTCTATGAGGAAACGGCGGGCCTCGGCCCGGGCGAGCCGGTAACGTCGACGGGCGCGCCACTTTCCGTAGAACTTGGCCCGGGGCTGATTGAGCGCATGTACGACGGTATCCAGCGTCCACTCGCGGAGATGTACCGCCTTATGGGGCCGAACATCACGCGCGGCGTGGAGGTTGTGGCGATTGACCGTGAAAAGGAATGGGAATTCGTCCCGACCAAGAAAAAGGGCGACACGGTTACGGCCGGCGATATCATCGGAACCGTGCAGGAGACGGTTGTCGTGGAGCACCGGATTATGGTTCCCTACGGAATGTCGGGCGTTATTACCGAGATCAAGCAGGGAAAGTTTAAGGTAGAAGACACGGTCTGCACGCTGACCGACAAGGATGGCAAGACGCACAACGTTACTATGCTGCAAAAGTGGCCGGTGCGCGTGGCAAGGCCGTACCAGAAAAAGCTCGCGCCAAGCGAACCGCTTGTAACGGGCCAGCGCGTCATCGACACGCTGTTTCCATTGGCAAAGGGCGGCGTTGCGGCGGTTCCCGGCCCGTTCGGGAGCGGGAAAACCGTCGTACAGCACCAGCTTGCGAAGTGGGCCGACGCGGATATTGTGGTCTATATCGGCTGCGGCGAGCGTGGAAACGAGATGACCGACGTTTTGATGGAGTTTCCGGAATTGAAGGACCCACGCACGGGCGAGTCGCTGATGAAGCGGACGGTGCTGATTGCAAACACGTCCGACATGCCGGTTGCGGCGCGTGAGGCAAGTATTTACACGGGCATCACGATTGCGGAATATTTCCGCGACATGGGCTACAGCGTGGCGCTCATGGCGGACTCCACGTCCCGCTGGGCAGAGGCGCTGCGCGAAATGTCGGGGCGACTCGAGGAAATGCCGGGCGAGGAAGGATATCCTGCGTATCTGGCAAGCCGTCTGGCGCAGTTTTACGAGCGCGCGGGGCGCGTGGTCGCACTCGGCAGCGAGGGCCGCGAGGGCGCGCTGACGGCGATTGGCGCGGTTTCGCCGCCGGGCGGCGACATATCCGAGCCGGTATCGCAGGCGACGCTGCGCATTGTCAAGGTGTTCTGGGGATTGGATTCGTCGCTGGCGTACCGCCGGCACTTCCCGGCTATTAACTGGCTGACGAGTTACTCGCTCTACACCGACCGGCTGAGCGACTGGCTCGATAAAAACGTGGCGAGCGACTTTAAGGATTTGCGCAATCATGCGATGCGGATTTTGCAGGAAGAGGCGGAGCTTGACGAAATTGTAAAGCTTGTCGGCGTGGACGCGCTGTCAGACAAAGACCGTCTCACGCTCGAAACGGCGAAGATGCTGCGTGAGGACTATCTGCACCAGAACGCGTTCCATGAGATTGATACGTATTCGTCGCTGACCAAACAGCATATGATGCTCAAGGTCATGATTGACTATTATGCAGAAGGCAACAAGGCGCTTGAGGCGGGCGCGACGATTGGGCAGATTATGGATCTTCCGATTGGCGAGCGCATCGGGCGTATGAAATATGCGGAAGAAAAAGACATCGCAAAGGTGTTTGAAGAGGTAGAAAAGCTGATAGAAACAGAAATGCAGCGGCTTACCGTGAAGGAGGTGGAGTGAGATGCCAAAGGAATACCGGACCATACAGGAGGTTGCCGGCCCGCTGATGCTCGTGCGCGGCGTGGAGGGCGTAACGTATGAGGAGCTTGGCGAGATTGAGCTTGCCAACGGCGAAATCCGCCGCTGCCGCGTGCTGGAGATCGACGGCTCGAACGCTTTGGTGCAGCTGTTTGAAAACTCCGCCGGCATCAACATTGCAAACTCGAAGGTGCGCTTTTTAGGACGCGGGATTGAGTTCGGCGTATCGCCGGATATGCTCGGTCGCATTTTTGACGGGATGGGGCGGCCGATTGACGGCGGCCCGGAAATCATCCCGGAAAAGCGGCTCGACATCAACGGTCAGCCGATTAACCCGGCGGCGCGCGACTACCCGGACGAGTTTATCCAGACGGGCGTGAGCGCAATCGACGGTCTGAACACGCTGGTGCGCGGGCAGAAGCTGCCGATCTTTTCCGGTTCCGGCCTCCCGCACGCAAACCTTGCGGCGCAGATTGCGCGGCAGGCAAAGGTGCTCGGCGATGCGTCGAACTTTGCCGTTGTGTTTGCGGCGGTCGGCATTACGTTTGAGGAAGCGGACTTCTTTATCAGCGACTTTACGAAAACGGGCGCAATCGACCGCAGTGTGGTATTTGTCAACCTGGCAAACGACCCGGCGATTGAGCGTATTGCAACGCCGCGTATGGCGCTGACGGCGGCGGAGTATCTGGCGTTTGAGAAGGGCATGCACGTACTCGTCATTATTACGGACATCACCAATTATGCAGAGGCGCAGCGCGAGGTATCCGCCGCGCGCAAAGAGGTGCCGGGCCGGCGCGGCTATCCGGGCTATATGTACACCGACCTTGCGTCGTTGTACGAACGCGCCGGGCGGAAGCGTGGCCACGACGGTTCCGTGACGCTGATTCCGATTCTGACCATGCCGGAGGATGACAAGACGCACCCGATCCCCGACCTGACGGGCTACATCACGGAGGGGCAGATCATCCTCTCGCGTGAGTTGTACCGCAAGAATATCACGCCGCCGATTGACGTGCTTCCGTCGCTGTCGCGTTTAAAGGATAAGGGTATCGGCGACGGCAAGACACGCGGCGACCACGCCGATACTATGAACCAGCTCTTTGCAGCGTATGCGCGCGGTAAAGAGGCGAAAGAACTGATGGTTATCCTCGGCGAGGCGGCACTGACCGACATTGATAAAAAATATGCGGCGTTTGCCGATGCGTTTGAAAAACGCTACGTGTCGCAGGGGTACAATACGGACCGCAGCATTGAGGAAACGCTCTCCATCGGCTGGGAGCTGCTCCGTATGCTGCCGCGCAGCGAGCTCAAGCGTATCAAGGATGCGTATCTGGACGAGTATTACGGGCAGGAGCCTTCGGAAAAGGGGGAATAAGCCATGGCAGTCATGCGTGTGAACCCCACGAGGATGGAGCTTACCCGCCTGAAAAGGCAGCTCAAGACCGCGAGCCGCGGTCATAAGCTGCTCAAGGACAAGCGCGACGAGCTGATGAAGCAGTTTTTGGACATTGTGCGGGAGAATAAAGCCCTGCGCGAGCAGGTCGAAGATTTGCTGAAGCGGGCGAACGACAATTTCCTTCTGGCCCGTGCGATGATGAGCGCGGAGGCGCTCGAAACGGCGATTATCTACCCGACGCAGAGCGTCAGTCTCGAGGTTGAGAGCAAAAATGTGATGAGTGTAGACGTTCCGGTATTTTCTTTCAAAATGCAGAACACGGATGAGTCGTCCATCTATCCATACGGCTTTGCGGCAACTTCGCCGCAGCTTGACGGCGCAATCGACGCGCTGTCCGACGCGCTGGAGCCCATGCTCCGTCTGGCGCAGATGGAAAAGAGCGCGCAATTGCTGGCGCAGGAGATTGAAAAGACGCGCCGGCGCGTCAATGCGCTCGAGCATGTCATGATTCCGAACTTGCAGGACACGATTCGGAGCATTACCATGAAGCTGGACGAAAACGAACGCGGCAACCAGACGCGTCTGATGAAGGTCAAGGACATGATGGTGGAAGAGCAAATCCGCTCCCGGCAAGAAGCGAACGGATAAATAAAAAAACAGCGGCAATTTAGCCGCTGTTTTTATTTTGTATTTCATTACCAGGACAATACTTTGCAGAGCTTAACCATTTCGGGGCTCATTTCTTTCTTTTCCTGTAGGCCCTCGTCAATGTCAACGTCCGTTACCCGTCCATTTTGGATTACTACCAGCCGGTTTGTCTTACCAGCCAGCAGAAGCTCAACCGCCTTAAAGCCCATAGCACTCGCATTCACACGGTCCTGCACGGTCGGACTGCCGCCGCGCTGGATATGGCCGAGCACGGTTGCCGTTGTCTCAATCCCGGTGCGCTTTTCAATCTCCTCTGCCATCGGAATCGCAGAGCCGACGCCCTCTGCCAGAATGACGAGATAGTGGTTCTTGCCGCGGTGCTTGCCTTCAATAATCGGGCGGAGCACATCCTCGTCAAAGTTAAACTCCTTCTCCGGAATGATAACCGCCTCTGCTCCGCAGGAAATTCCGACATTTAACGCAATGTAGCCGGCGTTGCGGCCCATAACCTCGATTACAGAGCTGCGCTCGTGGCTTGTCGCCGTGTCGCGGATTTTATCAATTGCATCCATCGCCGTGTTGAGTGCCGTATCGAATCCGATGCAGTACTCCGTGCAGCCGATATCGTTGTCAATCGTACCCGGAATGCCGATGGTGGCAATCCCGTGCTTGGAAAGGTCGCGCGCGCCGCGGAACGACCCGTCTCCGCCGATGACAACAAGGCCGTCGATGCCAAAAATCTTTGCAATCTCTGCCCCGCGCTTGATGCCTTCCTCGGTGCGGAACTCCGCACACCGCGCCGTTTGCAGAATTGTGCCGCCGCGCTGCAAGGTCTCCGACACGCTGCGCGCCGTCATTTCGAAAATATCGCCGTTGATAAGGCCGTTATACCCCTTTTTGACGCCCATGACTTTAACACCGTTGTAAACCGCTGTCCGCACGACTGCGCGCAGCGCCGCGTTCATGCCCGGCGCGTCGCCCCCGCTCGTCAGCACGCCAATCGTTTTGATTTCTGCCATCACAAATTCCTCCCTCACAAGGCAGAACTGCCTTTTTGTCTAAAAGCCTGTTTCTATGATAAGGCCGTGTGCCTGCTCAACCTCAGATTCCGGCACCAGCACCTCACAGCTTGAGTCGGTATTTTCCCCGCCCTTTGAGATGGGGCGGATTTTCACCAGCATGCCGCTGTCCTCCAAAAGCGCGCGAAGCTGCTCGGCAATCTGTGTATTCTTCGCAATGTAAACAACCGTCCACACGCGTCTATCACTCCTTTTTGCCCGCGCGTCCAGACCGGCGCGGCGCTCGATTCTTATTTCCCGGCCTCAATCACGCCGTGTTTGGTGTAGACCTTTGCCTTTCCGTGTATCTTCATTGCAGAGGTCACCTCGGTAAACTGCGCGATATAGACCTCGCCCGCGTCGAGCTTTTCCGTATGGTGGAACTTTGTCGCGTTTCCGCGCGTCAGCCCCCAGATGGTCACGCCGTTTTCTTCGGCCTGTATCACTACATAATCCTGTGTTGCATTTGCCGTTTCTTCCATACTATTATAAAGCATTCTGCAAACGATTATGCACGTTCACAGCCGCTTATCCGCCTTTCTGTCAGAATAAAAGTTATCTGTTTGGTTTAGTCCAAACCCATGCTACATTTTATATTATTTTACGCAGAATTGCAATACAAAAATACGCAATTACTTCACTTTCACACAATTTTTACCGAAAATTTTAATTAAATCAGCCATCAGCGCGTCATTAACTGTGCAAAAAAGGTCGCGTGACACGCTCCTGACCTGATTCGTCTGCTCAAAGTACACTTTGACCGGCGTTTCGCCGCGGTTTGCCGCCAGGACGCCCTTAGCCTCGTCCCACAGGTTCTCCTTACCGCGCTCCAACTTTAGATACAGCGTCTGCGGCCGGGCGATAAACTGCTCATACGGGACAACACGCTCGCACAGGAGCTTGGGCGCTTCGTCCTCCCGCAGGCTGACGCGTCCGGTCAAGAACACAATGCTGTCCACCGTCATGACGGGGGAGAATCTTTCGTAAATTTTCGGAAATACGAGAACGTCTATACTGCCGTAGAGGTCCTCGAGGGTCAGAAACGCCATCTGGCTGTTGTTGCGCGTTGTTTTGTTGCGCCGCCCGGTGATGATACCGCCGATTGTAACGAGGTCGCCGTCTTTAAACGCGCCGTCAGAGCGCACGGTGAACTCGCCGTTTTCGTCCTCTGTGGCAAGCTCGTTGATTTGCGCAGTGTTTGCGCTCGAATACTGCGTGATTTTCTCGCGGTAATCGTCGAGCGGGTGGCCGGAGAGGTAGAGCCCAATCGTTTCCTTCTCCATGTTTAATAGCTCGCGCTTGTCAAACTCCGGCAGGTTTGGCAGCTCATCGGCGTCGTTTTCTGCGCCGAGCGCCCCGTCGTCGTCGAAGAGTGACACCTGCCCGGCGATGTTTTGCCGGTTCTGCGCTGTAATGCCGGAGAGTAAATCCTCGTACACCGCCATAAGCTGGCGGCGGTTTGCGCCGAGCGAGTCAAACGCCCCGCACTTGATGAGGCTTTCGAGCGAGCGTTTGTTCAGCTCCGTCCCGCTCATGCGCTCCAAAAAGTTGGTAAAGCTTTTAAACGGGCCGTTTGTTTCCCGCTCCCGCGCAATGTCGAGGAGCAGCTTGTGGCCGACGTTTTTGACTGCCTCAAGGCCAAAGCGGATTTTCCCATCCTCGACGGTAAAGCGGTAGTAGCTTTTGTTCACGTCTGGCGGCAGAAGGGAGATGCCCCGCGCTGTGCAGTCCGCGATGTATTCCACCGTTTTGGTGGTATTACTCATCATAGAGCTGAGCAGCGCGGCCATATACTCCGGCGTATAGAACCGCTTCAGGTACGCGGTCTGGTACGCGATAATGGCGTAGGCCGCTGCATGCGACTTGTTGAATGCATAGCTTGCAAAGTCCAAAATTTCGTCAAAGATGCTCGCTGCCACCGTTTCGCTCACGCCGCGCGCAATCGCGCCGTCAAGGATGACGTTGCCATCCCCGTCTTTTTGGCCGTAGATAAAGAACTGGCGCTCCTTTTCCATGACGTCGTGCTTCTTTTTGCTCATGGCGCGCCGCAAAAGGTCGGCCCGCCCGAGCGGATACCCCGCAAGGCTCTGCACAATCTGCAAAACCTGCTCCTGATAGATGATACACCCGTACGTCACGTTCAAAATAGGCTCTAAGAGCGGGTGTTTGTATGTGATTTTGTCCGGGTTGTTTTTGTTGCGGATATAACGCGGAATCTGCTCCATCGGGCCGGGACGGAACAGGGAGATACCAGCGATGATATCCTCCAGCGTGCGCGGCTTGAGTTCCTTGATAAAGTCACGCATGCCGTTGCTCTCGAGCTGGAACACGCCGAGCGTATCCGCCGCGGAGATCATGTCGTAGACCTCCGGCCGCTCAAAGTCGATATGGTCAATGTCGACCTCCTCGCCGCGGCTCATCTTGATATTGTCCACGGCGTTTTTGATGACCGTTAGGTTGCGCAGGCCGAGGAAGTCCATCTTTAACAGGCCAAGCTCGCCGACGTTGTCCATGTGGTACTGCGTTGTGATGATACCGTCTTTGCTGAGCTGGAGCGGCACGTACGACGAAGCCGGCTCGCCCGTGATGACGACGCCGGCGGCGTGGACGCCGCTGTGGCGCGGCAGCCCCTCGACCGCGCGCGCCGTGTCAATCAGCTTTTTTATCGTTTCATCGCTCTGGTACAAGTCGTAAAGCTCGTTGCTGACGTCGAGTGCTTTGTCGAGCGTCATTTTCAACTCGTTGGGGACGAGCTTTGCCACCATGTCGACTGTGGCGAGCGGCACGCCCAGCGCGCGACCCACGTCGCGCACAGCGGCGCGCGCCTTCAGCGTTCCAAAGGTGATGATCTGCGCCACGTGATCTGCGCCGTATTTGCGCACTACGTAGTCGATAACCTCGCCGCGCCGGTCAATGCAAAAGTCCGTATCAATATCCGGCATGCTAATGCGCTCCGGGTTTAGAAACCGCTCGAACAGCAGACTGTACTTGAGCGGGTCAATCGTTGTGATATTAAGGCTATAGGCCACAATGCTGCCCGCGCCGGAGCCGCGCCCCGGCCCCACGGGGATTTTGTTGTCCTTTGCAAATTTAATAAAGTCCCAGACAATCAGGAAGTAGTCGATGTACCCCATGGACCGGATTACGCCGAGCTCGTACTCGAGCCGGTCGGTTTCCCGCGCTGTGACTGGGTGATACCGCTCCGCGAGGCCCTTGTAGCACAAATCGCGCAGATAAGTAAACGAATCGTAGCCCGCTGGAACGTCGAAGTGCGGCAGGTACGTCTTGTCAAAGTCAAACGTGACGTTGCACATGTCCGCGATTTTGTTCGTGTTTGTAATCGCTTCCGGCGCATAGGGGAACAGCTCCTGCATCTGCACGCCGCTCTTGAGGTAAAACTCGTCCGAGCCGAACTTCATCCGGTCGGGGTCGTCGACCGTCTTGCCCATCTGGATGCACATGAGCACGTCCTGGTAGGGCGCGTCTGACTTTTCTATGTAGTGGCTGTCGTTCGTCGCGACAAGGCCCGCGCCGATTTCGTGCGCAAGCTTGACGAGCATGGGATTGGTGCGCTTCTGCTCGTCGAGGCCGTGGTCCTGTATCTCAATGAAATAATTTTCCTTTCCATAGATATCCTGGTAGAGCAGGGCGCGCTCCTTTGCACCCGCATAGTCGCCCGCGAGCAACAGCTTCGGAATTTCGCCCGCCAGACATGCTGACAGGCAAATCAGCCCGCCGCTGTAGCGGCGCAGCAGGTCATGGTCAACGCGCGGACGGTAGTAGAAACCCTCAATTGACGCGTCGGACACGAGCTTAATCAGGTTATGATAGCCGTCATTGTCCTTTGCCAGCAGAACAAGGTGCGACAAATCGCTGTCGTACTCGTGCTGCTTATCGAAGCGTGTGCGCGGCGCAACGTAGACCTCGCAGCCGATAATCGGCTTAATCCCTTCCGCGACCGCGGCCTTATAGAAGTCGATTACGCCGTACATCACGCCGTGGTCAGTGATGGCAAGCGCGCGCATGTTCATGCTTTTCGCCTTTTTTACAAGCTTGTCCACCGGCGCCGCGCCGTCGAGCAGACTGTACTCCGTATGGACGTGCAAGTGGGTAAATTCTACGATTTCCGGCATGGACGCGCCTCCTTTCTTAAAATATAATGTATTATAACGAGCCGGCAATCTCACAAATGCGCTCAAGCCGGTGATTTACGCCGGACTTCCCAATAGGCGGGTTTAGAAGAGCGCCAAGTTCTTTGAGTGACATTTCCGGGTTTTCCAGCCGCAGCTCGGCAATCTCGCCGAGTACCGGCGGAAGGCTGTCAAAGCCGATTGTGCGGCGTATTTTCTCAATTGCGGCAATCTGCCGCCCGGCCGCCGCCGTAATTTTATCCAGGTTCGCGCTGTCGCAGTTGACCTGCCGGTTGACCGTGTTGCGCAGTTCGCGCTCGATTTTGATGTTATAAAACTCCATCATCGGCCCGCCCGCGCCAATCAGCCCCAAGAGTTGGGCAATCGCCTCGCTGTCCTTCATATAGACGACAAAGCTGTTTTTCCGCACGGTGATTTTTGCCGGGAGGGGCAATGACTCCAGCAGCTCGTAGAGCCGGTCGGCGAGCGGCGCAGTCCTGGTGACAAATTCGAGATGATAGTTTTTTTCCGGGTCGGACATGGAGCCGCCGCCCAAAAAAGCCCCACGTAAAAACGCTGTCCGGCAGCAGATGGAAAGACGGGATGTATCCGCCGGGCAGAGTGTTACAGTACCATTATGGCGCAGTGAGAGCGCGTCGAACAGGCACTCCGCCGCATAGCCGGAAACGGTGACCGTATGCCACCCGCTTACCCGCTGCGGCTTCTCGTAGGAAAACTCGTCCGCGCCCAACAGGTCAGATAAAAGCGTCACAACTCTGCGTGCGACGCTCTCATGTTCAGTCTTGAGTTTCAGCCGTCCCTGCGCATACGTTCCGGCAAAGCAGACGAGCGCCGTCAGCTCCGCCGTCCGGCAGCAGGAGCGGTCCGCCTGCGTTTTGCACAGGCTTTCCTTTATTTTTGACGCAAAGGACATAACATCCCTCCGTATCAATAGTGGTCCTTGTGAATATCGCGGTGGCTGAGGACTGCGTTGTAGCCCGCCGCCTTCAAGTGGTTATAAAGTTGCAGCGCAATCGTGACGCTGCGGTGCTTGCCGCCCGTGCAGCCAATGCCAATTACGAGCTGGCTTTTGCCCTCCTCAATGTAGTAGGGCAGAAGGTACGTCACCATGTCGTTGAGCTTGTCAATAAATTCCTTCGTCTGCTCGAACTTGAGCACATATTCCTGTACGTCCTCGTCGAGCCCGGTGTGGTTTTTCAGGTTTTCCTTATAAAACGGATTGGGAAGAAAACGCACGTCAAAGACGAGGTCGCCGTCTAAGATAATTCCATACTTGAACCCGAACGACTGCACGTTTACGACGATTCCGCCGCCGCCCGCCGTTCCCTCGAACAGCTCCCGCACTGCATCCTTGAGCTGTGCGGTCGAAAAGCTCGACGTGTCGATGACGTGGTTGGCCTTGTTGCGCACAAACTCCAGTATGCTGCGCTCCTTCTGAATCCCTTCAATCAGACCGCCGCCGCGCGCAAGCGGGTGCATGCGCCGCGTTTCCTTGTACCGTTTGACGAGCACCTCGTCGCTCGCCTCCAAAAACAGCACTTCATAGTTGTAGCCCGACGCCTTCAGAACGTTAAGCTCGTTATACAGCTCGTTGAACATGTCGCCGCCCCGGATGTCGATGACCATTGCCACTTTATCAATCTTGCCGTTGGATGAATAACAAATCTCCGCAAATTTCGGAATCAGCGCCGGCGGCATATTGTCAATGCAGTAGTAGTCGAGATCCTCCAGACAGCGGATGACCTGCGTTTTGCCCGCGCCGGACAGACCGGTAATGATGATAAAGCGCATGGTAGTACCTCCTTTGTGTGTTGGCGTTTGCTATATTCCCAGCGTCTTCATCTCGCATTCGAGCGTGACGCCGCTTGTCCTGTATACTTCCGTTTTGATATGCTCCACGAGCCGCATCACGTCGGCGGCCGTCGCGCCGCCGGCATTGACGATGAAGCCCGCATGTTTCTCGCTCACCTGCGCGCCGCCGATGCGGTAACCCTTCAGGCCCGCCGCCTCAATCAGCGCGCCTGCAAAGTGCCCCTCCGGGCGCTTAAAGGTCGAACCGCAGCTCGGCAGATTGAGCGGCTGCTTGTCACAGCGCCGCTTCGTATACTCCGCCATCGTGCGCTTGATTTCCGCCGCATCACCCGGCGCAAGCTGCAATACGGCGGAAACGATTACCTTGTCGCTGCCGGAATATACGCTTTTCCGGTAGCCGAACTGGTGCGCGCCGCCTGTGATAACGCCGGTATTGCCCGCGCCGTCGACAAAGTCAGAGGACACGACAACATCGCGCATTTCCGAGCCATACGCGCCCGCGTTCATATACACCGCGCCGCCGAGTGTGCCTGGGATGCCGCCGAGCCGCTCAAAACCGCTCAGCGACGCCTTGAGCGCCGCGCTGGCAATCTGGCTCAGCAGCACGCCCGCACCCGCTGTCATTTTATCGCCGTCGATCTGGATAGCGGCCATATGCTTTTGCAGCTTTATCACAACGCCGCGGAAGCCTGCGTCGGAAACGAGCAGATTCGTGCCGTTGCCCATAATAAAATACTCTATGCCATAGTGTTTGCAAATGCTTATAATTTCGCCGATTTCTTCTGTTTTGGACGGCTCTGCGAGCGCATCCGCCGGCCCGCCGATTTTAAACGACGTGTGGCGGCTCATTGGTTCGTCGAACACGGTATCCGTGCAAATATCTGTCAGTGCGCGTTTTACCTCCAAAGACAGGCTCATAAAGACCTCCAAAATCTGATTGAAATTTTATTTTACATCTGCGCCGAGCAGCGCCGCGCCAATGATACCTGCGTCGTTGCCGAGCTTTGCAATGCGGATTTCCGTCTGCGGGATCGAGCGGGAATAGCGGAACTGCTCGACATGCTTTTTGATCGGGTTTAAAAGGTAGTCGCCCTCTTTCGAGATGGCGCCGCCGATAACGAGTACCTCCGGCTGGAAGATGTTGATAACGGATACGATTCCTTCCGCAACCGCGTGAATATAATTATCCACAACCTCCTGCGCAACCGGGTCGCCCTTCTTGGCCCAAACAAACGCCGTCTTGCCGCTCACGTGCCCGTCATGCGCCGCTACGTCCTTTGCCATGTCGCAGTCGGGATGCTTTTCAATTGCACGCTTTGTTTCGCGGATGAGCGCCGTCACAGAGCCGTATGCCTCCCAGCAGCCGTTGCGCCCGCAGGTGCACGCCTCGCCGTCAGTCATCTGTACCTGAAAATGGCCGATTTCCGCTGCCGCGCCGTTGAACCCGTCGTAAATCTTTTTATTGATGATTACGCCGCCGCCAATGCCTGTGCCGAGCGTAATGGCAACCATGTGATTTATATTTTTGTCGTCGAGCACCATAAACTCGCCGAGCGCGGCCACGTTTGCATCGTTGCCGATATAGATGGGCAGGTCGATGTATTTGTTCATCTCTTCCCGCATGGGTACGTTTTCAAAATTGATGTTGTTCGAGTAAACGAGAATTCCGTTCTCGCTGTCGCACGTACCCGGCGAGCCGATGCCGACGCTTTTTACATCCTTTTTGATGTCAAAGCCGGCCTCCTCGGTCACACGGATGGCGAGCATCGCCATATCCTTGATAATGTCGCTGTAGTGGCGCTGCGCGCCGGTGGGCACGCTCGCCGTGTGCAGAATCTTGTAGTTGTCGTCCACAAGCCCTGCCTTAATCCCGGTTCCGCCCAAATCGATTCCTATGTACATGTCATCTTCCTCCTATATTCCTTAAATAAAAATAATTTTAATATCAAAGCCCGCCGACCAGCTTGCGCTGGCGCAGAATGGACAAAAATTTGTCAAGAGAAGTGTTTGCAATCAGCTCCTCCGGAAAGCCGATTTCGCTCAGCATACTGACCGCCTCGGAAAAGTTGCCGACATTGCAGGAGATATGTGCGTCCGAGCCGACGACGACGTAGACGCCCAGCTCCATGCAACGCTGTGCGATGTGCTTGCAGTTTTCAATGTTGCCGCGCCGCACCAGGTGCGAATTGTTATTAATTTCAATCATTTTGCCCTCTTTTTTTGCCATGGCGAGCACGGTGTCCACATTGTATTCGTAATCGGGCGAGCCGCTGTGCCCGATGATGTCCACATAGGGGTTTTGCAGGACGTTCAAATACGCCTGCGTATGCGCCTTGCGCGTCTGCGGCGTAAAGGTGTCGCGGTGCATCGACGCGATTACCACGTCGAGCATAGACAGCACACCTGCCTCAATGTCGAGCGTCCCGTCTGTATCCATAATGTCCGCTTCTACACCGTAAAGGATTTTCACACCGTTAATTTCGCGCGGAATATTGGCCGCCATGTTTACAAAGTGCCAGATGTGCGGCGCGTCGGGCATACCAGGCGCGTGGTTCGTCATGGCGATGGCCTCCAGCCCGATGTCCGCCGCATGGCGGATATTTTCCTCCAGCGTAGAGTATGCGTGTGCAGAGGCGCTCGTATGCGTATGTGTATCAACTAAAATTTTCATGTTTGTTAAAAGGGCCTCCTTGTATTGGTTTCCTGCTCAGTTTGCGCTTTGTTCGAGCTGATGGAGCAGCCGCTGGTTCAATTCCTCCGCCGCGTTGTAGCCCATGCGTTTCTGCCGGTTATTCATGGCCGCAACCTCAACAATGACAGCAAGATTACGCCCAGGACGCACCGGAACCGTGACCGATGGTATATTGACGCCCAATATGTTCGTGTATTCGTCCACAAGCCCGAGCCGGTCGTACTGCTTGGCTTCCTCCCACGGTTCCAGGTGGATAATCATGTCGACCTTTTCCGTTTCTTTAACAGAACCCATGCCGAACAGACGCCGGATATCGACAATGCCAATGCCGCGTATCTCGATAAAATAGCGGATGTTCTCCGGCGCGGCGCCGACGAGTGTCCGGTCGGACACGCGCTTTAATTCCACCGCGTCGTCGGCGACAAAGCGGTGCCCGCGCTTGACGAGTTCGACCGCCGTTTCACTCTTGCCGACGCCGCTCTCGCCCAATATCAGCACGCCCTCGCCGTGTACTTCCAGCAATACGCCGTGACGCGTGATGCGCGGCGCGAGATGGACGTTTAAGTAGCTGATGAGCGCACTCATGAAAAAGGATGTGCTTTCGCCGCAGCGGAATATGGATACGTCGTGCTTTTTTGCCGCTTCCAAAAGCTCGGGAAAAATCTCAAGCGAGCGCGTTACCACAATCATGGGAATCTTCGTCCCAACGAGCTTGTCAAAGCACGCGAGCCGCTGCTCGTGTGTAAACTCGTGCAGGTACGATATCTCGACCTTGCCAAGAATCTGAATCCGGCGCGAGTCAAAATAGTCGAAAAACCCCACGAGCTGTGTACCGGGGCGGTTGACCTCGCTGCTGGTTACCTCAATATCCGCAAAGTCGGACGATTCGTATATTTTCTCCAGGTGAAACTCGCTGACAATGCTTGACAGCGGAATGGAAAACTGCTGTTTGTTCAAAGCTTCTCCTCCTTTGTACAGGGGAATATTTTTACCATATCTATACATGCTATATTATACACTATAAATCCGCATATTTCAATCGCCTGTTTGGAATTTTACAATCCGTTTATGAATTGCGTGACGCGTCGTGTAAATGCAAAAAAACTTGACAAGCCGCGAAACTTCATATACCATATAATATGGATATGTGTGGATAATCATACATATTGGAACAGTAAAGTAGGAGAATCACATATGGAAGAGAAAAACAAACGGACAAACAAACCGGCAAAGACAAAAAAACAATACGGCAATACGAGCATATCCCAGCTTAAGGGAGCGGACCGCGTGCGGCTGCGCCCGGCGGTCATGTTTGGCTCGGACGGGCTGGAAGGGTGCTGCCACTCGTTTTTTGAAATACTGTCCAACGCGATTGACGAAGCGCGCGAGGGTTTTGGAGACCGGATTGAGGTGACGCGCTTTTTAGACAAGTCGATCGAGGTTGTTGACCACGGGCGCGGCGTACCGGTCGACTATAACCCAAAAGAGGAACGCTACAACTGGGAGCTGGTGTTCTGCGAGCTGTACGCGGGCGGCAAGTACGACAACAACGCGGGCGGCAACTACCAGTACAGCCTTGGCCTTAACGGGCTGGGCTGCTGTGCGACGCAGTACGCGAGCGAATATATGGACGTAACTGTGCTTTCCGACGGGAGCAAATACAAGCTCCACTTTGAAAAGGGGGAAAACGTCGGCGGCCTTGAAAAAGAGCCGACGCGCTTTAAGCAGACGGGCACGACGATCAAGTGGCGGCCTGACCTGGAAGTGTTTGCCGACATTGACATTCCGCTCGACTACTTTCAGGAAACGCTGCTAAAGCAGGCGGTAGTCAACCCTGGCCTGAGCTTTACGCTTTACAATGAAACAGCGGACGGCATGGATATGTACGAATATTATTACGAAAACGGCATATCCGACTATATCAAGGAGCGCGCTGAGGGGAAAAACTTCACCGACGTGCAGTATATGGAGGCGGAGCGCCGCGGGCGCGACCGCGCGGACCGCGACGAATACAAGGTCAAGATTCAGGCGGCGTTCTGCTTTTCCAACGAAACGCCCATGCTCGAATACTATCACAATTCGAGCTTTTTGGAGCACGGCGGTTCGCCGGATAAGGCGGTGCGCAGCGCGTTTGTGTCGGCAATCGACCAGTATTTAAAACAGAACGGAAAATACCAGAAGAACGAAAGCAAGGTCACGTTTGCCGACGTGGCGGATTCGTTGATGTTCGTGTCGAGTACGTTTTCGACGCAGACGAGCTACGAGAATCAGACGAAAAAGGCCATCAACAATAAATTTATCCAGGAGGCTATGACGGAGTTTCTGCGCGCGCAGCTCAGTGTGTATTTTATTGAGAACAAGGCCGAGGCGGACAAGATCGCCGAGCAGATGCTCGTCAACAAGCGCAGCCGCGAGAGCGCGGAAAAGGCGCGCGTCAACATCAAAAAGAAGCTGACAGGCAGTATTGACGTGACGAACCGGATTGCCAAATTCGTCGACTGCCGCACCAAGGATGTGGAGCGGCGCGAGGTCTACATTGTGGAGGGCGACTCGGCGCTCGGCGCGTGCAAGCAGGGCCGCGACGCAGAGTTTCAGGCGATTATACCCGTACGGGGGAAGATCTTAAACTGCCTGAAGGCAGATTATGACAAGATATTTAAAAACGATATTATCACCGACCTGTTAAAAGTGCTTGGCTGCGGCGTGGAGATACAGTCAAAACATAACAAGGATTTTAACTCGTTTGACCTCGATTTACTCCGGTGGAGCAAGGTTATTATCTGCACTGATGCCGACGTGGACGGGTTTCAGATTCGGACGCTGATTCTGACGATGATTTACCGCCTTGTGCCGACGCTGATTGAGGCGGGGAAGGTGTTCATTGCGGAAACGCCGCTGTTTGAGATTACGCACAAGAGCGGGACGTACTTCGCTTACTCGGACGCGGAGCTGTCGCAGGTGCTGGCGAAACTGCCTGATACGAAATACAAGATTCAGCGCTCAAAGGGTCTGGGCGAAAACGACGCGGACATGATGTGGCTGACGACCATGAACCCGGAGACGCGGCGGCTCATTCGGGTGGAGGCCGAGGATGCGGCCCTGACGGAAAAGATGTTCGACCTGCTTTTGGGCGACAACCTTTCCGGGCGGAAGGACTTTATCGCTGAGTTCGGCGACCAGTACATTGAAATGACAGATGTCAGCTGATTTGGGCTGTACAGATAAGGAATGAGGGAAATGGAACAGAAACAGCATTACGACAGCCAGCCGATTACGCAGACGCTGGAAAAAAACTTTATGCCTTACGCCATGAGCGTCATCATCTCGCGCGCGATTCCGGAGATCGACGGGTTCAAGCCGTCGCACCGCAAGCTCCTGTATACGATGTACAAGATGGGCCTGCTCACCGGCGCGCGCACGAAGTCGTCCAATGTGGTCGGGCAGACGATGAAGCTGAACCCGCACGGCGACATGGCGATTTATGAAACGATGGTGCGCCTGACGCGCAGCTGCGAGTCTCTGCTGCACCCGTTCGTGGACTCGAAGGGTAATTTTGGCAAGCAGTATTCGCGCGATATGGCGTTTGCCGCGCCGCGTTACACGGAGGTCAAGCTCGATCCAATTTGTAACGACATTTTCGGCGACATTGACAAGAATACGGTCGATTTTGTGGACAACTACGACGCGACCATGAAGGAGCCGGTGCTTCTGCCGACGGCGTTCCCGAACGTGCTCGTCAACCCGAACCAGGGCATTGCAGTCGGGATGGCGTCCAACATAGCGAGCTTTAACCTGCGCGAGATTTGTGATGCGACGGTTGCATATATGAAAAATCCCGAGGCGGATTTGCTCGAATTTATCAAGGCGCCGGACTTTTCGACCGGGGCGACGCTTCTCTACAACGAGGAGGACATGCGCAAAATCGTGGAAACGGGTCGCGGGAGCTTTAAGCTGCGCTCGGTCTACCAATATGATAAGAAGAACAACTGCATTGAAGTTACGGAAATCCCGTATACGACGACCTCGGAGGTCATCATTGACAAAATTGTAGAGCTGGTCAAGGCGGGCAAGGTACGCGAGATTTCCGACCTGCGCGACGAAACGGACAAAAACGGCCTCAAAATCACGCTCGACTTAAAGCGCGGGACCGACCCGGACAAGCTGATGACGCGGCTGTTTAAAATGACGACATTGCAGGATACGTTCTCGTGCAACTTCAATATCCTGATTGACGGGCGGCCGGTCGTGCTCGGCGTGCGCGGTATCCTGCGGGAGTGGGTGCGCTTCCGCATGGGATGCGTGAAGCGGCGGCTGGCGTTTGACATTGACAAAAAGTCCGACAAGCTCCACCTGCTGCGCGGACTTGAGAAGATATTGCTCGACATTGATAAGGCGGTCAGCATCATCCGCCATACGGAGCTGGAGAGCATGGTTGTGCCGAACCTGATGAAGGGCTTTTCCATTGACCAGGTGCAGGCGGAGTACATTGCCGACATTCGGCTGCGGAACTTAAACCGCGAATATATCCTGAAACGGACGCAGGAGATTGAGAGTCTTGTGCAGGAAATCGACGATTTGAAAAAGACGCTGGAGAGCGAGACAGCAGTTAAAAAGCTGATTGCAAAGCAGCTTTCTGAGATGGCTAAAAAGTATGGCGCAGAGCGCAAAACAAAGGTTGTGGAGGAGGACGAGGTCGAGCATTACAACGAGGAGAGCTTCGTCGAGGACTATGCGCTCACCCTGTTCTTCACGCGCGACAACTATTTAAAGAAGGTCTCGGCCGCGTCGCTGCGCTCGTCCGGGAGCGAGCATAAGCTCAAGGAAGGCGATGTGATTTTGCAGGAGGTCGAAACGTCGAATAAGGCGGACTTGCTCCTGTTTTCTGACAAGTGCAACGTATATAAGTATAAAATCAGCGAGATTGCCGACTCAAAGGTTAGTCTGATGGGCGAATACCTGCCCAATTTGCTTTCCATGGAGCCGGACGAGAAGATTGTCTTTATCCATCCGACTATGGACTATGCGGGCAACTTCCTCTACTGCTTTGCAAGCGGAAAGATGGCGAAGGTGCCGGTTTCGGCCTATGAGACCAAAACGAACCGCAAGCGGCTGTCGAACGCGTATTATGCGGGTTCTCCGCTAGTGAAGATTTTGTATTTGGGTACGGAGGAGCACGACTTTGTCGCGTTTTCCAATCTCGGCAAGGCGCTGTTTTTCAACAGCGGGAAAATCCCGCTCAAGACAACAAAGACCACACAGGGTGTGGCGGTTATGATTTCCAAAAAGGGGAGCGTCGTCGCCGACGTGGTGCGTGCCGAGCAGAGCGGCATTGCCGACCTCGAGTATTATAAAACGAAAAATATCCCCGCAATGGGCAACTTCCTGCGCGAGGAAGACAACCCGAACAAGCAGATGTCGCTTGTTTAGGATACAGAAAAATATTATAGATAAAGGATGTGTGAATTGTGGTAGAGTATGAAGAATACCGGCTCGGGCTTGACGCGCTGAGCGACAAAATCATGGATTTGAGGGATTCACTTTGACATTGCAGGCGCATTGAAGGAAGCGTCGGAGCTGGAGCAGCAGACGCTTGCGCCCGACTTTTACTCCGATATGGAGAACTCCCAGAAGGTGATGCAGAAGATTAAGCAGCTCAAGGACAAGGCGGAGCGGTACGACAAGCTCGTAAGCGAGTGGGAGGATGCGAAAACGCTCGTCGCGCTCGCAATTGAAGAGGATGACGACACGCTGCTTGGCGAAATCAAGCGCGACTACGAGCACGTGAAGGAAACGCTCGACAACATGACGCTTGAAACGCTTCTGACTGGCAAGTACGACAAGTGCAATGCGATCATGACGTTCCACGCGGGCGCAGGCGGTACGGAGGCGCAGGACTGGGCGCAGATGCTGATGCGCATGTACCAGATGTGGGCGGCGAAGCGCGGCTTTGGCTGTGAAACGCTCGACCTTCTTGACGGCGAGGAAGCGGGTATCAAGAGCGCGACAATCCTTATCTCCGGCCTTAACGCATATGGGTATGCAAAGGCGGAGAAGGGTGTACACCGCCTTGTGCGGATATCGCCGTTTGACGCTTCCGGTCGGCGGCATACGTCGTTTGCGTCGGTTGAGGTCATGCCGGAAATCGAGGATGATATCGAAATCAAGATCAATCCTGACGATTTGCGCGTGGATACGTATCGAGCCAGCGGTGCGGGTGGTCAGCATATCAACAAGACGGACTCAGCAATCCGAATTACGCATATTCCGACAGGCGTGGTTGTTTCGTGCCAGACGGAACGCTCCCAGCATAAAAACCGCGAAACTGCGATGAAGATGCTGCGCTCGAAGCTGGCGGAAATCGCGGAGCAGCAGCATAAGGAAAAAATCGAGGACATCAAGGGCGTGCAGAAGGAGATTGCATGGGGGAGCCAAATCCGTTCCTATGTGTTCCACCCGTACAATATGGTAAAAGACCACCGCACGAACTACGAGGTCGGCAACATCGGCGCGGTCATGGACGGTGCGCTCGACGACTTTATCAATGCGTACCTGCGCGCGGCGAGCCTCGGCCAGCTTAATTTGAAGTAAGGTTGGCTATTGACAAAATTTTTATATCGTATATAATTAATTATGACAACTGCCTGCTTCCTGCTTACCATAAGCAGGCAGTTTTGTTCCGGTTCATATGGGAGTAAACCGTTAGGGAGGGCAGGATTGTGGCACTGAAGATTTTTGAAAAAATCAGGGATATGTTTGACGCGTCGCAGGACGTGGGGATAGACCTCGGGACTGCGTCGGTGCTGGTTCATGTGAAGGATAAGGGGATTGTTCTGTGTGAACCGTCCGTCGTTGCAATCGACAAGGAAACGGGTAAGCCGTATGCCGTGGGCGAAGAAGCGCAGAAAATGCTCGGCCGCACGCCGGGCAATATCGTCGCAATCCGTCCCATGCGTGATGGCGTAATATCCGACTATTCGACGACAGAGATGATGCTCAAGTACTTTATCCGCCGTGTGACGAAGAACCGCCTGTTCAAGCCGCGTATTATGATTTGCGTGCCGAGCGGCGTAACGGAAGTGGAGGAGCGTGCGGTCATTGACGCGGCTATGCAGGCCGGCGGCCGACAGGTGTACCTCATTGAGGAGCCAATTGCGGCGGCGATTGGCGCGGGGATTGACATTGGAAAGGCGTGCGGCCGTATGGTGGTCGACATCGGCGGCGGCACGAGCGACATCGCGGTGATTTCGCTTGGCGGCATCGTGGTCAGCAACTCGATCAAGGTGGCCGGCGATAAGTTTGACGACGCAATTATCAAATACATACGGAAAAAGTATAACGCCGTGATTGGCGACCGGACGGCGGAAGAGCTCAAAAAGCAGATTGGCAGCGTATATCCGCTGGAGGAAGAAAAGACGATGGAGATTCGCGGACGATCGCTCGTAACAGGGCTGCCGCAGAGCATTGAGGTTTCGTCGCAGGAGCTGCGCGAGGCGGTAGAAGAGGTCGCGGCACAGATTGTGGAAGCGGTGCACTCGGTTCTGGAGCGGACGCCGCCGGAGCTGGTCGGCGACATTTCCGAATACGGCATTACGATGACAGGCGGCGGCGCGATGATACAGGGGCTTGACAAGCTTTTGATGGAGAAGACGGGAATTAACGTCTATTTGGCGGAGGATCCGCTTTCGTGCGTAGTAAAGGGTACGGGCGCGTCGCTCGACAATTTGCACGTGTTGCGCGACAAGTCCTCCTATATGTACGATATGGAGGCGCGCCGGAAAGAGGAACAGCCAGAGCCTGCGGGCAAGGCGTAAGCAAACGTGATATTCAGGAGGAAATAAAATGCTTGACAGTAAACAGATACAGGAGATTATTCCGCACCGTTACCCGTTTTTGCTGGTGGATAAGGTGCTGGAGATGGGGGATGGAAAAGCGGTCGGCATCAAAAACGTGACCGTAAACGAGCCGTTTTTCCAGGGGCATTTCCCGGGAAATCCCATCATGCCCGGCGTACTCATCGTTGAGGCGCTCGCGCAGGTCGGTGCGGTTTTGGCGCTGTCCATGGAGGAGAACAGGGGAAAGCTTGCCGTATTTACGAAAATGAACAACTTCAAGTTTCGGCGGCAGGTGAAGCCCGGCGACACGCTCCGGCTGGAGATTGAGCTCGGCACGTTCCGGCATGGGATGGGCACGGCAAGCGCGAAGGCGACGGTTGACGGCGATATGGCCGCGAGTGGGGAGATCGGCTTTGCCATTGTGGAAAATCAGTAAAGTGCATATAGAAACACCCGGCAGATATCTGCCGGGTGTTTTTTTATTGTGAAAAGAAAACCACGTGCTATGCGCGTGGTTCCAAAAAGCT
>CABUKE010000011.1 GCA_902492065.1 uncultured Eubacteriales bacterium
ATGCCTGTCGGAATCTGTTTTCGGACGGGGGTTCGACTCCCCCCGCCTCCACCAAAATTTTATATTATATATGGGGCATTGGCGCAGTTGGGAGCGCACAACACTGGCAGTGTTGGGGTCAGGGGTTCAAGTCCCCTATGCTCCACCAGGGCGACGGACGGCAGAACAATATCTGCCGTCCGCTTTTTATTGCTATGCCGGAATATATTTCGGCATAAATCCTATAAAAAGGACAAATTAACAGACACGCGACTGTGGAATATGTCGGAATTTGCTTTACATAATTTCTTTACAAAACCATTACAAAGCAGTAGGTTTTCCACTTATTCACGTAGTTATCCACATACAGCGTGCAAAACTTTTAAAAAACAAGCCCAGTTTCTCACATTTTCACACAGTTATCCACATATACTGGTTTGTTAGGGGAAAATTTCTGCACAATTTCCATGTTTACATAAAACCATCCACAGTAAGGTTTTTACTTTACATGGTTTTGTCTTTAACCTGTAAACAAACTGTAAAACTCGGCAAAAACGCTGTCCTGACGCGATTTTTGGCATGTTTGCGCGTGTTTTCTGCCGGTTGCTCTCTTTTCAAACGCCATTCCTTGTGTTACAATAAGATTAGGAAACGATACGCATTTTTTGCGTTTTCAGTCTTACATAAAGGGTGGATGGGATATGAAAAAACATAAAACAGCCCGTGGGTTTGTGCTCGGCTTTCTCGTATGTGCGCTGCTGGTAGGGACTGTGTCCTATGCAGACGACATCTACGAGAGCATTGAGGTCTTAATGGGCAAGATGGACATTTACTACGGCGATACGCCGCTTGAGGTCGACAACATGGTGTACAACGGCACTACCTATGTACCGCTGCGCAGCTTTTCCGAGCAGCTTGGCCTCGTCGTGGACTATGAAGCAGAAACGGACAAGGTGACGATTAAGACAAAGGGGGAGGCCCAGCTCATGAGCAAGGAGATTGCCTTCCTTGTCAATGGGCAGCCGGTGCGCGTCGACTTTTTTACACAGATGATCAACTGGTATCTGATGAATTCCTCCATGAGCAGCCTTGCGCCGGAGGTATACGCTGACTTTAAGGACTTTGTGCGCGGCGAGGTGGTCGGCATGGAGGTTACGGAGCAGTATGCCGAATCGCTCGGGATTACGCTCGACAGCACCGATTTAATTGAGATTGACAACAAAATTAACATCTACGCCAACAACTTTGGCGGGATTGACGCGTTTAAGGCGCTTTTGGCGCAGAACGGTGTGACGTACGAGGCATACTATGAGGTGCAGAAGAACTTCATGCTGCGTGAAAAGCTGACCGATATTATGGCCGACAGCATTACAGACGCGGATATCCAGGAATATTACAACTCGAACAAGGACACCTATAAAAAGGAAATGGTAACTGCCAAGCAGATTCTGATGTCGACGGTGGACGATGCCGGCTACGCGCTTTCGCCGACGGTCAAGGCGGAGAAAAAGCAAAAGATGAACGAAATCCACGACGCGATTGCGCGCGGCGAGGCGGAGTTTGACGATATGATGTTCCTTTACAGCGAAGATCCGGGGTTAAAGGCTTACCCGAACGGTTACACTTTTGCGCGCGGGGAAATGCTTAAAGCCTTTGAGGACAAAGCCTTTTCCATGCAACCGGGCGAGATGAGCGGCGTCATTGAAACCGAGCAGGGGTACCACATCATACTTGTGACAAACCGCTCCGTGACGTACGAGCCGCTCGAGAATGTGCGGGAAAGCATCTACAACACGCTGCGCAACGACAGCTATTACAAGATTGTACAGCCGCAGATTTCCGACGCGTATGTAATCTTGAATACAGAAGTGTACAACAACATCTAATCCCGGGAGGAAACTACATGGTCAACATAGGAAACGATTGGGACGCGCTTTTGGCAGGCGAATTTGAAAAACCGTATTATCAGCAGCTCCGCGCATTTTTGGCGGACGAATACCGTACGCGGCGGATTTATCCAGACATGTACAGCATCTATAACGCGCTCCGCTTTACGCCGTACCACGCCGTCCGCGTCGTCATCCTCGGACAGGACCCGTATCCTGGCCCGAACCAGGCGCACGGGCTGGCTTTCTCGGTCCAGCAGGGCGTTCCCACGCCGCGCAGCCTGCAAAATATCTATGAAGAGCTGCGTACAGACTGCGGATGCTATATCCCGAATAACGGCTATCTCAAAAAGTGGGCCGACCAGGGCGTACTGTTATTAAACACGTCGCTCACTGTGCGTGCCGGCGCGCCCAACTCCCACAAGGACAAGGGGTGGGAGCTGTTCACCGACCGTATTATTGAGCTGTTAAACGAGCGGGAGGAAGGAATCGTGTTCCTTTTGTGGGGCGCGAACGCGAAGGCCAAGGCCGCGCTTATTACCGCGCCGCAGCACCGGATTTTAACAGCGGCGCACCCGAGCCCCATGTCGGCGGCGCGCGGGTTCTTTGGCTGCCGGCACTTTTCGCGGGCGAACCGGATCCTGGTACAAAACGGGATGGAGCCGATTGACTGGCAGATTGAGAACATTTAAAAATTTTTGTCTTAAAATCGCGTAAAATATTGAAAAAAACATTGACATTTTCCGAAAAAGGATATATATTTGTAATTAGCGCAAAATAAAAATTGAACAAATTTTACAGACGCTCCTGCTGGCGGTTTTGCAGGCGTCTTTTTCATGTCAGTAACAATAAAATCGGCGCGCTGCGCCGGTAAGACAGGGGATTGATAAATGTCCAAACAGATTATACGTCTTGATCACGTATCGAAAAGCTTCGGAAGCACGCAGGTGCTCGACAAACTTGACCTGACGATTGACCGGCATACGTTCGTGACGCTGCTCGGGCCCTCCGGCTGCGGCAAAACGACGACGCTGCGCCTGATTGGCGGGTTTGAAACGCCCGACGAGGGCCGGATTTTGTATGAGGACACGGATATTACACGCCTGCCGCCGTATAAGCGCAAGCTCAATACGGTGTTCCAGAAGTATGCGCTTTTCCCGCATATGGACGTATATGAAAACGTAGCGTTTGGACTGCGGCTCAAGAAGCTGGCAAAGGGCGTCATTGATGAAAAGGTCAAAAAGATGCTCAAGCTGGTGAACCTGAGCGGCTTTGAGAAACGAAATATCGACTCCCTTTCCGGTGGGCAGCAGCAGCGCGTGGCCATTGCGCGCGCGCTTGTCAACGAGCCGGAAGTGCTCCTGCTCGACGAGCCGCTCGGCGCGCTCGACCTGAAGCTGCGCAAGGAGATGCAGCTCGAGCTCAAAAACATTCAGCAGGCGCTGGGGATTACCTTTGTTTACGTAACGCACGACCAGGAGGAGGCCCTCACCATGTCGGACACGATTGTGGTGATGAAGGACGGGCTGATTCTCCAGCAGGGTGCGCCGACCGATATTTACAATGAGCCGGAGAACGCCTTTGTCGCCGACTTTATCGGCGAGTCGAACATTTTGGATGGCATCATGCACGAGGATAAGCTCGTCAGCTTCTGCGGGCGTAAGTTCGAGTGCGTGGACGTTGGCTTTGCCAAGGATGAGCCGGTCGATGTTGTCATCCGCCCGGAGGACCTGAAGGTTGTGCCGGAGGAAGAGGGCCTGCTTACCGGCACGGTGGAATCGTGTATCTTTAAGGGCGTTCATTATGAGATGTTCGTCACGGCGAACGACTATAAATTCATGATTCACTCAACGCTGGCGTCGGAGCCGGGGTCCCGGGTGGGTCTTACTGTGATACCCTTTGATATCCATATCATGCACAAGGAGGCGGAGCAATGAAACGCGCATTTCCCGCCTACCCGTACCTTGTGTGGGCTTTAATCTTTATCATTGCGCCGTTCGCCCTGGTCGCGTACTACGGGCTGACAGTTCCCGGGCCGGACGGCAGCTTGGTCTTTTCGTTTGACAATTTCGTAAAGTTTTTTACCTCGCCAATCTTTTTGGCGGCCTTTTGGCGCTCCATCTGGACGGCGGCGGTGGCGACGGTGATTTGTCTGCTTTTGGGCTATCCGGTGGCGTATTTCCTTTCGGGGACAATTTTCCGGAACAGGAACCTGCTGATTCTGCTGCTCGTCATCCCTATGTGGATGAGCCTGCTGCTGCGTACGTATGCGTGGCTGATTTTGCTCGACAACGGCGGGCTGATTAACATGGTATTGGAGTTTTTCGGGCTTGGACCGGTGGAGTTTCTCTACCACGAATATTCCATTGTATTCGGCATGGTGTATAACTTTCTGCCGTTTATGATTCTGCCGATTCACTCCGTGCTCGTCAAGATGGATCACTCTCTGGTCGAGGCGGCGCAGGACCTTGGCGCAAGCCGGTCAAAGGTATTTTTCAAAATTACGCTGCCGCTGTCCATGCCGGGCGTTATCTCCGGGATTACGATGGTATTTATGCCCGCGGTCACGACATTTGCGATTTCCGACATTTTGAGCGGACGCACGATTCAGCTCATGGGCAATCTCATTGAGGACCAGTTCCTGCGCAGCAACAACTGGAACTTTGGTTCCACCATGTCGCTGATTCTGATGGCGCTTTTGCTGTTGTCAATGGCGTTCTCCTCGCGCAATATCAAGGATAACCGGGGAGGTGGGCTGTTTTGAGCAAGGCGCTTAAGAAATTTTACGTGTTTTTGATATTTCTGTTCATGTATGCGCCCATTGTCGTGCTGATGGTCTACTCGTTCAACGACTCGCAGTCCAGCGCGGCGGTTTGGCGCGGGTTCACGTTTGACTGGTATATCAAAATGGTGAGCGACTCCCAGATGATGAAGGCGCTGCAAACGACGCTTTTTATCGCAGTTTCTGCTGCGGTCATCTCCACCATTATTGGTACGCTCGCCGCAATCGGCATCCACAACATGCACAAAACCATAAAAAATGTGTTTATGAACATCACCTATCTGCCGATTCTCAGCTCGGAGATTGTGACGGGTATTTCGCTTTTGATGCTGTTTGTGTTTCTGCGCGTGCCGCTTGGGCGGTATTCGCTGCTGCTGTCGCACGTGACGTTCTGTATTCCGTACGTGATAATTTCAGTTTTGCCGAAGCTGACGCAGCTCAATAAAAACATGTATGAGGCGGCGCTCGACCTCGGTGCAACGCCGCTGCGCGCTTACTGGAAGATTATCCTGCCGGAGATTATGCCGGGGATTGTGACGGGGTTTTTGTTTGCGCTGACGCTGTCGATTGACGACTTTGTTATCAGCTTTTTCACCTCCGGCGCAGGGGCAACGAACCTGTCGATTTACATCTATTCCGCTGTCAGTAAGCGGTACAACCCGTCGATTAACGCGCTTTCAACCATTATGTTCGTCGTGATTTTCCTGCTTCTGGTACTGATTAATTTCCGCACAAAGGGACAGGGGAAGAAAAAGAAGGCGGACTATTGAGGGACATGGGCGCACTTGTGTCGCTGTCTTTAGACCAATAGATAATTATAAGAAAGAAGGAGAGAAGGTAAAATTGAAAAAAATGTGGAAGAAACTCAGCATTATCCTGTGTGCGGTGCTTATTGCCGCTACGTCTTTGGCGGGCTGTTCGTCGGACGGCGGAACGGATAAGGTTACGCTTCGGGTGTACAACTGGGGAGAATTTATCGCCCCGGGCCTGCTGGAGCAGTTTGAAGAGGAGACGGGCATCCATGTCGAGTATGACACCTACAACGACAACGAAAGCTTGTATGCAAAGGTGAAAAACTCCGGTTCCGACTCTTACGACGTAATCGTTCCGTCCGACTACATGGTGAAAAAGATGATTGAAGAGGATATGCTTGCGCCGATTAATTACGATAATGTACCAAACATCAAAAACCTTGACCCCTCGTTTGCAAACCTTTCCTACGATCCGGAGGGGACGTACAGCGTGCCTTACCTGTGGGGTACTGTAGGGATTTTGTATGATATAGATCAAACTGGCCGCGAGATTACAAGCATGAAGGATATGTTTGACCCGGCGTTCGCGCGCAAGGTCTGCATGCTCGACTCGATCCGCGATACGATTGGCATGACGCTGAAAATGCAAGGCTACTCCATGAATGATCTCGACCCGGCGCACATTGCCGAGGTACGCGACATCCTGCTTGAGCAGAAGCCGAACGTACTCGCCTACGGTACAGATGAGCTGCCGGCAAAGGTTATCGGCGGCACGGCGGCAATGGCAATGGTATACTCGGGCGAGGGTATCCGCGCTGTGGAAGAACAGCCGGAGAATATGCGCTTTGTCATTCCGGAAGAGGGGAGCAACCTCGCGGTGGATGCGTTTGCCATCCTGAAAACCTCTAAGAACAAGGAGGCGGCCGAGAAGTTCATCAACTTTATGCTCGACGCGGAAGTTGCACTTGCAAATGCAGAGGAAACCGGCTACTCGACGACGAATGCTGCTGCAAAAGAGCTGCTCGACGATTCTATCAAGAATGACCCGGGCCGTTACCCGCCGCAGAGCGTTCTCGATAAATGTGAAATTTTTGAAACGCTTCCGGCGGACAACACCGACTATATTGACGCGTGGAATCAGATTAAAGCAAAATAAAACGATGATACAAAAACACACTGTATATTGGAAAACCATATACAGTGTGTTTTTTTGTACATAAAAATTTTTTCTTGACAATTATCCGAAATCGGACTATAATAAATATCATCCGGTTTCGGATAAAACGGAGGCGTTTTGTAATGAAACATACAAATTCTGACCCACTTGCTGTATTTAACCAGCTTTATAAAGAATTTGATGATATTTACCACCAATATGCAAAAAGGCACGGAATTTCTTCGGCGGCATTGTGGCTGCTGTATTCACTCTACGAGGGCGGCTCGTATACGCAGCGGGAATTTTGCTCTGAGTGGCACTATCCGCCACAGACAATTAACTCTGCGCTAAAAAATTTGGAAAAGCAGGGGTTCTTAACGCTGGACGCCATAGCCGGCAACCAGAAAAACAAGCAGATTGTCCTGACAAATCGAGGACAAGATGTGGTAGAACAGGTAATTGCGCCTCTGATTGCCGCAGAGCGGGGCGCCTTTGCGGAATTACGCCCGGAGGAACGGGAAATGCTCTTGTCCCTGACGGGAAACTACATCGCACTTTTGCAGAGCAAAGTCAACGAAATATAATCCCAATTGTCATCGGAGGGCCGTGTATCGCAATACACAACGGGACGTTTGTCCCAGGCCGGATAAGATGTCGGGTGCGCCCGGTTATTGTAGAATAATCGGGCTATTTTAATAGATATCATACTGGAAAGGAAGAAGAAAATGCGTAGTAACTCCACCGCCCTGTTTTCACAAACGCCGCCGCTGAAGCTGTTCTTTTTGGCTTCCATTCCCGGCGCAATCAGCATGTTGGCCTCGGCGCTCTATCAGACGATTGACGGCGTATTCGTCGGGCAGTTTTTGGGAGCAACAGCGTTTGCCGCCCTCAACCTCGCCATGCCGTTTGTCATCATCAACTTTGCGCTGGCCGACCTGATTGGCTACGGTTCTGCCGTCCCCATCTCAATATTTTTAGGAAAGAGACAGCAGCGGGAGGCAAACAATATTTTTACCTGCGCGTGTTTGATGATTGTCGTCTCCGGTATCTTGGTCGGCGTGTTTTTATATGCATTGGCTCCGGCCTTGATGCGGCTTATGGGCGCGCAGGGGCAATTTGCAGAGCTGGCGGTCCAATATCTACGCGTCTATGCAATCTGCTCACCGGTGACAACGATTGTGTTTGCGGCGGATAATTACCTGCGGATTTGCGGATATATTCGCGGCAGCATGTTTTTAAATATTTTGATGTCGGTTTTAAGCGCGCTGCTGGAGTTTCTTTTCCTTGGCGTATTCCGTTGGGGGATTTGGGGCGCGGCGTTGGCGACCTGTCTTGGGATGTTTATTTGCGCGCTTATTGCGTTTATTCCCTTTTTCCGCGGGAGTGCTCTGCTGCGGTTTTGCAGGCCGCATTTCCATGTAAAAATGATTCGGCAGATTATTGCCTGCGGCAGCCCAAACTTTTTAAACAATATTGCTGGAAGGGTCACTTCCATATTGATGAATGCAATCCTAGTCCGTTTAGGCGGCGAAACAGCTGTTTCCGTCTACGGCGTATTGATGTTTGCGGAAGGATTTATTCAGCCGCTTCTGTACGGTATGTGCGATTCGCTTCAGCCGGCCGTTGGGTATAACTGGGGCGCGCAAAAGTTCTCCCGTGTGCGCGCAATCGAGAAATGCTGCTTTACCGCAAGCGCAGTGGTATCCTTTGCCGCAGTAGCTGTTATCGCGTGCTTTCCGGGACCGATCACCAATTTGTTTATGCCAGATGCAGGGGAGGAGGCGCTCCGTATTTCCGTTTGGGCGCTACAGCTTTTCAGCCTCACCTATGTGACCCGGTGGTTCTCCTTTGCCATGCAGAGCTATATGCTGGCAATTGAAAAGCCGCTTCCTGCCTCGATTATATCAGTATCGACCGTGCTGGTGTTCCCGGTGATTCTGATTGTACTGCTGTGGCCGCTGGGACTGACAGGAATTTGGCTGAACTTTGCGGCGACGGCGCTCCTGTCCGGTATATTGTCGTTCATCATTTTGAAGAGAGTGAGTCCGGAGCTAAAACAGCCGGATGCGGCGGAATAAAAAAACAAAAGACCGGCGTGATATCCACACCGGCCTTTTTTATTTGCTTCGTCTGCGAATCCGAACGACCGTCCGCAATGTATCCACTGTGCGGATAAGGCCGCCGCTTGCCAAAATGAGAAAAATGGGGATAAAACCGTAATTATATCGGTTTTGCACCTCAATCACCGCAAAAACGAGAAAATAACCAATTAATGTAATATAAAGCAGCAGCGTGCGCCGGTCTTTGGTAAAAGCGGCAGATGCAATCTCAAGCAAAATAAGCAGCAAAAACACCAGCATGATATCCGTCGTGAGCGGCCTGTACCAATGATTGACAAATTCCCCCGTTTCACCAATCACGCACCATGAATAGTCGTATGTTCCAAACTGATACGCCAGCTTTTCCCCCATGAGGCGGATTACCTGCGGGATATCCTGCGTCCGCTCTGCAATGGCAGCCTTCAGCGCCGCGTCGTTGTCCATATTTGCCGCGTCCTGTTCGTTCCAAAGGCCCTTGCTTTCCTGGTTCAGCCCAGTTGCAATCTTGTACGGTATATTCGAGTCGGTAATCGGACTGCCAATTAGCCCGCTATGCAGTAGAATACCGTTTACACTGTAAAGAATCACAAAATATACGCCGAAAAAGACAATACTTTTCAGGACAAATTGTTTTATTCCTTCCTTTACTGCACTCCAACTCTGTTTATGAATTAACTCCGTATAAATCCAATAGCAAGCCACTGCAAGTAAAAACACAAGCATTTCCGGGCGGATAAGCTGGGACAAGCAGAGAAAAATTGCCGCAAGTCCAACATTAAGTAGTTTGCCGTGGTGCAGTTTGCGACATGGATTTGCGATCAAAAAATAAATCCCAGTCAAAAACAGACTTGTTGCCACGTGCTGGTTGCTCAGTATACCACAAAACAGCAGGTTCAGCGGCAGAAACGCCATGACCATTCCGGCAAGGATACCGGCCCGTCGGCCGTACAGGCTCTTTGCAATCAGCGCCGCCATCACACAGCTCCATGCGCCAAACAAATTAAATACCACCTGGATTGGAAAATATCCAGCTCCAAAAATTTTTATGATTGCTGCTTTCAGCAGGATAAATACGATATGTACCGACCAGGTGAAATAATAGTATCCAAATTCTTGCTGCATGAGTGCCGGCATTGCAGATGGGGGCACAGTTGCCAATCCCTCTGCAACTCGGTAAGTATCCTTAAAGTCACTGATTGGCTCAATTGGCCATAGCTGCAACATAACAAGTCTTGCTCCCAGTGCAGCGGCAAATATTACAACCAGCCAAAAGCCAAAATGTTGTTTTGTTTTACTGACAACAAAGAATAATACAGCGACAACTGCTACAAGCCCGGCCAGCACAATACTGGTGTACCAGCCTTCCCGTATTTGGTCGTAGCCGCCTATAATTGCAATTCCAATGCACAATACGGTCAAAATGAGCAAAATGGTATGTACAGCCCGGTCAAACCATACGTCCGTGCGGATTTCTCTTCCTGTTCCCATGTTCTGCTCCATCACCTCGTCTTTTTGTATAACGTTGTTTATTGTAGCATATTTGCTTTTCTTTTTCAACATTTTTTCTATTTCACAATGTTTCACGTGAAACAATCTTATTTTGGTCTTTACGAATACGGGAAACTGTGGTAAAATAAAGCAGAAGGCAGACGGAGAGGAAGGATTTTATTATGGGGAAAATCATAGCTGTTGCAAATCAGAAGGGCGGCGTGGGAAAAACAACCACGGCGGTCAATCTTGCGGCAGCATTGGCGTTTAAGGGGAAGCAGGTGCTTCTGGTCGACGCAGATCCGCAGGGAAACGCGTCGAGCGGGATTGGCATTGACCGGCGCGCACTTGAATTTTCCCTGTACGACTGCTTAATTAATGATACTTCCGTACAGGACGCCATTGTTGCAACACAGCAGAAACGGCTGTCCTGCCTTCCTTCCAATATTGAATTGGCGGGCGCAGAGATTGAGCTTGTTGCCATACCAGAACGTGAATCATGCATGAAAACATGTCTGGCTCCGGTGCGTGATACATACGATTTTATCGTGATTGACTGTCCGCCGTCGCTGGGGCTGATTACTTTAAACGCCTTTTGCTGTGCGAATTCAATTCTGATTCCAGTGCAGTGTGAATACTACGCGCTTGAGGGGCTGTCCCAGCTTACAAAAACGATTCGCACCGTAAAAAAGAAGATGAATCCCGCATTGGCGATTGAGGGAATTGTGGCGACCATGTACGACGCACGCACAAATTTGTCGATTCAGGTCATGGATGAACTGAAGAAGTTTTTTAAGGACAAGCTGTATGCCACCGCAATTCCGCGTAATGTGCGCCTGAGCGAAGCGCCGAGCTTCGGTGAATCAATTTTGACGTACGACATCACCTCAAAGGGCGCCGACGCCTATCTTGCGCTTGCGGCAGAGGTGCTGACAGCGAACAAATAATTGTATAAAATGCCATGTGTGGCTTAAAATAATAGGAAACGAGGGAGGCAGACAATGGCAAAACGAGGATTGGGAAAAGGAATCGGCGCGCTGTTCGGCAATGATATAGAAGAAACAGAGTCCGTCGCGCAGGATATCCGGCAAATCAATCAAACAGAAGAAAAAGAAAAAATCACAACCTTGAAGTTGTCTCAGGTTGAACCGAATAAGGATCAGCCACGAAAAAGTTTTGATGAGGAAAAGCTGCAAATATTGGCCGATTCCATCAAAAAGCACGGCGTCATTCAGCCCATTATCGTAAAGGATTTAAACAATGGATTTTACCAGATTGTCGCGGGCGAGCGCCGCTGGCGGGCAAGCCGCATGGCGGGGCTGAAGGAAATACCGGCTATTGTACGCACGTATGACGAGCTTGCGGCCATGCAGATTGCGCTGATTGAAAATTTACAGCGTGAGAACCTCAACCCGATTGAGGAAGCACTCAGTTATAAGACACTACTCGACGATTTCTCCCTTACGCAGGAAAAGGTGTCCGAGCAGGTGGGGAAGAGCCGCAGCGCAATTGCAAACGCAATCCGGCTTTTGTCGCTTCCAGAGGAAGTCCAGACCATGTTGGAGGAAGGAAGTATATCCGGCGGACATGCGCGGGCGATTCTGGCGGTCAACAGCGACGAGGGAAAGCTTCTGCTCGCACAAAAGATTATCGAAAACGGGCTTAACGTGCGGCAGGCGGAACAGCTTGCGAAAACGCTGAACAAACAAAAGCCAAAGCAGGAGCCACAGCCGAGCGCCACATCAGCGTTTGATTTACAGTTGCAGGAAATTCAAAACAGAATGTCAAATCTGTTGGGTACAAAGGTTAAAATTCTCAACGGCGCAAAAAAAGGGAAAATTGAAATTGAGTACTATTCAGCAAATGATTTGGACCGGGTACTAAAATTATTAAATATATAAGATTAAATTTTAGAAAGCAAATTTCGTTAATTTTTACCCTCTCTGTACGGCGATTTCGTACAGTGGCCTATGCAGTTATATCAATCTGGCACAAATTCCAATACAGGGCATTTTAGAGGGGATTCAGGTGTAGTAACAGATTGACACAAAAGAAAGAAGGTGCTGCATGTGTCATATTTGAGCCACATTCCAATGGAGTATGTGATTCTTGCACTTTTAGCAGTTATTGTAATTTTACTCGTCGTATGTGCTTTTACAATCGTACATGCGGTCAAGCTTCGCCGCATTATGAAGAACTGTCCCTCCGGCAAGCTCGACGAAACGATTGTGACGTATTACGATAAAATTGACAACCTGTATCAAGAGCTTGACGACAAGACAAGAGAGTTTGCACACATGGAGAAGGTACTGCGCGCCGGCGCACAGAAGGTCGGCCTTGTCCGCTACGATGCATTTGACGACATTTCGAGCAACCTGAGTTTTTCGCTCGTGATATTAGACGGAATGGACACAGGCTTTGTGCTGACTTCTATCTATGGACGCGACACCTCAAATGCATACATCAAACCCATTATCAAGGGGAAGTCGTCCTACACGTTGTCGGAGGAGGAGCTGACCGCGCTGCAAAATGCGATTGAAAATTTTGAGAACAAACTGAAATGAGGGAAAACCGATGAAAAAAAGTACAAAGTCACTTTGGATTTACGCAGCGGTGCTCTTTATCATCGCAATTGGGCTGATTTTTACCGCGACTATTTTACAGGCGCGAATGATCAGCGACGACGGTGAAATTGAGGTATTGGGAACCTTTACAAAAAATACAAAACAGAGCATTGCCGACCTGACGGATAAAAATATCCAACTTACCAACGAGCTTGCCGAACAGCAAAAGCAAAACGAAACGCTGCAGGAGGAATATAACGCGCTGAAGGGCAGCTACGACGCTGCACAGCAAAAGCAGGACCTAATCCGTCAGATGTACGACGCATACAGCAAGAAAGACTATGAAACGCTCGAGCCGCTGCTCGGACAGATTACACCGGAGGAGGCAGACCTGCTCCTGCCCGGCTTTTACGCAACGGCAAAGGAAGCTGTAGAAGCAAAAAAAGACTGATATTATACTATAACATAAAGGGGTAACGCACCATGCTGGATATGAAACTGATACGTACCAATCCGGAGCTTGTGAAGGAAAACATCAAAAAGAAGTTCCAGGATGAAAAACTGCCGCTCGTCGACGAAGTGGTAAAGCTCGACGAAGAATTCCGCGAGGCAAAGTCAAGAAGTGACTACCTGCGCTCCCAGCGCAACACCATCAGCAAGCAGATTGGCGTTTTGATGGCACAGGGGAAGCGGGACGAGGCCGAACAGACTAAAAAACAAGTCACCGATATGGCGGACGAGCTCGCCGCTCTGGAAACAAAGACCGACGAACTGTCGGCAGCTATCCGCAAAATTATGCTCGTTCTGCCGAACATTATTGACCCGTCTGTACCGATTGGCAAAGACGACAGCGAGAACGTCGAGGTGGAACGCTTCGGCGAGCCGGTCGTACCGCCGTACGAAATACCGTATCACGTCGACATTATGGAGAGCTTTGACGGGATTGACCTCGACAGTGCGCGCCGCACGAGCGGGAATGGATTTTATTACTTACGCGGCGACATTGCGCGGCTGCATTCCGCTATTTTGTCGTACGCACGCGACTTTATGATTGACCGCGGCTTTACGTATTATGTACCGCCGTTTATGATTCGCAGCAGCGTTGTGACCGGCGTTATGAGCTTTGCGGAAATGGAAAACATGATGTATAAGATTGAGGGTGAGGACCTGTACCTGATTGGTACGAGCGAGCACTCCATGATTGGCAAATTCATTGACACACAGCTCGACGAGGATCAGCTCCCGCAGACGCTGACGAGCTATTCGCCGTGCTTCCGCAAGGAGGTCGGCGCGCACGGGATTGAGGAACGCGGCGTATACCGCATTCACCAGTTTGAAAAGCAGGAGATGGTCGTTGTCTGCAAGCCGGAGGAGAGCGCGGACTGGTTTGTGAAGCTGTACAACAATACGGTCGACTTCTTCCGTTCGCTCGACATTCCGGTGCGCACGCTTGAGTGCTGCTCCGGCGATTTGGCAGATTTGAAGGTCAAGAGCATTGACGTGGAGGCATGGTCGCCGCGCCAGCAAAAGTATTTCGAGGTCGGGAGCTGCTCAAACCTGGGCGACGCACAGGCCCGCCGGCTCGGTATCCGCGTGCGTAACAAGGAAACGGGCAACTACTTCCCGCATACGCTCAACAACACGGTCGTTGCGCCGCCGCGTATGCTGATTGCATTTTTGGAAAACAATTTAAAGGAGGACGGCACCGTTGCCATCCCCAAGCCGCTGCAAATGTACATGGGCGGCAAAACGCAAATTACAAAAAAATAATAACAATAAAAAAATCGGCTTTTAAAAAAGCCGATTTTTTTATGCTTCAAACAGCCGTAACGCGAGATAGCGCCCCAGCGCCACGCCGCCGATGCAGAGCAGCACACTCACCATTGCATACGCAGCAGCCCATCCTGTCTTTCCATTCTGCAACAGGGTCAGCGCCTCCAGAGAAAACGTCGAAAAAGTCGTAAATCCGCCGCATATCCCCGTTTTCCAGAACAAGAGCCACCTTTCATCCACCTGCCGCTGTATGGAAACGCCAACAATAAATCCAATCAAGCAGGCACCGAATACATTAATCAAAAGTGTAAGAATAGGGAAGTCGCCTTTGACCGGTATCAGCCCGATTGCATACCGCGCCATTGCGCCGAGCGCACCGCCAAGCCCCACCATCCACATACTTCCCATTCCAATATCCTCCTGCTATTTTTGCCGCAATGGCAGCGTAATCATTACCTCACTGCCCTGTCCAACCTCGGACTGGATGGTAATTCGTCCACCGTGCGCCTCCACGATTTCCTTCGCTATGGCAAGCCCGAGCCCGGTGCCGCCGGCCTGGCGCGTCCGCGCCTTGTCCACTCGATAAAACCGCTCGAATATCCGCCCAATGTCCTCCCGCGGAATACCGATGCCATTATCCTTGACTTTGATATAAATTTCGTTGTAGATTTTGCCCGCAAAAATCTCAATCCGGCCGCCGTCCGGCGTATACTTGAGCGCATTGGAAACGAGATTGATGAGCACCTGCTCAATCTTATCCCGGTCGCCCCAATATATGGGCAAATCTGTCGTAAAGGAATAGCGCAGCGTATGATTGTGTTCCTTTGCCGTCAGGGACAGCTTCTCCGCCACACCGCGCACCAGCGTACGGATGTCAATCTCCTCTCGTTTAATCGACTCCTTGCCGTGGTCGAGACGGGAAAGCGTCAGCAAATCTTTTACAATCCGCGTCATACGGTCCACCTCGGAGTTAATCACCGTCAGGAAGCGGCGTTCCATGTTGTCCTCCGGCCCGGCGGACTCAAGCAGCGTTTCGGTATACGATTTCACCGTTGTCAGCGGCGTACGCAGCTCGTGCGATACATTCGCCACAAATTCGCGCCGCGATTCGTCCAGCTTCTGCTGACGGGTTATGTCCTGCAACGCAACGACAACGCCGCCAATTTTTTCCGATTCCTTATCGCGTTCGTACAAAAATGCCGCAAAAAACGCACGCAATACCTGCCCGTTGAGTGTAATAATCCGCTCATACGTGCGGTTCCGTTCCAGATAGACAATGTCCCCAAGATGAATGTTCGCGCCAATGTCAGTGAAGAACTGGTTAAACTCGACCAAATCCGGGTTAAAGATGGATAGCATGCGCCGCGCCGCGGGATTGATATGAATAATCTTCCCATCTACGCCAAAGGCGATAACGCCGTCGGTCAGGTTGACGAGAATGGTTTCCATCTTCGTCTTTTCACTCTCGACCTGCTCCAGCGTATGGAACAGCTCCCGCGACATAAAGGTAAATGTGTCCGACAAAATGCCAATCTCGTCGTTCGACTTCTTTACGCCGGTAAAGCTCTCCGGCTCCTCAAACTGCGCCAGCTTTTCTGCCCGCTTTGTGAGCGACATAATCGGCCCGGTAATGTTTTTGGACAAAAAGTACCCCAATATCAGCGATATAACAACGCCCCACGCAAGCGCCTGCAGGATAATAAAGAAAATACTCTCAATAATGCCCGCAACCTCGTCTTTATTGTCTACAATATAAATAACGTATGCGACCTCAAAGTTTACAATAACTGGGTAGGCAAAGTCCATGATATTCATCTGGCTGTTGACAGCGTTGCCCACCTCACCGCTCATCGCTGTAATCACGTTCGGCGTTTTCTCAAGCGTTTCATCGGTCAGAAGGCCAATCCCGTCCAAAATGGCCGCAGTTTTCCCGTCCAGGATATAATACACCCTGTTTTCATTGAGCTCAATCCGTCGTGCGCTCGAATAAAAATCCAATATTCCCTTGATGTTCGTGACCGGGTTATCGCTTTTGGCCGCAGTTTCAATCTCCCTTGTGATATCCTCCTCGCCAAAAACCAGCGTCATAGAGTTGCTGAACCGCTCGGAATAGAACTCGCCCACCTGCGTAATCAAAACTGTACCGGCAATCACCATGACGGACAGAACGAGCAGGACAAACATAATAATAATTTTCCACTGTAAACTTTTAAACATGCCGTTCACCCAAACTGCCAGATTTCCACAAAGAAATATCCGCACCGTATGGTGCAGATATTTTATTTCTACCGGATGTTATCTTTATTAAAGCAATACCCGACGCCGCGCTTTGTCACAACAAAGTTGGGCATGCTCGGGTCGTCCTCAATCTTTTCCCGCAGGCGGCGAATCGTCACATCAACAGTACGCACATCGCCGTAATACTCGTAACCCCAAACCTTTTCAAGCAGCATTTCCCGGGTAAAGACCTTGTCCGGCTGGAGTGCAAGAAACTTCAGCAGCTCAAACTCCCGCAAGGTCAAATCGACAATCTTGCCGTCGCGCTGTACCTCGTAGCGGTCCAGATTTAACACAATCCGCCCGGCGTTAATAATATTAGACTCCTCCTGTGGTGCGGCAGGCTCTGCCGTTTCCGTATGCACGCGGCGCAGGTTCGCCTTTACACGCGCCATCAGTTCCCGCACGGAAAACGGCTTTGTAATGTAGTCGTCTGCGCCAAGCTCCAGCCCAAGCACCTTATCCACTTCTTCTTCCCGCGCCGTTAGCATCAGGATTGGAACAGTCGGCCTCTTTTCCCGCACTTTGCGGCATACCTCAAATCCATCCATCTTCGGAAGCATCACGTCGAGCAGGATGACGTCCGGGTTTTTTGTCAGCGCCATAGAAAGCGCCTCCTCCCCGTCATATGCCTCAATCGTCTCATAGCCTTCCTTTTCAAGATTATACTTCAATATATCTACAATTGGCCTCTCATCGTCTACGATTAGTACAAGTCTGTCCACGTAACATTCCCTCCATTCGCTGCACAATTACCTGTAACTATCCTTATTGTATCAGATTTATACAATTCTTGCAAGGAAAACAGCATTTTTCAGGTTGATTTCTTCAAAAACGCCATACCCCTCCCCCCAATTCCAGAAATTGTGTGTTGCTTTAGGTTTACATAATGTGTTATACTGCGTTTGTTTGATTATGAAGCTTATTTATGAAAGGAGACAAAGATGAAGAGATTTACGTGTTTTCTTTTTCTGATGATGCTGCTGTGTACGCTGCCAGCAAAGGCGTATACGACACCAGACCGGAATATTCCGATTGACATATCGGTAAATGGCTCCTTCATCAAGACAGACGCGCCTGCTTTCATTGAATATGATACAACATTTGTACCCATTCGTTTTGTCAGCGACGCGCTCGGCGCGGACAGCGTAGAGTGGGAGCCGGGCAGCGCAACTGCGACCATCCGGTACGGCGACCTGACGATTGAAATCATAGAAAATCAGAATTACGCCTTTGTCAATGGCGTAAAAACTCCGCTTCACCGGAGTGCGGGTATCTATGGACAGAGAATGTATGTGCCGGTCCGCTTTGTGTCGGAAACCTTCGGCGCAAAGGTCGGCTGGGACGCGACGTATTACACGGTGCAGATTGAAAAGAAGGGTATTACGGTAAACGGTTCCCTGATTGACCGGCGTTACACGATTGATGAAATTTTCTGGCTCGGCCGTATCATTGAAGCGGAGAGCGCAGGCGAGCCGGTACGCGGCAAGGTTGGCGTCGGGAATGTTGTTCTCAACCGTGTTAAAAGTCCGGAGTTTCCGAATACGATTTATGAAGTAATTTTTGACCGCAAATACGGCGTACAGTTTGAGCCGATTTTGAACGGTACAATCTACAACACGCCGTCGAACGAGAGTATTATCAGTGCAAAGCGCGCGCTGCGCGGCGAGAATATGGTCGGCGAGTCGCTTTACTTTTTGAATCCAAGAATTGCGCAGAGCAACTGGATTACAAACAACCGGACGTACTACACGACCATTAAAAACCACGACTTTTATCTGTAATAACAAAGAAGGGTACTATATGTACCCTTCTTTTTCTTATCTGCATTAAATATCGAGATTCGTCACAAGGCTTGCGTTTCTTTCAATAAACTCGCGCCGCGGCTCCACATTGTCGCCCATCAACACGGTAAACATCTCGTCTGCCAGCACGGCGTCGTCCACGGTCACGCGCTTCATCGTACGCGTTTCCGGGTTCATCGTCGTTTCCCAGAGCTGCGTTGCCGTCATCTCACCAAGACCTTTGTAACGCTGCACATCACACTTGCCGCCAAACTCGGCCGTAACTTTTGGCAAATCGAGGTCATTGTACACATATTTCAAATTCTTTCCCTTTGACACCTTGAACAGCGGCGGCTGCGCCAGATAGATATACCCATTGTCCACCAACGGACGCATGTGACGGAAGAAGAACGTCAGCAAAAGCGTGCGAATATGCGACCCATCGACGTCGGCATCGGCCATAATAATGATTTTATGATATTTCAGTTTGGTAATATCAAACTCGTCGCCGATTCCAGTCCCAAGCGACATGATGATTGGAAGCAGCTTCTCATTGCCGTATACCTTGTCGATGCGCGCCTTCTCGACGTTGAGCATCTTGCCCCAGAGTGGCAGAATCGCCTGAAAACTTCGGTCGCGCCCCTGCTTTGCCGAGCCGCCCGCCGAGTCGCCCTCGACAATATAGATTTCGTTCTTTTCCGGGTCGTTGCCAGAGCAACGCGCCAGCTTACCCAACAGCGACGAGTCGCCCAGCGTACTCGACTTGCGCGTCGCCTCGCGCGCTTTCCGCGCCGCCTCGCGCGCACGCGACGCCGTGAGCGATTTTTCCAGAATCAGTTTTGCAACCGCGGGATTCTCCTCCAAAAATGCGGCAAACTTATCGCTGACTGCCTTATCCACCAGACCGCGAATCTCAGAATTGCCGAGCTTTGTCTTAGTCTGTCCCTCAAACTGCGCCTCAACAACTTTTACGCTGATAACCGCCGTTAATCCCTCGCGCACATCCTCGCCCGTTAGGTTCTGGTCCTTTTCTTTTAAAATATTATATTTTCTCGCATAATCGTTGAATACGCGCGTCAGCGCGGCCTTAAAGCCAACCTCGTGTGTGCCGCCTTCCGTGGTGTTGATGTTATTCGCAAAGCTTACCAGCGTTTCGTTATAACTGTCGGTGTACTGCATTGCAATTTCCACATAGGCGTCGTTCTTTTGCCCGTCAAAGTAAATCACACTGTCGTGAATCGGAATCTTTTTGCGGTTGATATGGCTGACAAACTCACGAATACCGCCCTCGTAGCACATTTTATTTTCCACAATTTCCTCGCCGCGCAGGTCGGTAAAGTTAATGTGTATCCCCGCATTGAGGAACGCCTGCTCGCGCAGCCGAATCAGAAGCGTGTCGTAATCGTATTCAATTGTTTCAAATATCTGGTCGTCCGCCTTAAAGCGTACCTTTGTCCCGGTTTTGTCCGTCTTGCCAATCACTTTGGCCGGGCCGCAGCTCTTGCCGCGCTCAAACTTCTGATAATAGATTTCCTCGCCGTTGCAGACCTCGACCTCGAGCCACTCGGACAGGGCGTTTACAACCGAGGAACCAACGCCGTGCAGACCACCCGACACCTTATATCCGCCGCCGCCAAACTTACCGCCAGCGTGCAAAATGGTGAATACGACCTCCAGCGTGGAAATCCCCATCTTCGGGTGGATACCCGTCGGGATACCGCGCCCGTCGTCAACAACCGTTACGATATTATCCTTTTCAATCGTAATATCGATGTTCTTACAAAAGCCGGCCAGCGCCTCGTCAATCGCGTTGTCAACAATCTCATACACCAAATGGTGCAGGCCGCGGATCGAAGTCGAGCCGATGTACATGCCCGGACGCTTCCGGACAGCTTCCAACCCCTCCAAGACCTGTATTTGGTTTTCGTCGTAGTTATTCGTGATGTTATTCTCAATCATACCTGAATCCATGTCCTTTCCCTGCTATATATCCACAAGAGATTATAAAACCTCTGTATCACTCAATCTTGAACGTCCCAGCAGCGCGCTTATAGAGCGTCTGCGCCGACAGCGGCGATACATAAATGCAGTAGCTGTCCCTTCCGCCACAGAGCACATAACTTTTTGGTAGGTCGCCCTTACTGACCTCGACGACGCGCCTGCTCTTCTGCGTATGGTCCAAAAACTGGCGCGTTATTTTGGAAACCGACGTTGTGTCCAGGTCAAGAATGGCAATCACCTCTGACTGCGACACAACCACGTCGGAGCCTAAGTGCAGATACATGTCTATGCCTCCGTTACCGTGTTATTGTTTACATAAAAGTAGCGCACCGTGCCATACGGCGCAGCCTCCTGCCGGTCCGTACAGGTCAGAATCACCTGCTTGCCGCGGATTTTCCCTGCCAAATACTGCCGCCGCGACTCGTCCAGCTCGCTCATAATATCGTCGAGCAGAATCACCGGATACGTGCCGCGCGACTGGCGAATCACCTCCGTAAGCGCAAGCTTCAAACTCAGCACTACACTGCGCTGCTGCCCCTGCGAGCCATATAACCTTGCGTCGCGTCCGTCAATCGAAAAGAGAAAGTCGTCCCGGTGCGCGCCGGTGTTGCTTGTCCCAGTCTCTATGTCACGCCGCCGCCCTTTTTTTATCTTCTGTTCCAGCTCCTGCCAAAGCGTTTCGCTGTTCGATACGTCCTCACAGCAGTTGGACTCATACTGCATAGCAAGCGCTTCACCCGCAATCTCGCGGTGGATTGGCACGGCATGGCGCATCAAATCCTCCAAAAATTTGCGGCGGTAAGCGATGATTTTACACGACAAATCAATCAAATACTCGTCCCATACATCCAGCGTATCGTCGCCGCTTCCGTTGCGCTTGATTTCCTTGAGCAGATTGTTGCGCTGCTTAAGAATTTTTAAATATTCATTGAGCACCGACACGTACACGGGTGAGAGCTGGCTCAGCGCCATGTCGACAAACCGACGCCGCTCGGACGGAGAAGTTTTAATAATGGATAAATCCTCCGGCGAGAACATAACTACATTGATATAGTCGGCAATCTGGCTGATTTTTTTGACCGGAACCTTGTTGATTGCAACAAACTTTTTCTTTCCATCCAGAATCTTCATCTGGCCAGTATAATCGCGCACCTCGTCGCAAAACTCGATATCAATCTCGCACCAGTCCGTCCCCTCGCGAATCATCTCCCGGTCGGTAGCGCGCCGGTGCGACCGTCCGGTGCAAAACAGAAAAACTGCCTCCAACAGATTCGTCTTTCCCTGCGCATTGTTTCCATAAATCAGGTTTGTCCCATTCAGGAAGGAAACCGCCGCCGATTCATAATTTCGGAAATCCCTGAGCGTAAGTTTTGTAATATACATATTACTTTACCATAATCTGCACCGTTTCATCTTCAAATTCGACGGTGACACAGTCGCCCGGGCGCAGCTTTTTGCCCCGCATGGTGCATACCGCGCCGCCAATTGACACAATTCCGTCCAAAATCATGTCCTTTGCGTCAGCGCCGCTCTCCGCAATGCCGGAAAACTTCAAAAGCTGGTCAAGTTTGATATATTCGGTTGTAATTGGCAGTTCTATCTTTTCCATGCAGCCTTCCCCTTCCGGCCCATCCTGTCCTATGCCTGGATGATAATCGGCAGAATCATATATAAAAATTCCTCACCCTCCAGGGGCGTGATAATAAGCGGATAGCGTTCCGTAATAAACTTCATTTTCACTTCTTCGCAGTCGCAGTTTTTGAGCGCGTCCCACAAATATTTGTGGTTAAACCCAATTACCAGTTCTCCACCGCTCGAATCGACGTTCAAAATATCCGACACCTTTCCCATGTGGGAGCTGCAGCTCAGCGTAATTGTATCATCTTTGATATCGAGCTTGAGCGGGCTCTTTGCCGATTCCGCGTTAATAATCAGCGCCGCACGGTCAATCGAATCGCAGAACGACGCAACCTCGGCCTTAATCTCGATGTTATACTCCGACGGAATCGCAGATTTATATTTGATATATTCGCCATCGCGCAAGCGCGAAGTCACCGTAAAGTTGCCAAAGTCAAAGAGCACATGCTTGTCGGTAAAATACATGGTAATTGGAGTTTCGTCCTCTTTGATGATTTTTAAAAGCTCATTCAGCGTTTTTCCCGGAACAATGGCTGTGATATTTTTCCCTTCGCCCGCAATTTCCTCTTTGCGGATAGCAAGACGGTAGCCGTCGCTGGCCACCATGGTGAAGCTATTGTCTTCAATCTCAAACAGCGCACCCGTCAAAACAGGTTTATTCTCCCGCTGCGACACAGCAAAAATCGTCTGCCGGATCATTTTCTTGAGCTTATTTGCTTCTATTTGAACAAATTGGTCTTTTTCCACTTCCGTAATCTTTGGAAATTCAGCTGCCAGCAGGCCGGAAATGTCGAAATCGACATTTACACACTTAATTTTTGTGATATTGTTTTCATCGCTCTCAATCAGCACCGGCGCGTCCGGCAGTTTGCGCACAATGTCGCCGAACATCCGGGAATTTAGTACAATGCTGCCCGGCTCGGAACAGCTCGCTTCCACTTCGTAGCGGATTCCCAATTCCAAATCGTTACCAGTCAAAACGAGCGTATCCTCAAAACATTCAATAAGAATCCCTTCCAGGATTGGGAGCGTGGACTTTTGGCTGACCGCTTTTTGTACGGTGTTAATCGCTTCAAGCAGATTTGCCTTATCGCAGATAAATTTCATAATCATCCGTCCTTTTTTCAAAATAAAAATAAAATAAATAAGAATGTTAGAAGCAGTAGCAGTAGGGGGTGTGGATTGCGTGGAAAAGGCGGAAAAACGCAGTCACAGCGCGATTTATCCGTATGTAAAACGCGAGGATAACCGCAAAAACTTATACACATAAATCACATTTACATATCCGTCCATATCCTGTTATCAACATGTCCACATCCCTATGTGGAAAACTCAGCTCAGAATTGTTTTCAGCTGTTTTGTCATCGTTTCCACCGCAGAAGCGACCTCGCTGTTGTTTTTGATACTTGCCTCAATGTTGTCAACTGCGTGCATAACAGTCGTATAGTGCCGCCCGCCATACTCTTTCCCGATTACGACAAAAGACATATCGGTTAGCGTCCGGCAAAGATACATCGCAACCTGCCGCGCGTCGGCAATGTCCTGCGTCTTGCGTTTGCCCTTGATGTCCTCAATCGGAATGTTATAATATTTGGAAACGACCTCATTGATAGACTTTGCCGTAATGCGCACTACGCCTTTCTGCTCAATGACGCTGCGCAGCGCCTCTTCTGCAAGCGCGAGGTCTAACTTTTTCCCAGTGATTTTTGCATAGGAGATAATACGCGTCAGCGCACCCTCCAGCTCACGGATATTCGATTTAATACTGTCGGCCATATAGCAATATACGTCGTACGGAACCTCGACCTGGAACTGGGAGGCTTTCCGCTGCAAAATGGCGATCCTTGTTTCATAGTCCGGCGGCTTAATATCACCAATCAAACCGCACTCAAACCGCGTCCGAAGCCGGTCCTCAAGGGTATTAATTTCCCGCGGGAGCCGGTCGCTCGTCAGCACAATCTGCTTATTTGCATTGTATAAATCGTTAAACGTGTGGAAAAATTCCTCCTGCGCCATTTCTTTTCCAGCCAAAAACTGAATATCGTCAATCAAAAGAATGTCCGCGTTGCGGTACCGGCTCCGAAACTGCGCCGTCGTCCGCGTTGAGATTGCCTGAATCAGCTCGTTTGTAAACTTTTCCGAGGAAATATAGACGATTTTTGCGTCCGGGTTCATAGATTTTGCATAGTTGGCAATCGCGTGCATCAGATGCGTCTTCCCAAGTCCGCTGTCGCCGTATAGAAACAACGGGTTGTACGTCTGCGCCGGCGCCTCTGCAACAGCAACCGCCGCCGCATGGGCAAAGTGGTTCGAATTGCCGACCACAAATGTATCAAATGTATATTTTGGATTGAGATAGAAGCTTTCTTTTACATTTGTTTTAGAGATGGAGCCTGCCGCGGCTGCGGGCGGCTGCGGAACGGATTCAGCCGGCTCGTACCGGTCGCCTACCACCAGATTAATCTGATACCCTTCGCCGAGCACGGCATTGAGCGCATTTTGAATCAAATCGAAATATCTGCGCTTGATGGTGGAAAGAATCAAATCGTTGGAAACCGACAGCGTCAGCGTATTTCCCTCCAGCATAACCGGGTTAATGTCCTGAAACCACGTCGTAAAGGCGACGTTTGTGACCTCCGGCTCAACAAGCGCCAATATTTTGTTCCATACCTGTTCGACCTGCATTGCAAAAACTCCTTCAATCAACAATCATATGTGAAAAAACAATCGGTAGTATAGGATAACATTTATAAAGTTTTCCACATAGTTATAAACATGTGTGGATAACTGTTTAACTTGTCCGTAAAAATGCGGTAGATTCTATCATTTCCGCCAACTGTTCCCCTGTGGAGAAAACTGTGTATTCCTTTGTATGTAAAAAAATAGCAAATCATAAATTTCACAATATCTTGTGTTTCGCAATCCTGTTTATAAAAATACTGTCTTGTCCGGAAAACAAAAAACATGGAAAATCCGCTGAAAAATCAGCAAACAGAGCGCAAAACACCACTTATTATTATAGCAAAAAAAAGCGTATGAAGCAAGGGTTAAAAACAATATTTCATAGGTATCTACCGCAGCAGATACAGTTTGACACTTGACGAATGGGACGAGAATTGCGTATAATGGAGAAAACGAAAGGGAGGAAGAAATCGATGATTACGCATATTGTCATGTGGAAACTCAAAGAAGAAGCGGAAGGGAAGACAAAACAGGAAAACGCAGCCGAAATCAAACGCAGGCTTGAGTCACTTGTCGGTGTGATTGAGGAAATCAAATCGCTCCGCGTCGGAATCAACATCAACGATACGGACGAGGCTGCGTACGATGCATGCTTGGTGAGTGAGTTTGAATCTATGGAGGCGCTGGCGCGTTATCAGGTACATCCGGAGCACAAAAAGGTGTCCGCCTTTGTCAAAGAGGTGCGCGTGGCCCGTACGGCGGTAGATTTTGAATCGTAAAAAAATAGTATAAAAGCGTCGCTCCGGGGAAGAGGACGCTTTTATACTATTTTTAAGGGGAAATATATGAAGAAGACTTCCTTGTTACAGATAATAGTATAATGGGTAATTGTGACGTGGGTATGAACAAATCAAAAATAAATTTGAAACAATTTTGCCTTTGCAGGAAAAAATGGGATATATTGCTGTGTCTGTGCCGTATGTACGGCGGTAGATTCTGAATTGAAAAAAATAGTATAAAAGCGTCGCTCCGGGGAAGAGGACGCTTTTATACTATTTTTAAGGGGAAATATATGAAGAAGACTTCCTTGTTACAGATAATAGTATAATGGCTAATTGTGACATGGGTATGAACAAACCAAAAATAAATTTGAAACAATTTACGAACAAAATAAGAACAATAAAGAAAAAAGCCGGGATTAGCCGGCTTTTGTTTATTCAATCCTCTGAAACTCGCTCGCAATCCGCGCCGATGAGGTTGTGTCGTAGACATTAAGCGTGTTGCCGTCGTTAACAATTTCAAATTCAAATGGACTCGTTGCCACACCGTTTTCTCCAATTATGCGGAATGTATTCTCACTGAGCAGTTCATAGCGCCGTTCCTGAATAGACGGGGCGGCGTTCTGCTGTAATTCAAACCGCACCATGGTGCCGTCCTCCTGAAACAGAATATACCCCTGCGTGTCAACGCCGACCGGCACCCACTGTCCGACAATTGCGCTGTCAATATGTACTTCACCTTCCGATGAGGGGACAATCGTCGGACTCGGCGTTGCGGTTGCTGACGGGGTTGGCGTTGACGTCGGGCTCGGCGACGGATCCGGTGCTGCTGTGCCGCACCCGGCGAGGCACACAATCAAACAGATGATAGAAACAAAGCACAATAATTTTTTCATCGCAGTTCTCCTGTTTTTATTTATACCGTTTATAGAGTTCCTCATAAATATCGTTCCAACACAATCCGCGCTCGCACAGCATGACGGACAAATGGTACATCAAATCGGCCACCTCGTACTGGATCTCGTCCTTGCTGGCGTTTTTCGCACCGATGATAACCTCGGCCGTTTCCTCGCCGACCTTTTTGAGAATCTTATCAATTCCTTTCTCAAACAGATAGTTGGTGTACGAGCCCTCCTTCGGGTTGTCGCGCCGGTCCTCGATTACCTTATATACATCGGAGAAAATCCCCGGGTCGGCGGCATGCTCGGTCTTAATTTCCGTGAGCGTATCGCCCTCCGCCTTGCGATAAAAGCAGGAGAAGTTCCCCGTGTGGCACGCTGCGCCCGCGGGCTTTACCTTGAAAATCAGCGTGTCCGCGTCGCAGTCGACATAGATGTTTTGTATGTACATAAAATGGCCCGAGTGCTCGCCCTTGACCCACAGCTTCTGCCGGCTGCGCGAGAAAAACGTCGCCTTTTTCGTCTCCAGCGTCATTTGCAGGGACTCTTTATTCACATATGCGACCATCAGGACGCGGTTTGTGTCCACATCCTGCACCACGGCGGGCAAAAGCCCCTTCTCATCAAATTTTAACGTGTCAATCCAACTCATCGTTTTCGCCATCCTTTATTTATAAATAATCATTCCTTCGTCTGCGCAATCGTCTGCGCAAGGTCAACGCGCCCGGTGTAGAGCGCCTTGCCGACGATGACGCCGCCGACGCCGCTGCCGCGCAGGGCCAGGATATCTTCAAGGCTCCCGATCCCGCCCGATGCGATGACGTCCACCTGCGGCACAGCCGCCGCCATCTCCCGCATGGCCGCCACATTCGCGCCTGCGAGCGTACCGTCCGTCGCAATATCGGTGTAGACGATTGTTTTTACGCCCATGTTCTGCATCTCTTTTGCAAATTCGACCGCGCCGCGCGTGCTGACCGTCTCCCAGCCGTGCGTTGCGACAAGGCCATCCTTTGCGTCGATTCCGACCACAATACGCTCTGCGCCGAAGCGCGCGACTGCGTCCGCCGCAAGCTGCGGGTTCTGCACAACTGCCGTACCCAGTATAACACGGTTTACGCCCCATGACAAGCGTTTTTCAATGTCGGCAAGCGTACGTACGCCGCCGCCTGTCTGCACTGGGATATCGACTGCCGCGCAGATGGACGCGATTGCCTGCCCGCTTACGCCGTCGCCTGCGAGCGCGCCGTCGAGGTCAACTACGTGCAGAAACTGCGCACCCTGCGCGGCCCACTTACACGCCATGGCCGCCGGGTCGTCGCCGTACACGGTCACATCGTCGAAGCGGCCCTGGTACAGGCGCACGCACTTGCCGTCCTTAATGTCAATTGCCGGATATAGCTTCATTGCCCAGTCCCTCCTGTTCCATCACGGCACGCAGCTTTTCCACAATGGATAAAATGCGTTCGCGCTCCATTTTCATGCTGACGCGGTTGACGACAAAGCGCGCCGATATGTCGCACACTTCCTCGAGCACGGTCAGCCCGTTTTCTGCCAGAGTCCGGCCCGACTCGACAATATCGACGATAACTTCTGAAAGACCGGTCAGCGGCGCAAGCTCGACCGAGCCGTGCAGCTTGATAATCTCGACGGTGCGGCCTTTCTCGCGGAAAAAGTAGTTGCGCGCAATGTTTGTAAACTTCGACGCGACGCGCAGGTTGTTCATGGTGTCGAGCCTGCCGCGCATCTCCTCCGGGCCGCAGACACACATCCGGCATTTTCCCACGCCGAGGTTGATCATTTCGTAGAGGTTGCGCCCCTCTTCGAGCAGGGTATCCTTCCCGACAATTCCAATATCTGCTGCGCCGTACTCAACATAGGTCGGCACATCGGAGGCTTTGACGAGAATGAACTTGACTTTGTTTGCCTCGTCGGTGAAGATGAGCTTGCGCGTTTTCTGCTTCATCTCGGAACAGTCGAGGCCAATTTTCAGAAACAAATCCATGGATATTTCCGCAAGCCGGCCCTTTGCCAGCGCAATGGTGAGATATTTCACAGTACGGCCTCCTTTCCAATTTTAGCAAGGTCTATCGTTTTCTTCCCGGACGCGCGCCATACTGTTGCCGTGCCGTCCGGCTCCGCAGTCACAACGGCCTCCACGCCACGCGACTGTGCAAAGCTTAGCGCCGCCTCGCCCGACGCGTCCGCATAGTAGTTTTCAATATTGTAGCCTGCGCCGCGCAGCGTCTGCGCTACGCGATATGATGCCGCAAAGTCGGGCTGCATGACCATCAGCGCGTCGATGCGCGGCGTGTCGATCTGCTTTTTCTGCCGCATGAGCGCGGAGAGCACGCGCGGGGTGCTGATGGCGATGCCGACCGCGCTCAAATCCTTCCCAAAGTTGCCAATCAGCGTGTCGTATCGCCCGCCGCCGCAGACTGAAAAGCCCACGTCGTACGTAAAGCCCTTGAAAATCACGCCCGTATAGTAGTCGAGGTTTTGCAGCATGCCGAGGTCGATGGATACATACCGTTCCAGCCCGCACGCGCATAAAAGCCGGTACACCTGCTCCAAATTTTCGAGCGCGGCCGCGCTGCGCGCGTTCAGCTTGGGCGACTTGGCCTGCTCGAGCACTTCCGCACTGCCGAACAAGTACGGCATACGGCACAAAAGCTGTTTGATTTCCTCGTCCGCGTCGTACTTTTGCGCAATCTGCGCAATCGAAACCGAATCCTTGAAGTCAATCAGCGTGCGGATGCGCTCGAAGTCGTCCGCATCAAGGCCGACCTGCTCCGCCAATCCCTTGAAAAACTCCACCTGCCCGATGTCAATTTGAAACTCCTCCAGCCCCGCCGCCAGCAGTGCCGCCACTGTGACGCTGATTACCTCGGCGTCCGCCTCACACGAGCCGTCGCCAATTAGCTCAATGCCCGCCTGCGTAAACTCAGAGCTGAGCGACGAGGCCGACCCATCATAGCGGAACGCGTCCGCCACATAGCACAGCCGCGCCGGGAGAGCGCCGTTGTACTTCGTCCCCATCACACGCGCAATCGACGTAGTAATGTCTCCGCGCAGGGCGAGGATATGCCCCTGCGTGTCAAAAAACTTGTACAGCTTTTCCGGCGAGATGTCGCCGCTGCCGTCCGCGTATAAGTCGTAATACTCGAACGCAGGCGTCTGTACCGGGCGGTACCCGTTTTGGCTAAACGTCTGCGCCATCTTCTCCTCGACGGCGCGCTTTGCCTCGCACTCGTCGGGCAGATAGTCCGTCACGCCCTCCGGCGTGTGGTATTTCAGGTTGAGCATGGTTTCACATCCTATTCGCAATTCATATCTTTATCACACTAAAGCGATAAAGATATTATACCGCCATAGCCGCCGCCTGTCAAGGGAAATGTGAAAATTATTGAAAAAGGTATGACCTGTCGCCTAAAAAGGATGATTTTCTGTTTTATAATAAGCTTAATCATTTCCGGTGTACGCAGACACGTATACAGAGCAGATTTCCCTGTGATATTATAAAAAAGTATTAGGAGGGGGTGTTTGATATGTCAGATTATATACGGAGATATACGCTGAGAATGAATAAAACCATGCTTGAAAAAATGGCATGGATTGCACAGGCGGAGGGGAGGACTGTCAATAAACAGTTTGCATATTTGGCAAGCAAATGTATTGACGAGTATGAAAAAGCGTACGGCGTAATAACGGAGGAAGATTGGAGAGAGGAAGGTTAGATATTTTTGCCGATAAAAAAGCGTTTCCAATCGGAAACGCTTTTTTCATCCTTTTTTCACTCAATCCTCATAAAACGCCCGATACGCCTTATACGTCATCAGGCAGTCAAACTTGCTCGCCAGCTCGAACGGCGCATGCATGCACAGAATCGGTGTCCCGCAGTCGAGCACATTGAGGCCCAGGTTTGCGACATACTGCGCGATTGTGCCGCCGCCGCCAACGTCCACCTTGCCCAGCTCGCCGTTTTGCCACAGCACCTTGTTGTCGTTGAAGATACGGCGCACCTTCGCGACAAATTCGGCATTCGCGTCGCTGGAGTCGGACTTGCCGCGCCCGCCCGTGTATTTCGAGATGAGCACGCCGCACCCGGCAAAGGCGGCGTTCTTTTTATCATAAACCGACGGATACTGCGGGTCGTAGGCCGCGCCCACGTCCGCCGAGAGGCAACGGCTGTTTGCCAGAACGCGGTTTAACGCATATGCGTCGCACCCGCCCTTGATTTTGGAAACCATCTCACCGAGCGTCAACTCGAAGAAGCGGGACTTCATGCCTGTCTGCCCCATGGAGCCGATCTCCTCCTTGTCTACCAGCATGCACACGGCGGTTTTTCGCGGGACGCCCTTGATGCACGCGTCCACAACGCCGCGCAGGGCCGCATATGCGCACACGCGGTCGTCCTGGCCGTATGCGCCGACAAACGAGCGGTCCAGTCCCACGTCACGCGCGCCGCCCGCCGGAACGAACTCAATCTCCGCGCTTGTGAAGTCCTCTTCCGTGATGCCGTACTTGTCGTGCAGCAGGGACAGGATGTTGAACTTCACCTTTTCCTTAATATCGTCGCCGCCCTTTGGCAGCGAGCCGAGCAGTACGTGGAAGTTGTCCGCGTCGAACGCTTTTGCAAGCTGTTTCTGCATCTGCTCCTGCGACAGGTGCGGGAGTAAGTCGGTAATGGTAAAGACCGGGTCGGCCTCATCCTCACCGATGCAGACCTCTACGCTCGTGCCGTCCGCCTTACAAATAGTGCCGTGCATGGCAAGCGGCAGGGCGAGCCACTGGTACTTCTTGATCCCGCCGTAGTACTGTGTCTTAAACCACGCCATGTTCTCGTCCTCGAACAGCGGGCGCGACTTTAAGTCGATACGCGGCGAGTCGATGTGCGCGCCCACGAGGCTCACGCCCTTGTCGATGTCCGCTGTGCCGATGACCGCCAGCAGGATCGCCTTTTTATTGTTAATGGCGTATACCTTGTCGCCTGGTTTTAACTCCTCTTTGCCCGCCAGCGGAACAAAGCCGTTCTCCTTTGCAATCTCCTCCGCCACGGCGCACGCCTCGCGCTCTGTCTTTGCCAGGGTCAGAAAGTCCTTGTACCCTTCGCAGTATTCGTACGCTTCGTTTTTCAGCTCTTCACAAAGCCCTTCGTTCGCGTGCTTGACATGGTACGAAAGGGCTTCAAACAGTTCTTTGTCCTCCATTTTGCGTCCCTCCTGTAATATAAATTAGTTCTTATTTTGTATTCTAACGGCAGTTTCTTTCATCTACATGCAAAATCATAGATTCTGCGTATAGTATACCATATTTATCGCCTTCTTACAATTTTTTTAAGAAAATATTGTTTACAATCTTCTGGGAAGTTGTTACAATAGAATTAGGGAAAATGTTTGTACAACGATATGTGGATAAATTTGTGATACGGAGGGACAACTATGAAGGTAAGAAAAGCCGTCATCCCCGCGGCGGGGCTTGGGACGCGGTTTCTGCCCGCGACAAAGGCCATGCCGAAGGAGATGCTGCCCATTGTCGATACGCCGACGATCCAGTACATCATCGACGAGGCGGTAAAAAGCGGGATTGAGGATATTATCGTCGTGACGGGGCGCACCAAGCGCGCGATCGAGGACCACTTTGACAAGGCGTACGAGCTAGAGACGGAGCTGCAAAAGAGCGGCAAAAAGGATTTGGTCAAGGTCGTACAAGACATTTCCAATATGGCGAACATCTACTATGTGCGCCAGAAGGAGGCAAAGGGCCTCGGCCATGCGATTCACTGTGCAAAGACGTTTATCGGCGACGAGCCGTTCGCCGTTTTGCTCGGCGACGACATTGTACGGTCGGACAAGCCGTGCCTGGCACAGATGATTGAGGTTTATGACAAATACCAGTCCACGGTGCTCGGCGTGCAGACTGTGTCGCCGGACGACATCTCGAAGTACGGCGCGGTGGCGTGCCGGCCGGTTGGCGAGCGGATTTATAAAGTATCCGACTTGGTGGAAAAGCCGAAAAAGGAGGTCGCGCCCTCGAATATTGCGATTTTGGGACGCTACATTATCTCGCCGAGGATTTTCGAGTGCATTGAAAAGACGGGCGCAGGCGCAGGCGGGGAGATTCAGCTCACTGATGCGCTCAAGCTCCTTTGCTCCATGGAGGACGTCTATGCGTACGACTTTATCGGGCGACGCTACGATGTGGGCAACCGCATGGGCTTTTTGGAGGCGACGGTCGAGTTTGCGCTTACGCGCGACGACCTGAAGGACGAGTTTATGCAGTATCTGAAGCAGATTGTGAAATAAAGACCAACGGCGGAGGAAGAACAATGGGAGATACAATTTTACGCGGCGTCAGCAATGACGGAAAAATACGCATTTTTGCGGCGGAAACGACGGAGCTTGTCAACCGCGCGCAGCAGATCCACCACAGCTATCCGATTGCGACGGCGGCGCTGGGGCGGCTTTTGACCGCGGCGGCCATGATGGGGACGATGCTCAAGGGCGAGAACGACACGATTACGCTGCGCATCAAGGGCGACGGCCCGCTGGAGGGCGTTTTGGCGGTTGGCAATGCGAAGGGCGAAGTCAAGGGCTACAGCGTCAACCCCGGCGCGGTCTTGCCGGACAAGGTGCCGGGAAAGCTCAACGTCGGCGGCGCGATTGGAAAAGGGACGCTGGCAGTCATCTGCGATATGGGGATGAAGGAGCCGTATGTGGCGCAGATTGAGCTGGTATCCGGCGAGATTGCAGAGGACTTGACGGCATATTATGCGATTTCGGAGCAGGTGCCAAGCGCAATCGCGCTCGGCGTGCTTGTTGATACGGATGGAAGCGTCATCAAGGCGGGCGGCTTTATTTTGCAGCTCATGCCGGAGAGCACGGACGAGGACGCAAAGCGGCTCGAGAAAACGATTGCTGCGCTGCCGCCCATTACGACCATGCTCAAAGATAACATGTCGTGTGAGGACATCATCTTCCGGGTGACGGAAGGGTTCGATATGCTGGTGTACCACGAAGCGGTTACGCCGGCGTACGTGTGCGACTGCTGCCGGGAGCGGGTCGAGCGGGCGCTCATCAGCATGGGGCGCGACGAGCTGCAAAAGCTGATTGACGAACAGGGTCACGCGGAGCTGACGTGCCAGTTCTGTGACAAGGTTTACCAGTTTGACAAAGGGGAGCTGACTGCTCTTTTGCAGGTGTGCAAAAAATAAATATAAAAAAACGAGAAAAACAGAAAAATAGTGAAATATTAGGCAAAATTCCAAGTTATATTCTGGTAATCATTAAACATGACATATTTTTAATGATTTTGGGACAAATTAAACTTGACACAGGGGCATGATTTCTGTATAATAGTCTATGTCGCTCGAAAGGCGGCATAGTGTGGGAGTTTAGCTCAGCTGGGAGAGCATCTGCCTTACAAGCAGAGGGTCACAGGTTCGAGCCCTGTAACTCCCACCAATTTTGGCCCGGTAGTTCAGTTGGTTAGAACGCCAGCCTGTCACGCTGGAGGTCGAGGGTTCGAGCCCCTTCCGGGTCGCCATTTATTTTTTGCGCATGTTCATTTGCGCAGATGCCTCTGTAGCTCAGTCGGTAGAGCAAGGGACTGAAAATCCCTGTGTCGTTGGTTCGATTCCGACCGGAGGCACCAATATGCGGGAGTGGCTCAGTGGTAGAGCGTCACCTTGCCAAGGTGAACGTCGCGAGTTCGAATCTCGTCTTCCGCTCCATTAGCAGAGAAAAGGCGCATGTTTTTTAAAATTTGCGCCTTTTATTCTGATTATGATTCATCAATTCACGTGCGGGCGCATACAATAGAGCGTGTGACATGTGGCACCATAGCCAAGTGGTAAGGCAGAGGTCTGCAACACCTTCACCCCCGGTTCGAGTCCGGGTGGTGCCTCCACATCGGAACGGACTTTTCTCCGTTCCGATTTTTCTTTCGCACATAAAAAATCCCACTCATTTGAGTGGGATTTTTTATGCTTTTTGTAAAATACGAATACCCATTGTAAAGGTGAAGTATTATTCGAATAACTGCTTGATATCGACATGCAATAGCTTGGCAATGACGTAAATCTCTTTATCTGTTGCCATTCGAACCTGTCCTTCAAGTTTAGAATAACTCGAAGGATTGATATCAATGCCTTCCGCTTGAATTTGTGCGATAAAATCCTTCTGTTTTATATGCTGTTCTTTTCTTAACCGTTCAATATTGGCTCCCACCATATTACAGTTTCCTAATTCGCGCTTTCTTAATTTCATAACCCGCCTCTATATAATTCTTTTTTAGAATTATATTACATAATACAATTGACATTATTCCGTAAAAGAATTATAATTTAGCTAACAAAAAATTTTTTGGGGGGAAAGTTAATGAATACACAAGTTCAGGCTAATCAGGATTACCAAGCGTCAGCTGCGCCGATCGGTCAATTAAAGACCAACAAAGGATTGCTCAAGTGCATTTTATTATCCTTGATCACATTTGGAATTTACGGAATAGTCATCATGTCCTCCGTCAGCAATGACATCAATATTGTTGCAAGCAGATATGATGGGAAAAGGACAATGCACTATTGCCTGCTATGTTTTATTGTAGGCCCTCTTACATTCGGAATTGCATATTTTGTTTGGTATCACAGGATATCTGCAAGAATTGGTGCTGAGTTGAAGCGCAGAGGAATTTTATATCATTTTGGAGCTGCCGACTTTTGGCTGTGGAATGTTTTGGGGATTCTGATTCTTGTTGGGCCCTTTGTTTATTGCCATAAACTGTTTAAGGCGACCAACCTGATGTGTGCACATTATAATATCAACGGTTAAACCGGGTTTACGAAGCAAGCGATGCTTGCTTCGTTTTTATTTTTATGTTGACTTATGGCAGGAGAATAGCTACAATGGGGGTGAGAGGGGGAGGAGTATGCTTGTAAATGCTTCGCGCAATATCTTGTGGATTATTCCTGCGGTAATTTTTTTACTTTTTATTCTTGCCATTGTTACCGCCGTAGCTATATTTATTATCAATATTGTAAAGGCCAAACGTAGCAGGGACTATACAAAGCTCAAATACAACCTGTTGTCGGCCGTGTGTATCTTGCTTGTCGCTGTGTCATGGTTTACCAATATAGGATGGGTTCGGGTGATTACAATAATTATTCCGCCAATTCATGCCTTGCTATTATTTTTTATTGTAAACGGTACGGCTTCACAAAGCCGGTTTTCTACCCGGTTGGTATGGTATATCCGTCTATCCTGCATTACATATTTGCTTGCAAATGTCCTCTTGCCGGATGGAGGAGATATCGGTCCGATGTATGTATTTTTTGGGCTAATTAAAAATAATTCTGTGGCCTATCTGTGTTCTGCGGTGTCGGAGCTCCTTTTTGCTGCTAACATTGTTTTTCTTGTTTTACAGTTGGTGGAAGCAAGAAGGGTCAAAAAAGCGCGGGCAGGAATTAAATGTAGCGAATGATAAGAGATGATTAAAAAACCTTGACACATAGTCAAGGTTTTTTATCTATTCCCAATAAATAATCCGCCGACACGCGGTAGAGCCGGCAAAGTGTGAGCAAATGGCGGATGGGCAACTCGTTTGCGCCGCGTTCATAGCGTGCATACATGGTTTGGGAGGTTCCCAGCACAGTGGCAACATATTTTTGTGTGTAATCATGATCCTGACGAAGATTTCGCATTCGTTCGATATAATCCATGCATAACCGCCCGCCTTATAATTTATATAATATTATATCATGATACAAATATTTACTATTGACATTAGTAAATATTTGTACTAAAATAGAGTTTGTATAAGGATTTTGTCGATGGGAGGAAACCCATGATTATCGGAAAAAGCAGGTTTTACTATTTATGGAAAAAGAAACTTTCCTATTTTTTGAAAAGGCGGCGGCTTTTTGCGGCAATGCGGCTGGTGTCGCTGCCAAAGAAGAAAAAGTACCGGATTCTTGAGGTTGGATGCGCAAATGGGATGGACGCCGTCCGGTTTCTCAGCGACGTGGATAAATATGAAGTATGCGGCGTCGATATTAAGCCGTATACCATTGAGCAGGAAAATTTCCGCTTTGTACGGGCCGACGCACAGGCGCTTCCCTTTGCGGACAAAAGTTTTGACCTTGTACTGACGTTTGGCCTGCTCGAACATATTGAGCCCATGGAAAAGCTCTGCCGGGTGATTGCCGAACTTGACCGCGTTGGGCGGCACCAAATCTCCGTCGTACCGTCCGTGTCTACGCTGGTTGAACCGCATTGTGCCGCGCTTTTGTACCCGTTGCGGCTGCATGAGGATATGGTTCGGCAGGAGGGGCCGCTGCGGCTCAACTTTTTTTCCGACCATACGTGGGCAAAGTTTCTCGGATTTTCTGGCTGCAAGGTAAAACTTTTATATTATCTCTTCCCGTTTATAAAAAATACGGTAATCTATAAATAGCAAAAATCCAGACAAGGAACATTTGTCCATCATTAACAATGACAAATTGTCAAGGTTACGCTATGGATAATATTGCGTAACTGTGTGAGAATATCATTGAGGAGGTGATATTCTCATGAATGATGAGGAGAAAGCATTTTATCGTGCAATCGGAAAACGGATCAAGTACCAACGACAGCTCTATAATCTGAACCGTTCGGGGCGGGATAAGATTACACAGGAACGCCTGGCTGAATTGGCCAATGTTTCTACGTCAACCGTTGGGAATCTGGAAAGTGAAAAGATTGTACAAGGTGTAAGTCCGTATACGTTATGGAAAATCAGCAGCGTGTTAGGCATCTCGATTGACCGGCTTTTTGAAGATAAGGACAGCAAGGATTAAGCAGCGCAGACTTTGCGCTGCTATTTTTAAAAACCAATATCCCAGCCGCCGAGTTTTGCAATATGTTCGACGCTTTGTACTGCGCGTGCAGCGGCATGTAACTCGGCGGCCGAATGGATATGGGCGCTATAGCCGTGCAGTGCACACTGCGCCGAACGCGGGAGCGAGAGAAAAAACGCCCGGCTGCTCCGGCTGTGCGCGATAAGTTCGTGTAAGTCCAGATAGTGCATACGATATCCCTCCTTTTCACTATTATCTGCAAATTGTAGGGGAAGTATTCCGCTTCCTTTGCAGATAAACGATTAGACAGAAAGCGGCGGCTTTGTAAAATACAGGAGGGTAAGGTAAAGATAAAAAATTTTTTCTTGACTTTCCATAAGAGATATAGTAAAATATTTGAGGTTAGTTAAAACTAACAAATAAAAATGTGGGTATTGAACCCATATTTTTATTCACCTATAGTTAGTTATAACTAACATTGTGCAAATGATGCGGCGGCCAGCAAAGCCAAAGCAAACCATACGGCTTTTTATTTAGAAAGGAGACGCATATGAGCGTAGTGATTGTAGGCGGCAATGAGCGGATGGCCAACCAGTACGAAACAATTTGTAAAGAGCACGGCTTTAAGGCAAAGGTCTTTACAAAGGAAAACGGCTCGCTGCGGAAAAAAATGGGTTATCCTGACCTGCTGATTTTGTTCATCAGCACGGTGTCGCACAAAATGGTGCTGAGTGTGACCCAGGAAGCAAAAAAGAACAGCATTCCAGTCACCAAAATTCATACAAGCAGCGCGACCGCGCTTCGCACGGCGCTGACGAAGTACCGCGCGGTGGCAAACTAAGGGGGAGTATGCCTTGGAAAAGTATCTGATTGCGCACTGTGCGCCGACGCTTGCCTCGCTCAAAACGGGGAGCTTGTTTTGTCTCGCGGTTTCCGGGCAGGAGGAGCTATCGCACCAGATTGCAGAGTGGAACGCCCAGCTCTGGGAAAAGGGGATTTTCCTGACGGCGCTGCGTTTTTGCAGCGGCAGAGCGCTTGTCTATGTATGCCGCAGGTCGCACTTGCGTGAGGATCTGAAGCGCCCGGGCGTGGCGCGGTTTCTCGCGGCGTATGGCTATGCGGACGCGTCGCCGGAACATGCGCTCGTGCGGCTGCGGCAAAGGATTCAGGAGAAAGAAGGCTTCCCGCACGAGATTGGGATTTTTCTGGGGTATCCGCTCGGGGATGTAGTTGGATTTATCCGCAACGGCGGAAAAAACTGCAAGTGCAGCGGCTGCTGGAAGGTATACGGCAACGTACGCGAGGCGCAGCGCCGGTTTGCACAGTTTCAGAAGTGCCGCGAAATCTATGCGCGGCTGTGGCAGGAAGGGAAAACGGTCCGGCAGCTCACTGTGGCTGCATGAGATTGAATTTTAGAGAAAAGAGGTCAAAAGTATGAGTAAAGTGGCAGTTGTTTATTGGAGTGGTACCGGCAACACAGAGGCCATGGCAGCACAGGTGGCTGCGGGCGCAAAGGAGGCGGGCGCAGAGGTGGATTTGCTCACCGCATCGGAGTTTGGGGCCGACAAAATGGACGAATACGACGCAGTTGCCTTCGGCTGTCCTTCCATGGGGGCGGAACAGCTCGAAGAGGATGAGTTTGAGCCGATGTTTGCCGCGTGCGAGCCGAAACTGAAGGGGAAAAAGATTGCCCTGTTTGGTTCGTACGGCTGGGGCGACGGCGAGTGGATGCGCACGTGGGAGGAAACGTGCCACGGCGACGGCGCAGAGCTGGCGTGCGAGAGCGTAATCTGCAACGAAGCGCCGGACGACGAGGCAAACGCGGCGTGTATAGCGCTCGGCAAGGCGTTAGCGTAATATATGCGTGCCGTCTGCCCGGTCAGGAAAGGGCCGCCGGCACACCCCCTAATTTTATAGAGATAAGGGTTCTGTCTATTTGGACAGAACCCTTATTTATTACAAAAAAAGCCCACCGGCCTGTAGAAACCGGTGGACTTTGCATATTATACGACTGCCAGTTTGCCGTCCTCGACGCCGACGGTGACGCTGTCGCCTTCCTTGATGTTGTTTTCGAGCATTTTTTCTGCCAGCAGATCCTCGATCTTCGACTGGATGGCCCGCCGCAGCGGCCTTGCGCCGTATACCGGGTCGAAGCCTTCCTTCGCAATCTGGGCCACAGCATCGTCCGTGAACGTCGCTGTAATGCCATTCTCTGCCAGACGCTTTGTCAGCGTGGAGAGCATCAGGGACGCAATCTGCTTGATTTCATCTTCGGTGAGCTGGTGGAACACAATCGTGTCGTCAATCCGGTTCAAAAACTCCGGACGGAAGTGCTTCTTGAGCTCGCCGAGCACATCCTCTTTGATTTTTTCGTAGTTTTTCTCTTCCGCGTTTCCGCTCGGCGCAGAGAAGCCAAGCGTCTGGCCCTTTTCTGCCGTAATCAGCCGCGCGCCAATGTTCGAGGTCATGATGATGACCGTGTTGCGGAAGTCGACGCGCCGCCCCTGCGAGTCGGTCAGGATACCGTCCTCGAGGATTTGCAGCAGGATGTTGAATACATCCGGGTGCGCCTTCTCAATTTCGTCGAACAGGATGACGCTGTAGGGCTTACGCCGTACTTTCTCGGTGAGCTGGCCCGCGTCGTCATAGCCGACATATCCCGGAGGCGAGCCGACGAGCTTCGACACGGAGTGCTTCTCCATGTATTCCGACATGTCGACCCGGATCATATCGTCCTCCGAGCCGAACATCGCCTCGGCGAGCGCCTTTGACAGCTCGGTTTTGCCGACGCCCGTCGGCCCGAGGAAGATAAACGAGCCGATCGGACGTTTCGGATCCTTGAGGCCAACACGCCCGCGACGGATTGCCTTTGCGACGGCAGCTACAGCCTCGTCCTGCCCGATGACGCGGGCATGGAGCGTCTCCTCGAGGTGGAGCAGCTTCTCGGATTCATCCGTGGTCAGCCGTGCAACGGGGATATTCGTCCATTCGGACACAACGGCCGCAATCTCCGGCTCGTCGACGCACGACTTCTCGGTTGTGTTTTTGTCCTTCCAGGCGTCCTGCTCGTGCTTGAGTTCTTCTTCCGCCTGCTTCTCCTCATCCCGCAACGCCGCCGCGCGCTCGAAGTCCTGCACCGCTACGGCGGACTCCTTCTCGGCCGTTATTTTCGCCAGCTTATCCTCCAATTCCTTCAGCATAGGCGGCGCGGTCAGCTTGCCAAGCCGCACCTTCGACGCGGCCTCGTCAATCAGGTCGATGGCCTTGTCGGGCAGGAACCGGTCAGTAATATAGCGCGACGACAGCTCCACCGCCGCCTCGAGCGCCTTATCGGTGATTTTTACGCCGTGGTGTGCCTCGTACTTGTCGCGGATACCCTTGAGGATTTGTACGCTTTCCTCCTGCGTCGGCTCACCGACGGTAATCGGCTGGAACCGGCGTTCGAGCGCCGCGTCCTTTTCAATGTGCTTGCGGTACTCGTCGAGCGTTGTTGCACCGATAATCTGAATTTCACCACGTGCCAGCGACGGCTTCAAAATGTTGGACGCGTCGATTGCGCCCTCCGCCGCGCCTGCGCCGATGATGGTGTGCATTTCGTCAATGAACAGGATGACGTTGCCCGCCTTTGCGACCTCGGACATGGCGGTTTTGAGCCGTTCCTCAAACTCACCCCGGTACTTTGCACCGGCAATCATGCTCGACAGATCGAGCGTGAACAGCCGCTTGTCGCGCAGTACCTCCGGTACGTCGCCCGCGACGATCTTCTGAGCAAGCCCTTCTACGACCGCCGTCTTGCCGACGCCCGGCTCGCCAATCAGGCAGGGGTTGTTCTTCGTCCGGCGGGACAATATCTGAATTACGCGGGCAATCTCCTTGTCACGCCCAATGACGGGGTCAAACTTACCGTCCTTTGCCATCTGGGTAAAGTCGCGCCCAAACTGGTCGAGCGTCGGCGTGTTCGACTTGCCGTTCTTCACGCCGCCTGCACCTGCCGCGCCCTCCGGCGCGCCAGAGGACGGATAGCCGGAAATGGCCGACATAATCTCCGCATAAAACGACGACAGCTCCACACCCAGCTCGGTCAGAATTTTGACCGCCACGCTGTCGCCCTCGCGCAAAATTGCCAGAAGCATGTGCTCCGTTCCGATATACCCGTGTCCGAGCTTGCGCGCTTCGGCAAAGCTCAGCTCAATGATACGCTTTGTGCGCGGCGTCATCAGAAGCTGGGAGTTTTTCGACAGCTCCGCGCCCTGGCCCATCAGCGCGACGATTTTCTCGCGCACGGCATCGTAGGTAACGCCCTTTGATGCGAGCATCTTGCCGGCAACGGCGTCGTCCGTTGCGCACAGGCCGGCTAAAATGTGCTCCGTTCCGATATAATTCTGCCCAAGCTCGCACGCGCACGCATGCGCGCCGCGCAGGGCCTCTTGTGCCTTTTGCGTAAATCTGTTATCAAACGTCATAGTGCATGACTCCTTTCTTCCGGGGAAACCCCGTTCGTTCCAATCTATTCTGAAAAGCCAGTCGCCTGGCTGTGTTGTCTTACGAGAGTGCGCCGCGCATGAGGTTTGCGCGGTATACGTCGCGTTGCTCAGGTGTAAGCTCCTTCCCGGCGGAGAGCGCAATGTGCGCCGGCTCGGACTCAATCATCAGCTTTGTGAGCGCATCGGAATCGACTTCGCCAATTAGCCCCATATCTGCGCCGAGTTTGACTTCGGAGAGGAGGGACTCGCACTCTGCGCTCGTCAGCTTTCTTGCGTACTTGAGCGTGCCCAGCGCGCGCCACAGCGTGTCGGACAGGCTGTCCGGGCCTCGCTCATAGAGCCGCTTGCGCAGGCTGCGCTCTGTGTCAATGATTTGCATGGTAATGTTTTTGAGCTTTTCGAGCGTCTGTGCTTCGCTGATTCCGAGTGTAATCTGGTTGGAGAGCTGGTACATACTGCCTTTCGCCTCGCTCCCCTCGCCGTACAGGCCGCGTATCGTCAGCCCCAGCTTGCCGACTTCTCCAGCGAGCTGGCCCATACGTCCTGCCAGCTCGAGCGCGGGCAAATGCAGCATCACGGAGGCGCGCATACCGGTGCCGACATTGGTCGGACAGCGCGTCAAAAAGCCGAACTGCTCGTCAAACGCATAGTCAAGCCGGGCGCCGAGGTGGTCGTCGAGCGCGTCCGCCGTTTCATATGCGCCCTTCAGGTCAAGCCCCGGGGCAATTACCTGAAGCCGGATGTCGTCCTCCTCGCCAATCATCACGCTAACGCAGCCGTCGCCGGAGAGCAGCAGCGCCTTGTTCTTGCCGGAAAGCATTTCCCGGCTCATCACATGCTCCTCCACGAGCGCCTGCTTGTTGAGCGCCGGCGCGTTGTCAAGGTTTAAAAACTCAAAGCTGTGCCCGCTGCCGTCCGCCGCGGCCTTGACCTGCTCGATGACCTTCTTTGCCGCTGCGTCGTCCCACTTTGCCGGGAATGGCGTGTCGGCGAGGTTCCGCGCAAGGCGGATTCGCGTACTAACAACAACGTCGCTCTGCTCGCCCTTTTTATCGAACCATCCGCGCATATTACGCATCTCCCTTCTGCTTGAGCGCATTAATCTGGTCGCGCAGCGTCGCCGCGCGCTCAAAGTCCTGTTTTGCAACCGCCTCGTCGAGCTGTTTACCAAGCTGCTCGAGCTCGCGCTTTGCCTTGAGCTTCTCGCTTGCGTTTTTCGCAATCTTGCCCGTGTGCGCCGCGTTGCCGTGGATGCTTGTGAGCACCTGCGTCAAATACGGCTTAAACGCCTCGTAGCAGTGCGGGCACCCGAGCCGCCCCGTTTTGGAAAACTCCGCAAGGCTCATGTGGCACTTGGGGCATACCGCGTTCGGCACGGTCGTCTGCGCCGTGTGCGGCGCATGCATAAACAAATTCAAGTCGTCATTAAAGAAATCCGAAAACAAATCGTAGAGCATGACCCCCACTCCTTTCTAAGCTATCCACCCCTACTATGTTAGACTGAGCAGCATGGTTTTAAACGTCTTTGCCCGATACTCGTCGCGCTGCGGCTGCTGGAACGGAATCGCCCGGTCGCCGAGCGCGCTCGCAATCAGCCTGTGCTCGCGCTTTGTCACAATGCCCGCCTGCTCCATGTTGGTAAGCATGGCGCACACGGTCGCATAGTCGATGCTTTCGCCCACGGAATTGACCACATGCATCAGATATCCGCCGCCCGAGCAGTCGACCCGCCGTATGCGGATAAACCCGCCGCCGCCGCGCTGGCTCTCGACTACGTAGCCGCGTTGCCCGGTAAAGCGGGTCGAGATCACGTAATTGATCTGCGACGGCGCGCACGAGAAGTGCTGCGCCAGCTCGTTCCGCTTGAGCGTCACGTCGGGTTCTTCGTTTAACATATCTAATAGGAATTGTTCAATAATATCGCTGACCTTCATTTGGCTTTCACCACCAATCGACATAACCTTTTATTATTTGACTTTGACTTTCTTTGACCTTTCGTGTATTAGTATAGCACGCTCCATTTTATTTGTCAACCCCTTTTTTGAAAAATTTTTTGACTTTCTTTGACTATTAAATTTTTCCAGATTAAATGAGTGACATATTACAAAAAAACTGCTTTTGGGATGAAAAAGTTGTTCCAATATGATAAACTGATAGAGAAGCAGCAGAGAAAACAAAAAAATTCCGGCAAGAATTTTGTAAAATAGATTGAATTATTATACATTTTATTGTATAATTATAAAATCTTATCACGCCGGACATGGAGGTGCGCTATGAATCTGCAAGAGATTAAACAAATGGATGAAACGTATTATATGAATACCTTTGGGCAGCGGCGAAATGTCGCATTCGACCACGGCAAAGGAATCACGCTCTACGACACGGAGGGCAATGCCTACACGGACTTTTTTGCCGGCATTGCGGTCAACGCGCTCGGCTACGCGCACCCTGCGTTTGTAAAGGCTTTGCAGGAGCAGGCGGGCAAGCTTTTGCACACCTCGAGCCTGTATTATATCGAGCAGCAGGCGCGCCTTGCAAAAATGATTGTGGAGCGTTCGTGTGCGGACCGCGTATTTTTGGCCAATTCGGGCGCGGAGGCGAACGAGGGCGCCATCAAGCTGGCGAAAATTTACTTCTACAAGCAGGGGAAGGCGGAGCGGAGCGAGATTATCACCCTGACGGATTCGTTCCACGGGCGGACGCTGACAACCGTGGCGGCGACGGGCCAGCCGAAGTACCAGAAGCCGTACCGCCCGCTTACGCCTGGGTTTATCCACGTGCCGCTCGGCGACTTTGCCGCGCTTGCGGCGGCGGTCACAGACAAGACAGCGGCAATCCTACTCGAGCCGATTCAGGGCGAGAGCGGCGTACATCCGTGTGGGAAAGAATATCTCCAAAAGGTACGTGCCCTGTGTGACGAGAAGGGTATTGTGCTGATTTTTGACGAGGTGCAGACCGGAATCGGCCGGACGGGAAAGCTTTTTGCGTACGAGCATTACGGTGTGGAGCCGGACATTTTCACGTTGGCGAAGGCGCTGGGCGGCGGTGTGCCGATTGGCGCGGTGTGCGCGAAACAAGCGTTCTGTGCGTTTGAGCCAGGCGACCACGGCTCAACCTTTGGCGGCAATCCGTTTTCCAGCGCGGCTGGCTGTGCGGTACTCGACATTATTGAGCGCGAAGGGTTGGTCGAGCATGCGGCCGAGGTTGGCGCGTATTTAAAAGAAAAGCTCTGCGCGCTGGCAAAGAACTATCCAGACAAAATCGCCGAGGTGCGCGGCGTGGGGCTGATGTTGGGCGTGGAGTACAAGGATGGCCTTGTCAAAGCGGTCAACGACGCGCTGTTTGCACGGCGTATCCTGTGCGGCAACACGGCGACGACGCTGCGTATCCTGCCGCCGCTGATTGTCACAAAGGAAGAGGTTGACGCGTTTATCGAAGTGTTAGACGACGTGACAAACCGGATTACAAAATAAATTGTGTATTTCTATATAGAAAGGAAGCAAGCCATGAAGGATTTTATCAGTTTACACGACTACAGCAAGGAGCAGATTGAAGGGCTGTTAAAGCTCGCAATCCGGCTCAAAACAGAGCTGAAAAACGGTATCCCGCACCCGCTCTTGAAGGGGAAAACGCTCGGGATGATTTTTACCAAATCGTCGACGCGCACGCGTGTTTCGTTTGAGGTCGGTATGACGCAGCTCGGCGGGTATCCGCTGTTTCTCAGCTCGGCGGACATCCAGCTCGGCCGCGGCGAGAGCATCTACGACACGGCGAACGTCCTGTCGCGCTACCTCGACGGCATTATGATTCGCACATATGCGCACAGCGACGTGCTCGACCTGGCAAAGTATGCGTCGATCCCGATCATTAACGGTCTGACGGATCTGCTCCACCCGTGCCAGGTGCTGGCCGATTTGCTGACGGTGTACGAGCATAAGGGCAAGCTGGAAGGTTTGAAGCTCGCCTACCTGGGCGATGGGAACAACATGGCGCACTCGCTCCTGTACGGCTGTGCGAAGGTCGGCATGGACGTTGCCGTTGCGACGCCAGCGGGCTATGCCTGCGACGCGGAGGTTGTCGCGCAGGCGAAAGAGGACGCGAAGCAGAGCGGGAGCAACGTGCTGATTACGACTGACCCGGAGGCCGCAATCGCCGGCGCGGACGTCGTGTACACGGATACGTGGGTCAGCATGGGGCAGGAGGCCGAAAAGGCCGAGCGGCTCAAAATTTTCACGCCGTACCAGATTGACGTGGCACGCTTTGCACAGGCGAAGTCGGACGCAATCTTTTTGCACTGCCTGCCGGCATACCGGGGCTACGAGGTCACAGAGGACGTCATTGACGGGCCGCAGTCGGTTATATTTGATGAAGCAGAGAACCGCCTGCACGCACAGAAGGCGGTCATGGCGACGGTTATGGCATAACACAGCGCGGCATTGCCGGATTGGAGAAAAGGGGCAAAGAATATGGGACTTGGATTTGAAGTACGAGCCGCAACGTACGGCGATATCGACGCGATTGAAAAGATTACACACGAGGCGTTTCAAAAATATGCCCAAATGGTGGGCAACGACAAGATACAGGCATTGTCTGAAACAAAAGAGGACATCAAGCGCGACATCGACACGAAGCTTGTGCTCGTCGCGTTCATGGACGGCGTGCCGGTCGGCAGCGTGCGGGTCGAGGTTGATATGGAGCAAAAAACGGCCTACCTGAGCCGCTTTGGTGTCAAGGTCAGCTCCCAGAACAACGGCGTAGGCAAGTCGCTGATGAATCTCGTCGATATCAAAATGCGGGAAATGGGCGTACAACGCATTATGCTGCACACGGGCGCGAAGGTCGGCTCGCTCGTGCGGTTTTACTATGGGCGCGGCTTTTACGTGGATTCGACCACAAAGGATCGGGGGTATATCCGGGCGCTTTTATGTAAGGATTATAAAGAAGAAAAGTAACAATTTGTGTCGAAAAAATAATATTTAGTATGCGTGTTAATTTGGACACAAGATATAGTACCTCTGTTTTGAAACTTTCACCCTTCAATTTTTTGCAAAGTATTGTGTTCTACTTTTTGTCTGTGCTATAATACAATTAATTAGCAGGAAGAATATGGTGTGAGGGTCTGGTGTTGTATGAAAATGGAGGATGTTAGAGTGGTACAGGAAAGAACAAAAGACAAAATTAAACAGGGAAGGTCAGAACCGGCTATTGTGGATAATCCGGAGGCAAAACAGCTTTATCATGAGATGTGCGACCTGTTTGATAAGCTGGTGGCCCTGACAAAGCAATGTGCGAAGAAATGAACAACTACTTCAAATTGAAAAACCGCTGGCCAGAAGGGGTACTGACCAGCGGTTTTATTTTTTAAAATTCTATAATATCGCTTAAAACTTGAGAATGCCGAAAGCTTCCAACACGGAAGAAATCAAAATTGCAACAATGCAGACCGGCGCAACATACTTAATCATGACCTTGTACATGGCCTCCCGCCTAAACTGCGAGGAGATTTTGACCTCGTCGCTGATGGTTTTGACGCCGACCACGTAGCCGATAAACAGGCAGGTCAGAAGCGCGCCAAGCGGCATCAGAACCGCATTGGTGATAAAGTCAAAGAATGTTAAGAAGTCCATCCCAAGTATCGTAAAGGAGGACCAGGCTCCGTTTCCGAGCGAGGACGGAATCCCAAGCAAAAGCGCGCCGCCCGCCACGATTGCCGTCGCAGGTCCGCGACGGAGCTTCCATTTATCGCCCAGCGTCGAAACCACGCTCTCCATGAGCGATATTGCTGAGGTCAGCGCAGCAAAGAACACGAGCAGGAAGAACGCCGCACCTACTACGCCGCCAAACGGCATGGAGTCGAACACCTTCGGCAGTGTCACAAACATCAGGCCGGGGCCTTTGTTGAGGTTAGCGTTCAGCACGGCGCTGTCGCCCGCTGAGAAGGAGAAAATTGCCGGTATAATCATCATGGCGGCCAGGACGGCAATGCCGGTGTCAAACAGCTCAATCCGTTTAACGCATTTGTTCAGGTCGTCCTTCTTTTGCAGATAGGAGCCATAGGTAATCATAATACCCATTGCCAGCGACATGGAGTAAAACATTTGTCCAAGTGCTGCCAGCAACGTCATGGGCGTAAACTGTGAAAAGTTCGGGATAAACAGATACTTGATGCCGTCAATTGCTCCAGGTAAAAAGGCGCTGTAAATAGCAATTGCGATAGAAAGCACAACCAGAATCGGCATCAGGATTTTGCTGACCTTTTCGATTCCTTTTTCCACACCGTTAATTACGACCAGAAAGGTCATGAGCATAAACAGCACAAACCAGAACAGCGGCGACCACACATCGCCGGTAAAGCTTCCGAAAAAGCTTTCGCCCGCAAGAGCCGCAGAGTGCCCTACAACAAACTCATAGAAATATTTAATAACCCATCCGCCGATTACACTGTAGTAGGACAAAATGACAAACGCGACAAATACCGCGATCCAGCCGATGAAGCTGTACTTTTTCGCAAGCGATTGGTATGCGCCGATCGGGCTCAGCCCTGTCTTTCTGCCGAGCGCAATCTCCGAAATCATGATGGTATAGCCAAACGTCACAACGAGCAGAATATAAATCAGCAAAAAGATTCCGCCGCCGTGCTTAGCAACCAGATATGGAAACCGCCAAATGTTTCCCAGGCCAACGGCGCTCCCCGCCGCTGCTAAAATGAAGCCCACGCTTCCAGTGAATTTTCCCCTCTTTTCCATAATAAACCTCCTTTGTTCCTCCGTGTATCCGTACAAAAACTGCGGTACACGGGCAATCGTTTCTTTTGTCATTCTTGCTTATACTATGCCCAAAAAGCCCAAACAATACTCGCATACAAACACTGCGGCGACGCTGCAAAGCGCGACCGGCAAAAGGCCGAGATTTTTATAAGAAAGCGCCAGCGCGACAACCGTTCCGGCTATCGCGGAATAGAGCGTCGCCGTAGAGGTCAGCACGTCGGGAAATACCATTGCGGCGAGCACGCCGTAGGGCATGTACATCAAAAAGGATTGTAAAAACCGGTTCTTGATTTTTTTCCGGAATACTGCCAGCGGGAGCACCCGCGGCAGGTAGGTGACGACTGCCATCACCAAAATGGCAAGAATTAAACGCTGCATACTCACTCCGCCGTCTCCTCCTCCCGAAGGGGGAACAACACGGCTCCAACCGCAGAAGAAACAACCCCACAAATAATGATGACCCACCCTTTGCTCAAAGTATTCAGGACGGGGACATAGAAGAAGATACAGCTCATAATGACGGAGATTAAAACAACGCGCAAAACCGGCTTTGACGACTTGGCAGCGGGTAAAATAATGGCAATAAACATAGCGTAGAGTGCAATGCCGAGCGCGCTGCGTACTGACATGGGTAAAAACGAGCTTGCAAACGCGCCGAGCGCCGTGCCGAGGATCCAGCCGGAATAGGAGCACAGAATCAGCCCCAGCATATAGCGGAAGTTCAGCTCCCGCCCCTGCTGCATGGCAACGGCATAGATTTCGTCCGTGTTGCCGAAGGCAACCACGAGCCGCCGCCACAGCCCCATATTGGACAGACGCTGCGACAAGGAGAGCGACATTAAAAGGTAGCGCAGATTGATAATTAAAAGCGTAAACGCGATTTCCGTAAAGGCGGCCCCTGCCGCAAGCAGGTCCGCGCCCGCGAACTGCCCCGTACCGGTGAAGCTTGTCAGTGAAATCACAATCGGCGACCAGGCAGGCAGCCCTTTTTGTACGGCTATCATGCCGAAGGCGAACGAAACGGAGAGGTATCCCATTGCGATGGGCAGCCCGTCCTTTGCGCCTTTGCCAAATGTCAGCTCCTGTATCATATATGCCGTCCTCCTTTCCCTGCGATTTTCAGATATTGGAAATTACTTCGCTTATAAAAAAATATTCGTACGCAAAGGCACGAATATTTTTTTACAGGCATAGCCTGTCTAATCCAAAACAAAATGATTATCTGTACTGCAACAATCACTACAATCGGTTTTGCTCCAAAAAAAGCCTTCTTTTAAACAGGAATAACGTAAAACATTATACTATTTTACAAAAGAAAATCCTTTTTATATACAAAATCAGATACCAATTAGAGCTTTGTTACGTTGGCAGCCTGCGGGCCCTTTGCCCCGTCGATTACCTCAAACTCTACGCTGGCACCCTCGTCAAGCGTCTTGTAGCCTTCGCCCTGGATTGCAGAAAAATGTACGAATACATCTTCGCCGCTCTCGCTCTGGATAAATCCATAGCCCTTTTCACTGTTGAACCATTTTACTGTACCTTTTTGCATTGCTTTGTTCCTCCAAATCTTTTTTACACAGCATACTGTGTTTGCACAGGCATATTCAGCCATTTGTGCTTCCCGATAATCATACCACACGCGTGCGGGGATGTCAATAAAAAGTTTGCAAAAGGGCGCAGGTTTTGAGGGCGGTTTTTCGCGCTTCTTCGCACAGAAATAAATGTAAAAAGTATGCAACAAAATGTGAAAAGATGGCGTCTAAGTAAATAGAGTAATATAGGATCGGAATGGAAAAAATTACAAAAGGGGGCGTTTTACAGTGAAGAAGTGGATGAGCCTTGTTCTGGCGGCGTGTATGCTTTTGTCCTGTATGGGGACTGCCTTTGCGGCGGACACCTACCGCGTGGGGGACTACGATGTTCCCTATGACGAGGGGAGCGCGCAGCGGCTCGGACAGCTCGGGCTGTTTTATGGGACTGGAAGCGGTTACGCATTGGACGAGGCGGTGACGCGCGCGCAGGCGGTGGTGATGACGCTTCGCATGATGGGCGAGGATATGGAAACTGCTGGGGACAGCAACCCATTTGCCGACATGGAAGGCCACTGGGCGCAGGCGGCTGTGGCGCACGCCTATGCGCTTGACTATGTGAATGGGACAGGCACGGACACGTTCGAGCCGGAGCGCGGCGTGACCGGGCGCGAGTTTGTCAAAATGCTTTTAAGCGCGATGGGCTATGAGGGCGTTACGATTGACAATGCCTACGACAAGGGCGTGGAGGCGCAGCTTCTGGTCAACAACTTCACAGAGGCGGCTGTGCAGGACGCGGCGTACGCGCTCAACCGGAACGACATGGTTTCCATCTGTGAGAGCGCGTTGCTTGCCAAGACGGCAGACGGCACGATGCTGAAAGACGTGCTGGTGGAGAAGGGCGTGTTTACCATCCAGCAATTCAATGACGTCATGCTGTGCGTGACGCCGCTGCCGCAGGAGGAGCGCGGCTTTGGGTGGAACTTGAACATGCTGATGCCGCAGGACGAAAACTACATGTTCTCGCCGCTGAGTATCAAGTTTGCGCTCGCCATGGCGGCAAACGGGGCCGAGGGTGAAACGCAGGAGGAAGTCCTCTCCGCGCTCGGTATCGACGACCTTGACGCATTCAACGCGCAGGTGCAGGGACTGATTGCCGCGTATGGTGCAAACGAGGATGTACAGCTTAGCATTGCAAACTCCATCTGGCTCAACCGCGACTATGCCGGCGCGCAGTCCGCACGTTTTAACAGCGGATTTTTGAAGCTGATGGCCGACTACTATGCGGCGGAGGCCGATACGGTCACAAACGCGGACGGCGTGGAGAGAATTAATGGCTGGATTGAGCAGAAGACGAATGGGAAAATCAAGGATGTTCTTGAGGATTCCAACTTCCTTGCCGCGCTTGTCAATGCAGTGTACTTTAAAGGCGCGTGGCGTGAGCAATTCAGTGAAGGAATGACGATTCCAGACACGTTTATAAGCCGCGACGGCAGCGAGAAGGAAGTCGACTTCATGCACCAGACGGGGTACTTTGATTACTACGAGGATGATATGGTACAGATGGTGCGCCTGCCGTATGAGGATACGGATATTGCGATGTATATCGCGCTGCCGTCCGTGCGGGAGGTTGACCTTGACCGCTATATTGAAAAGATGGAGTCAAAGCGCGTTGCGCTTTCGATCCCGAAGTTTAAGGTTGAGTTTGATACGGAGCTGAACGGCATGCTTAGCCAGCTTGGGATAACGGCGGCATTTTCGCCGGAGAATGCGCGCTTTACGAAAATGATCGACGACTACCCGTACAATATCTTTTTGGATAAAGTCATCCACAAGACATACATTGACGTGGACGAGAACGGGACCGAGGCCGCGGCTGTGACGGTTGCGCTGCCCGGCGGGTCCAGCGCGCCGACGGAGGACCCGATTGCGTTTACGGCGGACCGGCCGTTTACGTACTTCATTTATGACGAGGCCAACGGCGAGGTGCTGTTTTTGGGCGAATATGCCTATGCGCAGTGAGGCATAGATACATACAAACAGGAGAAGCAAAAGCGGCGGGAAACACTCCCGCCGCTTTTGTTATGCTCATTTTATTCTACAGTTACCGACTTTGCAAGGTTGCGCGGCTTATCCACGTCGCAGCCCTTGTTGACCGACATATAATACGCAAAAATCTGGAGTGGTACAATCTCGAGCGCCGGGGCCAGGAGCGGCAGCGTCCGCGGGATATAGTAGACCGCGCTGCATTCGCTCTCGATAAGGGTGTCGCCCTCCATGGCAACGCCGAACACTGCCGCGCCGCGCGTCGTTACCTCGCGGATGTTGCTGAGCGTCTTTTCAAACAGGTGCGCCTGTGTCGCAAGCGCGACTACGTTCGTCCCATCCTCCATAAGCGAGATGGTTCCATGCTTGAGTTCGCCTGCCGCGTATGCCTCCGAATGGATGTAGGAAATCTCCTTGAGCTTGAGCGAGCCCTCGAGCGCAAGACAGTAATCAAGCCCGCGCCCGAGGAAGAACACGTCCTTTGTGTTGTAGTGCGTCGCTGCATACTCCTGCAGGAGCGATACGTCTTGCAGCATTGTTTCAATTTTCTCCGGAATTTTTAGCATTTCCGCCACAATCTCGCGGTGCTTTTCGTCCGAGAGGTGGCCCCGCGCCGATGCAAAGTGCAGCGCCAGCAGGTACAATACCTGCAACTGGGTCGAGTAGGCTTTTGTCGTCGCAACGGCAATCTCCGGCCCCGCCCAGGTGTAGATGACGTCGTCGGCCTCGCGTGCGACAGAGCTGCCGACTACGTTGACGATTGCCAGCACGCGGCACCCGCGCCGCTTTGCCTCCCGCATGGCGGCGAGCGTGTCCGCCGTTTCGCCCGACTGGCTGATGACGATAACGAGGTCGTCCGTGCTCAAAATGGGGTTACGGTAGCGGAACTCTGACGCAAGCTCCGTCTCTGTGGACAGGCGGGCAAGATCCTCAAACAGATACCGCCCCACCACGCCGACGTGGTAGGCGCTGCCGCACCCGATGATGTGCACCTTGCCGAGCTTTTGCACCGCTTCGTCCGTCAGCGACAAATCGTCCAAAAACACCTTCCCGTCGCGGATGCGCGGGCTGATGGTGTCGCGGATGGCGGCCGGCTGCTCAAAGATTTCCTTGAGCATAAAATGTTCGAAGCCGCCCTTCTCCGCCGCGCTCGCATCCCACGTCACATGAAAGACTTCTTTTTCGATCGGCTGCTTGTCGACGTCGAGCAGCTTAACGGTTCCGTCTTTGAACCACGCAATTTCCCCGTCCTCGAGCAGGTACACGTCACGCGTATAGTCGAGCACGGCAGGTATGTCGGAGGCGATATAGTTTTCCCCGTCACCAAGCCCGACAATCAGGGGCGAGTCCTTGCGCACGGCAAACATCTCCCCCGGATGGTCAGCGCAGAGCACGCCGAGCGCATAGCTGCCCTCCAGCCGGCTGAGCGCGCGGGCGAGCGCGTCAATCATGTTGCCGGCATAGTAGTAGTAGTCGAGCAGGTGGCTGATGACTTCTGTATCCGTGTCGGACAGGAAGGTGTAGCCCTTTTTGATTAGGGAAGCCTTTAACTGCTTATAATTTTCAATGATTCCGTTGTGTACAACGGCAATCCGCCCGTCGCGGCTCAGGTGCGGGTGGGAGTTCGTATCCGACGGCGCGCCGTGCGTCGCCCAGCGCGTATGCCCGATGCCGATGTTCCCCTCGAGCGCATTGCCGCCGTCTGTCATGTCGGACAATACCTTGAGGCGGCCCTTCGCCTTCACCATTTCGATCTTATTTCCCTGCAATACGGCGACGCCCGCCGAGTCATATCCGCGGTATTCCAGCTTTTTCAGCCCATTCATCAAAATCGGCGCGGCCTTTCTCGGGCCGATGTAACCGACGATTCCACACATGTACATCCAACTCCCTTCAAATAGATAAGATACGCCGTAGCGCGGCGTATATACTATCACTATCTTGTGCCATTATAGCATAAAGTTGCGGAAATAGAAATAAAAAATTTTACAGCGCGCACGTTTTTCTGTCTGTATGGAGGAACCGCTTGACGAAAAACGGCAATAGTGATAGTATGGTAACGGTGTACAAACTACTTTTTGGAGGGAATTCACGATGGACGCAAAACAGATTGCGCTGAAAAAACATAAACAATGGCGCGGCAAGATTGAGATTGTATGCCGCTGCGAGTTAAACGATAAGGACGACTTGTCCATAGCGTACACGCCCGGCGTGGCGCAGCCATGTCTGGAGATACAGAAGGATACGGATTTGTCGTATACCTACACGCGCCGGGGCAACCTCGTCGCCGTGGTCACGGACGGGACGGCGGTGCTCGGTCTCGGCGATATCGGGCCGGAGGCCGGAATGCCGGTCATGGAGGGGAAGTGTGCGCTCTTTAAGCGGTTTGCCGGCGTGGATGCGTTCCCGCTCTGCATCCGCTCAAAGGACCCGGATGAGATTGTCCGGACGGTGTCGCTGCTTGCCGGGTCGTTTGGGGGAATCAATTTAGAAGATATTTCCGCGCCGCGCTGCTTTGAGATTGAGGAAAAGCTCAAGCAGGTGTGCGACATCCCGGTGTTCCACGACGACCAGCACGGGACGGCGGTCGTTGTGCTTGCCGCCGTGATGAATGCGCTCAAGCTCGTGGGCAAACAACTCGGCGAAATCACGGCGGTTGTGAACGGCTGCGGCGCGGCTGGAACGGCGATTGCAAAGCTTTTGCTGGGCAGCGGGCTCAAAGAGGTCATATTGTGCGACAAGCAGGGCGTTGTGTATGAGGGCTGCCCGTGGCTCAACCCCATGCAGGCGCAGATTGCGGCGGTGTCGAACCGCGCGATGGTAAAGGGGACCTTGCAGGACGCGCTCCGAGGTGCGGACGTATTTATCGGCGTTTCTGCGCCGGATGTGTTGAAGCCGGAGATGATCGCCGCAATGGCGCAGGATCCGATAGTGTTTGCAATGGCGAACCCGGTGCCGGAAATCATGCCTGACGCGGCGAAGGCGGCAGGCGCGCGCGTTGTCGGGACGGGACGGAGCGACTTTGCCAACCAGATCAACAATGTATTGGCATTCCCGGGCATTTTCCGCGGTGCGCTCGACGTGCGCGCAAGTGATATCAACAATGAGATGAAGATTGCTGCCGCGCGCGCGATTGCGTCGATTGTGGCGGACGACGAGCTGCGGGAGGACTATATTATCCCGAACTCGCTCGACAGCCGCGTTGTGGAAGCGGTTGCGGCGGCGGTGGCACAGGCCGCGCGCGATACGGGCGTGGCGCGCGCGTAAGGGAAAACATAAAAATAAGACAAGCCGTTCGAGCTGGACGGCTTGTTTTTTTATTTTTTTTTTTTTGTAAAGTACACTTGACATTACAAAAATGCTGTGCTACAATACCATCATGGAAAGCGAACTTTACATAGGAGGTGCAGAGGTGAAAAACAGGCTGGAGGAAATCCGGAAGGCGCGCGGCATCCGGCAGGAGGAGCTTGCGGATGCGCTGTCCGTGTCGCGGCAGACAATCAGCTCGCTCGAAAACGGACGTTATAACCCGTCTATTCTGCTGGCGTTCAAGCTGGCGCGCTATTTTGGTATGAAAATCGAGGATATTTTTATCGATGAGGAGGCAGAAGAATGAAAAAGAAGGTAGGAATCGTAATTAAGGTCGTGCTGGGGCTGCTGCTCGGCGGGGGAATCCTATTGCTGAAAACGCTGCCGGACGCAGCAGGGATGCGCATTTTGCCATACGTATGTATCGGTGTGGGGTGCGGCCTGTTCGGACACGGCGTCGGCGACTGGGCGAGCCGCATGGCGGTCCGCAGCCATCCGGATGTGGAACGCCAGCTCGAAATCGAACAAAAGGACGAGCGCAACGTCGCAATCGAACGTCGGGCGAAGGCGAAAGCCTTTGATATTATGGTCTTTGTGTTTGGCGCGCTGGAGCTTGCCTTTGCGCTTATGGAGGTCGACCTTGCCGCCGTGCTGTTGCTGGTGTTCGCGTATCTGTTCGTGATTGGGTGCGGGGTGTATTACCGGATTAAGTTCGATAAAGAGATGTAAGAAAAAAGCTGTACGGGATTCCGTACAGCTTTTGTGCTTGATTCTTATAACCCCTCCGGTGGAGTGGGAATCGGTTTTTTTGTTGGCGTCGCGGAAGCGGTTGGAGGCGGTGTAACAGCACTGGGCGACGGCGATGGCTTCTCCGTTTCCGTTGGCGTTACGCTCGCCGGTTCGTTCGGCTCCTCGCTCGGCGTCGGAGTTGGCGTTGCTTCGGCGGCTGTTCCCACGCGAACAACGCGGTTAACCATGGTATAGGTGCTCTTGTGCAGGAATTTGTTTTCTACTTCCTTACCGTTTTCGTAAATAACCTTATACGTGTTGACCACGTGGCCGGTAAAGCCGGGTGCATCCTCAACACGTTTACCGGCGGGCAGGGTGCTGTCTTCAATTTCTGTCGTCTGGTACGGCGTCTTGCTAACTGTTTCGGTCGTGATTTTGACGGTCTTATTCTTGTTTTCTTTTGTACCCAGAATATTAACCGAAACAACACCGCCGCCCCATGAGGCTGTAACCTTGACCGGCATATTCGTGTTGTTTTTGAACCGGAAGTCGAGCGAGCCATACGCTACGGTCGCATCCATGCCAAGCGGTGCATACGTAACCTCGAGCGAGTGCTCGTGGCGCTCCGTTACCTGCAGGTCGGCATACAGCACGGCAGCGTACAGAGTGGAACTCGTCTGGCAGATGCCGCCGCCAAGCCCGTCTACCATCTTATTGTTCTCATAGACGGACGCAGCCTTAAAGCCTCTTGCCGCGGTACGCGGGCCGACAACGCCGTTGTAGGAGAACTCGTCGCCCGGCAGCAGGATAGTCCCGTTAATCAGCTTCGCCGCCAGCTCGACATTTGCTGCACGCGGCTTATTGGAGGTCATATATTTGGTAGAAAAGCTGCCCAAACTATCTGCAAACAGCGACGTGCTCAAATCGCCCGCCTTTACAGACGCTTCATGGATAATAAATGGAATCGTCACTGGGGCAGAACCTGGTTTAAATCCCTTGAGCAGACTCTTTGCGCTCTCAACGTCAATCTCGCGCCCGTTGATTTCGTCCGCGATGACAACCTGGCCATTTTCAAGGGCATATTTTGCGTCCTGTGGGTCGCGCTTTGTCGTTTCATACAGTTCTTCAACGTCAATGTCGGCAGGGTTCGTATTTACCTTGCTCACTATAACGGTTTCCTGCGCCGCAGGCTTTATTGCAGCAAGCGCCTGCTCTTTGACCGAGGCAACATCCACGCCGAGGCCCTCCTTGCCGGCGGTTACGACAATTTCCGTCTCTTTTACATCCACCTCATGCTGGACAAGCGTGCCGCCAACTTCTTTTGCAAAGCTGTTGAGCATGGTATCGAGCTTTACATGGTCATAGGCAAACACATACCCAACGTCCTTTTTGGAAAACTTGGCAGCCATTGCCGTAAACATGTTCCCCTTTGCATACGAAACGGCCTTGTCCGCCGTCTGCTCTGCGTCAACGCGCAAATCAATCGACTCCTGCGTGATAGTAAGCGCATGGTCGGAATCGTCCATATCCAATGTCACAGTAGAAGGTGCGTATGGGTTTTCCAGCCCGTTCAGATACGAAACAACCTCGTCGCGCGTCTTTCCGCTCATGTCCTGTCCGCCGACAAGCACGCCGTCGCTGACAATATTTTTATCAACTGCGAACGCGCTGACCAGTCCAAAGATAAGCGTCCCAATCAGTAGGAGCGCAATGACACAAACTGTTATCAAAAGTGGCTTGTTCACTTTTTTTGTTTTCTTTTTTCTCCGCGCCGCGCTGCCGCGCACAGAGGCCGACTCCTCCGGCGGCTTTTTTGGTGGGGTACGATATTGGCTCACGAAAAAAACTCCTTTATCATAAAATCAATTGTGTGCTAAATATAGTATATTTATTCCAATAACGCCACAGAATATACTATTTTCAGGATATCTACATTTTACTACAAAAACCGTGTAAAGTAAAGCAAAACAGCGCATTTTTCCACATCTTTTTCCCATATAGAGCGGAAAAAAAAAGAAGCATGTTACATACTTTTTACAGGATGGGTATAAATACACGAAAGCAGGGCAAAATTGTATTAACATTTCGTAACATTTGAGCAGGTAGGGATACACAGTATTGTGCGCAGTTTTGCCTGAAAATTGCGGGAATTTGCGAAAAATGAAGGTGAAATTATTACAAAAATATTAAATAAACCTTGACAAATGTGTGAAATGGGAGTAGAATGGGCCTTGCCCAAATCAAACAACAGTAAACCCGCCCTGTGCGGCAGGCTGGTTTGCCTTTGGAATGCAAAATACAGCTTTTCTTGTGTTCCGAGCGGCCTGCTGTGGCGGAGAACGGAGGAAGTATGGTTTTATTCGGCAAATGGAATGTAAAACATTTGTCCCCTCGCAAAGCTTTGATTACCGGCACAATTGTAACATTGATGATTGCCGTTACCTTTATGACTCTGGTGGCGGCGGCGAGCTGGGAGGTCACAGTAAACGACAACGGAAACGTGGTAACACTGAAAACGACAAAGACGACCGTGGGTGCGGCGCTCGACGAAGCGGGCATCGTTCTCACGCCAGAGGATATTGTTTCCGCTGCATCCGACACTCCTATCAGCGAGGCAAGGCAAATCAATATCACACGAGCATTCGATATCCAAATAGCGGATATGGACGGAGAAAGGACAGTTCGCAGCGCACTGCCGACCGTGGGCGCGGTACTGGACCAATATGGAATCACGCTGGATGAAAACGATGAGGTAGAGCCGGCGGCGGATGCGCAGACGTCCGCAGACATGCGCATCGCAATTGCGCGTGTTGACATCAGCGAAGTTACACAGGAAGAGGCAATTGGGTACGAAATTATTGAGGAGAACTCGGATACAGTTGAAAAAGGAACGAAAAAGGTAGTCACGGAGGGGGAAAACGGTCTTGCGAACGTGACGTACCGCGTTGTGACGAAGAACGGCGAGGAAACCGCGCGGGAGGAGATTGCCCGTGAAGTTGTGGCGGAGCCAGTCAACAAGGTTGTAGCAGTCGGCACAAAGGAGCCGGAGGCTGCGCCGGTTGCAAAGCTTGCGTCAAGAAGCGGAAGTTCGGTTTCAAAGGCAGGCGCAAAGGTTATTACCTGTCGGGCGACTGCATACGACGGGTCTTACGAAACACTTGGAAAGACAAACCCCAGGACGGCGCTTGGCAAAACGCCGACGGTTGGTACGGTTGCGGTTGACCCCGGCGTGATTCCGCTTGGGTCGCGGCTGTATATTGAAGCGGTGGACGGTTCGTACGTATATGGGGAGTGTTTCGCAGGCGATACGGGCGTGTCGGGTTACCATGTGGATTTGTTTATGGGGTCGCGCGCAGAGGCGCTTAGCTTTGGATCCAGGCAGGTTCGGGTATACATTTTAGATTAAGATTATAACTATTATTAAGAAGAAAGTGAATATTGGGCAAAAAGAGCCGTCCGGTGTGGACGGCTCTTTTCATATTTATAATAATTTTACAAAACCCCATTGGCCGCCAACGCGTCGGCCAGAGCGCAGAACTCTGGCAGGCCCAGCGCCTCGCCTCGTACGTTCTCATTGAGGCCAAGGCCGGTAACAAGGGAGCGCAGCTCGTCTTTTGGGCCGGCAAACAAGCCCGCGCCGCAGAGTGCGTTGATAAGCGTCTTACGCCGCTGACCAAAGGCGGCCCGCACCGTGCGGAAAAACAGTTTTTCATCGCGAGGTTTGACTGGTGGTTCGCTGCGCATGGCAAGTTTTACAACGGCAGAGTCCACTTTTGGCGGTGGTGCAAAGGAGGAAGCAGGCACGACCGTCACAATTTCGGGAACGGTGTGGTAAGCCACCAGAACCGACAGCGCAGAGTATGCCTTGCTCCCCGGTGCGGCGCAGAGCCGCTGCGCCACTTCCTTCTGCACCATGACGACGATGTTTTGCACGTGCAGAGAGGAATCCTCCAGCAAGCGGGTCAAAATCGGCGTCGTAATATAGTAGGGAAGATTGGCAGCAATAGATACGGAAGTACAGTCGGAAAACTCCTCTGATATAAGTGCGGATAAGTCGGTCTTCATCACGTCGGCATGGACGATTTTAATATTGTCGTAACTATCGAGCGTTTCGTCCAGCACGTCCAGCAGGCGCGCGTCGATTTCAACCGCAGCTACTTTTTTCGCGGCAGAGGCCAGCCGGGCGGTTAGGACACCGATGCCGGGACCAATCTCAAGTGCGCCGGAGTCCGGAGTCAGGTTGGCGGCAGAAATGATTTCGTCTAAGACGGCGGGATCGCACAGGAAATTTTGCCCCAGTCCCTTGCTCATGTGAAAGCCATATTTCTGCTTAATATATTGAATGGTTTGTCTTGAGGTTAAGTCCATAATATTCTCCTTGCATTTTTTGTATAGTATATCCTAAATAGGGTAAAATAGCAATAAATTATACCTCAAAAAGGGCGGTCTACAAAAAAATATAAAAAAGACAAAAAAAAGCTTGACAAG
>CABUKE010000012.1 GCA_902492065.1 uncultured Eubacteriales bacterium
CGCTGGAGGAATTGCAGCACCCGGAGGACACCGCCCACGCCCGCATTTATGACCGGCTGCTTGAAATGTGTTCCCCCCTTTGCTTTACCGGGGAGAATTTGAGGAAAGCCGCCGCACAGGGGAAAATGGAACGGCTGAAACGGCTGCTTGCCGGAAAGGAGATTTGCCTATGAAAGAAGTTCCGATTTGGGAAAAGAGTAATTTGAGTTTGGAAGAAGCAGCAGCTTATTCCGGAATCGGTATCAATAAATTACGGGAGCTTACCAGTGATAAAAACTGCCATTTTGTTTTATGGGTAGGAAATAAACGACTGATTAAACGACTGATTAAACGACGCCTGTTCGACCAGTACATAGAACAGGAATATTCTATTTGAAATTTAGTGATGTGAAAATAGGGCTTGATATGATACAATGAAAGTGTCATATCAAGGCTCTTTCCATTACGGAAAGGAGTTTGACAATGTCCGAAAAACGCAAAGACAATAAAGGACGAATCCTGCGGACAGGAGAGAGCCAGAGAAAAGACCTGATTTATCAATATCGCTACACAGACATTCGTGGAAAGCGGCAGACAGTTTATTCTTCTGATTTGAAAGAACTGCGGGAAAAAGAGAAAGAAATCCAGAAGCAGCTTGATGAAGGGATTGACTATGCTGCTGGAAAGGCAACCGTGATTGCCCTTGTGGAACGCTATATCAGCTTGAAACAGGGCGTGCGCTACAATACCAAAGTCGGTTACAATTTTGTTCTGAACCTGATTAAGAAAGAAGATTTTGGCTACCGGCAGATAAGGGATATTAGGGTATCAGACGCACAAAAATGGATTATGAAACTGCATGAGGACGGTAAAGGCTACAGTACCATTACTAGTGTCCGGGGCGTTGTCAAACCGGCGTTCCAAATGGCTTACAACGAGGACATTATTCGCAGAAATCCCTTTGACTTCAAACTGGTAGATGTTGTTCCAAACGATTCACAGAAGCGTATTGCCATGACCGAAGAACAGCAGACCCTTTGGATGGAATTTATCCGAGAGGATAAGACCTATACCAAATATTATGATGAATTTGTTGTGCTGCTGGGAACTGGTATGCGTGTCAGTGAATTTTGTGGATTGACAAAAGGCGATTTGGATTTTGGAAATCGGAGAATCCGGGTAGACCACCAGCTTGTCAGAGAACGGGGCGGCAAATACTATGTGGAGAAAACTAAGACAGAATGTGGCTGCCGTTTTATTCCTATGACGGAGGAAGTTTACCAAAGCCTGAAAAATATCCTTGCCCACCGCAAGCAGCTTAAGACGGAAATGATTGTGGACGGTTACAGCGGTTTCATTCTGTTGGATAAGGACGATAAGCCCAAAGTTGCCCTGCATATCGAAAATGAAATGCGCTGGGCGATGAAAAAGTACAAGAAGCTGTACCCGGATAAGCCGCTACCGCATATCACGCCCCATGTGTTCCGCCATACTTTCTGTACGAATATGGCAAGTGCTGGTATGGATATTAAAAACTTGCAGTATATCATGGGGCACTCTGATGTAGGCGTAACGCTGAATGTTTACACCCATGCAAGCTATGACCGGGCGGCAGAACAGATGTCAAAGATTATTGACTTTAAGGGGATTGACGCACAGGGAAAGCGAAGAAAATCAGGCTGAAAATACACCAAATTACTACACCACTTACTACACCATTTGCCCGTGAATTTATGTAGATTTACATAGAATTGCGTAGGTTTTGGGCAAAACATGAAAATTGAAAAAAGTGCCTAAGAGCCAGTAATATCAAGGTTTGAAGGCTTATGAAGGGATATAAGAGATATGATTAAAATACTATTTATCTGCCACGATTATAACCTGCTGATCTGTTTGGATAACGGCGATCCAGTAGAGCCGTCCTTTTTGGAAAGGCGGTTCAAGGAATGGCAGGCGAAAATCGGGAAATATCCCTGTTTGATTACACACACGTGTACAACGATCAGCGGGAGCTGCTTCGCAAGCTGGTGGAAAATGACTTTTATAATATGCACAAGGCTGAGCCATGCGACATTATCTCCCGGATACAGGATATGACGCCGACTCAGCTCGGGATGGTTGCCTCTGTTATATCTCAAATCAGAGGACAGCAGATTTTGTAGAACGGTTTTTGATTGAAAAAATGTAAGGGAAATAATTTGTAGAAGATTTTGTAGAAAACTTGGGGTTTTCACGGTGCAAAACGACGGCAGAAAAGCTTTAGAAAACGCAGTTTTTATTTCAAACCTTTATCTTCTCAATTCCAGTTATGACAAGGGTTTGCGGGCTCAGGACAAAGAAAAAAACTTTGGTCGGCCCCAAAGTTTTTTTCTAAGATTTATTAAATTAGTCTAATGGGTTATGAGCCGGATGCTCTAACCAACTGAGCTAAGGGCCCACAAATCATAACGATAATTATTATACCAAGCAATCCTGCCCATGTCAATCATCTATTTTATACGCAATGGGCCGCGTCGCGCTCGTCGGCGCGTCCAATTTCCCCTGCCGCCCATAGTGGAACAGTTCGTTGTCACGGATGCTGATTTGTACCGTCGTACACCGAAGCCCCTGCTCGCGCAACCGCGCGGCAACAGACTCTGACAGAATATAGATGGTCAGTTTCACGTCCTCGTCCGTCGGGAGGTCGTGCGGCGCGGTGATGGAGTTGCCAACACTTTTGATGACGGATACCGCATCGTTGGCGGCGACGGGCGAGCAGTCGAGGCCGTTTGCAAAGGCGTAGAGCGTTCGGCCGTTTTTGCCTAGCCGCCGCCTAAGCCATTCGCCGTCCGCCTGTGCAAGCTGGCCGATGGTGTGTACACCGTAGCGCGCGAGCTTGCGCGTGGTCGCCGGCCCGACAAAGAGCAGGTCGCTGACGGGCAGGGGCCAGACGACATTTTTGTAGTTCTCCCGCGTGATAACTGTCGTCGCGTTAGGCTTTTTCATGTCCGAGCCGAGTTTGGCAAAAATTTTGTTGTAGCTGACCCCGACGCTGATTGTCACGCCCAGTTCAAACTTGATGCGCTCGCGCAGCCTGTCCGCCACTTGCTCTCCTGTACCAAATAGCTTTTCGCTTCCCGTCAAGTCCAGCCAGCACTCGTCGAGGCCGAAGCTCTCAATCCGGTCGGTGCAGCAGCCGTAAATCTCCCTTGCAAGGCGGGAGAAGCGCAGGTATTTGTCAAAGCTGGGCGAGACGATAGTGAGGCCGGGGCATTTTTGTTTTGCCTGCCAGAGCCGTACATTATACAAGGGGTTTGCACTGTACAAGCAGCACCACACAAGTGGCAAGCCCATCCGCAGCCTCGGTGTGCGGGGGACGGGACTGGCGACGCAGGACAATGTGCAGCTCTCTTTTTTTGGCGGAGGCGGTAAAGATTCAAAAGCAGAATGATTTAGAATTGGCGATTGACAATATAAGGGGACGGTTTGGGCATAGCGCGCGCAATCTTGCGTGGGGTTGCGCTGACGGATGCGGCAATGGCTCATCCGGAGCCGCTCGGGGGAGTAAATAAAAAGGCGGGACACGCCCCGCCTTATGGTTCCAAAATCAACCGCTTTTCCCCGCTACACAGATACACCATCCCATCCTCCCCGCGTGCAAGATAGGCATCTGGGTACTCTACTTTTTCAAACTGCATGGTATAATTGTCCTCCGGCGACAAAAAACCGACCCGGTACCGCCCGCCGTCGTCACGCAAATAAAATGTCACCGTGTACGGCGCGTCCGCGCTTTGCGTACAAACGGAAACAAGTGTCTTTTCCGTTGCGTCGAGCCTTCTGACATAGCCGCCGTTGTTCGCAACATAATAGATATTGTCTTTCTCCACAAACAGCTGCGCCTGTGCTGTCTCCCACAAATCGTCCGGCGTGATTTCTTTCGTTAAAACCGCGTCTGCCTTTTTTGACGCTTCCTCCAAGCTAAGCCGCCGCGCTGTAAAGTCAAAGCCGGGGATGTTGTGGCGCGCGACAAACTGCTTCATCCCGTTTGGAACAAGGCCATGCCGGTAACTTAGCCGCTCGCCGTATGTATCGTAAAAACCCACGTCTGCGCCGATGCTGATGAGGTAGTCCGCATAATCATACTTTTCATAATACAGCGCAAGCGGCAAAAGCGGCATCCCGTCCGAGGTTTGCAGGTTCGGGTCGTGCGTGAGCTGCTTGGCGCGCGTAAGGTCGAAATGATTTTCGTGTTGTTTGACGTAAGGGATGATGTAGCGGTCGCCCAAGACGAGATGATTGTTGAATGGGGCAAACAGGGCGGCGGTACTGATGAATAGGCCGATTGCCGTGTAAATAATAATATTTTTCATCAAATATTCTCTCTTGAACAGATAAACAGCGCCTATGGACACCAGCAGAATTGCAATTGTACCAAAAACTTCATACAAAATCAATACAAGTCCTCCGGCTCCCCAACTTGTATTGTTGCCAGAACTTAAAATCGCCATCCATTCCGGATATGCGACCCAAAACGCAAAGGTTCCATAGGTGCCGAGAATAAAAATCCCCAGTATTATTTTGCCCAACGGGTCACGCCGCTTCATACCCTTACACGCACAATACAGCCCATATGTAACTGCGGCAACAATCATAACTACAATCAATATTGGTATAATTGGAATTCCGAATATACGCATGTATAGGACTCCTTTAATCAATATAATCTATAAACGCATTAACGGTTTTCTCTAAATTAGTCTGCTTCCTGGGGTTTTTGGGATAATAATACTGATTGTTTGTATTTGCTACATCCTCTGCACAGCGTTCCCTGCAAGCATCGGTACAGTTATGCTGAAAATATGCGCTGTGAATTGTAATTGAGTCGAGCGTGTCATACGTCATATCTTCCAGATACAAATTTTTAATCGGCTTATCGTACTCTGTTCTCTGAAATTTTAGCAAAGGTATCGGGTCGCCCGGCATAATCAGGTCATATACCCGGTTTTGATACCGTTTATAATCCATGTTCAACTCCGGCGAACCAATGCGTATAATTTTATTCACATATGGCCCTTTGCCAATCCGGTCAAGCGTTTCCGCCACGCGCGACGCCATCACTCCGCCACCGCTGTGCCCTACGAAAATTACATAGTTGTAATCTCCTCCATGTGCATTTGTAATCTCATTTGCAAAAATCCACGGCGACTGAGAACCGGGGTCGTATACGCGGCTGTATACCTGCATTGCATCCATTATCATTCCATCATTAAACCAATTTTCATCTTCTATATCATCATATGTGGGAATATACATGATATCAACGGTACTCCCTGGCGCTGAATTTGTTAACTGTTTCTTTATTTCTTCTCCCAACGCAGTAATATAACCGCTACCCTTTGGCGTATTAATCCCGGAAAAGACAACAACCAAATATTTTTTTGGGGTGCGGAATCCAGAAAAATAGTACTTTTTGCATCGACAATTTGGGTGCCCTTCCGGCTCATGAAAAAGGTCATATATTTTCCCATGTTTATCTTTGCAACTTAAACACCGTTTTTCATCCTCTTCCGTAATCCAAAGAACATAGTGGGCGGATACGTCTTTTTTCGTGTTTCCATACTTTGCAAGTTTTTGTAAAAAATCTTGATTTGGCCCCGGATGCATCATATAGTTATTGAATTCATCAAAAAAGCTATCTTTTATTTTGCTACTATTTGCCCTTAACCAATATTGAATGTTCCTATATGCATAATACTGATTTGGACTAAGTTCATTAACGCTTTCTTTCTCATGCCTATTTCTGTAAATATCTTCTCTTTCCTGTTCTCTGCTTTTAAAAAAATATAGATTAGGTAGGCTTCCTTCTCCTTCATATAAGTCACGGAAAGACAAACCCTCTATTTCTTTTTCTTGTTCCATCTTTTCCTCATCCTCCCTCACTATAGCGTACTTTCCCATTTTTTACAATAGTTTTCGATTATTTTCCTGATAATCGAATTTTTATCGTGTGTCAAATTCTACCACGAAGCATACAGCGTGTCAATATTTAAAATCAAAATAGATATTTAGATTGATTTTTCTATCATTCTATGCTATGTATGCAAAAGTTGAAAGCGGTTATGTAGATGCTTCACGGGGCTTTATACAAAAGTTAAAAAAACAATATCCAAAACATGCCGGAGGTGTGCGCATGACAAACGAGGAACTCGCAGAGCGAATTTACGCGGACAATACGGAGCTATATTCTGCCCTGTAGGACGGCCTGAGACGATACATATACCGTTCGTACAACGCCTATTATAAACGCCACAGGGAGCGGTGCGCGACGTTATGTTTCTGTTTAGCATGTCCAGACTCATCTCACAATATCTTTTACAATCTCATCAAGCAATTTGGAAATCATATGGAGGTAAAATTCTTTTATCATTTCTACATTATTATTTTTATCGCCATATTGCAAGCTAGTGGCAGGTGACTCAAAGGCTAAAATAAAATCTTGCAAAATCGACAACCCATCATTATCGTGACAGATATCACGGTATTTTTTTATATATTGTAATAACACGCCAAATTGGTCATGGGAAATTAACCGGTTTAATAAGTCTAAAGTAATCTGCGCCTGTGCCATATTGTAAGGCAAAACTTCATGCTCATAATCAAACCCTAACGCTTCAAACTTTCCCCTTTCTTCCTGTACCATGCCTGTTGCCATCAACTTTTGCCCGGCAAAAAACTTCATTGTACCTTCAGACAGGCCGGCCTGCTGTACGGTTAAATTTGCCTCCTTGTCAGATCGGAAGTCGCTGAAACCAATCAAATAGTCGCACGATACCCCCAGATATTTTGCCATCTTGGCAGCGAGGACGATATCGGGCGAACGTCGCCCCAAAATATAAAAGTTGATGCTTTGTCTGGAACAGTTCATCTTTTTCGCAAATTCGCCTTGGGATATATTTTTTTCTTCCAGCAAAGAAAGCAAACGGGCGCCAAATTTTTGTTGCAAATCCATGTAAAAAACTCCTCTGTGTATATATTTGTTGCTGAATAAGACAAAATGCAATTTAAGTATTGACGGGATACAAAAAGTAACGTATACTTCATGCTAACAACAAACATACGTTTTGTCAAGGAATGGGGGGGATAATATTATGGGCGACTATACAAAAAAAGAAAATGTTGGTATAATGGAACAAACAGATGTACCCGAGCAGGGGGTGTTTTTCCGGAACAAAATATATGGCTCGGAGAAGAAGTTTTTTCGCATCCTGACCGAGCCGTCGGCTACCCAATGCAACCATTGTAAGCAAATGCAGGGCGTGGTTTTGTACGGCAGCGAAGCAGAACTGAAGTCGGCGCTGCCGCCGTATCATCCAAATTGCCGGTGCAGCTACGAAGAATTAGACGAAGCCACCTACCTCTTTTTGGTGATGCAGGCGGGAATTCAATCGAGCGGAAAGCTTGCTGACGTGGGTAAGGGCATATATGTGTTTGATGTGTTTGGCAGGTACGGGTTTAATAAAACAAGCGATACTTCTGTGTTTGGTATTCTCGATAAGGCGATTGGTAAGGAAAGTGCGACAAATTTATTATGGAAACATAGAGGGGCTCCCCTTCTACGTATTGATTTACCACAGCCAAATCAACATTTCAATGGCAAACCAATTGATTTTAATCATATGCATCTTGATTCATCTTTACCAAATGTCAGGGAAGGACATATCAAGGTATCAGATAATATAATTGATTTAGGCGTAAACGCCAACAAGGTAGGAAAAGTGCTCAAGGTTGGCGGGAAGGCGGTGGCCGTTGTAGGCGTTGTGCTGGACGCAGCTGATATTGGAACAGCCATGTACGAGGACGACGGTTGGGGTGAAAACACAAATGTTGCAGTCGGCGGCGCAGCCGGCAGTTGGGCCGGGGCATGGGCCGGCGGCGCAGTCGGCGCAAAGGCAGGAGTGGCGATTGGAACAACGATAGGCGCGGCATTTGGAGGCGTTGGCGCAGCGCCGGGCGCGGCAATCGGCGGGCTTGTCGGCGGACTGATTGGCAGTATTGGCGGTGCAATTGGCGGTCGCTGGCTTGGCGAGCAGGCAGGAGAAATGGTAAATGATGCGGTGGCATACAACAGTCAAAATTAAGGAGGGGAAAGCATGGATTTTCGGAAATGGCGATTGGGACAAAAGATGAAACAATTGGAGAAAATGTGGGAAAAGCCTGTTAAGGGCACGGAAATGCTGGAACTATCCCCCTGTCAAGGCGGACTCTATATTACAACTTATTATACATCATCTTCTTATGATAATGTTCACGTTTTGGAAACTATAATTTGTGATTTAATTTATGACTTACTAAAGAAATATTCCGTTGTTGTAAAAAACACAGGGAAAGAAATCACTCCTGCCGGATTTGGAACAACGGTTGAACGTGTTGAGGAGGGTCTATTTCGCAATGTATTCATGTATATAGATGCCCAAGGTCAAACATGTATTTATACAAACGATTTCAATAAGTTTGAGGTGTGTCAATATGTGATTTGTACTGATATCATGGATATTGCAGAAAGTAGCCGGCTATATGCGGTCAGAAAGGATATTTCTGGCCATCTGAAAAGCGGTATGCTAGCTGCTGAGGGGTGTATTGAAAGAGATGAGTATGACTTTTATATTACGCCGGGCGGCGACCGAAATGGTATTACCATCTACCGCCCGTCGCACGAGTATTGCGATATCGTTGAAACAATCAAGGAGGTCATGGCACCGTATGGGCTTGCGGTCATGTACAGAGAAATCGAGAAAAAAAATACCATTAATGAAAAATGAGCCGGATGTCATTAGGCAATCAAACTTATCAAGAGGAGTAATTTGATGACGTCAAATCAGTTCATGCTATTTTGCACAGACAAATCAAAGAATCAGAATTATCAAAAAAAAACATTATATTCTGCAAACAAATGACTGTCATAGTATGGAAAACTATGATAAGTTTTTTGAGATGATGTGTGATATTATGACCGAGGTATTTTCTGAATTATACGTGAGTGGCGAATGTAATTATGCAGTGCGGTATCCGAGTGCAAAAAAGTGGTTTGGATTTTATAAAAAGCCTGAAAAGATCATTCCAAACATGTATGCAAAAGAATTATTTTCTACAGTTCATAACAATCCTCGATATGACTGTTTTATAAAAGAAATACAGTACCAGAAAAAGGATAACTGGTATCAGCAGGTTCTCTGCGTAGGCTGTAAAGATTTTACGCTGGATTTCTTAGATCTTTTCTGTGAAGAAAGAGAATATGGTAAACTGCTTCATGTTGATTTTGCCACACTTTATGGCTATTTGCCTCAAATATATGCTGCTTATCCATCGACAAGTGAAATATCAGAGCACGGGGAATACGCGATAGGCTTCAGTGGAGAGCCAAATCACGCTATGATGCACATTTGGCTTGATACGAAACAGTATAATATAGAAAAGTTAACAGCAATCATGAAACGCGCAGCGAACCGGCACGGTAACTCCGTCTTGGTTGATATATAAATGCAATTGGCGGTCGCTGGCTTGGCGAGCAGGCAGGAGAGTTAGTCAATGATGCAGCAGCGTACAACAGTCAAAATTAAGGAGGAGAAAGCATGGGAATAATAAATGGATTGGTTGAGTCGTATAAAGCTTGGAAACAGAGGCAGGCAGATCGGGAAGCAGAGTGGCGGGCGCAAATGCAGCATGGATTTTCATACATTGATTTAAAACGTTTGGACGACGGTACACTTTACGTTTCAACGGAGCCGGTTCCTTATCGAAGCTGGGATGGAACATTATTTAATCTTATGATGGTTGATTCGATCTATGCGCTTTTAAAAGGGCGTCATGTTCTTGGAAAAAGCTTTGAGGACATGGACTTAAGCCAGTTTGATAACCTTTATGAAATTATCAATTTTGATATAGCATTGGGCGCTTGTCTGATTGGTAAGGACAAAAAGAATAAAATGCTTTTAACAAACGATTTTAACAAGTGGTTAGTCGCAGATTTGGTTTTTGAAACCCAGGCAATGGAGTATGAAGACTCTGTAAAGCTATTTGCAATTGAAAAGGACGTCTTTGACCGACTGAAAAGCGGTACACTGACTGCTGAGGAGTGCATAGAACAAGACAACTATGACTTTTACATTGGCTCGGGGGCAGATCATTGTTATTTTACCATCTACCGCCCGTCGCACGAGTATGGCGACATTGTTGAAACAATCAAGGAGGTCATGGCACCGTATGGGCTTACGGTGAACCACGCGGAAGCAAAGCCAGAGAAAGAAAACGGGGAGGGGAAGAAATAATGCGGTATTATCCGATTGGAACATTAGTGACACTGAAAAACGGAACGCATCCAGTCATGATTTACGGACGCAAACAGTTGCAGGAAGGGACAAACCACGTCTGGGACTATGTGGCGTGCTTGTATCCAGAGGGGTATATCAGCGATGACTATAATATTTTCTTTCAGCAGGAAGAAATTGAAACAGTGCATCGCACTGGATTGTACGGATACGAGGAAACGCGGATGCAGCAGATATTGAATAGTATGGACTAAGCTGTAGGTAACGGGCGTTAGGGTGTATAACGTGCGCGTGAGGAAAAATAAAGGGGGACGAAATAGCTGTGATGGTGTCCGTGTTCTGCGCTGTCATTGCCGCCTTGATTTCGTCTTTGATGGTTTTCATTTCGGCGGTGATTTCCTCTGCCATGCGCTGAAGCTCTTTTAACTCTCTGATTTTGCCTGTTAATTCGTTTGTACTCATTTGTACCACTCCTTTATAAAATATTGTTGGGGTGCTTACGTATCTGCGCCTTATCCCCACGCACTTCATTGTTTGCAAGTTAATGGGTTTATTTTCGGGTTCGCTTCCCTGTTCTGTGAGTATAGTATACTACATGTACAAGTATATTTGCGAATTATTATACTTGACTAAGTATATAATTTTTGTGATAATCATAGTATACTAAAGATAAGTATATCTTAAAAGATTGTCCCCATAAGAAGGAGGTTTTAACATGACTGGTGGTAGTTCAGCAACAAGGGCAAAAAATAAATATAATGAAAAGAATTACGATAGTTTACGGATAGTAGTCCCCAAAGGCAAAAAGGACATCATAAAGAACCATGCAAAAAATAAAGGGAAGTCGGTAAACGGCTTTGTCAATGAAGCAATCGACGAGAAAATGGAGCGTGACAACACATAACACCTCATATATCCGGCCTAATTTGCGCCGTAAGTGGATTTTAATTGTTTTATGTGAGTTTGATGTTTTAAACAAAAATTCGTCAGAGCGCGAAATAATGCGGAAATCGGCGGTTTGCTAAATTGCATATATAGGCCATATCTGTAATAAACTAAATAGGGAGCGTGATAATATGTCGATTAAGTGTACAGTAATTATACAGAAAGAGGAAGATTGGTATGTTGCAACAGACGTTACAAGCGGGGTTGCTTCACAGGGCAGGTCGATAGACGAGAGCTTGTCTAACCTGCAAGAGGCGTTGACACTATATTATGAGGACAACGCGCTGGAGAAAAGCCCGGAGCCGTTTTTTGTAACCACTATGGAGGTGGCAATCTGAAATAGGTTCAAAGTACCCGATTTTAACGCCGAAAGAGGTAACAGGCGCATGGAGCGGTTCGGCTTTCGATTCGTCAACCAGAGGGGAAGCCACATGAAGTACAGCAACGGCACAAAGAGCGTGATTATCCCGAACCATACGGAGGTTGCAAGGGGGACGCTAAAAGTATACTTAACATGGCCGATATTGCGCTGGATGATTTTTTAAAGGCTTTATAAGCGGCTGCAATTTGCGTAAAGCTTAGCAAAACTTAACAACATGGGGAAACTTGATTTTTGTGTTGCAACTCTAATAAGGGGGCGATAATCTCGTCCCCTATTTTAATGCGTCAGCCCATAGAACCACTACACACTCCATTACACATTACACGTACAAACAAATGTTTGTGTATGTAAAAATGCTGTACGCCTTGATACACAAGGGTTCGCGGCATTTTACGAAAGTGCGCGAATAGGCCAAAAAAGGACTCTTAATCAGGGTGTCCACGGTTCGAGCCCGTGATGGTGTACCAATCGAAAAAACCGCTTAGTCAATAGGGTTAAGCGGTTTTTACATATTCTATTATTTTTTGTTTTGAATATGAACGCTGTATTCGGGCCGTTCCTTTCCCCTACCTTGTAGAATTTTATCAAATCGTTCTTTGCCAATGTACGTTTTATTTTTATAGATATTTTTTTATGACAGTCCTGTAATTTTAAAATCTCGTTAAAGGTTTGCTCTGTAATATAAATATGCATATCATCACACCATACCTTTACTTCTGTCGGCGGACTGCTTTCCGCTCCGATATTCGCCAGATAACGGTGGTTTGTCTTCTTGGTAAAATACCCATCCAGCACCCGACATAGCATAAACCTTTACACGGCTCAGCGTTTTATTCACCCGTATTGTGCCGTCTTCATGGGATTATCTGCCCTGTCAATAGAGGTATCTGTCTGAATAAAGTACAGCAGTTCATTCATTTTTTGCCGTATGTCCGTTACTACATGGGAAAATCAATTTTACGCCGCAGGTACGCTCGTAAAAAGGTGATAGCAGCAGTGAGCCGTCGCAAATACGTTTCCTTTTTGCGAAAAAGGAGGAGCAAGGAAGCGAGCGGATGCTTTTCTTGGCAAAGAAAAACGGAGCAAAGCGTACTTTGCTCCAACGTGGTCGGGATGACAGGATTTGAACCTGCGGCATCTTGGTCCCAAACCAAGCGCTCTACCAAGCTGAGCCACATCCCGGTTTATTTAAAACACTTATAAAATTATACTGGAAAACCATAAACTTGTCAAGTAGTTCCGAATAAAAAGAAAAATATTAAAGAGTCCCACGCTTTGCAGGACTCTTTAACAGGGATAAATTGTAGGGGATTGAGCGGTTAGGGCTCCGCTCATATATAGGGATTTTAGGAGACACAGACTATATGTAATCTGTATCGGACACTCATATAGACGCCAGACAAATCAAAAAAGTTTCCAAAAAACAAAAAAATTTTTTACTTTATAAAATCAAAATCCCCTTTTCCCCTATCCCCTGCTTTTTATAAAAAACAATAAGCCCGCAGACGTCGTTCTGCGGGCTGTGTTTTTCGCTTAAACCTGTGCTGTTTTAATAGAATCAAATTCATCTGTAATTGCCTTTGACGGCGGTGCAGTCAAAAGGCTTACCACAATGATGGCAACAGAAGAAAGAACAAATCCCGGAATAATCTCATAAATCTGGAAGAACGTCGGGAGCACAACGTCGCTTGTACCGGTAAAGAACCCTACGATTGCCGGAAGGCTCTTCCACACGATTGCTGTGATTCCGCCTGTCAAAACGCCCGCAACCGCTCCGGCATAATTGCAGCGTTTCCAGAACAGAGCAAACAGAACAAGCGGGCCAAACGTCGCGCCAAAGCCTGCCCACGCATAGCTTACCAAACTGAAAATAACGCTATTTTCGTCCAGGGCAATGATGCCGGCAACGATTGCAACTACGATAACTGCTGCACGGCTTACCCAAATCAGCTTTTTCTCTGAAGCCTTTTTCTTTGTCACTACCTTATAAATGTCGCTCGACACTGCCGACGCTGTAACAAGCAACTGCGAATCCGCCGTACTCATAATTGCCGCCAAAATCGCCGACAAGAATACACCAGCCAAAACCGGGCCAAACATATGGTCAATCATGTACATAAATACCTTCTCGGTATCTCCGCCTGTCAGCACAATTCCATACTTAGCAAGATACGGTGCGCCAAAAATACCGACCAGAACCGCCGCCGCAAGCGCAATGATGACCCAGACCATTGCAATAATACGCGCCGGACGCACTTCCTTTGAGGAACGAATCGCCATAAAGCGAACAAGGATGTGCGGCTGGCCAAAATACCCCAATCCCCACGCAATTGCGGAGATAATGCCTAATGTAGTAAAAGAGTTTGGTCCGCCGCCGGGCAAAAGGTGAAACTCACCAATGCTACCAAATGCAGGACCCACGCCGCCGAGCGACGCAATCGCCAGAATCGGTACAATAATAATTGCAAAAAACATCAATAATCCCTGGAATAAGTCTGTCCAGCAGACCGCTTTAAATCCACCCAGGAATGTATATGCCACAATAACAAACAGACTTATTAATACCGCCCATACATACGGAACATTGAATACCTGGTTAAACAGCTTCGCCCCCGACACAAATCCGGAAGCTGTATAGATTGTAAAAAATACCAGAATGAACAACGCGCCGACAATGCGCAGCGTCGGGTTCTCGCTTTTAAAGCGGTTTGTCAAAAAGTCTGGAAGCGTCAGAGAGTCCCCCGCAATCTGTGTATACTTCCGCAGTCGCTTCGCAACAATGAGCCAGTTCAAATAGGTGCCGATGGCAAGGCCAATCGCCGTCCAAATCGCCTCGCTCACGCCGCCAATCAGGTACGCAAGCCCCGGCAATCCAAGCAAAAGCCATCCACTCATGTCAGACGCCTGCGCACTGAGCGCCGCGACCCATACGTTGAGCTGGCGTCCACCCAAAATGTAGTCCGAGTGACTTTCATTCCTTTTGAAAAAGAACATGCCTATTCCAATCATAAATGCGAAATAGACAATCAGCACGATAAACTTGATGACCATATCGGTGCCGCTGTTATTGAGCTGCATATTCAGCATCTCAAAATCCCCCTTTATTTTCTTAATAGAAAAATTATACCATATTTATGGGAACGGTGTAAAGAAAAAATGTGCAAAATTCGGGAAAAGATTGGAATTCTTGCAATTACATATTGCAAAACACGCCGCAGAGGTATAAAATATGATATATAATAAAATGGGAGTTTTGTGGATGGAAAACAAAACGGAAAACACGTTTGAAACGGCGAAGGAAAAGGCGCTCCGCCTTCTGGAGCGCCGCCGCCATACAAAAAAGGAACTGTCCGACAAATTGCTGCGCGCAGGCTTTTCATCAGAAATAATCTCAGATGTCTGTACATGGGCCATAGAATATGGGTTTTTAGATGATGCGGAGTATGCGCGCACCTTCATATTGGACAGCATCCGCTACAAAAACTATGGGAAGCGGCGTATCCGGCAGGCGTTACTTTTCAAGGGGATCGACAGTTTCATTGTGGACGATGCGCTGGAAGGATTCGATTTTCAGGAAGAGGAAAAGCTTGCGCAATTGGTCGGAAAAAAGTTGGGAAGCGTTTATGACCGGAAAACGGTCGAGCGCGTTATCCGTCACTTTGCCGCAAAGGGCTACGCCTTTGACGCAATCAAAAGCGCCATAGCCGCATATCAGGAGGAACATCCATCCGGAAAGGACGATGAGTTTGAACAATAAGATTGCAGTCGCTTCGCTCGGCTGTGCAAAAAATCTGGTTGACACAGAAAATATGCTTGGCTTGCTGGCTGACGAAGGATATACGTTTGTATCCGCGCCGGAAGAGGCCGATATTATACTGGTAAACACCTGTGCCTTTATTGGGGATGCGAAAGAAGAGTCCATCAACACCATCCTCGACATGGCGCAATACAAGCAGGAGGGCAACTGCAAGCTTCTTATCGTTGCAGGCTGTCTGGCCGAACGCTATCATGAGGAAATCAAACGCGAACTGCCCGAGGTGGATGCAATCGTTGGCACGGGGGATTTCCCTTCCATATGCAGCACAATACACGACGCAATGGAAGGCAAGGCCGTATGTCTGTATGGACACAGCGAGGCTTTTGCGCTCGACCATATGCCGCGTATGTTGACAACGCCGCAGCACTATGCCTATTTAAAAATTGCGGAAGGGTGTGACAACCACTGTACCTACTGCATCATCCCCTCCCTGCGCGGCAAATACCGTTCCCGCACGATGGAGGACATTGTTGACGAGGCGCGGCATCTCGCCGCGGACGGCGTAAAGGAGCTGCTGCTGATTGCACAGGATACGACGCGCTACGGTACAGACCTGTACGGCTCCCCCACCCTGCCAAAGCTGCTTGAGCGGCTGTGCGAGGTGGAAGGAATCGAGTGGATTCGGCTGCACTATTGTTATCCGGAGGCAATCACGGACGAGCTGCTTGACACAATTGCGTCGAACCGCAAACTGCTACACTATTTTGACATCCCAATCCAGCATGCAAACGACAATATTTTGAAACGAATGGGACGAAAGACGAATAAAGCCCAGCTTGTCACGCTTATAAATAAAATAAGGGCAAAACTGCCCGACGCGGCGCTCCGTACTTCTCTGATTGTCGGCTTCCCCGGCGAAACGCGCGCGGACTTCCGCGAACTATTCGACTTTACGGCGCAAATGCAGTTTGACCGCGTTGGTGTGTTTGCCTATTCGCGGGAGGAGGGCACCCCTGCCGCCCGGCTTGAAAAACAGGTTGACCCTCGTACAAAACAGCGCCGCCGCGACAAGCTCATGGCGTTGGCGCAGGTAATCTCGCTTGAAAAAAATGAGGCCAAGGTCGGCACAACGCTCGACGTGCTCTGCGACGGCTTTGACGAAGAGAGTATGCTCTACTACGGGCGCAGCGCCGCCGACAGCCCGGGCGTGGACTCGCTCGTATACTTCGGGGCGCGCGCGGAGGTGTCGCCCGGCGACCTGGTACGGGTAAAGGTGCTTTGCGCACAGGAATATGACTTGATGGGAGAGATGGTTCTATGAATACGGCAAATAGAGTGACCCTGATTCGCATTGCGCTGATTCCGATATTTTTGTTTTTCTTTTTGACGGATTTTATCCCCTATTCCAACTATATTGCCGTGGCAATCTTTCTGCTCGCGGCGGTAACGGACAGTGTAGACGGCCATATTGCGCGCAAATATAACCAAATCACCGACTTTGGGAAGTTTATTGACCCGCTCGCGGATAAGATTTTAGTTGTATCTGCACTCGTCGGCATGGTACAGTTTGGGCAGATTTCTGCCCTCGCCGTTATCATCATCATTGCACGCGAGTTTATGGTGACTGGTCTGCGGATTGTTGCAATCAGCTCCGGCCGGGTCATTGCGGCCGCGCCCTCCGGAAAGCTGAAAACCGTAATCCAAATCGTTGTTATTGCGGTTGTTATGACCGCATTTCCGTGGATAGATACCATCGCCTATCTGGACATCGTGCTCGAATGCCTGATTTGGCTCATGGTTTTGGTGACCGTTTATTCCGGCGCAGAATACATGGTAAAAAACCGCGCGCTCATCGACTACAGAAAATAAAGGAGTATCGCCATGCCGCCGCTTATCAGCGTCATTATTCCGGCTTATAACGCCGCGTTGTACCTTCCCGCCTGCCTGCAATCGGTTTTGGCACAAACGCACTCCCATCTGGAAATCGTGCTTGTCAACGATGGTTCGCAGGACGAAACCGGCTCTGTTATGCGCGCTTTTGCGACAAAGGATGCAAGAATCGCCGTTGTGGACAAGCCAAACGGGGGCGTATCCAGTGCGCGTAACACAGGCATTGCGCACAGTCACGGGGAATATATCGTCTTTGTTGACGCGGATGACACGGTGGAGGCCGGCTTTCTCAGTAAATTGCTGAAAAACAGCCGCCCGGACTACTTGACGCTGTGCGGATATCGAGACGCGGGCGCGGTTCCCTCCGATTTTGTATTCAGCCGGGCGGAGGCAGTGAGCATGCTTCCCCAGACGGACTTTCCCCTGCTCTATGCCAAATGGCTGGTAAACTCGCCCTGCAATAAGCTCTACCGCTCTGATATCATAAAGCGGCACGAGCTTTTGTTTGACACCAAGCTTTCCATGGGCGAGGACTTGCTGTTTAACCTCGCCTACATTGGATATGTAAGCGGTTTTATTGTTGTCAACGAACCGCTCTATCACTATCAGCACCCAAATGCAAAAAGCCTGACCCGCGTTTACCGGGCGGACAGCATTGAGGCCTGCAACCGAGAGTATCAGGCGGTTTTGCACTATTGCACCGACGTATACCACATTGCAAAGCCAATGCTAAGCGGCATATATGAGCTCTATTTAAACGATATCCTGCATTATTTTTCGCAGGAGCTTTCCGTCTCTCCGCTTTCCAAGCGGCAGCGGCGCAAAAAGATTCGTGATTTTATGAAAACGGCGGATTACCGCGCTCTGCTTTGGCAGGTGCAGCGGCGCGGCCTGCTTCACCCGCTCCCCGGCTTTTTGCTCCGGCACGGGCAGTATCAGCTTTACCAGCATATCATGCGGCTTTATAGACTCTGCAAAGGAAAACATTGAAAACGGAGCTTGTTCCCCTATGAAAACAAACCAGCTCAAGGCAGGCGTTATCCTCTCTTACCTGTCCATGTTCATCAAAAACCTCATATCGGTCCTGTATACGCCCGTCATGCTCCGCCTGCTCGGCCAGAGCGAATACGGGCTTTATCAGTTTGCCTTTAAGGTGATTGGCTATCTCGGTATCTTGAACTTTGGATTCGGCAGCGCATACATGCGTTTTTATGCAAGATATCGCGCGAACGACGACGAGGACGGTCTTGCACGGCTAAACGGTACATTTTTAATTGTATTTTTGTGTCTTGCCGTACTTGCCCTGGCCGGCGGTGCGATTTTGGTCGCAAATGTGTCGAGCTGGTTCCAGCAGAGCTTTACGGAAACAGAACTGTATAAGACGAAAATCCTTATGGCCATAATGGTCGTAAATTTGGCCGCAGGTTTCCCCCTCAGCGTCTTTAACTCCTACATATCCGCTCATGAACGCTTTTTGTTTCAGCGTATTCTTGAGCTTTTCCGCGTCATTCTCAACCCAATGATTATGCTGCCGCTCCTGCTGCTCGGATATAAATCCATCACAATGGCGGCGGTTATGACTGCTCTTACCCTTTTAAACGGCTGTTGCAGTATCTATTACTGTCTGCGCAAGCTGCACATGCGGTTCCGGTTCGGAGCGCTGGACCTTTCGTTGTTCAAAGAAATCGGGATATTTTCCTCGTTCATATTTCTCAATATGATTGCAGACCAAATCAACTGGAATCTGGACACATTTATTATTGGCAAATTTTTGGGTACGGCCGCTGTTGCCATCTATGGACTTGGATCGTTGATGAACGAGTATTATATGGACTTTTCCATGATGGTGTCCACCGTGTTTATCCCAAAAATTAACCGTATGGTGGCCGACGGAGAGGGCAACCGCGCCCTGACGGATTTATTCACCCGTGTTGGCCGTATCCAGTTTGTCATTTTGGCGCTGCTGTTGAGTGGAATTATTATTTTTGGCCGGGCTTTCCTCGCCTTTTACAGCGGAGAAGGCTATGAGGGTTCGTATCCCGTCGCGGTCATTCTGGTTGCCGCCGCTACGATTCCCATGATTCAATGCATCGGGACAGAAATCCAGCGTGCAAAAAACCTGCACAAATTCCGCTCCATTATCGCTTTTTTAATCGCCATCGCAAACGGAATCGTCAGCGTGCCGCTGTGTATGAAGTACGGAATCGTAGGATGTGCGGCGGGGACTGCGTTTGCGCTTATCATTGGACAAGGCATTATCATGAACATTTACTATCACAAGCGGGTCGGTATTGACATTCTCTACTTTTGGCGGCAAATTCTGCGCTTTATTCCAGCCCTGCTGCCGCCGGTGCTGTTCGGCATTGCTATTATGCTTTTTGTCGATCCATATGATTTTTGGATGTTTCTGCTCTTTGGCTCGGCCTATGTTGCCGTGTACGCCATCTCCATGTGGATTTGGGGGTTGAACGATTCTGAGAAAAACCTGTTCCGCAAGCCGCTCCAGCGGCTTTTCCAGCAAAAGCAGGCGAGGTGAAGCTATGGATTTAATCAGTGTTATTATTCCCGTATATAATATCTCCCCCTATCTTGCGCGGTGCGTGCAGTCTGTCACAGAGCAAACCTATCCGGCTTTGCAAATATTGCTGATAGATGATGGATCAACGGATGACAGTGGTGCACTCTGCGACGCTTTGGCACGCGGCGACAGCCGAATCGAGGTTATCCACAAGGTAAACGGCGGTCTGTCTGACGCGCGCAATTGCGGTGTCCAGACCGCACGCGGCCGTTATATCTCTTTTATTGACGGCGACGACTTTGTTGCACCAACCTTTCTGGAAACGCTGCACGACCTGTGTGTAGAACAGAACTGCCAAATTGCGCAATGTTCCTTCCAGCCTGTGTCCGGCGACACACTGCCATCCAGCGCGGCGGCGCGGGTGTCGGTCTACTCTAATATAGAAATGCTGGAAAAGTTGTATACCGATGCTTATGTGGAAACGACTGTTGCGTGGAACAAGCTTTATGCAGCAGACCTGTTCGCTGGTATCTCGTACCCAATTGGTAAGCTTCATGAGGATGAAGCCACGACCTATAAGCTTCTTTATGCGGCGAACGCAATCGCTGTCACAGAGGAAAAGCTCTATGCGTATTACCAAACACCGGGCAGCATTATGCGGCGTTCTTATGACCTTCGCCGGCTCGATATGCTGACAGCGCTGAAGGAGCGAGTGGCGTTTTTTGAGGCAAAACAACTCGGCCATTTGGCTGCGCTCACTTGGGAAAAGTATTATTTCTTGCTTGCCGGGAATCTGTTTCTTGTTAAAAAGCATGTGCCGGATTCCATGGAGATACAAAAAGCCCTTCGCCGAGAGATTAAGCAGCTCGCGCCAGAGCTCTTGCGGAATTCGTCAAAACGCTTCTATCTCCGGCTGAAAATTGCCCTTGTACGGCTTATGCCGGTTCTCTATATACGGCTCCGCCAAGGCCGCAAAATGCGGAATATGAAAGGAGGTTTTCCCGCATGATAAACCCCTTTGTCGTTTCCATTTCCGCTGTGTCCGGCGGTGGGAAAACGACCATTGTAGACCTGCTGAAACAGAACCTCTCCCCTTGCAGTGTCTTGTGTTTTGACGACTACGACTTTTCTGGAACGCCGGACAATCTATTTGAATGGGCTGCGCAGGGTACGGATTTTAATTTGTGGGATTTAGAACCTTTAAAAAGAGATATCATAACAATTAGGAAGCAGTCCCGTACGCAATATTTGCTTTTGGACTATCCGTTTGGATACGAAAATAGTCTGATTCGTCCATGGATTGATTTTGCCGTTTTTCTGGATACGCCGCTGGACATTGCGCTCTGCCGGCGTATCCAACGGGATTATACAGGCGGCCCGGCCGGGGAACTGCTGTCCGACCTACGCTTTTACGCGGAAAAGGGCAGGGAAGCCTATCTGCCCATGCTGTATCAGGTAAAGCCGGGCGTGGATTTGGTCGTCGACGGCACCCTGCCGCCGGATACCATTGCCGGGGTAATAACCCGCGCAGTACAAAACAAAAAACCACAGGTATAAGCCTGTGGTTCTTTTATTTCCTATATTATTCGCTATAATTGTATCCTGCGTCAATAACCTTCAGGTTAAAGTCAAGCAGCTCCGCCTTCGACGGCGGTACACACTTCTTCAGTCCTTCCTTCAGCTCGTCATACGTCATAATGTCCGTTTCCTTGATGAGCTTACCCAGAATAATCATATTTGCCATCTTCGCCGCGTCCATGTCAAGCGCCATATGCGTCGCCGGAATGTAGAACACATTCACATCGTCGCGCTTTACCTTTCGGTCAATCAGCGAGCTGTCTACAATAATCGTACCGCCGCTTACAACCGCATCCTCGAACTTATCGAGCGAAGGCTTGTTCATCACGATGAGAAGGTTCGGCTCTGTAATAATCGGCGCGCCAATCGGCGTATCGGAAATGATAACATGGCAGTTCGCCGTACCACCACGCATCTCCGGCCCGTAAGACGGAAGCCAGGAAACCTCCTTGCCGCACATCAGTCCGCCATAGGCCAGTACTTTACCTGCAAACAGGATACCCTGTCCGCCGAAACCAGCAATAATCAATTCACTCGTTTTGCTCATTATTTGTCCGCCCCCTTGTCTTTATAAACGCCCAGAGGATAAACGGGCATCATATTTTCACGAAGCCATGTAATGGCCTCCTTCGGGGAAAGGCCCCAGTTGGTCGGGCAGGTCGACAGTACTTCTACGATGGAGAAGCCCTTCTTGTCAATCTGATACTCAAATGCCTTTTTGATCGCTGCTTTTGCCTTTTTGATGTTCTTGATATCGTCAACCGAAACGCGCTCCGCATACGCCGTGCCGTCCAGCGTGGACAACATTTCACATACCTTGATCGGATAGCCCTGCGTTTCTACCTTGCGCCCGTACGGCGTCGTCTGGGTCACCTGCCCAACGAGCGACGTCGGCGCCATCTGTCCGCCTGTCATGCCGTAAATCGCATTGTTTACAAAGATAACGGTGATATTCTCGCCTCTTGTCGCAGCGTGAACCGTTTCCGCCGTACCAATCGCAGCGAGGTCGCCGTCACCCTGGTAGGTGAACACGACATTGGCCGGGTTCGCCCGCTTGATGCCGGTCGCAACCGCCGGTGCGCGCCCGTGCGACGCCTGCTGCATATCGCATTCAAAATAGTTATAAGCAAATACGGAGCAGCCAACCGGCGCAACGCCGATCGTCTTTCCCTCAATTCCAAGCTCGTCAATTACCTCTGCAACAAGCCGGTGAATAATCCCGTGCGTACATCCCGGACAGTAGTGCAGCGTCACATCGCTCAGCGCGTGCGGCCTTTCAAATACCTTCGCCATTACCGAACACCTCCGTCTATTTCCTTGATTTTCGCCACAATCTCAGCAGGCGTCGGCACCGTACCGCCCGTTCTGCCGAAGAAGAATACATCCTTTTTCCCATTTACGGCAAGCTTTACATCCTCTACCATCTGGCCCGTGCTCATCTCTACGCTTAAAAACGCCTTCGCCGTATCCGCCGCTTTGTTAAATGCTTCTACCGGGAACGGCCACAGCGTAATCGGGCGAATCAGGCCCGCCTTAATGCCCTCTGCGCGCAGCGCCTTGATTGCGTTTTTCGCAATACGCGCTGTCGTGCCGTATGCCGCAATGATATAGTCCGCGTCCGCTGTTTCGTACTCTTCAAAGCGCGCTTCCTTTGCACGGATGACGTCGTAGCGTTTCTCACGCTCCCAAACGAGTTCTTCCAGCTCCTCCGGCGTAATATAAAGCGAGTTGACAATGTTGCGCTTCCGCTTCATCTGCGTCCCCGTCGTCGCCCATGTCTTTTCCGGCACGGACAGCTTCTCCACCGCGTCAAACGAAATCGGCTCCATCATCTGCCCGAGCGCGCCGTCGCCCATAATCATAACCGGCATACGGTAAATGTCGCCTAAGTCGAATGCCAGCGACGTCAGGTTAACCATCTCCTGCACCGAGCTCGGCGCAAGTACGATCAAGTGGTAATCGCCATGGCCGCCGCCCTTTGTCGCCTGGAAATAGTCCGACTGCGCCGGCTGGATCCCGCCAAGTCCCGGACCGCCGCGGACAATGTTAATAATCACGCACGGGAGGTCGGACCCTGCAATGTAGGAAATCCCCTCCTGCTTTAAGCTGATTCCCGGACTCGACGAGCTCGTCATAACGCGCGCGCCTGCGCCCGCGGCGCCGTATACCATATTGATTGCCGCAACCTCGCTCTCCGCCTGCAAGAACAGGCCGTCCACCTTCGGCATTTTCTTTGCCATGTACGCGGCAAGCTCCGTCTGCGGCGTGATTGGATAGCCAAAGAACAGGCGGCACCCCGCCTGGATTGCAGCCTCGGCCAAGGCTTCGTTGCCTTTCATCAAAACTTTATCTGACATTTTTTATTTCCCTCCTAATTCGCTCTCTCACAACGAGGCTTGCTTATTTTTCCACCTCAATGACACAGTCCGGGCACATTGTCGCACAAAATGCGCAGCCAATGCACTTTTCCTGTTCGATGACCTCAGCCGGGTGGAAGCCCTTTGCGTTCATCCTGTCCTTGCTCATCACGACGATTTTCTTCGGGCAAACCGTGGTGCAAAGTTCACAGCCCTTACATTTATCCTCGTTGAACGTAACCTTTGCCATGAAAAACACCTCTCTTCAAAAAGATTAATAAGATAGTTGTAAATATAATGAAAGCCCAAACGCCTTGTCTTGTAAGGCATCCGGCAATTGTTTGCACAAATCCTGCTTTGCCGCAACGTACGTGTACGGCAGCTTCGTCTTCTTTGCGGCCTGCGCCACTACTGCGTCGCCGGCAACAATGTCGCTTACCTCTGTTTCGGACGACAAATTCGTATTGTTAATCAGGTCGGTAATCGTCAGGCGCGACGCCTTCTCAATGTCGATCATATACTCGATCGCCTCATCCGCCGTCGCCGTAAGTGGGCGCTTTGCGTTAATGACAAAATACATCCGGTACCCCTCGCGCTCAAACAGCTTCTTATACGCACCGAGCGCATAGGCGCCGTCCTCGTCGCCGCCTACGTCAAACACAACGACCGTGTCCTTTTCCTCAAAGACGCGCAGAATATCCGGCGGCATCATCTGCATTTCCAGATTCGAGTTGGCAAACAGCGGCGCAATAACCGCAATACCCTTCTCCTCGAGCGCCTCCTTCGCGTCCAGCGTACGGAAATACGTATTGACGATATCGCAGTCGACGATTGTCACCTTTTTCCCCTCTGCCGCCTGCTTCATCGCATAATTGATGGCGATTTCCGTTTTGCCGCTTCCAAAGTGGCCGACAAAAATATGAATCCTCGGTTCCATCTATCTCCTCCCATACCGGCCCGACTTACAGCGCCGGTATACACAGCTTGTATTGTACAAAACGGCAAGCACGCTCAAAATAGAGGGCTTCCCGTTTCCTAATGACTTTTATATTGTAGCACAAAATCAAGCCGAGTGCAACACTTTCGTAATGCGAATTTCGTACTTTATGCTATTTCTTAGGGCATTATCGAGCAATTTGACAGAAAAGAACACAAAAACTGCCGCTGCCAAAGCAGAAACTATGCTGATTGGCTCGCTGTGCAGCCACATATCCGCCACAAAATACGCCGCAAACAGCGCCGCCAGCGGCAGCAAATACAACAGTGCAGCAAGCCCAAGCACCCTTTTTGTATCCGATTCCAGCACAACGCGGTCGCCGGGCCGCACACCTTCCGCGCAGTCGATTTTCGCGCGCACCTTCTGTGTTCCGGGCGTACAGCCGCCCTTGCACGCGCCGCAGTTTTCGCCGCACATGCTCGTTTTCATCACTAAAACCGACGCATATCCCTGTTCAATTTGCAAAACTGTCCCTGCCTGCCGCATGTTTGTCCCCGCCTTTACACATCCGCACACTTTACAGCGTTTTTTTCAGCTTATCCGCCTCAGCGAGCAGCTCCCGCGCATGGGAACGCGTCGTATCCGTCACTGTAAGGCCGCCCAGAATACGCGCCAATTCCTCGACCCGTTCCGTATCACTCAGCCGCCGCACCTGCGTCGAGGCCGACTCCGCGCTCGTTTCCTTTTCAATCAAATAGTGCGCGTCCGCTGCGCTCGCAATCTGCGCAAGATGGGTGATACAGATGACCTGTTTCCGTTTTGCAATCTTGCACAGCTTTGCCGCAATTTTGCCCGCCGCGCGGCCCGATACGCCCGTATCAATCTCGTCGAAAATCAGGGTCCCAACCGCGTCGCTGTCCGCCAAAACCGTTTTGAGTGACAGCATAATACGCGACAGCTCGCCCCCGGACGCAATTTTCGAGAGCGGCTTGACCGGCTCACCCGGGTTGGTGGAGATCAGAAACTCCACCTTGTCAGCGCCATTTTTGCCATACGGCGCCGCCTCAATTGCCACACAAAACGCGACTTTCTCCATGTCGAGGTCGCATAGCTCCGCCGTAACCGCCGTTTCCATGGTCTGCGCGGCCTCCCGGCGTACCGCTGTCAGCTTTGCCGCTGCCTGCGCAAGCTCTGCTTCACATTCCGTCAGGCGCGTGCGGAGTGCGTCCGTGCTCTCTCCGTCATCCGTCAGCGCAGCCAGCTCGGCACAGATCCGGTCGTAATACTCTATCGCCGCCTCCACGCTCCCGCCGTATTTCCGCTTGAGCGACGACAACAGCGCAAGACGCTCCTGCACCGCCGCGAGCCTCTGCGGGTCAAACTCTACTGCATCACGCGCGGCGCGTGCCGCCGACGCAATGTCGCCAACCTTATACACAACATCAGTCAACTCCTGCGCCGTTTCCTCCAGCCGCGCATCAAGTGCTGCTGCATCAGACAAACACCGTGCTGCTGCTGACAGCGCGTCATAGGCTGTAAACTCCCCTTCATACAGCACAGAATATCCGTCAGAGAGTGCGCGGAGGATGTCCTCCGCACCGGCAAGCAGTTTCTCCTCCGCGATAAGCTCCTCCTCTTCCCCTTCCGACAGCTGTGCCTTCGCCAGTTCATCACATTGGAAAGTCAAAAGCTCGATCCGCTCCTGCCTCTGCACTTCATTTTCTGTCCACTCCTGCAGCTTTTTTTGCAAGGACAGATACGTTTCATATAGCGACTGGTATTGCTCTTTTAAAGGGACGATTTTTTCTTTTGCAAGACTGTCCAAGAAGTCAATATGCCGTGCCGGCGACAAAAGCGCCTGGCTGTCGTGCTGGCCGTGGATATCGACCAAATATCCGCCAATCTCCCGCATAGCGGCCGAAGTGACAAGCGTCCCTCCGGCCCGACACGTACTTTTCCCCGCTTCCGAAATCTGCCGCGTGAGGAGCAACGCTCCGTCCTCTATTTCTGCGCCGTATTCCTCCGCCAGCGCGCGTGCCTGCTCCGGAATATCGGAGAACAATGCCTGTACGACGGCACTCTTTTCCCCGTGGCGGACCAGCTCCTTGCCGCCGCGCTCTCCCAGTATCAAATTGACTGAGCCAATCACAATCGACTTGCCCGCGCCCGTTTCACCGGTCAGCACGTTCAGGCCCGCACCCAGCTCAATCTGTGTTTCATCTATGACCGCAACATTCTTGATATGTAACTCCGTAAGCATCTCTGCCCACCTCCGCCTGTCTATGCGCCAGCCTGCATGTCCCTTAAAATTTTTGTCAGCTCTCTGGCACGCGTCTCCGACTCGGTCACAATAATGAGCGTATCATCGCCCGCAATAGAACCAAGTATCTGCTTCCCAATTGAGCTGTCTACCGCCGCGCCAGCCGCCTGCGCCATACCTGCCAGGGTCTTGACAACTATCGTATGCAGCGCATATTCCACACTGATCACTGACTGCGAAAAGATGGTCATATGTTTCGACGTATGCGAAACCACATTCGACGGAAGCGCATACTTGTACCCATCCCCCGCTGCGACTTTCACAAGTCCCAGTTCTTTAATGTCACGCGACACGGTTGCCTGCGTCACGTTAAACCCATACTCGCGTAGCTTTTGGGTCAGTGCGCTTTGCGTCACCGTGTCCGACTGCGATATAATATCAAGTATTTTTGCATGCCGTTTATTTTTCATTTTGTTCCTCCCATGAACCAGAGAGCGGTTTACCTTCCCAAACCGCGTTCATTCAGCTTTTGCCGTATTGTATCATAAAACGTCTTGTCGCTGATTTTCACCAGCTTTGTCGTATATTCCGACCGCGCTGCGCAAACCTTATCGCCCGCATGAAGGCGCATTCCCTGCTGGCCGTCCGCGCTGACAAATGCTTCTCCCTCGTCGTGCCCGTCCTCCAGCTCGACCGCCACGCCGCCGGACAAAGGCAGCACCATCGGTCGGGTGTGCATGGTGTGTGGACATACCGGCGTAACAAGAATCGCCTCCAAAGCGGGGTCCAAAATCGGTCCGCCCGCCGAGAGCGAGTACGCCGTCGACCCCGTCGGTGTTGACAGAATTACGCCGTCTGCAACAAAGGAATCGAGCAAATGCGCACCGACAAGCGTCCGCAGGCCGAGCAGGTGCGAAAACGACGCGCGCGACACAACAATGTCGTTGAGCGCGTGAAAGGTGCGTACCCGTTCGCCGCCGCGCAGCACTTCCGCCCGCAGCATGAAGCGTTCCTCCACCGTATATTCGCCCGCCAGCAGACGCTCTGCCGCAAATTGCATATGAGGCGGCTCAATTTCTGCCAAAAAGCCCAAATGGCCGAGATTGATTCCCAAAACCGGCACATCGTAGCGAGAAACCTCTCCCGCCGCCGCGAGGATCGTCCCGTCGCCGCCAAGCGCCACCGCAACGTCTGCGCGTAAAAAAAGCTCCTGCTCCTCCACATATTCCACGCCGCCTCCAACCATGCTGTGCTGCTTTGCCATACGAACCGCAGCCCTGCCGCCGATTGCAGCGATAAATTCTTTTGTATAACGGTATCCGGCGTCACGCGCCGTATTTGGCACAAGCACAATGGTTTTCACGCAATCACATCCTTATTATCATTATATATAAATCCATCTGTAACTGCAAGAGAAAAACAAAATTTCTTTGGTTTTATGCAAGATATTGATTTTTCATACATTTTATTATTTTTCTGTATAGGAATTTTTTGCAACAAAATTTTATTTTCCTCTTGACAAACCAGAAAGATAGGTGTAATATAGTTACTGCATTCTTTCAAATGCGGGCATAGTTTAGTGGTAAAACATCAGCTTCCCAAGCTGAGGATACGGGTTCGATTCCCGTTGCCCGCTCCAAAGCGGGAACCCCTTGTGTACCAGCGAAAGCGTTGGCGCGCAAGGGGTTTTGTTATGTTTCGGGATTTGTCAATAAGAAAAATAAATTTTTATTCAATCAACCCATACTTTACCTTAATCCGGTCCAGCTTTTCAATCATGGGACCGGACAAAAACCACAAAAAGAATACTGTAGCGGCAGCGTGAATAAGGTCAAAGGGAAGCCCCATCAAATAGGCTGACCAAAACATCTCCGCGTTTGGCTTTGCCTGCCACATCAGCACAGACGCCGGGTTCATAATCCCGCCATAAATAAAAATGGCAGCTAACCCGCCAAACATACAGAGTGCGCCTCTTGTCTTTCGTAATAGGCCCTTTCGGAACAATATTCCCGCCAAAAAACCAATAATTCCAAATGCGAACATCTGCCACGGCGCCCACGGCCCTTGCCCGAAAAAGAAGTTGGATACAAACCCCGTCACCGCGCCAACCAGAAATCCGCTCTCCCCACCGAAGCAAACGCCGGCAAGAATCACAAGTGCAACAACCGGCTTAAACTGGGGCAGCATAAAAAATGCAGCGCGGCCTGCAACGGCAATGGCGCACAGCACCGCAATCACAACTAATTCCCTAGCCTGCGGCTTTCGGCTTTCAAACACCAGCGCAAAGGGCAACATGGTTTCCAAGAGGATAAGCAGGCTGATAAAATAGTATTTTCTATCGCCAAGATAATAGATGCCGATAAAAATAGTCAGCGGAATCGCAAGCAGTATCATAGCCAGGGCCGCGAGCGTGCGCTTCGACAGGCGGCGCTTTTCCCTGGGCTGCTGTACCAAATCATTTCCCGCTGTAAGCTCTTTTCCCGGGAAAAAGGCCGCAAGCCCTCCCCCTAATTCGAGCACTAAGAGCAACTGCACAACATACTCCCGCCAATCGCTGAATTTATCATAAAACAAACACGCAGTTACTACAAACAGCGCCAGAGAGAGCGCCCCAGCCGTAATTCGTTTCCACGACAGCTTCTTTTTTTCTGGCTTTTTCCTTTCATTGCTTCGCTCCGGAAGCGTATACGAAAAGTCCGGCGTTTTGGGTCTTGTATCCGGCATACTTCCGCCCAATGCAAGAACAACGTCCTCTGCCAACACCGCTTCCGGCAGGCTTGTCCGCGCCATGCGGTTTGCCGCTGTGGTATAGAAGTTCTTTCCGCTGAAAAACCGGCGCGGCGTGTCACAGCTTGTGATACTGCCGTCAAAAAACATCGCACAGCGGTCAGCATACTTTGCGCAAAATTCAATGTCGTGCGAAACCATGACTATCGTCGTACCGGCGGCCTGCAAATTCTTCAGAATTCCAGCCAGCTTCTCTTTAAAATGCGCGTCCAGCCCTTTAGTCGGTTCGTCAAGCAACAGTATGCGAGGACACAACAGCAACACCTTTGCCAGAGCAGCGCGCTGTTGTTCTCCCCCGGATAAATCGTAAGGATGCATGTCCAAAAGCGGTTCCAGTTCACAGAGCTGAACCACCTGTGAAATTCTTGCGTTCTGTTCCTCTTTGGACAGCTTTTTCTCGCGGAGCATTTCATACAAATCCAACTCCACGGTCTTTTTTACAAACAACGCCTGCGGATTCTGCGGCAAAACGCCGAGAAGCCCGTTAAAGCGTTCTTCCCCGCTGATTTTCTCCAATTGTCTGCCCTCAAGCAAAACCTCCCCGCGATAGGGCCGCTGAAGCCCGCTCATCAGGGAAAGCGCCGTCGTCTTCCCCGTACCGTTCCCGCCAACTATGGCAAAAAATTCTCCTTCGTGAATGCTGACGCTGAGGCCCTTTACCACATCCGGCGCGTCCCTGTCATAGCGGAACCATACCTCGCGCAGTTCCAATGCCGGACCGGTGCACAGCTCCGGCCGGTCTTTGGGAATCCGCGCAGAATCCGGTTTACAAACCGCGGTCATCTTTTCCAACCATTCGCGTCCTTCCCGGACGGTAACCGGACATTCAAACGGATTCTCCACGCCTGCGTGTACACGGATTGGCGTTGGCAGTGCAAAGAACATATCGTTTTTTCGTTCACCAAGTTTCTTTCCGACATCGCCCGGCGCGCCGTCGGCAATTACGCATCCATCCGCCATGACAACAACGCGGTCGGACAGGGGGAACGCCTCCTCCAGCCGGTGCTCGGTCATAATGATTGTAGTTCCCAACTCCTGATTGATTTTGTGGATAGTTCCCAGAAAATCCGCCGCCGCAATGGGGTCAAGCTGGCTGGTCGGCTCGTCTAAAATTAGAACCGACGGCTGCATCACCATAACAGAGGCCAGATTCAAAAGCTGCTTCTGCCCGCCGGACAGCTCCGTAACCTTTTTATGAAACCAGGTCTGAATCCCAAAAAAGGAAGCCATCTCCGATACGCGGGTGCGGATTTCAGGCGTTGCAAGGCCCATGCTCTCCAGACCGAACGCCAGCTCGTGCCATACTTTATCCGTTACAATCTGGTTGTCAGGGCTCTGCATAACAAAGCCGATTTTCTCGCTCTGTATCGCGTCGCTGTACGTTTCCAGCGGCTTGCCTTCAAACAGGATTTCTCCACTTTTCGCGCCATGCGGCGCCAAAACCGACTTTAAGTGGCGCAAAAGCGTCGTCTTGCCGCAGCCGGACTTGCCGCAAAGCGTGACAAACTCTCCCTTGCTGATTGTCAGACACACGTCGGAGAGCACAGGCGCAGTCTGATTCGGATAGGTGAAAGTAAACTGTTTTATTTCAAAGCTCTCCATGTTCTGTCCTCCCAAAACTCAAGAAATAACGGCATTGCACAGAGCAGAAAATATGACAAAAACACGCTGGCTGACCAGAGTGTAAATCCAACTCCCTGCATAGACGGGAAAAAGCGGAAATCCATCGCGCCGTAAATTGCGCCCGCAATCGTATAAAGCCCCGTTACAGCGAGCGCCAGCATGGCCTTTTTATCCCGCGAATCAAAAACAAAAATGGAAAACGCGGTCCGCCCGGGCCGTCCGTATCCGCGGCTTTTCATACTGTCTGCGGTTTCTATCGCGTTTTCCAACGCCCATGTAACCAAAATGGATAGAATGGTAAGGCCGTGCCGCGCCCTTTGGACGATGCTTCCGTTTGATATATCGCGCCCCACGCACCTTTGCGCGTTAGACACGACCTTGACCTGCGCCTTAAACTTTGGAACAAAGCGCAGAACCATGGAAAAAATAAGCGACAGGGCCGGTATCACGCGCCCGAACAGATAGAGAAACTTATCGCTGGTCATCACCGCATTATAGCAAGAAAACCAGCCGATTACACTCACAATCATGCACGCCGCAGCAAGCCCATATGCAACAGACTCCATCGTCAGCGGATTCCCGTCCGGCAGATAGGCCAGAACGGTGATTCCTTCGTGATTAAAAGCAGGATTCATCAACGCCGCAATCAATAACAGCGGCAGCATATAGAACAGATTAAATTTCAATGCTTTCTTTCCATTCAGTTTCACCGAATAGGCAAAGCTGCATGTCAGTGAAATGGCAAGGCAGATTGGGTGCATAAAAAACATGGAACAGGCGAGCACAAGCACAAAATAGGTAAAATTTACGGCCGGGTGATAGCCGGAAAAGGCATGTTTCATCTCTGCCACCCTCCTGCCGCATCATAGCCGCCTACATCCATTCCCATATCGCATGTATAGACCCACTCCACCCGGTCGCCCGGCTGGAGTATATAACGCGAACAGCCATAATTCGGGAACCAGCCGTTTACCTTGTACATCCAGCCGGACAGCTCCCCGCAGTCATACTCGTACAGGTTATGGATTCCCTCAATATATGCGCTGTTATAAACCGGCGTATTTTGGTACTCCATATGAATCTTGTTCTTTTTCATTTCACGGAGCAGGAGGTTAAACACGCTTTCCCCTTCATAAAAGGTAACCGTCTGCTCCGCAAAAATAACGCCGTCCTTCGGAACAAGCTCCACCTTTTCCGCGTCCAGCCATGCCATGTTCTGTAAAATGGAATCGCACCGGACAGACAACGTACAGGTCAGCTCTTTGTCCGTGGAAGCAGCTTCCTGCGGCGCGGGAGTTGGTTTTTCCTCCGGCACAGGCGTCTGGTGCTCCTCCCCGGACGAGGCGTTCTGCCCCGGCTCCTGACTTCCGGAACGGCTCCCATTCCCTTCCGCTCCTGACGAAGCCCCTCCGGCCATCTGCGCCGCCATCGCTATTTTTTCTTCCGCAGTGAGGGGCGTGCCGCCGTTTCCACCCGGCCGGTTTTCTGCTGTGGCAGGCTCGTCCGCTTGTTGAATCTCCTGCGTCGGCGCTCCGATTTCCTGCGGTGCAGCGCTCGGCCCTGCGGACGGCGTCACCGCAGACGTCGCGGATGCGTCCGGTTCCGTCATCTGACTCGTTTGTTCGGTGTCCGCCTGTGTATTCCATCCGTGCAACCCCGGCGCGTTCCCGCCCCACCAAAATGCAAGGGCCAAAACCGCCAGTACGGCTACGCCGGCAATCACTTTATTTCGATATCGTTTCATGTTCTTCCCTCTTTTACAGCAGCTTTGCACAGTCCAGCAGATTATAAAGCATCTGCGCAATCTCTGCCCGTGTAATGGGTTTCTGCGGCATAATTTCTATCTCTTCATCCGAGAGGATGCCTTCCTCATAGCAAAAAGCCAGCGATGCTGTCGCCCAGTCGGAGGCTGTCACATAGTCGGTAAAGCCTGCCAAAATGTCACGTACGGCAGTCGCGTCCATCTCCGTATCCATTCCACACAGACGCGCGGCACGCGTTACCATAACAGCCGCCTCCTCCCGTGTAATCGTGTTCTCCGGCGCAAACTCCGTGTCCGACACGCCATTGACAATACCATAGGCATATGCTGCACTTACATAGGTGCAAAACCACGCCGTATCCGGTACATCTACAAACACATCTGTTTCCGCTGTCACCGGCAGGCCCAGCCCCCGGACAACAATGGTTGCAAACTCCGCCCGCGACATTGTTTCGTCCGGTGCAAAGGTTTCGTCAGTCATTCCGCTGATAACCCCGCGCGCCGCCAATGCCTCGATAGCCGCCTGGCTTGTATGCCCGTTGATGTCGGCAAAGGTTTTCCCCGGATATTGAAGCTCTGTTTTCTTTACATCCGCATGTTTTCCGGGCCGGCCCACCTCTGGCTCTATCGGGTCAGACGGGTCAACCGCGATATGGTCGTCCATGCGGTATAAACTGCTTTTCCCATCCAGCATCCGCTTTACTGCCGCCAACCCGCAAAGCCCTTGCTCGCTTGCCATCAGCCCCGAACCGCTGCCGGAATAAGTATGTAAAAATCCACTTCCCTGTTGATAGTACGTCATCACATTGTCAAGTATCGTGTTCCCATTTTTCACAAAACGCGCATCGTCGAGCGGCAACTCCAGCTCACACAGCGCAATGAGCATCTGTATGCAGCCTTCGGAGTTCTCCCCGCCCCAACTTGCAAATCCGCCGTTTTCATTCTGGCGTTCCGACATACAATCCAATGCTTTTTCAATTGCCTGCTGTACACCCGCCCTGTCCTGATACTTTGCCAGAGCTTGCAGCGCCATTCCTGTAATATCCGGGTCTGCCGTGTCGCCGCCCAGCGACCATCCGCCGTCCGGGAGCTGGCTTTGCAAAATGGCGTCTATATACAGCTCGCGCGTAGCCTGCGTCTGCGCATCCGGATTCTGCGGTATCGCATAGTTTCCGCTGTCTAAGGCGAGCAAGGCCCACGCAGGCCCGTTTACCCCCTGCCAAACCGTTTTATCATAGTCGCCCAGCGCAGTCAGCAAATTGTACCCGCCCACATTTGAAGGGTCTTTCCCGATTGCAGTCAGCGCAAGGATAACGCGGGAATATTCCGTATATTTTTTATCATGTAAAATGCCATCACATGCTTCCACATAGTCAACTACATGGTTGTAGTAGTTTTGATAGTATTCGTCCGGAACAGGATACCCGCTACGTGCCAGCCCTATCACCGCCCATTCCCCGCCGATTGAGCCAACCTGCGGGTCAGAAACCGTATTGTAGACATAGGCCGCCGTATCGGTAAGCGCATCTTCTATATCGTTTTTTTCTACCGCGTATACGCCAAAGCTGCTGCCCGCCAGAATAAACAAAACCGCCGTCAGGCTAGCTGTCCATTTATATAGCTGTTTCATTTGTAAATGCCCCCTTCTACTTTTCCACACAGTAAGACAAAAAAAGCTGCGGCAATCGTTTTGCCACAGCTGTATTTCTGTGATTCCGCACCTTCCTTGCGTAAATTACGCACAAAGGCAACTGCGCCACGCGGCGCAACAGTAATGCAGGTCTTCTGACTCACGTTTTATCGGGCAAGCGCCCGGCACTTCATACTTTGCCTTCCCAGTTTCCCAGTGGCCGGCTTTCGCCGATAAGGATGAAGCTTTTACGCATACAGCGGCAGTACCGTCCAGGTCTCTCACCTGATTCCCTTTTCACCCCATATGGCTATACGCCATATGGGACACATTATGCGACATGATTCTATTTTCTAATGTATTATTTTACTTCTGCCGAGGGAAACTGTCAATATAAATCTTGTACAAAAGGAAAATTTACTTTTATAAATCTTTGCCTTGCTCTCTATTAAATTCTTCAAATCTTAAATCGTACAGTTCTTCAGCGTCACATTGTTCGGCAATTGCTCGATAAAATTCTTCTTCTCTCAATGAGGTTTTGTTTTTTGTTATGGCCGAGTATAGTTCCTGAACATCGTTTTCTTCGTCATACGCAAGAAAGCAATCTAACAACTCAATCTTCTCCGTCTTTACCAATTCACCGTTGGGGTTGATATGTTCGTCGTGGTATCCTTCGGCATATTTCTCCGCCTTTTCATATGCTTTGTCAAACGACTCAGCCTCTACTGATAATATCATTTCTTCATAATATTTCTTTCTATTAGCAACAGAGTAAGTATAAATCACTTTTACCCCATATTTCATTTCTGACACCTCGCAAAATGCAAACAGATTTATAAGATTATTCTATCACATACATAATCCCCCCGCAATCTTTTCCGGCAGAAAGCGCAAAACACCCTACACATACACCTACGGCTCCATTTCGACAAATTCTTGACAAATCTGCATAAATACAGTATACTGAGAACGTAAAATTAAATATAAGATTTGCGGGGGGACTCAAACGGCAGCGGGCCGAAGAGTTGAGAAGGTTAAAACCTGACCCTTTGAACCTGTTAGTTAACACTGTCGTAGGGAGCAACTTTGTGTATCACGATGCCTTGTTATAACAGGGTGTCGTTTTTTTATTGTAAACGAAAGGGAAGTGAAAAATATGAAACATTGTCTGACCATTGCAGGCTCTGATTGCAGCGGCGGCGCAGGCATACAGGCCGACCTGAAGACGTTCAGTGCGCTGGGTACATTCGGCATGAGCGTTGTCACGTCCGTCGTAGCAGAGAACACGAGCCGCGTATTGTCGATTTTCGACGTTCCAGAGGAAGGCGTTGCGGCGCAGATTGATGCGGTGTTCGAGGATATCCGCGTCGACGCTGTCAAAATCGGGATGCTGCCGAGCGCGGCAATTATAGAAACAGTTGCCGGGCAGCTCCGCCGCTATGCGCCGCCGTTTGTCGTACTTGACCCGGTTATGGTGGCAACAAGCGGCGGGACGCTCATGCAAAACGAAGCGGTAGAAACGCTGATTGCAAAGCTTTTTCCCCTCGCGGACTTGCTTACGCCGAACATACCGGAGGCAGAGGCAATCTGCGGCAAAAAGATTGAAACGCAGGCGGATATGGAGGAGACCGCAAAGCAAATCTGCGCCATGGGCGCGAAGGCCGTGCTGATCAAGGGCGGCCACCTGACGGGTGAGGCGCTCGACATTCTGTATGACGGCGCGGCATTGCACACCTTTACGCACGCGCGTATCGCGTCGACAAGCACGCACGGTACGGGCTGTACCCTCTCGTCGGCAATCGCTGCGTATTTGGCACGCGGCTGTTCGCTGAAAGATGCGGTTGCAAATGCAAAAAACTATGTGACCGAGGCAATCCGCCACGCAAGCACGGACATCGGGCGCGGCAACGGCCCGACCAACCACTTTTATGACTATTATTCTCTGAAAGGATGGGACAAATGAACTATCAAACACAAATGGAAGCGGCCAAAAAGGGAATCATTACGCCGCAGATGGAAACCGTGGCAAAAAAGGAAGGGATGGCGATAGACAAGCTCCTGCCGCTCGTCGCGTCGGGACAAGTCGCGATTCCGGCAAACAAGAACCACACTTCCCTGTCGGCAGAGGGTATCGGCACAGGGCTGAAGACGAAAATCAACGTCAACCTCGGCATCTCGGGCGACTGTAAAAACTACGATATCGAGATGGAAAAGGTCGACCTTGCGCTCCGCTTCGGCGCAGAGGCAATCATGGACTTGAGCAACTACGGCAAGACGAACACCTTCCGCCGCCAGCTCATCGCAAAGTCGCCCGCCATGATCGGTACAGTGCCGATGTACGACGCGATTGGGTATCTGGAAAAAGACTTGCTTGAAATCACGGCGCAGGACTTTCTGCGCGTCGTGCGGGCGCATGCGGAGGAGGGCGTCGACTTCATGACCATCCACGCCGGCATCAACCGCCGCGCGGTGGAGGCGTTCCGGCGCGAGGGGCGCAAAATGAATATCGTGTCGCGCGGCGGCTCGCTCCTATTTGCATGGATGGAGATGACGGGCAACGAAAACCCGTTTTTCGAGTACTACGACGACGTGCTGGACATTCTGCGTGAGTTTGACGTAACCATCAGCCTCGGCGACGCACTGCGCCCCGGCTGCATTGCCGACAGTACCGACGCGGGACAGATTGCCGAGCTGATCGAGCTGGGCAATCTCACAAAGCGCGCTTGGGAAAAGGATGTACAGGTCATGGTCGAAGGGCCGGGCCACATGGCGATGAACGAAATCGCGGCAAATATGACGCTGCAAAAGCGGCTCTGCCACGGCGCGCCGTTTTACGTACTTGGCCCTCTTGTAACCGATATCGCGCCAGGCTACGACCACATTACATCCGCTATCGGCGGCGCAATTGCGGCTGCGAGCGGTGCGGACTTTCTCTGCTACGTAACACCGGCAGAGCACCTGCGCCTGCCGGACGTTAATGACGTAAAGGAAGGCATTATCGCCAGCAAGATTGCTGCCCATACAGCCGACATTGCAAAGGGGATTCCCGGTGCACGCGACATCGACGATAAAATGTCGCAGGCGCGCCACAAGGTCGACTGGGACGAGATGTTCCGCTATGCCATCGACCCGGATAAGGCGCGCGCCTACTATGAGAGCACGCCGCCGTCCGAGCGGCATACCTGCTCCATGTGCGGAAAGATGTGCGCCGTGCGGACGACAAACCTGATTCTGGAAGGAAAGAAAGTCGAGTTCTGCTCGGAAAAATAAGCGGCGGCAAAGAACCGTTTTACATAAAATTTACTCCCCATACGATTTACAAAACGAAAGGACTGTGGTATCATGAATCAAACGGCAAAAAATATCGGAGCTATGCTGGAGCAGGTGCGCGCAAACGTACCGCTCATCCACAATATCACTAACTATGTGACGGTCAATGACGTGGCAAACGCTGTGCTCGCCATCGGCGCATCCCCCATTATGGCGGACGACATCGGCGAATCAGGCGACATCAGTGCGATTTCCTCCGCACTCGTCATTAACATGGGTACGCTCAACGAGCGCACGATTGCGTCGATGATTGCAGCAGGCAAACGTGCAAACGAATGCGACGTGCCGGTCGTGTTCGACCCGGTGGGCGCGGGTGCGAGTGCGCTGCGCAACGACACGGCGCTGAAAATTGTCAGCGAGGTAAAGCTCGCCGTCCTGCGCGGGAATCTGTCTGAGGTATCGTTTATTGCCGGGCTTGACGCGGCGACAAAGGGCGTGGACTCTGCGGCGGCGGACGAAAAAAATGACGCGGTCGCCGTTGCAAAGTCGGTTGCGGACAGTCTCGGCTGTACAGTTGCCATCACAGGCGCAATTGACACCATCAGCGACGGGAAGCAGACGGTGCAGATCCGCAACGGGCACCCACAGCTTTCGAAGGTGACCGGGACGGGCTGTATGACGAGCGCGCTCGTCGGGTCGTTTGCCGGTGCGGCAAACGGCGACTTCTTCACCGCAGCGGCGGGCGGCGTGCTGTCGATGGGGCTTGCGGGCGAGATCGCCTATGAAAAGGCGGGCAGCATCGGCACCGGCAGCTTCCACATTGCCATCATCGACGCGCTGTCGAACCTTGATGCAAAAACAATTCAAGAAAGGGCGAAGCTCGATGAAAAATAAAAACAATGTCGACTATACGCTCTATCTGTGCACCGACCGCGGCCTGATGACGACGGACACGGTCGAGGAATCGGTTCGTCTTGCTGTAGTAGGCGGGTGCGGCGTGGTGCAGCTCCGGGAAAAAGAGATATCCTCTGCTGAGTTTTACCGTCTCGCTGTTAACACGAAAAAAATCACCGACGAGGCCGGCGCGGCGCTCATCATCAACGACCGGGTCGACATCGCGCTCGCGGCGGACGCGGACGGTGTACACGTCGGCCAGAGCGACCTGCCCGCCGCAGTGGTGCGGCAGCTGATTGGGCCGGATAAACTTTTAGGCGTTTCTGTGGCGACGCTCGAGCAGGCAAAGCAGGCGGCAGCAGACGGCGCTGACTACCTTGGTGTGGGCGCAATGTACGCCACACAGACAAAGACGGATGCGGATATCGTCACGATGGAGGAACTGCGGCGCATCCGCGCGGCGGTCGATATCCCAATCGTAGTGATTGGTGGAATCAACAAAAACACGCTTGGCAACTTCAAGGAAATGGGCATTGACGGACTCGCCGTCGTGTCGGCTGTGGTTGCGCAGGCGGATATTACCGCCGCGGCAAAAGAACTGATACAATTATTTAAGGAGTGACAAAATGCATAACTTCAAAGGCGCAATTTTCGATTTGGACGGAACACTGCTCGACTCGATGTGGATTTGGGAGCAGATTGATATCGAATTTTTAGGGCGGCGCGGGCTTCCTGTGCCGGACGACTATCTGAAAAAGATTACGCCCATGCACTTCTATCAGGCGGCGGAGTATACGATTGGGCGGTTCGGCCTGCCGGAAACACCGGACGACCTGATTGCCGAATGGAGCGATATGGCGCTTGACGCATACCGTCACAGAATCGGCCTGAAGCCATATGCAAAGGAATACCTCCTGTTTTTAAAAGACAAGGGCGTAAAGCTTTCAGTTGCGACTGCATCAAGCGAGGAAATCTATACGCCTGCGCTGAAACGAAACGGTATCTATGACCTGTTCGACGCGTTCACTTCGTCGTCCGAGGCTGTACGCGGCAAAGGCTTCCCGGACGTATACGAGCTTGCGGCAGAAAAGGTCGGCCTGACAGCAAAAGACTGCGCCGTATTTGAGGATATTTACGCCGGGGTCAAGGGAGCAAAAATGGGCGGCTTCTATACCGTCGGCGTGGAGGACAAATACGCGGCGCACGAGCGCGATAAGATTATGCAGGACGCAGATTTGTATATCAAAGATTACAGCGCGCTTCTTTAAAATTCGGAACAAAAAAGACGGGAAACAATTCCCGTCTTTTTTCTATTAAAGTTCCAGTTCAATAAAATGTTTACTGTACAAATTCCAATACTTTTGATATACCCTGTCATTGTTCCCATCGAGATTCAACTGGTACATGCGAAACGTAACAAAAAAATCCTTTGGCTGCCATCTTTCTTCATACGAATATTGGTATTTCATGCCCAACTGCCGCATAACGCCGCCGCTGCGCGGATTGTTCACATCATGCGTGGCCGTGACATAGGGAATCCCGTCCTCCTTTAACCGTTCAAGGACACCGCGTCCCGCCTCCGTCACAATCCCTTTATGCCAAAATTCTCTGCGCAGCGCATAGCCAAAATCGCGGCTCTCATCTGTGTCTGCTTTGATATACCCGATTGGCACGCCGTTTTCTTTTAAACAAATTGCGTAATAGTACGGACAGTCAGCAATTCTTTGCCCATAAAATTTTTTAGTTTCTTCTAAGCTTTTTACGGGGAACCACGGCAAAAACGTATTCACTTCTTCGTCTTTTAGAAGCAGATACAGTGCCTCCATATCCTCCTGCGTAAACGCCCTCAATGTCAGCCGTTCTGTTTCAAGCTGCTGTGTACGCATAATACCCCCTGTTCCGCTTTATATATTCTGCTCCATAACCGCCGCGAGCAACGCGATACACGCTTCTAAATCGTCCTTGCAGACCATCTCCCCCGGCGAGTGGATGTAGCGCGTCGGAATCGAAAGTGTAACCGACGCTACGCCGCCGCGCGTCAGATGGATTGCGCCCGCGTCCGTGCCGCCGCGTGTCAGTACCTCGAGCTGGTACGCGATATCGTGCGCCTTCGCCGCAGACTTGAGCAGCTCGACTGCCTTCGGCGACGAAATACTGCGGCTGTCCTTGATTTTGATCGCCGCGCCGCCGCCGAGCTTGACCTCCATCGGCGTTGTGCCAATCATGTCGCCCGTGTCCGTCACGTCGATTGCAATGCCCAAATCCGGGTCGACGCTGTATGCACCCGCTGTCGCGCCGCGCAGGCCAAGCTCCTCCTGCGCCGTAAACACCGCATAGACATCGTTTGGCGTATCTTTAACGCGCTTGAGCGCCTCAATGAGCACGTAACATCCCGCGCGGTCGTCGAGCGATTTGGAAATCACACAGCCGTTCTGCTCTGTAAATTCGCCCAAAAATCCCGCCACATCACCGATCTGTACCAACTTTACCGCTTCTTCTTTGTTTTTCGCGCCAATGTCAACGTACAAATCGTTTATCCCAAGCTTTTCAAGCTCCTTACCCTGGTCGTAAAACACCACGCCGACCGTACCGTTTAAAAACCGTACCCGCTGGGCCAGCGCGTACTGCGGCCTTACGCCGCCGATATTCTGTACGCGGATATAGCCGCTCTCCTCAATATAAGTCACAATCAGGCCGATTTCGTCCGTGTGCGCGGCGAGCATGAGCCGCTTGCCCGGCCCCTTTTTGTGTGCAATCAGGTTGCCAAGCGCATCCGTTGTAATTTCGTCGACACAGTCTTTGATTTCCGCCTTAATCAGCTCGTGCAGCGCCGTCTCATGCCCCGACGGGGCCGTTATGTCACATAATGCTTGCAGAAGTTTCATCTATATCAGCTCCTTTGCTCTTGTAAGAAACAGTTTCGCGGTCTGATAGACCGCCTCATAGTCCGCCGCCGAAACGATGGACACCGGCGAATGCAGGTAGCGGCACGGCACGGACACCGCGCATGTTTTGCACCCACCGACAGCCGTCTGTACGGCGCGTGCGTCGTTGCCGCCCATGGTCGTGCGTTTATACTGCACCATCACGCCTTCCGCCTGCGCCATGCCGTAAAGTTTTTTTGTCAGTTCCACGTCAGAATACGAACCGCGGTCGAGCGTCGAAAATGCCGCGCCGCCGCCGAGCGTCGTCACCTCAAGGTGCTTCGGCGCGCCGCTCACGTCGCTGCATGTTGTCGCCTCCAGTACAAGCGCCATATCCGGTCGAACACGATTTGCCGCAATTTGTGCGCCGCGGCAGCCGACCTCCTCCTGCACGGTAAAACAAAAGTACGTGTCGTACGCGCATCTCTCCTGTATGAGCCGCGCCAACACCGCACAGCCACACCGGTCGTCGAAGGCTTTCGCTTTCCAGCAGCCGTCGCCAAACTCCCCAAACGCCGTATCAAACGCGGCATAGTCGCCCAGCGACACGACGCGCTCCGCGTCCGCCTTGTCCTTTGCGCCGATGTCGATGTAGAGCTGTTTTTCCTTGACAGCCGCCGTGCGCTCGTCCTTTGTCTGTAAATGGATTGCCTTGAGCGAAATGATTCCTGTGATGTTGTTTTGCCCGACCACGACGCGTTTGCCGACGAGAACGCGTGCGTCGACGCCGCCCACGGTTTGAAACTTCAAATACCCGCTCTCCGTGATTGCGCTGACAATCAGCCCCACCTCGTCCATATGGGCGCACAGCATGATGGTCTTATCCGCGCTTTCGCCTTTTTTATAAACAATCAAGTTGCCCATCACATCTACCGTAATCCGAGCTGCGTAGGGGCGCACCGCCTCGAGCAAGATATCGCGCACGCGACCCTCGTCGCCGCTTACGCCGTGTGTTTCGCATAGTGTTTTTAACAGCATGTCCTCACCTGATTTCTACTGGATTCAAAAGCGCCGGTTCCTCGCTAAGCCGCCGCACAAACGCGGCCGCAAGCGTTCCCGCCGCTGTAATGTCCTCTACAGCCAATGTTTCTGTCGGCGTGTGCATATACTTGAGCGGCAGCGACAGCACCGCCGTCGGCACGCCAGTCCGGCTCACCTGCACAGCCCATGCGTTCGTACCTGTGCTCCCGCCGTCGACTTCCGCTTTTGCACCAATGCCGTTTTCGCCGGCAAGCTTCTTTAAGAGCTGGGCAAAGGGCGTGTGTACATTTGGCCCCAGCGAGTACGCCACGCCGCCGCCCGCCTCGAACGGGCAGTCCGGGTTGTCCGGCGTTTTTGCGTGCGTCACGTCAATCACCAGCGCCGCGTCCGGCTCGGCAGCATAGGCCGCGCAGCCCGCACCGGCAAGGTTCGTCTCCTCGCGTACGGACAGGACAAAGTACACGTCCACATCGAGCGGTTCGCCCGCAAGCGTCTGCGCCGCATACAGCAGGGCGCATATGCTCGCCCTGTCGTCAAAGCTCTTTCCCGTCATCTGTCCGTTTAACAGCGTTGCGCTCTCCTGGGCAAAGGTGACCCAGTCGCCCGCCTCTATGAGCGCACGCACTGCTGACAGCTCCATCCCAACGTCAATCGCAAGCTCGTCGATTTTGAGCGTCTTTTTGTTTTCGTCCGCGCTTTGCAGGTGCGGCGGCTTAATCCCAATGATACCGGGAATATCGCACCGGCCATGCACCACGACCTCGCGCGCGGGTAGGATGCGCTCGTCCACGCCGCCCACATTCGTAAACTTTAAGAAGCCCTTCTCGTCAATGCTCGTCACCATCAGGCCGATTTCGTCCATATGCGCGTCGAGCATGACGCGCCTGGCGTGCTCCTGCTTAGCCCTTTTAACCGCAATCACGCTCCCGAGCGCGTCGGTATATACCTCGTCCACATACGGCGCAAACAGCTCCGCTACCGCCTGCGCAACGCCGCTCTCAAAGCCGGACACGCCATGCAGCGCGCTGAGCCGCTGCAAAACCGCTTCTATCTCGATTTGTTTTTCCATCTCAAACACCTCTTATCCTTCCGTTTACAGGGCGTTTACCAATTGTTTAAACGCTTCGCCGCGCACGGCAAAGTTCTTGAACATGTCAAAGCTCGCGCACGCGGGCGACAGCATGACAACATCGCCGGCACGCGCAGCGTCGTATGCCTTCTGCGTCGCGTCGGCAAGCGTGTCGCACATGGTGATGGCGTCCTCGTCCATCCCTGCGTCCAGAGCGGCCTGCCGGATTTTCGGCGCGGTTACGCCAATCAGAAACAGCGACTTGACGCATTCTTTGAGCACATAACCGAAGCTGTCGAACGGGATATGCTTGTCATAGCCGCCCGCAATCAGAATCACTTTCTGGTCAAACGAGTGCAGCCCTGCCGACGCGCGCGTTGGGCTGCTCGCAATCGAATCGTTGTAGAATTTGATGCCGTCCAGCTCGCGGACAAATTCGATCCGGTGCTCCACGCCGCCAAACTCGCGCGCAACCGCGCGGATTGTATCGGGCGACACTATCCCCCACAGCGCGCCGATTGCCGCCATGTAATTTTCCACGTTGTGCAGGCCGGGTATCCGAATCTCGCTCGCCCGCAATACCGCCTCATCGCCGTAGTATATCGTCCCATCCTGGAGCGAAACGCCGCCCTTCGGCGCAACCTTCCGGGAGAAAAACATGGGCGGGTTGACCGCTTCGCTTGCAAAGCCGCGCGTAATGTCATTGTCATAGTTGAGCACAAGGCGGTCGCCCGGCTTTTGATACAAAAAGATGTTTTTCTTCGCCGCGATGTATTCGTCCATATCCTTGTGCATATCAAGGTGGTTGGGCGATAGGTTCGTCACAACGGCAATACTCGGGCTTGCCTTCATGGTGTGAAGCTGGAAGCTGCTCAGCTCCAGCACGACCATGTCGCTTTCTTTGATCTGCTCTACTTCGCCCAAAAGCGGCTTGCCGATATTGCCGCCGACCCAAACGGTGTGCCCCTCGCGCTGAAGCATTTGGGCAATCAGCGTCGTTGTTGTCGTTTTCCCGTCGCTACCGGTGACAGCGATAATTTTTGCCGGACACAGGTCAAAAAACACTTCCATCTCCGACGTGACAAGGCTCCCCCGCTCCCGCGCCTGCACAAGCGCCGGCGTGTCAAACCGCATCCCCGGCGTTTTAAAAATAATATCCGCGTCGATATTATCGAGATAATTGTCGCCCAGATGGTACGTAATGGAATACTTCCCAAGCTGCGCGCGCTCGTCGGCGAGTTCGTCCTCCTCGCGCCGGTCGCACGCCGTCACAATGGCGCCGTTTTGCGCCAAAAATTTGATCAGCGGCAGATTGCTGACCCCGATTCCGATTACCGTGATACGTTTCCCCTGTATTCCCTTCAAAAAAAGCTTCAGCTTCTCAGTCAACACTAACCCCTCCAACTGCTGCATAAATTTTACCAATCTTTATTATCGTCCAAACCACACAAAAAGTCAACCGTTTCTATATACTATACGCAAATTTATGAAAAAATAACCGTCCGATAGATACCGCTCTATCCGCTTGCGAAAAAGCTTGACATTTGGCGGATTTTGCGCTATACTTTATTTGTTAATTTCAAAACGGGGAGCTTGCGGAAGCAGGCTGAGAGGGACCGTAGCCCCGGTCCGACCCATACAACCTGTTTGGATAATGCCAGCGTAGGGAACACAGGAAATTTTTGTGGCGGTATGCTTTGGCATAGCGTCATTTTTTATTTCCGCCGCCTTCCGGCACAGCCACAGGAAACCAAAATAAGGAAGGGATTTCTATGACCAAAAAACTTACCACAAGCGCAATTCTGATTGCGCTGTCCGTCGTGCTCGCATGGGTGTCGAAAATTATTCCCGCACCGTGGCTGCAGGGCGGCTCCATTACCTTTGCAAGTATGGTGCCAATCATTCTTGTTTCGTTGCTGTTTGACGTAAAATGGGGACTTTTGGCTTCGTTTGCGTATTCTGTCATTCAGTACATTCTCGGTCCAATGGCACCTCCAACGCAAACATTTGGCTATTATGTGCTCGTAATCCTGCTCGACTATGTGTTTGCCTTTGGCGTGCTCGGGCTTGCCGGGCCGTTTTATAAGCTGTTTGGCCGGCGCACGTGGGCAATCCCGGTTTCCGGCGCAATCGTAACCACGCTGCGCTATGTGTGCCACATTGCCTCCGGTGTGCTCATCTGGGGTGTCTATGCACAGGAAGGACAGGGCATATGGGCGTACTCGCTCATTTACAACGGCACGTATATGATTCCGGAAATTATTATCACAACTGTCGTGCTTGCGCTGTTGTCCGGCTTTCTGCAAAAAGCAATCAAAAAACAAAGTCTTGTGTAAGTACAAATATGAAAACGCGTCGGTTCGGCGCGTTTTTTCTTGCAATTTTTGCGCCGGGATGGTACTATTATAGTATAATTGTAAACAAGGGGTGGAACATGTGAAGACTTATTATAAGCGACTGATTTGTTTATTTTTGACATGTTTGCTCGGTACAGGCGCCAGCCTGCCCGCGCTTGCGGCTATGAATTACGATTACACCGGAATCGTCTATGACATAGAGGCAGAGGATATGACGATTCTGGATACGAGCCGATTGGAATATACAAAGGGACAAAACGACGTATTGTCCGGCGGACGCGGTATCAGCGTCGTATATGAAGATAAAACCGTCCCGGCTCAAAACGCAGGCGCGTCGCTTGAACTGGAATTCTACCCCGAGGAGGACGGACGCTATTACATATGGCTGCGCCATACGGCGAGCAAGAGTAACCAGGCCGGACAAAGTATCTTTATGGCGATTGGCGACGGCGAATATACAAACACGGGCCTGCTCGCCGAGCCGGACGCGCCGCTCTGGATTCAGATTGCGGCAGTGGACGGCAAAGCGGGCGAGCGCAGCTTCCTGCGCTTTATCCCGCGGCAAAAAATAGGCATTATTCTTGACCGATTCATCGTGACAACAAATGCGAGCTATACCCCCACGGACGAGGACCTCGGCATTCTCTATGACGGCCAGTCCTCGACGGCAAATGATATTTACAAAATGGCGGGTGCAGTTGCGCTCACCGTTGGCTCCAGCAACGCATACGTCAACTACCAGCAGGTTCCCATCGACGAAGAAAACCCGGAGATTACGCCGATTCTCAAAAACGACCGGACCTATCTCCCCGTTCGGTTTGTGGCTGAGGCGCTTGGTGCATCTGTTGATTTTGACGAGGCGGGCGGCGCGGCGATATTAAGCACCGACGCCGGGAGCGTGCGCGCCGTGATTGGCGACGACGCAATTTATAAAGACGGCGAGCGTATCGCCATCAGCGACCCGATTTTTGCGCAGGGCGACCGGATGTACCTGCCTGTGCGCGCCGTGTGCGAGGCGCTTGGGAAATACGCCTTCTATGACAATACCCTCGAACTGATTATCCTTTCCGACTATCCGAACATTTACGACAGCGAAGAGGATGTAGATACCCTTATGACAATTACGAAAAACATTATCTATGACCGTCCGACCGGGGCGGAGATGATTGCGGACATGCAAACGGTCAGCCCCAGTGACGAGCATCCGCGTCTGCTGCTGCACCAGTCGGACTTTGACCGGATTATTGAAACTGCAAAAACCGACACCGTTCTCGCGGGTATGATTAATAAAGTAGTACGTACCAACGAAAAAACTAAAAGCCAAACGCAGGCTACAACCCGCTACAACGGAAGCGGAGACGCGGGCAATATGCTTGAGCCTGCACGAAAAGCAAAGGAAATCATGTTCGTCATGTCCTTTCTGTATAAGGTAACGGGCGACCCGGCCTATGCCGAGCGCGCCTACATCGAGGCGGAAAACGTCTGCGCCTTCCCCACCTGGCGGCCAGGCCACTTTTTAAACGTCGGGGAAATGGCGTTCGGCGTTGCGCTTACCTATGACTGGCTCTACGACTATCTTACGCCGGAACGGCGCAAAACGCTTGAGGAAGGACTGTACAATCAGGCGGTAGTAAAAGGGATTGGCGCCTATAATGGAACATCGGATGAAATCGACTCTCACCACGGCACCCACGGCCGGAGCGGGTGGACAAAGGCGAAGACAAACTGGAACGCGGTGTGCAACGCCGGCCTTACCATGTCGTCGATTGCGCTGGCAAACATCTATCCCGAAGACTGCGAGTGGCTTTTGGGCAACATTATTAACTCGATTGAGCTGGGTGTAGAGGACTATGCACCCGACGGCGGCTACAGCGAGGGGCCGGGTTACTGGTCGTTCGGGACGAACTATCTGGTCTGGTTTTTAGCCAGTCTGGAAAGCGCTATGGGGACGACGTACGGCATCGCCGAGTCGCCCGGACTGCGCCAGACGGGCTACTTCCCCACCTATATGGAGAGCCCATACGGGCAGTTCAACTTCCACGACTGCGGCGAAGATAAGATTGACACCTCCACGCTGTTCTGGTTTGCGAACTACTACGGCGACCCGGTTATCGCCGGGGCGCGCTATCAGGATATTACGGACGGTACAAAGAGCGTATCGCCAAAGGATATCATGTGGTACAACCCGGATAACATCGACACGAGCGCAGACTGGCCGCTCGACCGGGTATTTAAGGGAATCAGCACTGCAAGCATGCGTAGCAGCTTCGCGACGGACACGCCGGTTTATGCCGGTCTGCATGCGGGCGACAACACCGCAAACCACGGCAATCTCGACACCGGGACATTCGTGCTCGACGCGGGCGGCGTGCGCTGGTTTGTCGATTTGGGCAGCGACAATTACAACCTGCCGGGCTACTTCAGTGGCGGCGCAACCGGACAGCGTTGGGACTATTACCGGATGCGCGCCGAGGGGCAGAATACGCTCGTTATCAACCCTGACGACGACCCGGACCAGATTGTAAATTCCGACTCGCCTATTGTGGACTTTGTCAGCAAGCCGCGCGGCGCGTACGCTGTTACTGATATGACGAGTGCGTACGCCGACGACGCTTCTTCGGCAAAGCGCGGCCTGTTTTTGACGAACAGCCGCAACACGGTAATTGTACAGGATGAAGTCGCGCTTAAAGCGCCGTCCGAGGTGTGGTGGTTTGCGCATATCAATTCCAACAAAACAAAGGTGGAAATTGCGCCGGACAAGAAATCGGCAATCCTTACGCAAGGCGGGCAGCGTCTCTGGGTCGGCATTGTGACCCGGCCGGGCGATACTGCTTTAGAACAGCAGGCCGGTTTTACGCTGATGGACGCCAACCCGCTCCCCACCTCGCCGGAAGGCAACAGCAGCGAGTACGGGCGCGGCAACTACAAAAAGCTTGCAATCCATGCGCAGGGCGTTACCAGCTTTGACCTCGCCGTTGTCATGCAGCTTTTGGAGCCGGGCGAGAGCGAACCGCAAAACTTTACCTACAGCTTCACCGACCTTGCGAATTGGAGCGTCGCAGACGGCGAGATGGTTACGCCTTTGCTCGACGGAATCACCATAAACGGTACGCCGGTAGCGAACTTCAGCCCAAACCGTACGAGCTACACCTTCCCTCTGCCGGTAGGAACAACGGAAATGCCAACGATTGGGTACACGGCGGCGGAGGGCTGCGGCGTAGAGGTCACAATGCCCGCCTCTCTGCCCGGTCAGGCGGTGCTGAAGGTATTTGTGGAGGATGAGCCGTTTAATGTCAAGTATTATTATGTGACGCTGCGCGAGGAGCGTGACGTGGAAATCACGGCGAGCGACTGGGAAAACGACATCAATACGCCGGAAAAGAGCTACGACGGCGACTATTCGACGCGTTGGTCGGCCGAGGGCGAAGCGTGGATTATGTATACCTTCCGCGAGCCGCGGACGCTGAGCTGCGTATCACTCGCCTTTTGGAAGGCAGCGGCGCGTAAGGCACGGATTAAGATTGAAGTTTCCTCAGACGGGACGGTATTTGAAACCGTGTATGATGGGCTTTCCACCAACGATGCAGAAATGCTGGAGGATTTCACCTTCACGCCAAGGAGCGTGAAAGCCGTTCGGGTAAACTGCTACGGCAACACATCGGAGGAAGCGACAGCAAGCGTCTGGAACTCGATTTTGGAAGTGGATTTTAAGTCAAGACCACCCGTATAACGGGTGGCTTGCACTAAGCCTATAAGGCTATTAT
>CABUKE010000013.1 GCA_902492065.1 uncultured Eubacteriales bacterium
GGGATGCGGTCGTCGAAGTTGTCGTTGACCAGATACAGTTCCGGCGGCGGGGGTGTACTGACCGTTACATCACGGTACTGCGATTTTACAATGCCGGCCTGCGCATAGATATAATGCGCTCCTTCACCCTCCGGCGTATAGGTAAAGTTCGGCCCCGTCGTACTCTGCAATTCTTCGTCTATATACCAATGAATCGTTGCCGGGTCTACATTTTCCGTCGGGGAGTAGGTCACGCTGAAGTTGACCGGCTCCATCGACTCGAGCATCTGCGACAGATTCTCCGGTGTATTGATGGTTAAATCCTTGATACTGTTATCTGTCAATGGTGCGTCAAGCTGCGTGATTTCAATATCCCCATAATTGGGAATCGCGTCGTACACGATGTAGTATTTCCCATTTTCTTCCTTGGCTTGAATGCACTGGGTACTATCGTTTTGTACAACTTTTGCATAGTTCCAGTTAGCCGGTACCTCGCTCTTGAGCGTGAGCGGGTCAGAAAAATATTTTTTATCCAAGTTGTGCGTCAGGGAAATGGTGCGCGATGTTCTTGTTGCGGTATCAACAAGTGTGGACGACTGCCGTTCGCGGATATATTTCATCGCTTCGCCCATAGGTGCGACCCAAATTTTCCCTTCTTCTTGCAGTTGACTTGCATAAGCTATATGCGCTTCGCCGATATCTGCCGGAATGGGGCGATAACCGCCGTCGCTCTGGACGGCTCCGCTTTCATCTTCCCAACAAACAGAATGCCACATCTCTACAAGCCATTTATTGTTTTTAATGGCCTCGTCGAGCCAGCGGTTCATTGTCTGGACGGTTTCTCCGTCATATGGATGATTTTTGTTTTGATATTGCGTACTGCCAACTACCCCCTGTACTTTGATATCGAAGAAATCGTCTTCGCTCATATCAAGGTCGTTGTAGCCGCGCGTCCCATTGCGCATACCATAATAGTTTGCGCGGAGAAGCGGCCACATATTGTTTGTCAGCAACCCATTTCCTGAACAGTAGAACAGGACATCCTGTCCGGGGAACATTTCCCGCAGTGTCGTCTGAGAACCTATAATTTCCCGTTTTAGGTTTGCGTCCATTACGGCCGCTTCTGTTGGATGGGTATAGGAGTGGCTCACAATCTCGAGGTTTTTGTCTACCTGTGTCATCTCCAACGCCTGCTTGTAGAACAGATTATTGCTGTCCTGCATCCACGTCACAATTGCAAGTGTTGTACCGCGCAGGTTGTACTTTTCAAACCACGGACGGTAATAATCGCGCGTGGATACGCCATAGCCATCGTCCATCGTAATCGTGTAAATTGCGTCCCGGTCACCTTTTACCTTTGCAATTTCTGTCGTATATTCCAGTGTTTCGCTGTAAGAGACTTCTACAATAGGAGCGAGCAGCGTCTTATCTTCCATATTATTAATCAGGCTCGCCTTTAAAGTGATACCGGCTTCGTCAGCTACCGGCGTGTCGAGCGTCACCGTCAAGGTCTGCGCGCCGGAAAGCGTCCTGGTTTCCGTTGCCTTTGACTGGACGAGTGCGCCGTCTTTGTACTGCTCCAAAAGCAGGGTCATTTCCTGTCCCTTTTGGTCATAAACCTGCACCGTAGCACTTGCTGTTCCAGCGTAAAGCTGTGTTACCTGTTTACCATCAATTTCGATTGCTACCTGCGTGCGCAGCGCCTTGCCAATAGGATAAATCGTCATATGGCGGCCGTCTGGCGCGGTCGACACAAGGCGCATTCCTTCCGTAACGGTTTCGCTCCCTGTAACTTTTGTATCGCTTTCATCTACAACCTTCAAGGTGAGAGCAGCGCCCGCAGTTTTTGGTTCAACCAGCGCGAGAAGTTCGTCTACGGTAACGTTGCCATAGCCGGAAATCGTATTATCTGCCTCAAAAATATCTTTTTCTGAGATGAGGGCAGACTGCATAGCGTCTACGTCGAGCGAGTCAATGCTGTAGACCTGGTACAGTGCAAAATTATCCATCCAGACATTGCGGTTGCCGGTAGACGATGCGTCCGCACTCAGCATAACCTCTGCAAAATAATCAAAATCGTTGTTTAATAAGCTCATGGTAATCGGCTCATCAAAAGCTTTTTCTCCATTAATGTAGAACTGCGCCTTCTTCGTAATGATGTCGATTGCCATAGTCATGCGATACCACGTATTTGCCTGGTACTGACCAACGCTTTTGCCGTCGAACGTAACCGAACCGTCCGCGTTCAGATTAATAATATTGTTATAATTGCCGGTGCTGCCGTCCGTTTTTGCATAGCGAACCACAAGCGCAGACAGCGCGTCGGTTTTATCCGTTTTAAAGTCCCATGTCATGACAAAGGTGTTTCCGATGTCTTTCTTTGTCATGTTCTGCCGGCGAAGACTGATTTTCTGCCCGCTGGAGGATACCGGCAGGAAACCGTGAATGGTGTTGCTGAAGTCACAGGCAACCCCCTCCATGTACGCGCCGTCATATCCATAGTGGACGTAACCGTTATAAGACTGTCCGTTTGTAAGCTTTTGTCCAAGAAAACTGTCAAAGTTTTCGTTTGCAAACTCATTTACAATCGTGTAATCTTTTGTCTTTTCGTTGAAGGTCACGCGGTATACCAAATCCTTGCTGTTTGTGATAACTGCGCTGTCCTCAACTGGGATTTCACCCGCGTAGAGCTTTCCGGTATGGCCTGTATAGAGCTGGATATGGCTGTAGAACTCATCGACTGGCGTACCAATCGGCGCGCAGATATATCCTTCCGCGTTGCTGAATAGATACTCGGAACTTTCAATCCCAAGCACCTCGTCCATATACGAGATTTCATATACATCGTACACATTGCCAGAAACCGCCTTGAAAACGGCATATTGCCCCGCTTCTACGCTGCTGCTAACGGCACTGCTCAGTGTGGAATCACTATAAACGCCCGCTAATTCAGCATTAGACAGGGCCAGTCCCGCTGCGAAATCCTCCTGGGATACTGCGTTGGGAATATAGATTTTTTTATCCGTTTCGCTGACAACATAGTTGCTGCTGCTCGCAATTGTCATCCGGTCTGCCGCTGGGTTGTACGTGCTGTTGTACATCTTCCAATCGTCAAAGCTGATTGCAAAGTCGTAGTCGCCCGCTGCGGACGGCATGTTGATCCAGATTTTAAAGCGGCGCAGGAAGTCAACACTGTTGAGTCCATTGTGAATTACAGCGTTGTCCGTCACACAAATGCCGTTAATATAGACGCTCCAGCGCGCTGCTTTCAAGTTGATAGTTGCCGCTACCTTGTACCAACGATTCGGCTCCCAAGTCAAGCCTGTGTCGCTTCCGTTCACCTTAATGGTACCGTTTGTTTCAAACGAGGCCAAACTCTTCATATAAGAAGCATTGTTGTTCATTGGAATCTGTATTGCAGCCGAAGCGGTTGCCGATCGGAGCAGAACCGGAACCTCAAGCGAGATTGTATCGTCTTTGATATCTTCTGCTGCGGCAAAGGTTACGTTCAAATCTGTTTTGCCATCGTTGTTTTCTCCACCGGTAAAGCCCTCAATTTTTATCTCAAGGCTGTCATCCTCTGCTGTCCGTCCACCAATTCCGCTTGCGGTGGAAACAGTCGTTGTACCGGAGGAAGCAATATTAGAGCCAATCTCAATCCCGGTTTCGCTCTTGAGCGTTTCAGAGTCGGTAATTGTTTTTCCATCAAAGGACTCGTCAAGATACGATTTAAGCTGGAATACAGTCATGGCATAATACGCATATGTACCGTCTGCGTTGTTTACGCGGATATATCCGTCCGTCAGCGCATCTGCCATCGCATTGCCGGCTGCATCTACAGCATGAAAAGACACTGCGCCATCCGACTGGAAGCCCTGCAGCAGCTCTGCCGGCGACAGCGTACCGGGAACCTGAACCGTTTTTGCACCGTTATCGATCGTAACGCCCGGATTTGTGTGCGACAGAATAGTAGGCGCGATGACCGGCTCAGATTTGGACAGGCCGACATAAAAGTTATCAATGTAATTCCGTGTGAGCGGATATACGCCGTCCTTTTTGGACATAGTCATAAACAGGCGAATCAAATTCAGTTTAGTCGGTGTACTGGTAATGATGCCCGCTAAGCTGACATTCTCGGCCTTTTTTTCGCCATTGATATATACGTCCAACGTCGTACTTTTCCCAATATGTACAACAAAGTCAAAGCGCACCCATTGATTTACCGGAAGGTTATAGCCAATCGGTTTAGAAAGAATACGTACTTCTCCGCTTCCGTTTACAGTTGTCATCATTGTGACAGAGGTTCTGGGCTTGTCCGGAGTTGCCACCTCAAAGCGCATGTCCTTTACGCCGTTTAAGCTATCGGTTGCAAATTCGAACCCAAAATGTAGAATATCGCCCTGCTCAAATGAATAGCCAATATGTTCTGCTGTGTTGACATTATACTGGACAGCCGGCATGATGTTTCCACCTGCCTGCGTACCGTCATCCGTCTGCGATTCAATTAAGACAGATGTGTCCGTGGCATCTTTTCCGAGATGCCCGGATACAGGCTTTGCTACAGTAACATTTGGTGTTAGAGAGAGAAAAGACACTTGGCCGATGTTAGTGTTTTCGGTATAACCTGTAAAGGTTTCCGTCATGCTCGCATTTGCCGCTAACCCAACGGCAGGGAGCAGTCCTGCGCAAAGCGTAAATGCCAAGAGCAGACACAAAAGTTTTTTTGCAGATTGTTTCATGTTAGAACTCCTTTCCCCTTACAATTTGTTTCTTATAATTATATAATTTGTACTTGTAGATGTAAATGAGGTTAAATGATTATGGTAAAAATAGATAAAAACATGTTTATAATTTGATATATTTCTGTATGGGAACAAATTTTCGTTTATCTATTGACAAAGAACTTATGTTCTGTTATACTTAATACAGAACATAAGTTCTTTTGAAAAATTGAGAGGTGTTATATATGAATATGACGAAAAAAAGACTTGTTGTAAAGAATCGCTTTCGGTTTACTGTTTTTCTGATTTTGCTGTTTGTGCTTGTAGGTGTCACCGTGTTTGCATTCATGTTTCCGGGGCAGACAAGCGCCGATGTGAGCCATAAGACGGATGTTGTCTGTGTCGCGGCAGGGGATACGCTTTGGAGCATAGCGAGCGAATACAGCGACGGACAGGGGGACGTCCGGGAAATGGTATACCGGATAAAGGCGCTCAACCGTCTGCCGTCCGCTGATTTGTTTGCCGGACAGACGCTTCTCGTGCCGCTGAATTAGTAGAAAATGAATACGACGATTAAGTTATAATTGAAAAAGTACGGACGCCGCATTTTTGTGCAGTGTCCGTACTTTAATTTTGTATCAATTTAGCGTTACGCTTCTCCGTTTGCTTCTTCATCAATTACAACGGTTACATCATTGTGGAGCTGCAACAGCGACGCTGGAACATCCGTCGTAACTTCACCGGAGAACATCTTCCTTACGACGTCTGCCTTGTTTTTTCCGCTGGCAAGGACGAGAATCTTTTTTGCGCGCATAATACCGCCCAATCCGAGCGTCAGCGCGCGACGCGGCACGTCGTCTTTGTTTGCAAAAAAGCGCGCGTTTGCCTCGATCGTAGACTCTGTAAGGTCTACTGCATGGGTCCCGACACTGAGCGACTCTGCCGGCTCATTAAAGCCGATGTGCCCGTTTATACCGAGGCCGAGTATCTGCAAGTCAATTCCGCCGGCCTGCTCGATGGCCTTGTCGTACCGGCGGCACTCCGCCTCAGCATCTGCCGCTTCGCCGTTTGGAATATCTTTGCTTTTCACCGTTATGTACTGGAACAGGTTATCGTTCATAAAATACGCATAACTCTGGTCATTCGCTTTTGCAATCGGATAGTATTCGTCCAGATTGTAGGCGGAAAGATTGGAAAAGTCCAGCGGCATTTCCCGCAGGCATTTGTACAGGCCAATCGGGGTCGAGCCGGTCGCAAGCCCCAGCACGCTGTCCGGCTTTGCTTTGATTTGCGCTGCAACAATGTCTGCGCCGCATTTTGACATTTCTTCGTAGTTTTTGCACACAATTTTTTTCATAATTTTTGCCTCCAAAAATAATATTCAGATATGATTCAATTTTTAAAATTGACAATATTCTAGAAAGTCTATATAATAATTATTATATCATTATAACGAAAATTACGGCCCGGTTCCCGGAGAAAATTGCGGAGAATTAGTATAAAATTGTTAAGGTTGGAGATAAGACCATGCAAGACATTAACCTTTATGAAAAAATCATTATGTACGACGATAAATTTCCAGTCAAGCTCGGCATGGCAAAGAAGGAGGGCATGGTGCCGGAAACGCTGCTGTTTTCGAGCCATTGGCACGAGCATCTCGAGCTTTGGTATTTGAAAAGTGGGACTGTCAACATTAGCCATAATGGCCGGGCGACGGTGATTCATGGGGGGGACCTGGCGATTGCGAATAGCAACGAACTGCATGCGGCCCATTCGGTCAGTGAAGCTATGGAATATTTTTCTATCATCATTGACCCGAAGTTTTTTGCCACAGAGCTGGGACAGGGGCATTTCGTGTTTCATAATATTATTAGCGGCGATACTGCAGTAAGGAATTTCTATCAGGAGATTTTTGAGGAGTATCAAACACATGCGGTGGGCTACGACATGGCGATTAAGGCGAAGCTGTACGAGCTGCTCGTCTATCTTGTGCGTAACCATATTGCCCGCCACATTACGCAGGAGGAATACATTGCCCGCGCCAATAAACTCGACCGGATTCTACCGGCCGTACAGTACATTGAAAGCCACTATAACACAGAAATTTCGTATTCAGAGCTGGCCCGGCTTTTAAATGTCAGCAAGTATCACTTCTGCCATCTGTTCAAGGAAGCGACCGGGAAAACTGTTGTCCAATACATCAACGACGTGCGGCTCGACAAGGCTTATCATTTGCTGAAAAACACCGATATGAATATTACGCAGATTTCTATGAGCGTGGGTTTTAATGATATGAATTATTTTAGCCGCCTGTTCCGGAAACAGAAAAACATATCGCCCTCAAAGGTGCGGAGCCAGGAAACCCGCGCGCTGTAAGACATTACATGCGGCGTAGCTTGGCGATCTGATATAGGCTTCCGTCTGGCAGACGCACATTGAAAAAATTGTCACTGTTATTACCATTTGGAAGCGTCACGTGCGTTTTGCCCAGGAGCGGGATTTCCGTCCCGTCGTTGGAAAGGATCGTATAGCCCGGCTCTGTGATTTCGTCGGAAAAGTGGATAGTGACGGTTTCGGGCGAAACAGTGACGGTACTGCCGTGAAAAATCGTGATATTATATGTGTTAAAGAGGCAAAACAGGCCGGCGGCAGAAAGGACTGCTCCGCCTATGGCGATTGCCTTTTCTTTTTTTACGGAAATTTGTTTTAATAAATGGGTACACCGATACAGAGCGAAGCAAATAACCGGGAACATGGCGGCGAATGCGTCAAACATCAGCCGTTTGCCAACCTCTGTAAGAGAGATGGCCAGCAGACTGACCGCAAGTGCGCCGAGCGTTAAGGCGACGCAACTGCTCCAGGAGGCGGGGAGTCCTTTTTTACGCTTGCAGAACCGTGTTGCGGCGGATAGAAGCAGGCATGCTGCCGAAGTGTAAAACAGCAGGAGAAACGCGTTCATGGATAAAAAGAAGCGCGCTTCATAATTGTGGTAGGCCGCATCGCCGAAGTTTGGCATAAGTATGTTTGGCATATAGTAGTAGGGCCGGTACACATCCGAATAGTAGTTTATGTATTTGGCCTTTGCAAAGCCCAACACATTGCCTGGGGAGGACAGGATTGTATCTTTTGCGCGGGTGAGAATATTGCCGCCAATGGCGCGCTTTAACGCTTTGATTTCTTCATAGGGCACCGGCTGCTCTGCTGTATACTCTGTTTCATACGCAGACCACAGCTCGCCGAACTGGGAGGAAATCTCGTCAAAGCCTTCGCTATGGTAGGGAAAGTAGACGCATTGCCCGGTTGCAGACCCATTGTAGCGCGTACCAACCTCCAGCGTCCAAAGCAGGGAGGAGTCGTCCAGATTGGGGTATGGATGCAGATCCGTCGCGTACAAAAGCGCGCCGGTTCCGCTTTTTATCAGGAAAAAGCAGGCGAGCGAAAGCGCTGTTTTCCCCAGTCCGGTAAGGAACCGATGTTTTGCGCCCGCACGGAACCAGCCTTTTACAAAAAGATAGAGCAAAATAGGGACGCAGGCCATGGGGCGCAGGGTAAACAGAAGTCCGCCCGCTACAAAAAAGCCGACTTTCGTCGCAACGGGACGGCAATGGTAGAGGTACAGCGTGAGCGCGGCAAGAAAAATCGCCGGTAGGTAGATATATGGCCCGACAAGAAGCAAATAGGGAAATGCAATGGCTGAGACGAGCAGAGAAAGCTCGGCACAGTTTTGTCCGAACATTTTCTTGCAGCAGCCTGCGAGTAAAAGGATACTTCCGCACATCAGCAGGCCGTTCAAGACGCGGACGCCGACTTCCACGCTTTGAAACAGTTGTACAAACGGAAAATAAAGCAGCGCGGTCAAACGATTGGTGGAAAAAGCCGCGAGATAGGTAGTCATATACGCCGTGTCCTCACCAAGCGAGAGCTTTTCCAAAAAGGAGAGCAGGTCGTATGAATCGTGACAGGGACTGAAGGGAATGACAACCGTCATGATCAGGCTGGTTATAATAGCGGCACAAGACAGGACGAAAAGCCGCCATTTTCCAGAATGGACAGAAAACCGTCCAAGCGCCCACCTACACAGAAACCAGACGCAGATAACACATACTGCAATTCCTGCTGCGGTAAAACCTCTTTCCCAGCCGGAGGACTGGAAGTTGCCCCGCTCTGTTCCGCCGAAAAGCAGATATCCGACCGTTACAATACACCACAACAGCGCACAAATCAGCAGAAAAACTGGCATTCCAAAACGATATGTTGTCTTTGCTCTTTTGTCATTCCTTACCGGCATGGAAAGTCCCTCCCTTTTTTTCGCTCTACTTTAGCACAGTTTATCACAATTCGACATAAAATACCATTACAGGCAGGTTTCAGTTTCCAAACAAAAAAAGCACAGGAAGATTACCTGTGCTTTTTTATGTATCAGACTAAAATAAATTAGTACGCAATACCCTGCGCCATCATAGCGTCTGCAATCTTGAGGAAGCCGGCAATATTTGCGCCTGCAACATAATTGTTCGGCATACCATACTCTTCCGCCGCGGAGGAAGCAGCCTTGAAGATTTCCTTCATGATGTTGTGCAGCTTTTCATCTACTTCTTCAAAGGTCCAGCTGTAGCGAATGGAGTTCTGGCTCATCTCAAGCCCGGACGTTGCCACACCGCCCGCGTTTGCAGCCTTTGCCGGCCCGAACAGAACGCCGTTGGAAAGGAAGGTCTCGACTGCTTCCGGCGTAGACGGCATGTTTGCACCTTCTGCTACCGCCATTACACCGTTTGCAACCAGCATTTTCGCCTCGTCGCCGTTAAGCTCGTTCTGCGTTGCGCACGGGAGTGCGATATCGCATTTAATGCTCCAGATACCGCGGCAGCCTTCGTGATACTCTGCACCCTGTACACGGTTCACATACTCTTTGATGCGGCCTCTCTCCACCTCTTTGATCTGTTTAACTACGTCGAGGTTTACGCCGTTCGGGTCGTAAATGTATCCGTTCGAGTCGGACAGCGCAACCACCTTCGCGCCGAGCTCGGTCGCCTTCTCTGTCGCGTAGATTGCAACATTGCCGGAACCGGAGATGACAACCGTTTTGCCGTCAAAGCTCTTGCCGTTCGCCTTGAGCATTTCGTCGGTGAAGTAGCACAGGCCGTAACCCGTTGCCTGTGTTCTTGCAAGAGAACCGCCGTATGTAAGACCCTTGCCGGTCAGCACGCCGGTAAACTCATTGCGCAGACGCTTATACTGGCCGTACATATAGCCAATTTCTCTTGCACCAACGCCGATATCGCCGGCCGGTACGTCAGTGTCCGCGCCGATGTGCTTCGAAAGCTCCGTCATAAAGCTCTGGCAGAACCGCATAACCTCTGCGTCGGACTTGCCCTTCGGGTCAAAGTCACTGCCGCCCTTGCCGCCGCCCATCGGGAGCGTGGTCAGGCTGTTTTTAAAGCACTGCTCAAAGCCCAAAAACTTAATTACGGAAGCGTTTACGCTCGGATGAAGACGAAGGCCGCCCTTGTAAGGCCCGATTGCGGAGTTAAATTGTACGCGGAAGCCGCGGTTTACCTGCACCTTGCCGTTATCGTCTACCCACGAAACACGGAACTGGATAAAACGCTCCGGCTCCACAATGCGGTCGATTACGCCCGCCGCCACGATATCAGGACGACGCTCTACAACCGGCTCAAAGGATTCCAAAACCTCAAGCACAGCCTGCAAAAACTCCGACTCGCCCTTGTTCCGCTCGCATACCTTTGCGTATACGTCCGAAAGATACTTGTTTTTCAATGCCATTTCACAGCCCTCCAATTATTATATTTTTTCAGAGTATACTTAAATCAATTAAGCGAATTTATTATACCAAAAAAAAATTTCCATTTCAATATATTTTTGCAACTTTTTTGTACTTGAGTTGCAAATATTCACTTTTTACGGGAAAGAGAAAAAGAAACGTGTGAAATGGCTACAGGAAAGCTTTTTTGTTTATAAAATGAAGAGAGAAAGGCGAAAAACGGTATAAAAAAGCAGGCTGCCGCTTGGCAGCCTGTGCTGTGGTGTTACAGGTCGTCCGCATCCTGGACCGGAATTTCGTTTGCATTACGCGGCCTGCCGGTCCAGCTCCCGAGCGGGTCGGTTTTCATCTGCTCTTTGGATGTGTATACGTCTACAACCTGCTGTGCCTTCTGCTGGGCTGTGGCCTGTCGTTTTTCTTTTCTCATAGCGTACTCCTCTACTTTGTTGTATGGTTTGTTTCCGTATTTATTTTGTGCTAAAAACTGCGCTTTCATTCAGGATAAAACCGTTTACAATCACAAAAAAATGCTAATTATCCGCAATGAAATTCGGGCAAGCAGAAAGATACTGTGCTATACTGTAGGCACAATTAGAAAAATTGAATTTTATGTAGAGGGGGATTTCGATGTCAAAGTTTAGCATCGGGGTTTTACTGGAATCATTTAGGCTTCCGCTCTATGAGGCGCTTGCGCAGGCGAAAAAGGTGGGCGCGCAGGGGGTACAGATTTATGTGACGCGCGGCGAGATTACGCCGGAAACGATGACGGCGGAGAAAATCAGAGAATTGCGCCATGCGCTCGACGCAAACGGCCTTGCCATCAGCGCCCTGTGCGGCGATTTGGGCAAGCCGGGGTTTCAGGACAGGAGCCAGAACGCACAGCGGATTGAGCGCTCAAAACGAATTATGGATTTGGCAAAGGAGCTGGGCACGAATGTTGTGACGACGCACATCGGCGTTGTGCCGGAGCAGGCGTGCGACCGGTATTCCATTTTGCAGGAAGCTTGCGACGAGCTTGCGCGCTATGGCGAGGAGGTCGGCGCATATTTTGCCATTGAAACCGGCCCGGAGCCGTCCCATGTGCTGAAAAAATTCCTCGATTCGCTGTCTGCGCGCAATTTGTGCGTCAACCTTGACCCGGCAAACCTTGCCATGGTAATCGGCGAGGACGCAGTCACGGCGGTGCATAATCTCAAAGACTACATCGTACATACGCACGCAAAGGACGGTATTATGCTCAAAAAGACGAACCCGATCAATATTTACGGCAGCGATGTGGAGGTCGAGGAACTGCTCGACTGCAACGACTATTTTAAGGAAGTTCCGCTTGGGCAGGGGAGCGTCGACTTCGACCGTTACCTGGCGGCTTTAGAGGAGATTGGCTATCGCGGCTTCTTGACAATTGAGCGCGAAGTGGGAGAGAACCCGAGCGCAGATATTTCCATGGCAGTTGACTTTTTAAAGGAAAAGATAGGCAGATAACGCCGGTATGAGCGTGCATGTGATGGAGGGGTATAAGATGGAAAAGATAAGAGTCGGGCTTGTGGGGGCTGGGTCGCTCAGCCATGAGCATACGAGAGTATATCAGGCAATGGAGAATGTCGAGCTGGTTGCGGTGTGCGACATCAAGGAAGGGCGCGCGGAGGAGTATGCAAAGCAGTACGGCTTCGCGCGGTGGTATCTCGACTATCATGAAATGTTTGCAAAAGAGAAGCTTGACGCGGTGAGCGTCTGCACCTGGAACTGCGCGCACGCAGAAGTGACGATTGCGGCGCTTGACGCAGGTATCCACGTGCTGTGTGAAAAGCCGATGGCGATGAACGCGCAGGAGGCGAGAGCCATGCAGGAGGCGGCAGAACGCAGCAATAAGCTGCTCATGATTGGGTTTGTGCGCCGGTTTATGCCGTCGGTGAAGCTTTTGGAGGAATATATCCGCGCCGGGGAGCTGGGCGACATTTACTACATTACGACGGGCTGCCTGCGCCGTGCGGGCAACCCGCTCGGGTGGTTTGCCGACAAGGAAAAGAGCGGCGGCGGCCCGTTGATTGACTTGGGGGTACATATCATTGACATGTCGCGCTATCTGATGGGAAAGCCGAAGCCGGTGTCGGTTTCGTGTATGACATACAGCGGAATCGGCTCGCGCACGAATATTAAAGGTATGAACCGCTATACGGCGGCGGACCCCAGCCCGAACTGCAACGTAGAGGACATGGCGGTGGCGATGATTCGCTTTGACAACGGCGCGGTTGTGCATGTGGAAACGAGCTTCAGCTCGCATTTGAAGGAGCCAAAGTTCTGGCTCGACGTGTTCGGGAGCAAGGCGGGCGCGCAGACAGAGCCGGAGCTGGAGCTCTACAGCGAGAAGTTTGACTATCTGACCGACATTAAGCCAGTGTATGAGGAAGATCCGTCAAAGGGCTTTTCGCCGATTTTTGAGGCGGAGGTGCGCCACTTTGTAGACTGTGTGGCAAACGGGACGGCGTGCATCAACCCGGCGGAGGACGGCGTTGTGCTCATGCAGATTCTCGACGCGGCATATGAGTCGGCGCGGACCGGAAAGGAAGTTGCGATATGAAGCTGAGTGTGAGCCTGTACAGCTGCCACCCCCTGATTGCGGACGGGAAAATGGATATCTATCAGGTGATGGAGTTTTTTAAAGAATGCGGCGTAGAATATGTCGAACTCGTCGATATGTATATCGGCGAGGGCGACTTGCCGAAGATAAAAGAGTTTCTGGACAAAAACGGGATGCGCGTGTCGTCGTACTCTGCGTCGAACGAGTTTGTGCTCGGCAGCGAGGAGGATCGGCAGAAGAGTATTGCGCACCTGCGGGAATGCTGCGACATTGCCCGGTACTTCGGTACGGACATTGTGCGCGTGTTCGCGGGCAACATGGACGCGGATGGCACGCTCCAATACGATGACTGCGTGGAAAAAATTGTGGACGGCTTCCGCCAATGTATCAAAACGGCGGAGGAAAAGGGCGTGTATTTCTGCTTAGAGAATCACGGCGTGCTCGCCGGGCGACCGGAGCAGGTGGGGCATATCCTTGACGCGGTTGGCTCGCCGAACCTGAAGGCAACGGTGGATACGGGCAACTTTAATATTGTCGGTGCAGATCCGTACGAGGCGGTGCGTCTGCTGCTCGGCGACATAGGGCACGTCCACTTCAAGGACATGGTCGAGGTTTCGGACGGCGGCTGGGTTTCGCCGCAGGGGAAGCACTTTTTGGGGTGCGACATCGGCGGCGGCATCGTGGAGCTGGAACGGATTGTGGCGCTTTTGAAGGGGAGCGGCTACGACGGTTATATTTCCATTGAATACGAAGCGCCGGAGCGGGAATGCCTCGCGGCAGTAAGAAAGAGCATTGCGTATACAAAAGCATTGCTCGGGTAAAAGATAAAAAACCAGCAGAACGATTCTGTTCTGCTGGTTTTTGCTTTATCTACATTTATTTTTCTATTGTCAGCCCGGTCACCTTTGCAAAGTTGCCGTTGTAGACGATTTTTAACGTGTGCGTACCGCCCTTCAGGGTCACGGGTTGTTTCTGCCGGTTTGAAAGACCGCCCGTGCCATTGATTGTGTAAGTTGCGACAGATTCGCCGTCAATTTGTACGCTGATCGGCGTCTGCGCCAGCGCTGACTGCTCCGATATATATGCAATCGTCATCTGGTAGCTGCCATCCTCCGGTACGGATATGTCAAATTCCAGTCCCGCAGCAAGGTCATGCAGCGCGCAGACAACCTCCCCGCCGGTCTGCTGCTGAATCTGCCCCACACGTTCCATGGCTTTCGAACGCATAATATAGCGGCACAAATTTATCGCGCAACGCTGAAGCTCCCAAAGTGTCAGGCTCCCGTCCGCAAGCGACGCTTCCAGGTTACTCTCCCGCGCTGTCGTGTCGTCGCACACCATATAAATGTCGTTTTGCGCGCGTACCATGGCACGCATGTTTTTCGCGCTCGGCGCGCTGCCCTCATCGTTCATCTTTGTCCACCAGTCGGTCATGACAAAGCCATCAAAGCCCCATTCGCCGCGCAGAATCGTCGTGCAGAGGTCGTACGAGCCTGCAGTCCAGATGCCGTTCACCGCGCCGTAGGTGGTCATAATCGCTGTCGCGTGTCCCTTCTTGACTGCGATTTCAAATCCCTTGAGATAAATCTCACGGATGGCACGCTCGGAGATGATACAATCGACCTCGCTGCGCGCAAATTCCTGGTTGTTGCCCATAAAGTGCTTGAGCGTCGTGGTCGTACCGCTCTTTGCCGTGCCGCGCGTCTGCGCCGCCGCCATCATACCGGTCAGGTAGGGGTCCTCACTGAAATATTCAAAGTTGCGTCCGTTGAGCGGGTTGCGGTGGATATTCATTCCCGGGCCGAGCAGCGCCTCAATCTGATTGCCCGCCAATTCCTTGCCGAGCTGGACGAACAGTTCTTCTGTAAGCGGTAGGTTCCAGCTGCACGCAATCAACGTACCGCCTGCGATACTCATCGCCATGTCGCCGTTGTCCATCCGGATGCCGGACGGCCCGTCCGATACGCACGTTGCCGGAATGCCAAAGCCGCTCAGGCGCGGCGTAAGCCCGCCAAAGCCGCCGCCCGTGCCGGGGCGCACCTTCGGGCTGCACATGCCCTCACCCTTGACGATGTGACACAGATCCTCGGCCGAAAGCTGAGCGATAAATTCCTCCATGCTCACTTTTCCATCCCGCACGTCAGCGAGCTTGTAGCCTTTGTCGCCAGTGAGCGGAATCTCCGGCTGGAGGTTGTCCTCGATGCGCTTTTGCAGATCGTAGTCACGTGTGCGTACCGGCGCATAAGCTATTTTGCCGCCGGCATTTTTCATCCGCTCAAACGCAACCGTCGGCGCGAGCGCCTGCGAGAGCTGCTCAACCGTCTGGAAGGCAAGCTCGCCCGTCAAGACGCATTCGCAGTCTGCAACGCTTGCTCCAAGATAGACCTGATATGTACCTGCGTCCAATATATAGGAAGAAGTCGTTTCGTCATAGGAGGCAAAGTCCTTGATATCAAACGATAAATCGAGCGTCTGGCTTGCGCCGGGCTGCAATACATCTGTCTTTCCAAAGGCGCAGAGCACCTTCGCCGGTTTATCCAGTGTCCCCTGCGGGCAGGAGAGGTAAACCTCGGCGATTTCCTTCCCGGCGGCATGGCCCGTGTTTGTGACCTCTGCGCGCAGTGTCACAGCCGTGCCGGACAATTCCGCTTTGACTGGCTTTATAGCAAAGTCCGTATAGGAAAGACCATATCCGAACGGATAGAGCACCTTGTCCTTTGCAAAAGTTTCAAAGTAGCGGTACCCGACGTAGATATCCTCCTGATAGATGTTTTGTTCCTTAGCTCCATAATTTTTGGTGGAAGGATAGTCGCTGATATCTATTGCAATCGTATCGCTCAGCTTGCCGCAGGGGGACACTTTGCCGCAGAGCACGTCCGCAATGCCGTTGCCGCCCTCCATGCCGCCGTGCCAAGCGTAGATTACACTGTCAACGCCAAGCTCTTTGACCCATTTCATGTCGATGATGTTCCCAACATTGAGTACGACTGCCATACGCGAAAAATGCTGTTTCACGGTCTTTATCATAGCAGTTTCTTTTTCAGTCAGAAGGTAGCTGCCCTCTACCACCTTGCTGTCCTTGTCCTCACCGGCTGTGCGTCCGATTACGACGAGCGCAAGGCTGCTATTTTCCGCGGCCTTTTTTACCAGCGCGTCGTCGAGCGGCATCTCCTCTTGGAACCATGGCTCCATCGCCCAGCCGCTTCCGCCGTTGTCGAAGGGATGTTCCGTGACCCAATCCGCATAAACAGAAACAAGCTCCTCGTTGAGCAGTACGCCGTTTGCGCGCAGCCCGTCAAGGATACCGGTCTTATACTCGACATTGACCATGCCGCCCGACCCGGTGCCGCTCTTGTAGTAGCAGGTCTGTACCCGGCCGAACACGGAAACGGTCTCGCCCGCGCGGATGGGGAGGATGCCGCCCCTGTTTTCCAGCAGGACGGCGCCTTCCGCTGCCATCTGCCGCATTATCTTTTTATTATACTCGCTTACTCTCATTTAAACACCTCATTCTTCTTGGAGTATACACTCAGTATAACATTTTTTGTCGCTTGGTTCAACACAAAAAGAAAAAGAACGCGGTTTTGCGTTCTTTCGGCCTGAAGAAAATAAACTACTTTGATATTTTTTTTGAAATGTTATAATATAGAGGCGGGCCAAATAACAGATGGAACAGAAAACGATATTTTTTTCAAAAAAGTGTTGACAAGCTGGGGAAGGCGTGGTATACTAACATTCGTCAGTTCGGGAGTGGAACTGATTTTTCAAATAAGGCCCATTGGTCAAGCGGTTAAGACGTCGGCCTCTCACGCCGGAAACAAGGGTTCGATTCCCTTATGGGTCACCAATTATGTGGGAGTTTAGCTCAGCTGGGAGAGCATCTGCCTTACAAGCAGAGGGTCACAGGTTCGAGCCCTGTAACTCCCACCATAATTTTGACAAGGAACGTGTGACTGGCGAATGCTGGTTGTGCGTTTTTTTATTTTATCCCGACGGCTTGACATTCCGGGCGGTATCGACTATAATTATATAAATCTGGTTTATACTGTATATAGGACGATAGAAGGATTTATAATTTTTAAGATAGGAAGATGAACTATGAGCGAAAACATGAACGAACTGCAAACAATTCGCCACAGTGCGTCGCATGTGCTGGCGCAGGCGGTAAAACGGCTGTTCCCGGGTACGAAGCTCGCAATCGGCCCGGCGATTGACACGGGATTTTATTATGATTTTGACACGCCGCAGGCTTTTACGGCTGAGGATTTGGAAAAGCTTGAGGCGGAGATGAAAAAGATTGTGAAAGAAAACCTCAAGATTGAGCGGTTTGAATTGCCGCGTGAAGAGGCGCTTGAGCTGATGAAGGACGAGCCGTACAAGGTGGAGCTGATCAATGACCTGCCGGACGATGCGGTGATTTCCTTTTATAAGCAGGGCGAGTTTACTGATTTGTGCGCCGGCCCGCACGTGAATTATACGAGCAAGGTCAAGGCGTTCAAGCTTTTGAACGTGGCGGGCGCGTACTGGCGTGGGAGTGAGAAGAATAAGATGCTCCAGCGCATTTACGGTACGGCGTTTAAGACGAAGGACGAGCTTGCTGAGCATTTGCAGCGTCTTGAAGAAGCAAAGAAACGCGACCACCGTAAGCTCGGCAAAGAGCTGGGACTGTATATGATGACGGAGGAGGGGCCGGGGTTCCCGTTCTTTCTGCCGAAGGGTATGATTCTGAAAAACCAGCTTATTGACTTCTGGCGCGATATCCATCAGGAGGCAGGGTATCAGGAGATTTCGACCCCGATGATGCTCAACCGCAGACTGTGGGAGCGGTCGGGCCATTGGGACCACTATAAAGACAATATGTACACGACCGTCATTGACGATGAGGATTTTGCAGTCAAGCCGATGAACTGTCCGGGTGGTATGCTGGTGTATAAGTCGCAGCTCCACTCGTACCGGGAGCTGCCGCTCCGTATCGGCGAGCTTGGTCTGGTACACCGTCACGAGCTTTCAGGCGCGCTCCATGGTTTGATGCGTGTGCGTTGCTTTACGCAGGACGACGCGCATATCTTTATGACGCGCGAGCAGATCAAGGACGAAATCAAGGGCGTATGCGCGCTGATTGATAAAGTATATTCGATGTTTGGTTTCCCATACCACATCGAGCTGTCGACCATGCCGGAGGACCACATGGGCGACGAGGCGGACTGGGAAATGGCGACAAATGCGCTCAAGGATGCGCTCTCCGAGATGGGCAAAGATTTTGTTATCAACGAAGGAGACGGCGCATTCTATGGGCCGAAGATTGACTTCCACCTGGAGGACTGCCTCGGCCGTACATGGCAGTGCGGTACAATCCAGCTTGACTTCCAGCTTCCGGAACGGTTCGAGCTTGAATATGTCGGCGCAGACGACCAGAAGCACCGCCCGGTTATGATTCACCGCGTTGTCTTTGGCTCCATTGAGCGTTTTATCGGCATTTTGACAGAGCATTTCGCAGGCGCGTTCCCGACGTGGCTTGCGCCGGTACAGGTGAAGGTACTCGCCATTTCGGAAAAGCATATTGCCTACGCAGAGTCGGTTGCAAAGAAGCTACATGATGCCGGGATTCGTGTGGAGATAGATATTCGTAATGAAAAGATTGGCTACAAAATCCGGGAAGCGCAGCTTGAAAAGGTGCCGTATATGCTGATTGCCGGCGACAAGGAGGAGGAAACCGGGACGGTTTCCGTACGTGCGCGCAAAGAGGGCGACAAGGGCAGCATGCCGGTGGACGAGTTCATTGCGGTGATTTCCAGGGAAATTGCAGAAAAATCGCTTTAAAAAAGTGTTGACAGACGATACCTGTTATAGTATAATATAGCGGTAACCGCATAAGAAGGGTTATAAATCTGTGCTGAAAGGCGCAGTACCCGCATTAGCGTGACTTCATTTATAAGGAGGTGCGACCATGTACGCAATCATTAAGACAGGCGGTAAGCAGTACAAAGTTGCGGAGGGCGACACGATTTTTGTTGAAAAGCTCGACGCAGAGGTGGACGGCACATATACGTTTGACCAGGTGCTTGCAATCGGCGGCGAGGAGGTAAAGGTTGGCAGCCCGCTCGTAGAGGGTGCGACCGTTACGGCGAAGGTACTTCGTCAGGCGAAGAGCAAGAAGATTATCGTGTTCAAGTATAAGCCGAAAAAGACATACCGCAGAAAGCAGGGTCACAGACAGCCCTATACAAAGCTGCAGATCGAGAAGATCAACGCGTAATTTTATCATTTACGGGAATATTACTATTGTTTGAAAGCTGAGGTGTAGCTACATGGCACATAAAAAAGGTATGGGATCGACCAAGAATGGCCGCGACAGTGAGTCGAAACGTCTGGGCGTTAAGCGTGCGGACGGGCAGTTCGTTCTTGCGGGTAACATTCTGGTTCGTCAGCGCGGCACGAAAATCCATCCCGGCAACAATGTTGGGATCGGGAGTGACGACACGCTCTTTGCTTTAATCGACGGCAAGGTTAAGTTCGAGAGAAAAGGCAGAGATAAGAAACAGTGCAGCGTCTATACAGTTTGATTTCAAAATCTCAGACTTCTGTCTGAGATTTTTGTTTAGTGACAGTTTTGCCTGTTGCGGAAGGGAATGTAAAGAATTTTTTCCAAAAATTATTTTTGCGTTTTTGTGTAAGTGAACAGAATAGAGTGAAACAGGAAAGCGGGACTGCGAGGAAGGCGTATATCTTGGCTATGGATAAGTCGGTGGACACGTTGGAAACGCTATGATAAATTGATTTTTTAGAGGACAACTTTATGAGCAATTGGAATTATTATTCAAAGGAAGAGAATAGCATTTCCCTGCACGATTGTAATATAACAGGGGTTACTTTTTGTAAAGATATCATCCTATCCTTTCAGGACGGCTTTGACGTAACCGCAGAAAATTCTCTCAATAACACGGGGCGTCATAAACGTACCGGGGAAGCGGTTGTAGTCCTCAAAAATGGAAATTATGTTGACGGCTATTTTATAAAACCAATGCCGGATGGCACATATTCAGAAGAGGATAAGCTGAAAAGGGAACGAATAGAATATCATAAAATTGAAGTTTTAGCTTTTGTCCGCGACCATCAAAAAAAGCAATTTACTATTGAGGGTTGTCCTTGGAAAGACGCTGCTCAATATATTGAATGTTATTTGCATTTTACTTGTGATGAGGCAATATTTTGCTGGAATGAATTTGTTCAGGATGCATGGTTTCAGGATTGGCCGCCGAAAGATTGAAATGCTATAAAAAACGGACTATAATAGAGGATGAAAATTATGTTTTTTGATACAGCGAAAATATATGTAAAGGCTGGCAATGGCGGCAACGGCGCGGTGTCGTTCCACCGGGAGAAATATGTGGCCGCGGGCGGCCCGGACGGTGGCGACGGCGGGCGTGGCGGCGACGTGGTATTCGAGGTCGACACGTCGATTTCGACGTTGGCGGACTTTCGCTACAAGCGCAAATACGTTGCTGAAAACGGCGGCGACGGGCGCGGCGGGAAGTGCTCCGGCAAGGACGCGCCGCCGCTCGTCATCAAGGTTCCGGCGGGCACGCTCATCCGCGACGCGGAAACGAACCGGCTGATGGCGGACATGACGCCGCCGAATGAGCGCGTCGTATTGTTTCGCGGCGGCAACGGCGGGTGGGGGAACACGCACTTCGCCACACCGACGCGTCAGGTGCCGCGTTTTGCCAAAAGCGGGCTAAAAGGTGCGGAGCGTGAGCTGAAGCTGGAGCTGAAGCTGATTGCAGACGTTGGGCTCCTGGGCTTTCCAAACGTTGGGAAGTCTACGCTTCTGTCGTCTGTGACATCGGCAAGGCCAAAAATCGCAAATTATCATTTTACGACGCTGGAGCCGAACCTTGGTGTGGTCGAGCTTGGGAAATACGGCAGCTCGGGCAGCTTTGTGCTGGCAGATATTCCCGGCCTGATCGAAGGGGCAAGCGAGGGCGTTGGGCTTGGACACGATTTTTTGCGCCATGTCGAGCGGACGCGCTTGCTGATTCATGTGGTAGATGTGTCCAGTATAGAGGGGCGTAACCCAATCGAGGACTTTGACAAAATCAATCAGGAGCTTGCAAACTACGACGAGGTTTTGGCGTCGCGGCCGCAGGTGGTGGCGGCAAACAAAACGGATATTATCCAGGATGAGGCGGCGTACCAGGCGTTTTTGCAGGAGATGGAAGCCCGCGGTTACCGTGTGTTTCCGATATCTGCCGCAACGAAGAAAGGCGTCGCGGAGCTGATGGCACATGTCGCGGCACAGCTTGCCGCGCTTCCGCCGGTGGAAACGTTTGAGCCGGAACCGATGCTGGAAGAAATTGAGGAGGAAACGCCGTTCACGATTCGGAACGAAAATGGCGTCTACGTTGTCGAAGGCACATGGGTGGAGAATCTGGTCGGCTCGACAAATTTGGCCGACGATGAATCGTTTAACTACTTCCAGCGTGCGCTGCGCCGCAAAGGCGTAATCGACGCGCTCGAGGCACGCGGCATCCAGGAGGGCGACACGGTGCGCCTGTATGAAATTGAGTTTGATTATGTACGGTAGTTAGTGGAGGGGTATATGATTACAAGCAAACAGCGGGCCTATCTGCGCAAGCTGGCAAATCCGCTTGATGCGGTCTACCAGATTGGGAAGGATGGCCTCACGGAAAATGTTGTAAAACAAATCAGCGACGCGCTCGAAGCGCGCGAGCTGATAAAAATACATTTGCTGGAATCGTCGTTTTTGGACGCGCGCGAAACGGTGAATGAACTGGCGCGCTTGACGCGCTCGGAGCCGGTGCAGGCAATCGGATCAAAAATGGTACTCTACCGGGAGTCGCGAAACAAAAAGCAGATTGAGCTTCCGAAAAAATAAGCTGCGGGGGATAGCTATGGCAAAGATTGGCCTTCTGGGCGGCACGTTCGACCCAATCCATTATGCGCACCTCTTTATGGGGCAGCTATGCGCGGATTCGCTCGGGCTGGACAGGGTACTTTTCATTCCGGTCGGGGTCGCACCGCACAAATCGGTGGTCGCGACGGACGCGCTGCGCCGCTATGAGATGACAAAGCTCGCCGTTGCCGGGAATCCGCGTTTTGAAGCGTCGGACTACGAAACAAAAAAGCCGACGCCCTCCTACAGCGTGGAAACGGTAGAACATTTTAAGTCGATGTATCCGGACGATGAGCTGGTATTTATATTTGGCGAGGACTCGCTCGACTATGTAGAGCGGTGGTACAGGGCGGCGGACTTGCTACGGCTTTGCTCATTTGCGGTCATGGGGCGCGGCGGCTTTACGTCGGACATTGAGCGCAAAATTGCCTTTTTAAAGGAGCGGTTCGGCGCGGTAGTCTATTACGTACACTCGCCGGAGCTGGAGATATCATCCGGCATTATCCGCGATATGATCCGGGAGGGGAAAAGCGCGCGCTATCTTTTGCCCGACCCGGTGCTTGCGTTTATCAACGAGCATGGAATGTACAGGGAGTGAGAACATGGAGACATTTGACTTCGCTGCGGCGATGGAAAAACTGAAGGCCGTGCTCAAGCCGGAACGCTACGAGCATTCGCTCGGCGTGATGGAAACGGCGGGGGACATGGCGGCGCGTTTTGGCATGGACGTCGGACAGGCACGGGTCGCCGGTATCCTGCACGACTGTGCAAAGAACATTGCGCAGGAAGAGGCGTATCAGTTGTGCGATAAATACGGTGTTGTGCTCGACGAGGTGAGCAGGCAGTCATACGGGTTGGTACACCAGTACCTCGGCGCGGCGCTTGCACGGGCGGAATATGGGATAGAGGACGAAGAAATCCTTTCTGCCATCCGGTGCCATACAACCGGAAAGGCCAATATGGGCCCGCTCGATAAGGTGCTCTACCTGGCGGACTTTACAGAGCCAAACCGGGACAAGGAGCCGTTTACAGGACTTGCGGAGCTGCGTGCGCTCTGTAAAACGGATTTGGACGCGGCAATGCGCTATGCGCTGGAAATCTCTATCAAAAGCATAGCCGACCGCGGGCGCATGATGCACATGGACACGGTGTATGCGTGGAACTGGATTTTGGGTAAAAATGATAAAAACACTTGAAAAATAAATCGAATTCGGATATGATAAAAAGGAAATCACGGAGGTGGAGCGATGCAGGCGATTGACAAGGCGAAAAAAATCGCAGAGTGTCTGGACAACAAAAAGGGGCGGCGTATCACGTTGCTGGAGGTCGGGGAGCTGACGAGCATCAGCGACTATTTTGTTATTGCGAGCGGCGGCTCGGCCGCACAAGTCAAGGCTATGGCTGACGAAGTGACGGAGAAGCTCGCGGAGCTGGGCTATACGCCCGTACACACAGAGGGCTACCATGTTGCGACTTGGATTTTGCTTGACTACAGCGATGTGGTCGTACACATTTTCTTGGAGGAAACGCGCGAGTTTTACGACATTGAGCGGCTGTGGACAGATGCCGGCAAGGTTCCGCTCGACTTTTTGGAAGCGTAGATACATGTACAAAAAATCACTGCCAACCGGCAGTGATTTTTATTTACAGGATTATAAAAGGCTGTCCTTTTTTTCAAGAATTTCTGCCACAATGGCGCAGGCCGGGCAGTCGCAGTAGGTTTCGCCTGCGGTCTTGAGCTCTTTGGCGTGCGCTGCGACTTGCTTTGCCTTGTCAGCGCCAAAAAGCCGTGCCCCGTCGTCGGATTCGGAAAAGGCAATCAGGTTGTCAAGCGGCATAATGTCCGCTTCCAACTCACGGATATACGCTTCTGTTTCGCTCGCTTCCTTGTCCGTGCCAACTGCCTCAAGCCACGACTGCGCGGCCGCTTTTGTTTCCTTGCTGCACGTTGGTGCGTCTATCAGTTCCCGTGTTTTTTGAATTACAAATTGTAATGCTTCTGCGCTCATCATCAATCCTCCTCTTTTATTGGTTGGTTTTATTTTACTATACTGTTTGCGGAAAGTCAACTGCAGTTTGCTATGGCATATTGCGGATTGTTCTGGGAAATAGGCTTGTTTTCCAGCTTGTATTATGATAAAATAAATAAAAGTGAATCAGCCCTGTGGAGGCGTACAGATGAGAAAGTATGCATGGATTTACATTTTAATAGCCGTGGTTGCCGTGGTATGGGGCGTGCGCTTTTTTTTAAACCAGCCGACAGAAACGGAAACCGCCTACCCAGTATCGTACGAGGACACGGTAAAGGCATCCGGCGTGCTTGTGCGCAATGAAACGGTCTATAAGGCGGATACGGGCGGGAGCCTCCAGTCCGAGGTGAGCGACGAAGCGCGCGTGGCGAAAGGTAAAAAGATTGCCACAGTCTATACGGACGGAATCGACAGCAATTTAAAAGTGGAACTCGATAATGTAAATGAGAAGATTGAAAAGCTTGAGAGCGCAACCGCGCAGTCCGAGGTTTTCGGCTCGGATCTTGTCACGATTGAAACACGGGTCAAGGCGAGCATTGACGAGCTGGTAGAAGCGTCGGTTTCGCACGATTTGTCGGAGCTGCCGGTCATCCGGCAGGAGCTGGAAAAGCTAATTAGTACGCAGCAGGAGGTGTCCGGCGCAGAAAGTCCGCGCCAGAGTGCGCTCGACGACTTATATGCACAGCGGGAGCAGATTGAGGGGAGCATAAACTCTGCCAAACGCGATATCTATTCTTCGGCGGCGGGTGTGTACATCGTCGGCGTGGACGGCTGCGAGGCGATTTTAACGCCAGAGGCAGTTATGACGATGGGGGTAGACGAGTTTAGCGGCCTTAGCATTCCGAAGCGTTATACAGTCAAGGAACACTATAATGCGGGCGAGGATGCCTGCAAGACGGTGGATAATGGCATCTGGTACCTTGCAGCTACGATGACGGCGGATACGGCGGCGGCAATTGAAGAAGCAGAAGCAAACCAGGCAAAACGGGGAAGCTCCCTCCATATTCGTATTCCGGAGCTGGATGCCAAAGAGGTTCCGGTTGCAGTTGAAACGGTTTCGGAAGAGTCGAACGGAAATGTGCTTGTCGTGTTTTCTTCCCGGAATTACATAAAAGGAATATACGGCGAACGCAGCGTAGAGGTAGAAATCATAAAAGGCAATTACGAGGGACTGAAGGTGCCGGCCAGCGCGCTGCGCGTCGTGGAGGAGGAGACCGGCGTATTTGTCAATACGGACGGTGTAGCACGGTTCCGTAAGGTGGACGTGCTCTACCGGGACGACACAATGGCAATTGTGGATAAAAGCGAAGAATCGGGATATTTGAAGATATATGACCCGGTTATTGTAGAAGGAAAGGATATTGAACAGGGAAAACTTATTAATTAATTTTACAGATAAGGAAGCGGTTCTATGACGGAACGGGAATTGTGCATTGCCGATAATGTAAAGCGCGTACAGGAGCGGATTGCCAATGCCGCACAGAAGACGGGGCGCAACATGGAGGACATTAAGCTGATTTGCGTCACGAAGAATTTTGGCGTGGAGGATATGGCGGCGGCGCTTGCGTGCGGCGTGACGGCAGTGGGGGAAAACCGCGTACAGGAGCTGTGCGATAAGTACGATAAGGTTCATCCAAAGGAGTGGCACCTGATTGGGCACCTCCAGACGAACAAGGTGAAGTATATCATTGATAAGGTGGATATGATTCAGTCGGTTGATTCGCTGCATTTGTTAAAAGAGATTGAAAAACAGGCGGAGAAGAAAGGTGTCAGCGCAAATATTTTGCTGCAAGTCAATACCTCCGGCGAGGAAACAAAATTCGGCGCCACGGTGGAGGATACCTATGCGCTGGCGGAGGCGGCGTCCGGAATGCGGCACGTTAAAGTGCGCGGCTTGATGACGATTGCACCGTTATACGTCAAAAACATGACAACTATGTTACATTTTGATAACACACGTAAACTCTATATTGACATTAAGCAAAAGAAATATGATAATATAAGTATGGACTTTCTGTCAATGGGCATGAGCGGCGACTTTGAAGAGGCGATAGCCTGCGGTTCAAACATGGTTCGGATAGGAAGTGCGATTTTTGGAAAAAGAAACTACAATCTTTGATTGCATAGTGGATAATATTACGATTGGGGGACTGAAAAATGGGTTTTATGGATAAAATGAAGACAGCGATTGGCCTCGGCGACGAGGAATATTACGACGAGGATGAACTCATCACCAACGACTATTATGAAGAACCGGAAGAGGAAGAGGTTGTGTCGAGTGGATTTGGCCGGAAGAACAAGGTAGTCAACATCCACGCGACGACGCAGCTCAAGGTAGTTGTGATGCAGCCGGAAAGCTTTGAGGATGCGCGCGGGATTGCCGACCATCTCAAGACGAAAAAGCCGGTTATTATCAATTTGGAGAGCCTTGAGACGGATGTAGCAAGGCGCGTTGTCGATTTCCTCAGCGGTGCGGTTTATGGGCTGGACGGCAATATCCAGAAGGTTTCGGCGGGAATATTCCTGATTGCGCCGTACAATGTCAGCATTATGGGCGACTTTAAGGATGAACTGAAAAACAAGGGCCTGTTTAATTGGTGAGAGGCTGTAGTTTGTTGAAAGGAAAGGGAAGCGTTACTTGGCAATTTTAAAATTGGCATTGAGCTATCTTTTAAACGCGGTGATTCTGTTGATTTTTCTTAGGTGTATCCTGTCTTGGATACCGGGGCTGCAGAACCGCTTTGTAGAGGTTGTGTATAATTTGACGGAGCCGATTTTGGCTCCGGTCAGGAAGCTGATTCATAAGCTTATGGGCGGCAGGCCAATGATAATTGACCTATCGCCTATTGTTGTATTTTTAATCATAGAATTTTTAATCGTTCCTCTGATTCGCGTGCTGTAAACGATGTGGGGCGTAGGAGGACTAAATTGTGGATAAGAAAATCCTGTCACAGGTCAGCGACGAGCAGAAAAGGCTGGCCATTTCTAAAATTATTGATACGGCCAATTTAGCCTCAAAGCATTTTGAGGCTAAATTTTCACATTTTTTAGACCCGGCAACGGTCTATTTTGTTCAAAAACATCTGCATTTTGACGCGGATTTGCAGGTGCGGCTCTGGGGCGGATACGAGGGCGCGGAGCGGCAGGTTCTGTGCTGTGCGCCTGAATGGACGGAGGTTACGGACGAGCTGTTCCCGATTGCCTGCATTGAGGCGCAGGGGTCAGCGTTTCACACGCTGTCGCACCGCGACTATCTGGGCGCGCTGATGGGTCTTGGCATTACGCGCGAGCAGATTGGCGACATAGCCGTGGAAGGGGAAACGGCGTACCTTTTCTGCAAGGCGGACATTGCCCCATATATTTTACAAAACATGCATAAGGTCGGCGCGGACGGCGTAAAGCTGAAGCGGATTGCGTGCACTGACGCTGCCATCACCGAGGAGCAAGGAACCGAAACGACGATAACTGTGGCGTCGCTGCGGCTCGACGCGGTTTTGGCGGGCGCGCTGAATATCTCGCGGGCGGCAGGGGCAGAATTGGTCAAATCGTGCAGGGTACAGGTGAATTTTGAGCCGTGTGTAAATTTATCGCGGATTTTGTCGTGCGGGGACTTGATTTCCGTGCGTGGATTTGGTAGACTAAAGATTAGGAAAATTGAGGGAACGTCGAGGAAAGGACGCACCTTTCTCCGCGTCGCCCGATTTGGCTGACGGTATGATTCAGACAGAAGAAAAATACAATACATAAGGGGGATATGGTATGCTTACGCCGCTGGATATTGAGAACAGAGAGTTTAAAAAAACAATGGGCGGATACAACCGCGACGACGTAGAAGACTTCATGAGCCTGCTTTTGGTGGACTATGAAAAGCTGTATAAGGAAAACCTTGCGTCACGCGATAAAATCATGTCGCTGAATGAGGCGGTGGAGCATTACAAGGGGCAGGAAGAAACGATGCAGAACGCCATTTTGGCGGCGCAGAAAGCGGCGGATTCACTGGCGAAGACGGCGAACGACCAGGCTGACCTGATTATTCGTGAGGCAAAGGCGAAAGCGGCGGAAATTATCCGCGAGGCAAACGCGGAAATTGCGAAGCTGGAGTCAAAATATGCGGAGATGAAACAGCAGGTCGAAAGCTATAAAATGCGTGTGAGTGCGATTATCAAGTCTCAGCTTGATATTTTGGACGACCTGAGCGCCGAGAGCGGTGTACTGGAAAGTAATCAATAGGAAAGGACGAGGAAAGAATGTCGGAAAAAGAGAAGAACTATAACGCAACGATAAAGCTGCCGTCGACGGATTTCCCGATGCGCGGAAACCTTCCGCAGCGGGAGCCGGAGCTGATCAAAAAGTGGGACGACGAACGGATTTATTATAAAATGATTGACAAAAACCGCGGCAATCAGAGCTATATTCTGCATGACGGGCCGCCGTATGCGAATGGTGATATCCATATTGGACACTCGCTTGATAAAATTCTGAAGGATTTTGTCATCAAATATAAAAATATGCGTGGGTTCTTCGCACCGTATGTGCCCGGCTGGGACACACACGGTCTGCCAATTGAGCAGCAGGCCATCAAAAAGCTCGGCATCAACCGGCACGAGGCCGGGCCGGTCAAGTTCCGGCAGGCGTGCCGCGAGTTTGCAACAAAATACGTCAACAATCAGAAGGAGCAGTTTAGGCGGCTCGGCGTATTGGGCGACTGGGACCATCCATATATGACGTATACAAATGATTTTGTTGCCAAGCAGATTGAGATTTTTGGAGAGATGGCGGAGAAAGGGCTGATTTATAAGGGCTTAAAGCCGGTTTACTGGTGCCCGAAATGTGAAACGGCGCTTGCCGAGGCAGAAATCGAGTATGCTGAGGACAAGACAAAATCTATTTATGTAAAGTTTGCAGTCAAAGATGATAAGGGCAAGTTTGCCGGCTTGGAAAATGTTTATTTTGTAATCTGGACGACGACGACATGGACGCTGCCGGGCAACGTAGCAATCTGCCTGAATCCGGACTTTGAATATGCAGCAATTAAAGTAAAGAATGGCGAAATATACATTGTTGCTAAGGAATTGATCGACAGCGTATGCGCTGCGACTGGCATTGAAAGCTACGAGATCGTGGGCGAGTATTTGGGCCGCGACCTTGAGTATATCACGTGCAGGCATCCGTTCATTGACCGGGAGTCGCTCGTAATTTTGGGCGACCACGTTACGCTTGACGCCGGCACAGGCTGTGTCCACACCGCGCCGGGCCACGGCGTGGAAGACTATATTGCGTGCCTGAATTATGACGTAGAAACCGTTGTGCCCGTAGATGCAAGAGGCTATCTCAATGAGTTGGCCGGCGAGTTCGAGGGGGTGTATTACGCGGATTCCAATGAGAAGATTTTGGATAAGCTGCGGGAGACGGACAGTCTGCTCGCGGCGGTGGAGATTATCCACCAGTATCCGCACTGCTGGCGCTGTGATGACCCGATTATCTTCCGTGCGGCGGAACAGTGGTTTGCGTCGGTTGACAAAATCAAGGATGCGGCTGTCGATGCGATTAATCAGGTGAAGTGGATACCCGCATGGGGCCAGGACCGCATTACGTCAATGGTGCGCGACCGTAACGACTGGTGTATCTCGCGCCAGAGAATGTGGGGCGTTGGCATTCCGATTTTCTACTGTAAAGAATGTGGGAAAGAGCTGATTAACCGCGAAACGATTAAGCGGATTGCCGATGTAGTGCGGGAGCAGGGGTCGGATGCGTGGTATGCGCTGGATGCAAAGGAAATACTGGGCGATGGTTTCAAGTGTGAGGCTTGCGGCTGTACCGAGTTTACCAAGGAAAAGGACATTATGGACGTGTGGTTTGACAGCGGCTCGTCGCACATTGCCGTATGCGAGAACCATCCCGATTTGTCCTGGCCGCCGGATTTGTATTCGGAAGGGCAGGACCAGTACCGCGGCTGGTTCCAGTCGTCGCTTCTGACAAGCGTTGCGACGCGCGGCCGTGCACCGTACAGCGAGGTGCTGACGCATGGGTTCGTAGTGGACGGCGAAGGGAAAAAGATGTCCAAGTCGAAGGGCAATTCTGTTTCGCCGATGGAAATCGTGAAAAAATACGGCGCGGAAATCCTGCGTCTATGGGTTGCATCGTCTGACTTTAAGAGTGACATCCGGATTTCGGATGATATGCTCAAGCAGCTCTCCGAGGGCTACCGCAAAATCCGCAACACAGCGCGGTATATTTTGGGGAATCTTTCTGATTTTGACCCGAATACAGACATGGTTGATTACAAAGACATGCTTGAAATAGACCGCTGGGCGCTGATGCGCTTAAATGACGTAGTGAAGAAGTCGCTTGCGGCGTATGATTCGTATGAATATTATGTACTTTATCATGCGGTGCATAACTTCTGCGTGGTTGATATGAGCAGTTTCTATCTCGATATTATCAAGGATCGGTTGTATACAGAGGAGGCAAACGGTTTGAAGCGGCGCAGCGCGCAGACGGCAATGTACCGCATCCTCGACACGCTGGCGCGTCTGCTTGCTCCGATCCTGGCCTATACGACGGAGGAAATATGGTCGTATTTGCCACACCTTGCGTCGCACGACACGGAAAGCGTGCTGTTCAATCGTATGCCGGAGTATGACGCGCAGCTTGCAGATGATGCCCTGGCGGAAAAGTGGGATAAGGTCATTGCAATCCGCGCAGATGTGCTCAAGGCGTTGGAAGAGGCGCGTGCAGAGAAAGTAATCGGTCAGTCGCTTGCGGCGGATGTTACGGTTTATGCGGATGAAAAGACAAAAGCATTTTTGTCGGAGATGAAGGACGAACTCGCGACGATATTTATCGTGTCGCGCGTTGCGCTGGCTGACTTGGCGGACGCACCGGAGGGTGCGGTAAGCGGCGAGCTTGTTAAGACGCTGGTTGCACCGGCGGCGGGAGAGAAGTGTGAACGCTGCTGGATTTATACCGACGACATCGGCAACGATGCAACGCACCCGACGCTGTGCGCACGCTGTGCGGGCGTGGTGTCCAAGATAGAGGAATAATCCACAGGCAGATGATGGGGAAGGCAGGTGTCTGCCTTCCCCTCGTTTTATCTTAAGTTGGATGTCCTGCTCATAGGGATTATAATTAACTATATGGCGTTGAATTACTGTAAAAGCGAATGATAATTAGTTCTTAAACAGGAAATGGAGTACAATTATGCAAACACTTCATCTTGATTTTGGAAAAAGAAGTTATGATATCATAATCAGCGATTCCTTTGCGGAGTTTCCGCGCACGTTTTCCGCGGCGTGTGGCGGCAAGGTGCTAATTGTGTCGGACTCAAATGTTGCGCCGCTGTATCTGGACGAAGTGCGGCGGTTGTTGTACTGCGCGGGGTTCAGCCGGGAAAGCACGGCGGATATCGTCATAGAGGCGGGCGAGCAGAGCAAGAATATGGAGGTTCTGCAAACGATTTACGACGCGTGCATCCGTCACGGGATGGACCGGAAAAGCACGGTTCTTGCGCTTGGCGGCGGCGTAGTCGGCGATATGGCGGGCTATGCGGCGGCAACGTATATGCGTGGAATATCGTTTGTGCAGGTTCCAACCACACTTTTGGCGCAGACGGACAGCAGCGTAGGCGGCAAGGTTGGGATTGACTATGCCGGGGTGAAAAACATTGTCGGCGCGTTCAAGCAGCCTGCGCTGGTATACATCAATACGAATACGCTCAAAACGCTCCCGAAACGGGAAATTGCTGCCGGTATGGCGGAGGTTATCAAGTACGGTTTTATCAAAAACGCCGCATTTTTGGAATACCTGGATGAAAAGCGCGACAAGGTCAATGCGCTGGATGCAGAAACGATGCAGACGGTGATATACAATTGCTGCGCCGTTAAGGCCGCCGTCGTCCAGCAGGATGAAACGGAAACCGGTCTGCGTGCGATTCTAAATTTTGGCCACACGGTTGGTCACGGAATTGAAAGCGCGAAAAACTTCGCGCTGCTGCATGGCGAATGTGTTGCGCTCGGTATGCTTGCCGCGTTGGACATTGCGCTGGGGCGCGGGTACGTCAGCGAAGCTGATTTGAACAAGTGTCGGAACCTGCTGCGTGCGTATAACCTTCCGGAAAAGACGGACGGAATCAGCACAAAGCTGGTGCTCGACTACATGAAAAACGATAAAAAGAAGGAAAATGGCAGCCTGCGCTTTGTTCTGCCGCGTCCGGTTGGGGCGGCGGATATTTATACCGATGTGACGCAGGCAGAGCTTACACATGCGGTTGAAGCGGTACTGGAATAATGAATAAGGCGGTTGGAACATGATATTGTATGGCATATTGGGCATATTGCTGGTTGTGGCGGATCAGCTTACGAAATACTGGGCGAAAAACGCTCTTGCAAACGGAGCTACGGTGGACTTTATCCCGCATGTGATGGATTTTGTCTATGTGGAAAACCGCGGCGCAGCGTTTGGAATTTTACAGGATACGCGTTGGCTGTTGATTGGACTGACGGTTGTGGTGCTTGGACTTCTCCTGTTTTATGCGTTTCAAACCAAAAAGCGACATCCGGTGTTTTTGCTCTCGGTCGCGCTGATTGTTGCGGGCGGAATTGGAAACCTGATTGACCGTCTGTTTTTTGGCTATGTCACGGACTTTCTGCATTTGCTCTTTATGGAGTTTCCGTGCTTTAACCTCGCGGATGTATGTGTCTGCGTGGGCGGCGCGTTGATTGTGATTTATCTGCTGTTTCTGGACAGACCAGCACAGTCGGAAAAAGGGTGAACGGTATGGAAGAAGAATTATTCTTAACCGTAGAGCAAAACGACGGGGGTAAGCGGCTTGATGCATTTGTGGGAGGCGCTGCCCCCTCTTTGTCGCGCTCGCATGCGGTAAAGCTGATTGAAGCGGGCTATGTCACACGGAACGGCGTAGTGCTTAATAAAAAATATAAGGTACAGCCGGGCGAGCAAATCCGCGTCGTCGTCCCTCCCGCGCAGGAATACAGCGTAGAGGCGCAGGCGATTCCGCTCGACATTGTATATGAGGATGATGACCTGCTTGTGATTAACAAGCCGCAGGGGATGGTTGTCCATCCTGCGCCGGGAAACTACGACGGGACGCTGGTCAATGCGCTGATGGAGCATTGCAAAGGCACGCTCTCCGGTATCAACGGCGTTATGCGCCCGGGAATTGTACACCGGATTGACAAGGACACGTCGGGGCTTTTACTGGTGGCAAAAAACGATGCTGCGCACGTATTTTTATCAGAACAGCTCAAAGACCGGAGCCTCTCGCGGGAGTATGCCGCGCTTGTGAACGGCAACATCAAACAGGACGCGCTCACGCTCGACTATCCGATTGGGCGTAATCCGTCCGACCGGAAAAAGATGTGTGTGACGACGCAACATGCGCGCGAGGCTGTTACGCATGTCACGGTGCAGGAGCGGTTTGGACGGTATACGCTCGTAACGTGTAAGCTGCAAACCGGGCGTACGCACCAAATCCGCGTTCATATGGCCTATGTCGGCCACAGTGTCGTAGGCGATAAGACCTACGGCATAAAAAAAGAAGCGTTTAAGTTGGACGGACAGCTTTTGCACGCACAGAAAATACAATTTATTCATCCGGTAACGCGTGAGAAAATGCAGTTTGCGGCGCCACTACCTGATTATTTTGTCAAAGTATTGGAAAGACTACGGAAAGGAAACTGAGAACTGGACGTGGTATGGATGAAGAAATCGACGGCAAATTTGCTCCTGCTTCTTATTGCAATATTTTGGGGATCCGGCTTTATCGTGGTGAAAATATGTCTTGACCTCGGTATTTCGGCGGGACTTGTTAATGTTTTCCGGGGCGGCGTGTTTGCCGTGCTTTCCCTGATTTTCTTCGGCAAACATATTGTCAAGATGGACCGGCGGGATTTGCTGATTGGAACAATAGCAGGAATCTGTAATTTCGGCGGCATGTTTTTACAGACGATTGGCGTACAGTATACAACACCGTCGAACAATGCTTTCTTTGCCTCCACCTATGTGGTTATGGTTCCGTTTTTAGCCTGGATAATGGCCGGGAAAAAGCCGGCCGGGCGCAACTTTCTTTCCATTGCAATATGTTTGGCTGGTCTGGTAATCCTGTCCGGCATCCTCTCCAGCGGCCTTTCCTTCAATTTGGGTGATATTTTCTCTCTTTGCAGTGCGCTTTTGTATGGAATAACCATTGTTTATCTCGGCTACCATACAAAGGAGATTCACTTTTCCGCCGTGGCATTTATGCTGGGTGTGGTACAGGCTGTGGGCGGACTTGGCTATTGCTTCGTGATGGGTGACTTTGCCGCGCCGGGGACGGATTGGGCTGTTGCGATTTGGCCGCTTTTGTATTTGGGAGCGGTCTGCTCGTTTGTCGCACAGACAATTCAAGTGGCCGCACAGCGGCACACTTCTGCGACGTCTGCGGGGCTGATTATGATGCTGGAGGGATTCTTTGGCAGCGTCATCTCCGTTCTGATTGGCTTTGAGGCACTGTCCGTGCAGCTACTGATTGGCGGCGCGTTGATTATGTTGTCCATTGTCTTTGCTGAGGCGGATTTGCCCGCAATGTTTGCGCGCCTGCGCGCGAACCATGCCGCGCAGCACCGGTGAGCCGCGATAAAAATTTACGCGAACTTTATCAAAAAGTGTGGACAAACGGGGTACGGTCTGATATAATATTCCAAAAGAAATAGGTTCCCTTTGTTTTAGCGGCCTTTAAATCGGTACTGAGAGACTGATAAGGCATTTATATTTAAGCTAAAGGGTTTGTTTTGCTTGGATATATTGCTTTTATGCTTTTTGCCGGTTTTGGCAAAAAGCTTTTTTTATGCCACATAGAGGTATGCCGCACAGAGGGGAAAAGAGAACGCGAAAGGATGGTTGCGGTGACGGGAGAAAATATCAAAGCGCAAATCATGGACGAAGCGGCGATACGTCGGGCGCAGAGCCGGATTGCGCACGAAATCATTGAGAAAAACCAGGGAATGGACGGAGTCTGTCTGATTGGGATCCAGCGGCGCGGCGTGGTGCTGGCACAGGAGATTGCCGAGCGGATAAAAGGTGTGGAGGCGTGTGAAGTGCCGACAGGGATTTTGGACATAACGCTCTACCGCGACGACTTGAGCATGCTGTCGGAGCACCCGACCATCAACGGGAGCGACATTGGCTTTTCCATCAATGGCAAAACACTTGTGCTGGTGGACGATGTTCTCTATACGGGCCGCACAGTCCGCGCGGCGATTGACGCACTGATGGATATGGGCCGCCCGGCGGCAATTCAGCTTGCGGTGTTGATCGACCGCGGCCACCGCGAGCTTCCTATACGCGCGGATTATGTCGGTAAAAATGTGCCGACCTCGCGCAGCGAGGTGGTGCATGTGGAATTTACGAAGTTTGATGGGCAGGACCGGGTTGTTATCACAGACCGGGCGTAACAAATGTTTCAGTCAGAAAGGAATGGATGATTATGATAGGAAACAAAAAGGACTTGCTGGGGCTGAAGGATTTGTCGGCGGAGGAAATTCGCTATATCTTAAAGAATGCGGAAACCATGAAGTACATCCTGCTCCAGAACAATAAAAAAACGCCGCATTTGCAGGGTAAGTCAGTAATAACGCTCTTTTATGAGAATTCGACGCGCACCCGGCTCTCGTTTGAGCTTGCGGCAAAGTACATGGGTGCGAGCGCGGCGAACGTATCGGCGAGCTCGTCGAGTGTGCGCAAGGGTGAAACGCTGATTGACACCGCGCGTACGATTGATGCGATGGGAACGGACATTATTATTCTGCGCCATTCGATGAGCGGCGCACCGCATCTGATTGCTAAAAATGTAAAGGCATCGGTCATTAATGCGGGCGATGGTATGAACGAGCACCCCACGCAGGCGCTTTTGGACGCATTTACAATTATGCAATACAAGGGCGGCTTTGAAGGATTAAAGGTTGCAATTGTAGGCGACATTATGCACAGCCGCGTGGTGCGCAGCAATATCTATGCGCTCACCAAACTTGGCGCACGCGTTGCGCTGGGTGGGCCGGCAACGCTCCTTCCAAAGGGAATTGAGGGACCCGGCGTGGAAGTGTTCGACAATGTGCAGGAGGCGCTTTTAGACGCGGACGTTGTAATGGGGCTGCGGATGCAGCTTGAGCGGCAGAGGAGCGGCCTTGTGCCCAGCATACGGGAGTATGCGCGCTTCTTTGGTGTGGACGACCGGCGGCTCGCCTTTGCAAAACGAGACGCGCTTTTGCTGCATCCGGGCCCGGTGAACCGTGGATTTGAACTGACAAGCAGCATTGTCGACGGGGAGCAGTCGGCCATTAACGAACAGGTGACAAACGGCGTTGCAGTGCGGATGGCTGTTTTGTATCTGCTGGCGAGAAAGGGCTCTGTGCCGGAACTGTAAGAGAAAGGTACGAAAGGTGGGAACATCATGAAAATATTAATCAAAGGCGGGCGTGTCATTGACCCGGCGAATCACATGGACGAAGTGACGGATATTTACATCAATCATGGAATGATTGAGGAGATTGGGACGGAACTTGACCCGGAAGGATTGGAGATTGAGGTTATCGACGCGGCGGGGCTTGTTGTTGCACCGGGCTTGATTGACATGCACACGCACCTGCGCGAACCGGGGTTCGAATATAAAGAGGACATTGAGAGCGGGACGCGCGCGGCGGCGATGGGCGGCTTTACGTCGATTGCGTGTATGCCGAACACAGACCCGCCGATTGACAATGCGGCCCTGGTGGAATATATTTTGCTGAAAGCAAAGTCGGTCGGCAAAGTAAACGTCTATCCGATCGGCTGTATTTCCAAAGGGCAGAAGGGCGAGGAGCTGGCGCAGATTGGCGAGCTCAAGTTTGCCGGCGCAGTTGCGGTAAGCGACGACGGCCGCCCGGTGGAGAATGCGTTTTTGATGAAACATGCACTCCAATATGCCAATACGTTTGATATTACGGTCATCTCGCACTGTGAGGAGCTGAGCCTGACCGACGGCGGCAGCGCGAATGAGGGGGCAATGGCGACGAGCCTCGGCCTGCGCGGGATTACACCGGCGGCGGAGGAGGTCATGGTTGCACGCGATGTGCTGCTTGCGGAAAATGAGGGCGTGCCGGTGCATGTCGCCCATATTAGCACAAAGCGCAGCGTGGAAATCATCCGGGGTGCAAAGGCGCGCGGCGCAAAGGTGACGTGTGAAACGTGCCCGCACTACTTTACGCTGACAGATGCGGCGATTGAGGGCTTTAATACGAATGCGAAAATGAATCCCCCGCTACGGACAGAGGAGGACCGGCTGGCCATTATTGAGGGTCTGCGCGACGGGACAATTGACGTCATTGCGACCGACCATGCGCCGCACCATATCGACGAGAAAAACTGCGAGTTTGCCCTCGCGGCGAACGGCATTGTCGGGCTGGAAACGTCGCTGCCGCTCTGTATCACGTATCTTGTGGACACGGGCGTGCTGACGCTGGACGAGCTTTTAAAGAAGATGTGCGTCAACCCGGCGAACATCCTCGGCTTAAACAAGGGGAGCCTGTCGGTGGGCCGCCCGGCGGATATTGTCGTGTTCGACCCAAAGGAGACGTATACAGTCGATGTAAACAGCTTCCAGTCAAAGGGGAAAAATTCGCCCTACGATGGCTATAAATTGAACGGAACGGTCAAATATACGGTTGTAAACGGCGAAATCGTTGTAAATCAGGGCGTATTGCTGTAAAAAGAGGGAGGAATCGCAATGTCAATGGATTTGATGATAAAAAAGATAATAGAGATGAACTCGCCGGTTGTGGCAGGGCTTGACCCGAAATTGGACTATGTGCCGGCGTATATCCAGACCGAATGCTTTGCCGAATACGGGGAAACGGCGGAAGGCGCAGCGCGGGCGCTCCTGCGCTTTAACAAGGCGCTCATTGATGAGCTGTGCGAGGTGGTGCCGGCGGTCAAGGTGCAGGCGGCGTACTATGAAATGTACGGAATCGAGGGTATGAAAACGCTGTATGGGACGGTGGACTATGCCAAAAGCAAGGGCATGTACGTGATTTTGGACGGCAAGCGCAACGATATTGGCTCCACGGCGCAGGCGTACTCGTCCGGGTGGCTTGGTAAGACGCAAATTGGCGCAAAAAGCGAGGCAATGAGCGGGGCGGATTGCTTGACGGTGAATCCGTATTTGGGCAGCGACGGCATACTGCCGTTTGTGGAAGACTGTAAGACGTATGATAAAGGAATTTTTGCGCTTGTAAAAACGTCGAACCCGTCGTCGGGCGAGCTGCAAGATTTAGTAATCGACGGAAAGCCGCTCTATGAAAAGGTGGCGGAGCTTGTAAGCGGCTGGGGCGCGGACAATGTGGGCGAGTATGGCTACAGCGCGGTCGGCGCGGTCGTCGGCGCGACGTATCCGCAGCAGGCGAAGCGGCTGCGCGCGGTTATGCCGCACACGTACTTCCTCGTGCCGGGCTACGGCGCGCAGGGCGCGGGCGCGGACGATGTTGCGGTCAGCTTTGATAAAGAGGGGCTTGGCGCGATTGTCAACTCGTCGCGGGCCATTATGTGCGCGTACAAAAAGACGGGCGATGAGAAACACTTTGCAAAAGCCGCAAAGGATGAAGCGGTGGATATGACAAAAGCAATTAATGCCGCAATTGGCAGATAAAAGAGAAAAGATTGGTTATACTACAAAGAGACATTAGGTGAAAATATGGAAATCCGGTTTGTTCCGGTTGATGAAACGAATATAGACTGTGTTGCCCGGCTGCGCGTTGCGGCAGGGCAGGAGCATACGGTTGAAACCGTCGCACAGAGCTGGGAGGAAGCAAAGCAGTTCGACTTATGGAGGCCGGTGGCGATAGTTGTTGACGGCAACATGGTTGGTTTTGCCATGTATGGATGCTGGAAGGACGAGGGCGAAGCGGGGCGCGTGTGGCTTGACCGGTTTTTGATTGACGTAAACTACCAGGGGCGCGGATATGCGCGCCCGGTCCTGACACATTTGCTTGTACGTATGCAAAAAGAATACGGTTGTGATACGATATATCTAAGCGTCTATGCAGATAACCGGGTTGCAATCCGGCTGTATGAGTCGTTTGGGTTTCGGTTTAACGGTGAGCGCGATAGAAACGGCGAGCTTGTGATGGTGTTAGATATCCAAAAATAATAAGAATCACGCGGGGTGAGCTTTTGAAAAGTAGAAATATTTGCAGGATTCGGACTATAGAAGAAATTATTGAAAACGTATTTGATGTGACGGTGGAAAGCCCGGAAATGGCGGCGCAGGCAAAACCGGGGCAGTTTTTGCACATTGACTGCGGCGACGCGGCGAACAACCTTCTGCGCCGGCCAATCAGCATTTGCGACGCAGAGGGCGATACGGTGCGCTTTCTATTTGAAAAGAAGGGGAGCGGTACGGCGGCTCTTGCCGAGAAAAAAGCGGGCGATACGCTCGACATTCTCGGCCCGCTCGGTAATTCCTTTACCGTGCCGGACGGGGTGAAAAAGCCAATCGTAATTGGCGGCGGAATCGGCGTTTTTCCGCTTTATATGCTTTGCAAACAGCTTCCGGACCCGGTGTGTCTGCTCGGCTTCCGCAGTAAGGACCGCGTCTGTATGGAGGATGAATTCGCAGCGGTGGCGAAGACGACCGTGGCGACCGACGACGGCAGTTATGGCTACAACGGCTTTGCGGTGAATCTGTTAGAGGAGCTGCTTGATAAGGGCGAGGGCGATATTGTCTACTCTTGCGGGCCTATGCCGATGCTGCGCGCGGTGAAAAAGATTGCGGAGACGCGCGGCGTGAAGTGCCAGCTTTCGCTCGAGCAACGCATGGGGTGCGGAATCGGCGCATGCCTGGTCTGCACGTGCGAAACGAACTCGAACGGGACGCACAAGCACAAGCGGGTCTGCAAGAACGGGCCGGTATTCTGGAGCAGCGAGGTGACGCTCAATGGTTGATATGAAAGTAAACATTGCAGGGGTAGAGTGGAACAACCCAGTCTGCGTCGCGTCAGGGACGTTCGGCTTTGGGCGCGAATACGGTGAGTATTTTGATTTAAACGAGCTTGGCGCCATCAGCGTCAAGGGATTAACGCTTAAGGAACGCGAGGGCAATCCCGCGCCGCGCATTGCGCAGACGCCGGCGGGAATCTTAAACAGCGTTGGACTGCAAAACCCGGGCGTGGAGAATTTTATCCGGTTTGAGCTTGGCGAACTGAAGAAATACAGTGCAAAAATCATTGCCAATATGGCGGGCAATACGATTGAGGACTATTGCGAAATGGCTCGGATATTGTCCGACAGTGACGTGGATATGCTGGAGATGAATATTTCCTGTCCGAACGTAAAAGAAGGCGGCGTGGCGTTCGGGACGAACGCGGATACAATCGAGAAAATCACCTCCGAAGTGAAAAAGTGCGCAAAAAAGCCGCTTATCGTGAAGCTGTCGCCGAATGTGACCGACATCGTGGCGATGGCAAAGGCGGCGGAGCGCGGCGGAGCGGACGCACTGTCGCTGATTAATACCCTGCTGGGGATGAAAATCGACATCCGCACAAAACGGCCTGTACTTTACAACAACGTCGGCGGGCTATCCGGCCCGGCGGTAATGCCGGTTGCGGTACGGATGGTATGGCAGGTGAAGCAGGCGGTAAAGCTTCCTATCATTGGTATGGGTGGCATTATGAGTGGCGACGATGCGGCGGAGTTTATGCTTGTAGGCGCGGACGCGGTCGCGGTTGGGACGGGACTGTTCAAAAATCCAACGCTGCCGCTCGACGTAAAGCGCGGCCTTGCGGCCTATACGGAGCAAAACGGGTTTGCGAGTGTACGCGAGATTACGGGCAAGGTCATGGTAAATGGGTAAAAGCGAATCAACAAAAAAACAGGCGGCTTCTGCACCGCCTGTTTTTTTATTGTGAAAAGAAAACCACGTGCTATGCGCGTGGTTCCAAAAAGCT
>CABUKE010000014.1 GCA_902492065.1 uncultured Eubacteriales bacterium
GGGAAGGAAAAGGAAAGGGAAAAGCCTGCGGCTATGCCGCAGGCTTTTTTGAGTTCTTTTCTTTCTACATATTTTTTCTACGTGGTTTTTCTGCCATACATAATTAGAGCAGTTTATTCGTCCGCAGGGCGCGCATCGCGTTCAGAATCGCAATCACGGAAACACCCACGTCTGCAAATACAGCCTCCCACATATTTGCCAGGCCAAAAGCACCCAAGGCCAGCACAAGGGCCTTGACTGCAAGGGCAAAGACAATGTTCTGCCGGACAATGCGTAGTGTTTTCTTTGCAATTTCAATCGCCGTGGCAATTTTGGACGGTTTGTCGTCCATCAAGACTACGTCTGCGGCCTCGATGGCCGCGTCGGACCCCATCGCGCCCATCGCAATCCCGATGTCAGCTCGGGAGAGTACCGGCGCGTCGTTGATACCGTCGCCGACAAAGGCAAGCTTCTCTTTCGGCCCTTTATTCTCGAGCAATTCCTCGACACGCGCGACCTTATCCGCCGGCAATAGCTGGGTATAGACCTCGTCAATGCCGAGCTGCTGTGCCACGGATTCGCCGACTGCTTTTGCGTCGCCGGTCAGCATAACGGTTTTCCTTACGCCCTGCTGCCGCAACAGCCCGATTGCGTCGGCGGCGTCGGCTTTGATTTCGTCCGAAATTACGATGTGCCCGGCGTATAGTCCATCTACCTCAACATGCACCGTTGTACCGATATGGTGGCAGGGGTGCCACTTTACGCCCAGTTCGTCCATAAATGTGTCGTTTCCCACACAGACCGACTTGCCGTCAATGACTGCCCGTACGCCGCGACCTGCCAGTTCCTCCACGTCACGGGCACGTCCGGTATCGATTTCCCGGTTATAGGCTTCTTTCAAAGAACGGGAGATGGGATGGTCGGAGTAACTTTCCGCCAGCGCGGCCAGCTCCAAAAGCTGCGCCTCTGACACGGTGTCCGGGTGGATGGCGGTTACATTGAACACACCCTTTGTCAGTGTGCCAGTCTTATCAAATACAACAATATCTGTGCCGGCGAGTACCTCCATATAGTTGCCGCCTTTTACTAAAATACCGCACTTCGACGCGCCGCCAATGCCGCCGAAAAAGCTGAGCGGCACGGAGATAACAAGCGCGCAGGGGCAGGAGATAACAAGAAAAATCAGCGCCCGGTGAATCCAGTCGTTCCATGCACCGCCAAAAAACAGTGGCGGCAGAACGGCCAGCAGCAGCGCGCCAATTACGACGCAGGGGGTGTAATAACGCGCAAATTTTGTGATAAAGTTTTCCGCCTTCGCCTTTTTGCTGCTCGAATTTTCTACAAGATTCAGAATCCGCGCCACAGTTGACTCGCCAAAGGCTTTCGTAACACGTACGCGCAGGAGTCCGCTCTGGTTGATACATCCGCTTATTACGTCGTCGCCGGGTTCCACGTCGCGCGGCAGGGATTCGCCGGTCAACGCAGCGGTGTCGAGCGAGGAAGCACCCTCTAAAATGACGCCGTCAAGCGGCACCTTTTCGCCAGCTTTGACAACAATGACGTCGCCAACTGCAACCTCACCCGGGTCTACCTGCTTTAGCTGGCCGTCCCGCTCGATGTTGGCATAGTCGGGGCGGATATCCATGAGAGAAGCAATCGATTTGCGTGAGCGTCCGACTGCATAGCTTTGGAACAGCTCGCCGACCTGATAAAACAGCATGACTGCAACGCCCTCCGGGAACTCTCCGGTGAAAAAAGCTCCAACAGTCGCGAGCGCCATGAGAAAGTTTTCGTCAAACACCTGACCATGGGCAATGTTGCGTACCGCTTTCCACAAGACGTCCCACCCGATGACCGCGTAGGGAAGCAAAAACGCAATCAGGCGGGGTACGCCCTGCAACGGAAGCAGGAACGCTGCCAGCAGTAGAAGCGCGCTTGCGCCGATTCGTCCCAGCATGTTTTTCTGTTTTTTTGTCAAAGTCTTTGCCATTAAAATCACCCCTGCCTTTCTCTTTCCCTATCCAAGCTGAATTTCGCAGTCTGGCTCGATCCGCCTGCACACTTTAACAGCTTGTTTTATAATTTTGTCAAACTTTACATCGTCTGCGGTCAGTGTCATTTTTTGGGTCAGGAAGCTGACTGATACGTCCTCCACACCATCGATTTTGCGGATGGCGTCCTCCATCTTCTGCGCGCAGTTTGCACAGTCCAAATCTACCAAATCAAATGTTTTTTTCATGACAATCCCTCCATACCTGTTTTACTCGTTGACATGTTCCATTCCTTGATTGATGATACTGTAAACATGATCGTCTGCAAGGGAATAAAAGACGTTTTTCCCCTCTTTTCTGGCTTTTACCAGTTTGTTCGCCTTTAGAATGCGCAGCTGGTGCGATACCGCCGTTTGCGTCAGGCCGAGCAATTGAGCAATGTCGCAGACGCACAGTTCAGCTTCAAACAGCGCGTATAGAATTTTAATACGTCCGGAGTCGCCGAACACCTTGAACAATTCTGCCAAATCGTAGAGCGTTTCGTCCTGCGGCATATCGGACAAGACCTGTTTAACCGTATCTTCATGTACAAATAAATACTCGCACCGTTCAAGTTCAGAATCTTTCATATTGACTTCACATCCTCTCATATGAACATCTATTCATATATTATACCCGTTTTTATGATTTGTCAACTGTTTTTGCAAAAATATAGGTTCTACTGCCTATCTTGTGAGATAAATATGGTAAAAAGGCGATTTTTTTAATATTAATCTAAAAGTTTGACAAAACAATGAGAGATGTTCCGCTAATTTTAATGAAATGTCACCTATGCATTTTACGTCAAAATAACTTGTTTTGCCGTAATTTCCGTGTTATAATAAAAACGATTATAAGACAATGGCGGTTTTACAACCTTATATTTTGTCAGATCATAGCTGCTTAGGGCGAGTTATGGTTTTTACATATAAATCTGTGGCACAATCCAGCTTTGGCAGACAGGTAGTTCTGTCTGCAATTTTATGAAAAAACGAAGGAGGAGATTGGCATGGAGAGTTATTTCAAGAAAGGATTATCTTTTGCGGTAGTGCTGTGCATGTTGCTGACGCTTTTCTCACCGGCTGCTATTGCGGCGGAAGAATCCGTTGTGGTGTCAACACAGGAGGAATTGCGTGCGGCGCTGGATAATCAGGAGATTACCAGCATTGTGCTCAAGAACGATATTACATTTCAGGACGGAGAGGTTTGGACGCCGGCTGTTGTAGAGGCGGGGCGCACCCTGACTATTGACGGCGCAGGGTACACCATCTCCAATATGAAGGTTACTGGTTATTTGCTGGAATCAACGCCGGGCCCGACAGGCGGCGGTGGAAATGCTGACTATTATTGCGGTTTTATTGGCAATAACTATGGTACGCTGACAGTCAATAATTTGAAATTTTCCAACGCACTGGTTGACATGGAAGTAAGCGCTCCGACCTCGGAAGGGTCGAGCATTTTGGCGGTTGTCTGCGCAAACAATCAGGGCGGTACTGTGGTATACAACGACGTTGAAGTTGATAACAGTGTTGTAAAGGGATACACCAAAGCAGGTATCCTGCATGGCTTTACACAGGGGAATGGTACGTTTACGGCAAATCACTGCGCGATTACCGACAGCGAAGTTATCGTAGAGGCGGATGGTCACTCCAAAGAGGCTGCGTTCAATGGTTTGATTGTTGGTTATGACGGCAATGGCAAGGCGACAACAAACGGCATCCGTTTGGAGAATAACACGGGCTCGGTCGACGAATCGGTTGACTGGGGCGATGTTGAGCTTCAGACGGCTGCGGATGGGTCGATTTTTGCGCAGGCTGGCGGTTACACCTATGGCCTGTACTCTGCTACCTATGCAAAAGGGAAACCCTATGGCGACGGTGCGGTTTCGTTTGCCGCAGAGGTTGGCGGATATCAGTACGAGACGCTTGGCGGCGCGCTTGCGGCGGCAAAGGATGGGGAGGAAATTGTCCTCCTGTCCGACACGACGACGAACGGCGCTGCGTGCGACTATAAGGGAACAGATTCGATTTCGATTGACTTTAATGGCAAGACACTGACCGGCGACAACGGAAACATTGCGCTTCGTGTCAATGGGAAGGGCGGCGCTGATGCGGTGCTCCACGGCGGTACAATCAAAGCGGATAGCACGACATATTGCACACTCGGTGTCAGCGCGGGGAATAAGATTACGCTCAACGACATGACGCTTCTGAACTGCAGGCCTTATGGGCTTAGTGTAAAAGCATTCGAAAATTCTGAGATTACGTTAAACAATACGACAGTCACCTCTACAGATGGTGCGGGTGGTGTTGGAGCGGCCGGCGGTACGGTTAATGTGTATGGTGGTGTCTTTAACCAGACGGGGTATTACGACCACAACAGTTCGAGCGCTTCTGCCAGCAACTTCACAGGCGTGCTCAATATTTACAGCGGCGACTTCTACAGCGATTCGTATGGGCTGTACATCTTTAGCAGCGGCGGTACGATCAATGTATATGGCGGTACGTTTGAAGCGCGGGATAAAGCTGTGCTGAAAGCGGATTTGGATTTGGGCTCCTATCCAGACGCGACTGGTGCAATCAATATCTGGGACGGCAGCTTTAACGGAAAAATTGATGTGACGGATAAGGTTGCACTTTCGATTCGCGGCGGTTCGTTTACAAACACGGGCCTGACTGCTGAAGAGTTCGGGAAATATGTTGTAAGTGGGTATGAAGTTGAAGAAAAAGACGGCACATTTACGGTTTTGCCGCTTACAGAGGAAAATACTGTAGCGACTGTCGGCGAGCAGAAGTTTGCAAGCCTCTCGGATGCGGTGCTGGCGGCACAAAAGGGCGACAAAGTCGTTTTGGAAAAGAATACGACAGAAAATGTAACAGTTGGTGCAGACAGCGAGATAACGCTTGACCTCAACGGCCATGTCATGACAGGTTACCTGATCGTCAACGGCAGCGTAGTGCTGGTGGACAGCACTGTAACGGCGGAGCCGGTTGTAAGCAGTGATTTTGAAACTGTTACTTATACGTCTGGTAAAATCGTAAACAGCGGGACGGCAGTCCTTGTTGACAATGGCGGTTCCTTTGTCATGAAGAGCGGCATGGTTGAGTCGACTGGGAACCTCGGCGTTTCGGTCAACGGCCAGGATGAATATACCGGTTGGGAAACGCCGGTACACAGCACGGCTGATATCCAGGGCGGCTACGTATATGCGCGCGAGTTTGGCGCGGCAGCATATGGCAACGGCGCAGAGCTTACGGTTTCCGGCGGTGTAATTGCAACGATTGACAATGCGGCTGTGGCAGGGAACGGAAATGTTAGTGAAGGAAGTAATCAGAATTTTGGCGGTACGACCATTAACATTACGGGCGGCACCATGATTGGCCATATCGTAAGCGATGGCTATATTGCCTGCGGCGTTTATCATCCGCAGTCTGGCGTGCTCAATATTTCCGGCGGCACGATTTATGCGGACGGCGGCGTTGGCGTTTTGATGCGCAACGGTGCGCTGAACTTTACAGGCGGAACGGTTATTGCAAATGGAACGGCCTCCGGCGGTGTTGGCGACAGAAGTCCGGTTCCGGGTGGATATGCAGTTGCCATTGACTATGCAACGGGGTACGATCATAATAATGAAGCAGCGGACAGCCGTGCAGTCAGCATTACGGGCGGTAACTTCCAGTCTGAGGTTGGCGCTATTTACGAAAACATGGACGAAACGCAGGTAAGTAAGGTCGTAACCGGCTTTATTACGGGCGGTACGTTTGCAAAAGACCCGTCTGCGTTTACAGCGGACGACTATATGGCGGTGCCGAATGCAGAGGGTATGTTTGCCATTGAGGAAAAAACGCCCATTGAGGATGCGGAGCTGGATATCAATGCGGGCGACCCGGTTGTTAACGTAGCCGAGGATGTAGAGCTTCCGCCAGACTTTGACGCAGAAAGCCTGAAGTCTGTTACTTCGGATGGTTTGACTGGTTCGGCCGGAGCGATTGTCAAAGAGGAAGTAGACGACGCACTGGTAAGCAGCGCTATTGAACAGCTTCAGCCGCAGCCAGAGGAAACCGTCACCGTTGTAGTAGAGCCGTATATTGACCTTTCAGTGGTGGGCTACGACAGCGAGAATAAGAACATGACCCTTGACATTAAGGCAATGTACAATATCAAGGCCACAACTGCAGACACCGAGGCGGAAATGAATGAGGACAACACAATTCTCATGGCAAATGAGCCGATGAAAGTGACGGCGCCTGTTACGATTACAGTGCCGGTTCCGGCGGGAGTGTTTGGTGCGGATAACCTGTACGTAAAGCATGAAAAGGACAGCGGCGCGGTATATTATTATCCTGCTGTTTTGGACGCGGAAGCAAATACGGTTACCTTTACGACGAAAAATGGGTTTAGTTTGTTCACGATTGAAAACGATGCGCGGACCGGCACGGTTACGTTTGTAACGGAAAACGGCAGTGAAATTGACACGAAGACGTACACGGCGGCTGATTTGAATGCAAAACTGCCGGAAGGTCCGGCAAAAACGGGATACTCCTTTGACGGATGGAAGATTGAAGGCGTTTTGTATGCAACAGTAAGTAATAACCTTCTGACCGCAATCAATGGGCAGTCTGTAACAGCAACGCCGAAGTATACGAAAACGTCAGGCACTGGCACGGGCGGAACGACTACGACAAAGTACTATGATGTTACCGTGGAAAACGCTGTAAACGGTAAAGTGTCGGCAGACCGCACCCGCGCAGAGGAAGGGAAAACGGTAACTGTTACCGTTACAGCGAATGAAGGGTATGTAGTTGATGCAGTGTCTGTTACAAAAGACAACGGTAGCGAGGTAACTCTTACGAAGAAGAGCGACAAAACCTATACCTTTAAGATGCCGGCTGCAGACGTTACGGTAAGCGCATCGTTCAAGAAGGAAAGCTCGGGGCCGGTTGATCCGGATGTTCCGGAGTGGGAGAATCCGTTTACGGACGTTGCGGAAGGCGACTGGTTCTACGATGCAGTAAAATATGTAAACGAAAATGAAATGATGGTCGGTACAACGGACACGCTGTTCGGGCCGGACGACACGACGACGCGGGCTATGATTGTTACAATTTTCTACCGCCTCGAGGGTTCGCCGGCAGCAACGGGAGCTTCGTTTGCAGACGTATCGGCAGACGCATACTATGCAAGTGCGGTAGCATGGGCGGCCCAGAACGGGATTGTCATGGGCTATAGCGATACGCAGTTTGCGCCGGACGATAATATTACAAGAGAGCAGATGGCGTCGATTCTGTACCGGTATGCATCCTTTAAGAACTATGATGTAACAGCGCAGTCGGAACTGGCTGGTTACACGGATGTATCTGCAATTAGCGATTATGCGCTGACAGCGATGAAGTGGGCGAATGCCGCCGGTCTGATTAATGGTCGCACTGATACGACCATTGCGCCGCAGGAGAGCGCAAGCCGTGCAGAGGTTGCAGCGATTTTGATGCGTTTCTGTGAGAATGTTGTAAAATAAGCTTGTTTGCTTTTTGGCGACATGGTTTGTGAAAATAGAAATTAAAGAAGCAATACGGTGTCCGGTATCCTGACGAGGGATACCGGGCACTGTTTTTTGCTCGGATTTTGTATGGCGATTCGTACGAAATGTATGCGCTGTACACAGATAATTTTGAGATTGTTATAGAATTGACAAGCGACGGCGAGCGTGTTATAATAGGGCCATAGAAACAGGGGAGGAAATATAAGGCACAGAAAGTAGGGTATAACCAAAGGTTAGCTTGTTCTAACCAGACGGATGCCAGGACAAATTTGAGGCGGTACAAAAAAGTTATAGCGGCAAAGATAAGAACAAGGCTGCGGCGCAGGGAAGTATCCCGACGAAAGGACTTTTTGCCCAATCGAAATACGAAAGAAGAAACAGGTGATATTTATGCTGAGATTAGAAAATATTTGCTGGAAGGCACCGGACGGAAGAAGTATTTTGGATGAGTTGAGCGACACGATTCCAGACGGGAAGCTGGTTGCCATTACCGGGCCGAATGGGAGCGGCAAGACAACGCTTGCCCGGCTGATTGCCGGGATAGAGCAGCCGACTTCAGGACGGATTTTGCTTGATGGAGAGGATATTACAGGTTTGGATGTAACAGAGCGCGCACGCCGGGGCGTCAGCTTTGCCTTTCAGCAGCCGGTCCGTTTTAAAGGGCTGACGGTGCGCCAGCTTATCGAGATTGCGGCTGGCAACAACATGAAGGACGACCGGCTCTGTGACATTTTGAGCAGCGTCGGCCTATGCGCGAACGAATATTTAAACCGGGAGGTCAACGACACACTTTCCGGCGGGGAAATCAAACGGATTGAGATTGCGACTGTAATAGCACGCCATACCAAGCTGACGGTCTTTGACGAGCCGGAGGCGGGAATTGACCTTTGGAGTTTTGCAAACCTGATACAAGTATTCCAGCATCTGCGGGAAACGCTTTCGGGGACGCTGATTATCATTTCCCATCAGGAGCGCATTCTGCGGATTGCGGATGAGATTTTGCTCTTAGACGGCGGCAGAATTCGCGCGTCCGGTCCGGCGGAGAAAATGCTGGACAATGTACTGAAGGCGGACAGCGCGACGCGCGCCTGTCATAAACAGGAGGCGGTTTTTGATGAATGAGATTACGAAACAATTGCTGAAACAAATATCAGACTGGAGCGAGCAGTTCACCGGCGCATTTAACATTCGGGAGGATGGGTGTAGTGTCGGGCGGCAGTCGAGCAAGAATATTCACATCGAAACAAAAAAGGACCAGCCGGGGCTTGATATCCGTATTTTACCCGGAACGAGCGGGGAGTCGGTTTATATTCCCGCCTGCGTGACGCATGGCGATGTGGACGATTTGGTATACAACGATTTTTATGTCGGCAAAGACGCCGATGTGACAATTGTAGCCGGGTGCGGCGTTCATACGGAAAACGGCGAACCAGCGCGCCATAACGGGATTCACCGTTTTTTCCTCGCGCAGGGGTCGCATGTCAAATATATTGAAAAGCATATCGGAACCGGGAAGGGGGCGGGACTTCGCAGCATTGACCCGGTAACGGAGATATATTTGGAAGAAAACGCGGTGCTCGAGATGGATACCTCGCAGATTGGGGGCGTAGACCATACAGTGCGCGACACAAAGGCTGCGCTTGCAGCGGGTGCAAAGCTTCTGATTCGCGAGCGTCTGTTGACCGAGCGGGAACAGGAGGCGGAAACAACTTTCCAGGTGGAACTCAACGGCGAGGGTTCCGGTGCAGATATCGTATCGCGTGCGGTTGCGCGCGGCCATTCCCGCCAGCTTTATACCTCGACAATTATCGGCAATGCGCCGTGCAGCGGCCATTCCGAATGTGATGCCATTATTGACGGCGAGGCATATGTAGACGCTGCGCCAAAGCTTTGCGCGCATCACAGCGACGCGGAGCTGATACACGAGGCTGCAATTGGTAAGATTGCAGGCGAACAAATCCTGAAGCTTCGCACGCTGGGGCTGACAGAAGAGGAAGCAGAGGCGAAAATTATAGAAGGATTTTTGGGATAAGAGCAAGATGGTTTCACAATTATTCCCACAAAAATAAAAATTTGTGAAAAAAGACGGATTGTCAATTGAAATTACAATAAAATTGTGCTAAACTATACACAATTCTTGACGGAACAGGGGAAAATTGTATGGTGAAGTTTAGCTTAAAAGATTTCCCAAAATCAGACGAAAATATTTATATTTTCACAGACCGGCTTCCATTTGACCCGGTTCTGCATACTCACGATTTTATCGAGTTGGTTTATGCATTGTCTGGTACAGGTGTTCACGAAATCAACGGGGTGGAATATGAAGTAAAAAAAGGCGATTTACTCTTTATTGACGTTGGGCAGACGCATCGGTTTACATCGACTAGGGGCAGGTTGTATGTCAATATTATGATTCATCCGCGCTTCATCAGTTCTGAGCTGATTGGACATGACAATGTGATGGATTTTCTGTCATTGAGCTTGTTCGACGAGTTTCAGGGATATGTGGCGGCGGGGAGTCCTGTTGTTTCCTTCCAGCGGGGGGATTCTGCCGAGGTGGAGTTCATTGTCAAGCGGATGATTCGTGAGTTTGAGAGCAAGAGAATTGGCTACCGGGCGATTATTAACAGTTATATGAAGGTGCTGTTCGCCAAAATGTTCCGGGAAATGGACAGGGGAGAACGGCTCGACTCTCCCGGCCTGCCGCCGGAGGTCATCCAATACATTGACGAGCACTATTTTGAAAAGCTGTCGCTCCAAAAGCTGGCGGAGAAAACTTTTTACAACCCATCGTATTTTTGCAGGCTATTTAAGCGTTCATATGGAAAAAGCCTGACGAGATATATCCAGGAAAAACGGATCCAGGAGGCAAGCCGGATGCTGGTTGATACAGATTTGCCGGTAGAGGAAATCTGTCACAAGGTCGGCTATGCAGACAAGGGGACGTTCTACAGCGTATTCAAGGCGCAGCAGGATCTTACGCCCAAGGCATTCCGAGTCAAGTACCAAACAAAAAAGTAGGTTTTTTGTTGCACTTTTTTTGCCATATGTCAAAAAAGAACACGTTCTAAGTCAAGAACGCATACTGACACATACAGAGGTTTCTTATAAAATATTTTATAGGAAACCTTATTTTTATGTGCATTCTCACACGAATCCAAAGGTTTGAGAAAGGGGATAGAATCATGTGTAAAAAGCTATTGGCTGCACTGGTATGCGTTACCATGCTGCTCAGCGTATTTTCTACGCTGGCCGCGCTCGCAGAACCAGTGGACGACTTCGCTGCGCTGCGGAGCAGGTGGGACGAGTACCTGACCGGCGGCGACAGCTATGACCTGAGCGACGAGAAAATCAAGGCGCAGGTCGATTCCATTACAGAAACGGCCCAGACGGAATGGGACAGCATGAACAAGACAGAGCCGGAGCTGGGCTATCTCTGGGAGGATGTAAATGACTGGTCGACGTCGCATACTATAGCCGACACGGCGACGCGGCTGTACCATCTTGCGCTGGCATACAGCACACACGGCTCCACACTCGAAGGCAACGCTGAGTTGCTGGACGATATCGAGTACGGCCTGACGTGGCTCAACGAGAATAAGTATTCCACAACCATCAAGCCGTACGACAACTGGTACGACTGGGAGATCGGCATTCCGGGCACGCTCTGCAATGTGCTGATTCTGCTCTACGACGATATGGATCCTGCGCTGCGCGACTCGCTCGTTGCGGCAATGCTCAAATACAGCCCGGACCCGGCGAAGTTCAACTATGTGGGGACAAAGGGGAACCCGTCCTCGGGCGCAAACCGGGTTTGGCTGTCCATGAATCACTGCCTGATTGGCGTGATTACGAATGATGCAGATAAGTTGACCTATGGGCGGGAAACGCTTGATACGGTTTTGACGTATGTGGATTATGAGAATGCAGGAAAGGAAACCGTCGGGGACGGCTTTTATGACGACGGTTCGTTTATTCAGCACACCAGGTTTGCCTACAACGGCGGCTATGGCCTGTCGCTGATTACGGAGGTAGCGGACGCAATCTATCTGCTTGGCGGTACGCAGTGGGAGCTGATGAATGGCAGCAACGTATATCAGTGGATTTATGATTCGTATGAGCCGTTTATGTATAAGGGCGCGCTCATGGACATGGTTTCGGCGCGTGAACCGGCGCGCTATTACCGCACCGACCATACCGCGGGCAAAAAGTTTATGACGACGCTGACCGTTCTGGCGCAGAACGCACCGGAGGAGCATAAGACGGCATTTGAAAGCATGATTAAGCTTTGGGCAAGCGAGGACACGACGAGCGACTTCCTGTCCGGTATGTCTATCTATACGCTGCAAAAGGCGCAGGACATCATGGAAAATGCGACGCCGGCGGAGCCGTGGCGCGGGTACAAGCAGTTTGCGGCTATGGACCGTGCCGTATACCACGGCGAGGACTATGCGGTTGGTCTGGCGATGTATTCCTACGACCGGACGCACAGCTATGAGATTACCAACAGCGAGAACAAACGCGGCTACTACACGGCTGCGGGCGCACTGTATTTGTACAACGATGACTTGAAGCAGTACAGTGAGGACTACTGGGCGACGGCCAATTGGTTCCGTACGCCGGGTACGACATGCTTTACCGACACAGGTATCAAAGAAAATTCCAAGAGCAACAACTTTGCCGGCGGCACGGATATGGACGACATGTATGGCGTGTCGGGTATGATATATACACCGCGCGGCGCGGAAAACACCCTGACGGGGCTGGAGGCGCGCAAGTCGTACTTCATGTTTGACGACGAGGTGGTTGCGCTCGGCACAGCCGGCTCGGAACTGGATAAGGGCGTGGAAACGATTGTCGAGAACCGGAGACTGACCGGCGAGGGCACGAACACATTTACGGTCAACGGCGAGCAGGTCCTGACCGACGCACCGAAGGAATGGGCACCCTGGAACCCGTATACGGCGCAGTACGCGCACTTGACTGGCAATGTGGAGGGCGCAGACATTGGCTACTATTTCCCGGGCGGGGCGAATATCCAGGCGTCGCGTTATATCCGCACCGGAAATTGGAAGGACATCAACGACAAGTATTATACGACGGATGAAAAGTCAGGCAATTACCTCGGCATCCGCTTTAACCACGGCGCAAAGCCGGCGCTGGGCGAGGATACGTATGCGTACGCGCTGTTGCCGAATATGACAGAGGAAGAGACTAAGGCATATAACGACAATCCGGACATTGCGGTTATCAAAAACGACGATAAGGCGCAGGCGGTAAAGGAAAAGACGCTGAACATGACGGGCGCGGTATTCTTTACAGACAGCGACGCAGTCGCGGGGCCGCTCCAGAGCAACAAAAAGGCAGCAGTTATGATTAAAGAAGGCACGGATGGTCTGCTCGACGTATCGGTCAGTGACCCGACGTGGGACAACGACGGCACGATTGAGCTGATTATCAATGCGCCGTACGTATCGACGGAAAGTGCAGATTCGACCATTACTGCGGCGGCAGAAGGCGATAAGACAAAGCTGACAATCAATGTTGCAGGCCAGCACGGCAGCGCGCAGAAGGCGCAGATCAAGGTTGGCGGCACGCTTACGAACCTGCCGGAGATTGAAGAACCGAAACCCGAGCCAGAACCGGAACCGGAAATTGTGCCGGATGTTAAAATTATCAATGATGACTTTAACGACCTTGCAATCGGCGCAAATGGCAAGCAGGTCAGCGCGTCGAGCCGTGGCAAGGGCTGGACGAGCCAGCAATTCTTCTCGAATGACCGCAAGTTTATCCAGTATGACCCGCATGATGCGACAAAGACGGACAAGGTCGCAATGGTATTGATTCCGAAAGAGGATGTGGGCAACAAAATTTCGACCTCGTCCGCGTTTAAAATTGGGGCGAGGGGGAACGCGTGGATTGCACAGTTCCGACTTATGTTTAACGCACCGCCCGTAGCGGACGGCGAGCTTGCGCCAATCAGCCCGGCAGATGCGGCGGAGAATGGCAACAACTTCTATTTGCGTGTAAGAAACAGTTCAAAGAACATGTTTTATCTTGCAAAGTTTGACGGCGGGGAGCGGAAGGTTGGACTTGGCTCAAAGAGTACGCTGTCCGGCGAAACGGCGCAGTTTGACGCCGGGACGTGGGTAGACGTGACAGCGGTGTGCAACATTGACCCCACGGACAGGTCAAGCGGGAAAATGACACTTTACTTATACGCACCGGGTGCGGTTACAGATAATCAGGACAACGATACAAAGAAGGACTACGTTGTTATTGAGCAGGAGTTTACACCTCCGTCTTTCCTTGGAGCCAGTGCAAACGAACAGGCGCCCTTCTACCTTGAAATTGGCAAGTCCTGTCCGCGTGAGATGAACTGGTGGCTCGACGATATCAATATGTATGAGCCGAACTCGTTTATTTCTTCAATGGAAGAAACAGCTGACGTTTCAACCACGGGTCCGGTTGAGGTGACGTTTAACCATACGGCGGACGTGCGCACGCTTGTAAAAGAGAATGTTTCGTTTGTGGACGCAGAGGGCGAAACGGTCGGTGCGTCAAAGGTGGAGTTTGACCCCGACGATTTGAGCAAAATTACCATTACACCCGAAAAGGAGCTCAAGGGTAACACCGAGTATACACTCGACTTGAGCAAGGTAACTGACTGGGTTGGCACGGGCGCGCTTGCGGTAACCTTTACGAGCGGTGAGGCGACAGGCACCGACCCCAATCCCGGCCCGGAGCCGGAGATTGTGCCAGACGTAAATGAAATTGTAGATGACGCACAGAGCTATAATATTGGCACAAAAGGTTCGAAGTTTGATAAGGATAAAGGATGGGGGACGGTAAGCGATTCGTTCTCCGTTCGCGAAGATTTTGATGCAGTTGGCGCGGCATTAGGTAATAAAGCGTTCCGCGTCAAAGCGCCCGACCCGGAAAAAGATGCAAATATTACTACGCGCGCAACGCGAAACAATGGCTTGCCGATGGTAATATCGGGACGTATTATGGCAGAAAAGTTGGAAAATGGAAGTAACTTTAATTTGCGTGTTGGTGACGCAAAGTCCTCAAATACGCAGTATTTAATGCGAATCCAGGGCAGTTCCTTGGAGGTTGCAACGAATACCAAGAGTACAATGCCAGATGATTCATATAAAATAAAACCTGGTGTATGGGTCAGATATACGGCCTACTATGGCGCAAAGCAGAACAGGGTAATACTTTACATGACAGGTGGCATTACCGATAAAGACGGCAAAGATGTGCCATATATGATCCAAGAGGTCAATGCGACACCGCCATCGGCAGTTACGAATGCGACAGGCGGACGCGGACCCGAATTTTACGTTAACTTTAAAGCTGGAGCAGAAGGCAGTTTCTGGCTCGATGATATCAATTCCTATACGCCAAACTCATTTATATCGAGCATGGAGCAGGCAACGGATGTGCCGACGGGCGGCCCGATTACCGTAAATTTCAACCATGAGGCGGATGTACGTACGCTGACGGCGGAGAATGTGACCTTCCGTGCGGCGGACGGCTCCACCGTTGCGGCGCAGAGTGTAGAGGTTGACTATTCCAACCTGAACAAGCTCGTCATCACACCGGCAGCTGCGCTCGCTGGATTTACCGAATATACGCTCGACCTGAGCGGCGTGAAGGATTGGAATGGTACGAGTTGTCTTTCTACGACCTTTACGACCGGGATCGGCGGCGGTGTAGAGCTTGTGCCAATTGAAACGCTGTCGATTGAGACACTTACTGACAATTTGATTCAGTCGGAGGGGAAGACGGCTCCGGTTGTATTCAAGGCGACGGCAACACCGCTGAATGTAGACCTCAATACAATTGAGTGGTATGTAAACTCGCAGCTTCAAACTGGCGTTCAAGGTGTAAACTTTACCTACACGCCGGAAGCAGCCGGCAGTTATGTCGTTACGGCAAAGGCAAACGGAACAGCGGTTATGAGTAATGCAATTACGATTACAGTTTCCGAGGAGGAGATTATCCCAATCACCGAAATCAAGCTCGACCCGGGCGAGATTACGGTTTGGGCGGACTTTGGTCTCCCGATTGAGCCGAAGGTTACGATAACGCCGTCCGACGCGACGAACAAGGCGCTTACCTGGCACTCCGACAACACAGAGGTGGCAACCGTTGACGAAAACGGCAACGTGACGCCGGTTGCGCCGGGTACGGCACACATTACGGCCACGGCGCAGGATGCTGGCGGAACGGTGTCGAACACCTTTACCATCAACGTAACGCCCGCACAGAACCGCGCGGACGACCAGAAGCTGAACCTTGACCCGGTTTCGGGTAAGAATACACGAATCGACATTAACGAATACCTCGCATGGCCGGAGAATGTCGGCGAGGGGCAGATTGCCCTCTGGAGCGGCAATGCAACAGGCGCAATCTCGCTTACGGTGGACGACAGCTTAGAGTACGATTTTGACCAGTGGAAGAAGTGGAAGGAGGAGTACGGTTTCCCAGCGACATTCTTTGTACCAACGAAGCCGGGTTATATTGAGGAGTTCGATTTGTGGCAGGACCTTGTAAATAATGGGATGGACGTACAGTCGCATACGTATGGGCATCTTGATTCCGACCAGATCAGTGCATTGTCAAGTGCACAAAGTATCTATGAATTCAGCAAGCCGCTTGAAGAGCTTGATAAGTTAGAGGGCGGCGACAAGGCGCACACATTGGCTTACTCGTATGGCGGCGGTGACGAAAACTATGCACGGAAATTCTATATTGCGGCAAGAGGCACGCAGGGCAAGCTGAATAAAGCGGACAATGTTAATTACAATCGTGTCAGCGGCGTCAGCATGAAGAACACGCTCCCGCTCCTTGCCACAGAAGATCGGAATACTTCATCGAAGTGGTCGTTGGAGGCGGCAGTCAAGACGTTGTACGACCCGAGCGGAGAGTATAGGCAGTATGGCGTAAGCTACTATGGCGGCTGGTTCGTGATGTATTCGCACGGGTTGAGTACGAATAAGAGTCCCAACTCCGATTTGAAAAATCTCTACCTCAAAGAACATCCAAACGCGCCAACAGATGAAGACGGTAATATTTTGGATGAAGAGGGAAATAAGGTTGATTTCAGCCTCCGCGCGGTATTTAGCTACATGTTCGAAAACTGGATTGGGCCTGCGGTAGAAAACGGCGATATCTGGCTTGATACATTTACAAATGTGGCGAAGTACGGCCAGGAGCGCGACACGTCAAAGCTTGAGATTACGAATAACACGGATTCGATTACGTATACGCTGACGGACGAGATGGACGACACTCTCTTTACGTTCCCGCTGACGGTCAAGATTAAGGTTGACAGCAGTTGGGAGAACATTGAGGCGGTTCAGGACGGCAAAAAGTTACCAATTAAGACAGTTGATGTAGACGGCAGCCGGTATGTCCTTGTTGAAACCGTGCCGGATACCGGCGCAGTTACGGTAGCGCCGGGACAGGGCGGCGAAGAGTCGGCTGACATCAGCATTATGGACGGCGTAAGCGTAACGCATGACAATGGGGCTATCACGTTTAACAGTACGGCGGATATGGACGTTACGGTTTATGCGGCGGTGCTGACAACGGATGAGGAAGGCTATGAGCAACTCAAGCAGGTGAAAACGTATGACGCTTCGCTGAAGGCGGATACGGAGCAGACTGTAGAAGTAGAACTTCCTGTTGCACAAGCATCCGGAGAGAAGGCGGTCCTGATGATTTGGGAGAACGGTACGCTAAAACCAATTACAAAACAGATTGAATTGTAAACGAAGCAAAAAGTAAAAGGCGCTGTAACCGAACAGGTTACAGCGCCTTTTTTAAAATTTATTTACTCCATGTTGTATATGGGGTAACGGTATTTATCTTCTTCTGTGATTGGACGCAGGACTTTGCAGGGAACGCCAACCGCGATTACATTGGCCGGAATGGACTTTGTTACGACGCTTCCGGCTCCGATTATGGAGTTATCTCCAATGCTTACGCCGGCGAGCACCGTTACCCCTGCGCCGAGCCAGACATTATTGCCGATTGTGACAGGCTTTGCAACCTCCATGCCCGACATGCGCTGCATGGGGTCAATTGCGTGTTCAGCAGTAGTAATACAACAGTTCGGCGCAATAAAAACGTGATCGCCAAACGTAACCTTCGCCCCGTCAGTGATAATCAGGTTATGATTGGAATAAAAGTGGCTGCCAATCGAGATATTGTATCCATAATCACACCAGAACGGCGGCATAATGGTCACATCGTTGCCCATATTGCCCAACAGCGACACAAGCAACGTGCGCTGCGCGGTCCGGTCGTTGGGATTAAGCTGATTGTAGGCGTAACATTTGTCCTTGCAAATCTTGATTTCAGCCTCAAGCTCTGGGTTGCCGCACGCGAAAAACAGGCAGTTCGTTGGAATCGTTTCGCCTTTTCTCATTGGTTTCACCTCTCGATTCGTCTGTTTCCTTCCTCATCAAAGGTACGTTTCAACGCTCTTTCGGTGGGAAAGATGGAGCCAATCAGCAGGATAAGCTGTACGGCGGTTATGATGCCGCCTACAGTTCCGATAGTATCCACATCCCTACCGAGCACGGGCAGCAGCAGGACAATAGAAACGGGAATCGTAATTCCGCCGATTCTGCGCCAAAGCCTGCCGCAGTATTTGTGGGCAAATTCCCACGTGTCTTTGTTTTGCATCGAGCGTCTTGTCCGGTAGCCGAATAGAGGATTGATTGTTTTCGGAGCACGCTTGGAAAAAAATAACCCAAATCCAAACATTATAACAGGTATCAGTAAAGTCACAGCAACCATATAAAACCAGAATGCCATCTTCGTTTCTCCTTTCTGTTGTTCATCAGGTCTGCCCCTGTAAAAAGGCGCAGATCTGCCGTGCAACAACGGGAAAGGAAGCGCTTTGCAGAAGGATATGCCCGCCACTTTCCGGGCGGTACAGCCGTTTGTTCGGGTTTGGCAGGATATTTAATAGATGCTTGCCGCTGTATGGATGAACTGTATCGTCGTCCTGTACCTGGATAACAAGCGCGGGACAGTCGACTTTGCGAAAAAGCGGCTTTGTTACAGAGAGTAAACGCTGGAACGTGCACAGCGTCCGAAGCGGAATCGGCATATCCGGACAGAAATACTTCTTCCAATGTGTACGGAAGTCCGTTCTGAGGTTTTTTGCCATTTGGAGAAAGTTCCAATAATAGACAGGCGTATTGACCGTAACCAGCCGGCAAAACGGATGCGTCTGATAGAGCTGCACAGCTAAAAGGCCGCCCATGGAAAAGCCTACGACTGCCACGCTGTCACATTCGCTGGCAAGCGCACCGTAACTGGCAGTAACGTCGGCAATCCAATCGCGGTAGGTTGCCGCGGCAAGCTGCTTTCTGGAGCTCTCGTGTCCGGTCAGGCAGGGCATCGCTGTGCGGAAGCCACGCTCGGACAAATACTGTGCGAGCGGCGCTACCTCGCCTCGGTTGCCTGTAAACCCATGAATCAGCAAAACACCATCCAAATAACATTCCTCCTTATCACGGCAAAAGAAAATGAAAAGGCAGTCCTTTCAGCAGGCTGCCTTTCTTTTTCTAAATGAAAATCAAATCCCGTCCGGGTATTCGCCGGGCTGCTCCGGAGTTGGTGTCGCCGTAGGCGCCTTTGTCGGCGGAGGAGTCGGATCCTTACTCGGCGTCGGCGTTGCAGTTGGCGTCTTGCTTGGAGTAGGAGTTGCGGTTGGCTCTTTTGTTGGTGTGGATGTCGGCTTTTTGCTCGGCGTCGACGAAGGTGCCTTTGTTGGCGTATCGTCGTCTCCATCATCCGGCTCCTCCGGTGTAGGTGTCGGCGTTTTTGCCGGCGTACTTACCGGTGTAGATGTGCCTTTGTTCGTATTTGTGTTGGTGTTGGAGCTCGGCTTTTTAGACGGGCGCGGCGTGGGCCGTACGGTTACATTATACCAGAATACGTCGTTTGCCAAACGCTCCATTTCCTCTGCATCATAAAGCCAGTTGCCATAATTGTCCGTCGTACCCGGCAGGATAAACGACTGAATCGACTCGCTGCTTACCTTGGTAAGCTGAGGCGCGTATTTGAGCGCATCGCCGAGCGTAATATTTGTCGTTACATACTGCGTCAGAATGGAATACAAATCATTAATTTTGAGCAGGTTAGCCGGTGTAGCGTGCTGTGTAATAACTGCCTTTAAAAAGTCGCGCTGTACCTCGGTACGGGTAATATCCGCCATGGGGTACTGGTTTCTCGAGCGGACAAGCATTTCCGCCTGCGCGCCGTTTAAGTGTTGCATACCAGGCTGTAAATCAATATGCAAATCCTGCGCCGGATCGTCATATTTTAGACGCATTGGCACGTCAAAGTCTACGCCCCCGAGTACGTCAATGGCCTCGCGGAAGCCTGCAAAGTCTACCTTTACGTAAAAGTTGACCGGAAGCCCTGTAACCTCGCCCACTTGGCGAATCAGGCCGTCCATGCCGTTTGCCGCATAAACGGAGTTAATCTTGGCATAACCGCTGCCGCCATATGGGTTCGGCACGCGTGTGTCGCGCGGGATGGACAATATATTGAGCGAATGCGTTTTGCAGTCCATCATGACGAGCATAAGCGTGTCGGTGTTGTAGCCGCCGCCGTCCGAGCCGACGAGCAGGACGCTTACCTTGTCCTCAATCAGTTCATCCACTTCGACGTTCGGCTCCTCCACGCCGGAGAGGTTAGAATTTAATAAACTGGAAACGCCCCACGCACTGATTCCAATGACAAGCAGGATGCTGACAATGATACAGGCCACCATGATTTTCTTCTTTTTCGGACTCATGGGCGCTTTCGGCGGTTTAGCCGAATTCCGCCTTTTTTTGGCCGGCTTCCCAGCTGAAGCGCCGCGCCGCCGCGGAAGCGACTGCGAATCGGAGTCGATTCGGTTTATGATAATTTCTTTCTTTTTCATTCTGGAAGCATCTCCTATTATTTAATGGTGTTTCCGCAAAACATTTTTCCTATGTATCAAAATATAAAAAAGCCGCAGCATGTCCTGCTACGGCTTTGGTGGAGGGAGATGGATTCGAACCATCGAAGCTGAAAGCAACAGATTTACAGTCTGCCCCCTTTGGCCACTCGGGAACCCCTCCATATGGAGCTGGTGATGGGACTTGAACCCGCAACCTGCTGATTACAAATCAGCTGCTCTGCCAATTGAGCTACACCAGCATAATCCCACTGTTCGCATCCCTTTCGCATCAAAAACGAAAAAACATCTTTTTTCTGCCCTTTCTGCAATTCATCTTTAAATGCGACTGTTATAATATAGCACAATTTTAAAGCCGTGTCAACACTATTTTTAAAAATTATTGAATTAATTTTATTTTGCGGCCTCTATGCCGCTCAGCCGCACCGGCTTATTCCACAATCTGCATTTGCAGCCCGCGCATAACTTCAATTGCCGCGCGGTGCAGCGGCTCATCAAAGCTTGCGCACAGTGGCTCAATGATTTGAATTTGAGCATTCTCAAACGCCGTCTGCAAAAGGACCGCATTGCTGATGACGCATATATTGGTCACTACGCCACAAAGCTGGATAACATCGGGCGCGCCAACCACTGCCCGAATCCGCTTAGAGAGCGCCGCAGAGCCAAAACTACTCTTTTCGACCTGTATCACACCGTTTTGCTGTGCAACATTGGAAAGGCTGCCGTATAGTTTGTGCCCGTCGCTGTTTTTTATGCAGTGTTTGACAGGAAGATATTTCCCTTCGCGCGTGTTTAAATAAGTTTCGTCGTGCGTGTCCAGCGTAAAAAATACACTGCCGCCCGCGGCAAGTACAGATTCAGCCCGCGCGGCAATTCCATCCTCCAGCGTTTTTGCCTTCTCAAACCCTAGAACACCGTCGACAAAATCGCGCTGGTAATCGACAACGATCAGCACCTGTTTCATCTTACAAGCCCTCCAATCTTACCACATCATTGTAGCATAGAAGGCGGCAGCCTGTAAAGTGCTTCCCGTTTTATTAATAAAAAGTTTAAAATTGTAAAATTATGCGGATTTCACTCTGGACAAGCTTCTGAAATGTGCTATAATAAAATATAATGAAAAAGGTAACGCAGCAGTTAAAATTATTTTTTTTTAAATAAAGGGGAGTTGCCGATATGAAATTGGCTTTTTCAACGCTTTCGTTTGACGAGTGGAATTTTGAGGAATATGTGAAAATCTGTAAAAAATATGGATTTAACGGGATTGAAATTCGGATGGGATCCGGAATCGGTACGCTCGAGCATACGGAGGAGGAGCTTGCAGCGTATAAAAAGCTTTTGGATGACAACGGCATAGTTGTCACGGACCTCGGGTCGAGCGTGTGCATCCGGGACAATGACGACGCGCTCTATGAAGAATTTGTGGCGCACCTGCCGATGGCAAAGGCACTGGGCGCGGCGGGTATCCGCGTATTTATGGGAACTTTTAAGACATATCGCTATGAGCCGAATAACCCCATGAGCTTTGAGGGGAGCGCGGCGCTTTTACAGCGGCTCTGCGACGCGGCTGCGCCGTATGGTGTAAGCGTGTACATTGAAACACATAATGAGTTTGCGACCGGCAAGGAGCTCGCCCGCCTGCTGGCGGCGGTTGGCCGGGACAACTGCAAAATTATCTGGGATATCATGCATCCGCTTGAGGAAAACGAAACGCCGCAGGAAACGATGGACTTTCTCGGCAGCCGGATTGCGCATATCCACATCAAAGATGGAACGAAGGACCCCAACCCGGAGGCAATCAGCTATGTATATGGGCCAATCGGTGAAGGAGAGATGCCGGTTGAGGAGATCGTGACGGTGCTCAAAAGGGCCGGATTTGACGGATATTATTCGCTCGAATGGGAGGAAAAATGGCGTCAATCGCTCCAGGAAGTGAATCTCCCGCATGAGACCGTTTTGGAGAATTATGCAAAATTTATGAAAGAAGTGGATGAAAAAACAAAGGGAGCGTGCCAACATGCGTAAAACAGCAAAAAAGATTGGTGTCGTTTTGATGGCTGCTGCGGTTCTGCTTTGTTGCCTGAGCGGGTGCGTCCGCATGACAGTGGGGCTGAATATTCAGGCCGACGGCTCTGCTGATGTAAGTGTCAGCATGGGTGTAACGGAGGACTTGTATGCCATGTTGGCGCAGGATGGGCAAGACCCGATGGCAGAGGTAAAGAGTAAGGCGGAAGAAAGCGGCTACACAGCCGAGGAATACGACGAGGACGGCTATAAGGGGCTGACTATGACGCAGCATATTGCAGATTTGCAGCAGGCAACGCAGTCGGACGCTTATATGGACGGACTGTCTTTTACAAAAGAAAAAAACGGCCTAAAGCAAATGATGACACTTTCCGGCGCGGTGAATACGGCAGAGTCCATGAAAGAGAACATGGACGGCATGACGGTGGATTTATCCCAGTTTGACGTCAAGCTGACAGTAACAGTTCCATACGCGATTACGGAGTCGAATGCAACCGAAATCAGCGAGGATGGAAAAACGGCGACTTGGGATTTGATGAGCGTCGATACCATCAATCTGGCCTGTGAAGGCGACGTGCTGCTGTTCGGTATGCCGGTGACGGCGGCGCTGTGCATTGTCGGCGGATTGGCAGTCCTTGCCGTTATTTTGATTGTGATTGGCGCAGTGCGGAAAAAGAAGGCACACAGCGTACAGGCAGGTGCTGCGCCTGAGCCGCATGTCGGCGAGGATGGGTCGCAGGAATAGGTAATTGAACATAAAAAGGGGAAACCGCGGCACTTTTGCCGCGGTTTTGCTGATTGGAGGCAGAGATGGCAAGCTTACTGTTATTTCGCGGCAAATCGGCGACGGGTAAAACGACGCTGACAAAGGCGTTGGGGAAAAGACTCAACCGATGCGTACTGCGAAAGGATGATATTTTTGACCCAATGTCGCAGTATATCACGGACAATTCAGTTAAAAATGAGCTTTCATATACTATTCTGGCAAATATGATTCTGCAAAATCTACGTTCCGGCGCGGATGTGATTGTCGATATTGCGCTTCCGCATACGCAGGATTATCAGCGTTTTTTGGACAAATTGGATTTAGAGGGACATCGCTTCCATTCCTTTCTGTGTGTCTGTACAGATGAAGCCGTGTGGCTCGAGCGGTGGCGGGAACGGCTGAAGCATCCGCTTTCCAACCAGTATTTCCGCTCCCTTGAGGAAATTGTGTCCCATTATGCCAAAATGGAGATTGCCCCGCTGCCCGGCGAGGTGGTTTTAGATAGCTGCATGGAGAAAGAAGCACTTTTGCAGACGGTGTTGTGCCAGGTTGCATACTGATATAACCTACAAAAAAAGAAAAAAACAAACAAAAATTGGGGAAATAATTTATTTTAAACGGAATCATACTAATATGGGATGGTTCCGGATTTAAAATAATTATGTAAACAAATGATGGTTTATCCATAGCAATCCGCATGGTTTTCCACATAAAAAAGCTTGATTTTCCGGTTTTGCACAGAGTTATCCACATTGTCACATAAAAAAACGCATGTTTGAAGAAGCGACAGAAAGCGCGTCAAACTGCATAGTTTACATAAATTTTACACAGTGGCAGTTTGCTGGAAAATTTGGGTTGCCATATGGACAAATTTTAAAAAATATGGTTTAATTATTATTTAGAATCTCTGATGTTATTTCCACGGGTGGTGAAGGTGTGAAAAAAACAGACATTGCAAAGATTGCACAGGAATATGACGCCCTGTCCGGCGAGCCGGTGCTCGTCTGCGGCTGGGTGCGGAACGTGCGTGTGTCGAAACATTTTGGGTTTATTGAACTCAACGACGGGACGTATTTTAAACCGATTCAGGTCGTATTCGACGAAAAGCTGACCAACTTTTCAGAAATCGCGCGCCAGAATGTCGGCGCTGCATTGTGCGTGGAAGGGATTTTGACGCTTACGCCGAACGCGCGCCAGCCGTATGAACTGACAGCGGTCAAGATTGCAGTAGAGGGTGCGTCCACAGGCGATTATCCTATAGCGCCGAAGCGGCACAGCATGGAGTATCTGCGCCGCGTGGCGCATCTGCGTCCGCGGACGAATACCTTTTCCGCAGTGTTTCGCGTACGCTCGCTGCTTGCTTATGCGGTGCATACATTTTTTCACGAGCGCGGCTTTGTGTATGTGCATACGCCGGTCATAACCGGGAGCGACTGTGAGGGCGCGGGAGAGATGTTTCAGGTCACCACGCTCGACCCATCCGCGCCGCCGCTTACGCCGGAGGGAGCGGTCGACTATACAAAGGACTTTTTCGGCAAACGGGTCAACCTGACGGTGAGCGGCCAGCTTGAGGGCGAAACGTACGCCATGGCTTTTGGTAAAATTTACACGTTCGGGCCGACGTTCCGGGCGGAAAACTCAAACACGACGCGGCATGCGGCGGAGTTCTGGATGATTGAGCCGGAGATTGCGTTTGCAGACTTGAATGACGATATGCGTTTGGCGGAGGATATGCTTAAATATATTATCCAGTACTGCATGGACAACGCGCCGGAGGAGATGACATTTTTTAATCAATATATTGATAAAGGATTGCTAAAGCGGCTCCAGCATGTCGTGGATAGCGACTTTGCCTGCGTGACGTACACGGAGGCCATCGAGCTGCTCAAAAAGAACAATGGCACGTTTACGTACCCGGTCGCGTGGGGGAGCGATTTGCAGACTGAACATGAACGCTATCTTACGGAGCAGGTGTTTGGGCGGCCTGTGTTTGTGACGGATTATCCAAAGGATATCAAACCGTTTTATATGCGCCAAAACGACGACGGCGCCACGGTCGCGGCAATGGATTTGCTCGTGCCGGGCGTAGGGGAGATTATTGGCGGGAGCCAGCGCGAAGAGCGGCTTAGCCGCTTGCTTGCGCGTATGGAGGAGATGGGCCTGTCTGCGGAGGACTATAGCTGGTACCTTGACCTGCGGCGGTTTGGAAGCGCGCGCCACGCCGGGTTCGGGCTTGGGTTTGAGCGTGCGCTCATGTACCTTACGGGCATGGCAAACATCCGCGATGTAATTCCGTATCCGCGCACGGCGGGCAATGCGGCGTTTTAAAGGCGGTTTTTCGGGGGAAGGAAGAAGGCAATATATACAATAAGGTGGGGTTTACATGCAGAAAAAGAAACGGATTTCGGTGCCGCTCATCCTGTTTGTGATAGCGGTGGTAGTCATCGGATTTCTGGTAACCATGGGCAACTACCTGTTTGCGCTGGGCGCGACGGCTGTGATTCTGCTTCTGGTGCTGTACTGGCAGTGGCCAAACATACAGTCCATGCGCGGGCAGACCGAGTACGCGAAGGGCAACAACACAAAGGCGCTTTCGCTTTTGAAAAAAGCGCATGAGTCGAGCCGTTCCCGCACGGCAAATTCGTGTGCGTACGCGTATATTTTGCTCCGGTGCGGACAGGCGGAGGAAGCAGCAAAGGTGCTCAACTATGTGCTGCTTAATCAAAAGCTCAAGACAACCGAAAAGTTGCAGGCACGGCAGATTCTCTCCCTTGTGCGCTACAAGCAGGGTGACTTTGCCGAGGCGACGCGCCTGATGGAGATGGTGTTTGAAGGGTACAAAAACTCCAGCGTGTATGGTGCGCTGGGCTACTACAAAATCCTGTCGAACACACCGGACGCGCAGGCGTTCAATGAGGAGGCGTACGAGTACAACGCCGACGACAAAATCATCATTGACAATATGGTGATTCTGTACCTGAAAAGCGGGGAGTTTCAGCGGGCAAAGGAGCTGTCCGATAAGAGCATTGACGCGGGCAACAAGGGCGTGGAAATCTTTTACCACGCGGGCCAGGCGGAGCAGGCACTCGGTAACAAAGACAAGGCGCTTGAGTACTATAAGATGGCGTCGTCGTGTACGCGTTCGTTTATGACGACGGTCACGGAGCAGGAAATTGAAACTGCAATTGCCGCGCTCGAGCCGGAACGGGAAACCGAACCGGAAGCGGACGCGTAACCAAACATTTTATACCACATAGGAGGATGTAAACATGAAAAAGAGGATTTTAAGTGCAGTAATGGCGGGCATTCTGCTGCTCGCGCTTTGTGCGTGTGGCGGCAATGGAACAACAACGCCGACGGCGAGCCCGTCTGCAAGTCCGAGCGCCTCTCCGAGTGCAACCCCGGAAGCCACGCCCGACCCGGACAAGGTAAACGTCGTGATTGAAACGGATGCGGGCACAATCAAGGCGGAGCTGTACCCGGATATCGCGCCGATTACGGTTGCAAACTTCCAAAAGCTCGTAGATGAGGGCTTTTACGACGGGCTGACGTTCCACCGAGTTATGGAAGGCTTTATGATTCAGGGCGGCGACCCGAAGGGGAATGGGTCAGGCGGCTCGCCGGACAAGATTAAGGGCGAATTTTTGGCAAACGGCATAGAAAACAATCTGAAGCATGAGCGCGGCGTGCTGTCCATGGCGCGCAGCAACGACATGGATTCTGCGTCGAGTCAGTTCTTTATCGTGCAGGAGGACGCGTCCCATCTTGACGGGATGTATGCGGCGTTCGGCAAGGTGACCGAGGGCATGGATGTCGTTGACAAAATTGCATCGGAAACGCCGGTAGAGGACAACAATGGAACCGTTCTGCCGGAGAACCAGCCGAAAATCATCTCTATCACGTTTGAATAAGAGTATAAAGCAAATACCCAACGGAACCGATATCTGGAGGGGATAACATGACAAAGGATTACGATATGCTCTACCCTGCGCCGCCTGTTGTTCCGCCTGCGGGCCATCCGCGCGTGTATTTTACGCGGGCGGACATTCCCAGAATCCTGCAAAACGCCGAAAAGCCGCAGAACGCGGCGGCATGGCGCGTCCATAAAGAGAATATCTCCTATGAGGGCGGCGCGGTGTTTGGCGATGCGTACGCGGGGACGAACTTTGACTCGGAAATCATGAGCATCATTGAGAGCTTTGCGCTCGAGTATGCGCTCGGCGGCGGGGAGGCGTATGGCCTGCGCGCTGTAGAACTCATGCGGGAAGTCGTAGAAAGTATTTACTTCTCGGTCGATGGGTACAGCTATAACACCATCGGGCAAACCGTGTTCACGATTGCCGAGGTGTACGACTGGTGCCATAGTCTGCTTACGGCAGCGGACCGGGAAGCGTTTTACCAAAAAACGATTGAGCTTGCGGGCATGATGGAGGTCGGCTGGCCGCCGGTAAAGCAGCGCGCTGTCGTTGGGCACGGCCCGGAGGGGCAGGTGCTCCGCGATTTGATGTGCGCCGGGATTGCCATGTATGACGAGTATCCGGACATCTATACGCTTGTAGCGGGGCGGTTTTTTGCCGAGTTTATCGGGCCGCGCAGATTGATGTACCGGGCGCACCACTTCAGCCAGGGGAGCCACTACACGTACTACCGCGTACAGTGGGAGGCGCTCTCGACCTGGATTATGGACAAAATCGGCGCGTCGAACGTGTTTGGCGGCGACCAGCAGTATGTCATGTACTGGGGCCTGTATGCACGCCGCCCGGACGGCGCTATCCTGCGCGACGGCGACGACAACAATGACCGTAACATGGTAAAGGGGCAGTTTTATACCGAATACTGCCGCCCCATGCTACATATCGCCAACTATTACCGCGACCCGTATCTGAAGTGGGAGGCAATGCGCCAGCTTCCGGGCATGGAGCCGCATAAGCCGAAGGCGAACCAGACCATTTCAAGCGCGGAGATACTCCTTTTAAACGATCCGGATTTGCCGGGAAAGAGCGTGGAGACGTTGCCGCTTACGAAATATTTCCCCTCGCCGAAGGGCGCGGTCATTGCGCGCACCGGATGGGAGGAGGGGCCTGATGCGCCCACGGTCGTGGCGGAAATGAAAATCAACGAATGGTGGTTTACGAACCACCAGCACCTTGACGCAGGCGCGTTCCAGATTTACTACAAGGGTATGTTGGCGACGGATTCGGGATATTATCAGGCGAGTATGGACAAAGTGTTTTCCGATGGGAACAACGGCAGTACGGGATACGGGAGTCTGCACGATATCAATTACAACAAGCGTACCGTTGCGCACAACTGTATGCTGGTGTTTGACCCGGACGAGCAGTTCCGCTACAGCACGAAACAGGCGGACAACGACGGCGGGCAAATGCTGATCGGCGACGCGGAGGAACCGAATCTGCTGCAGGATATGCTCGGCAACCCGGCGCTGAAAACGTGCGACATTTTAGGGCTTGAGTTTGGTTCGGATAAGCAATGCCCGGAGTATACCTACCTGTCCGGCGACCTGACACGGGCTTATTCGGACAAGGTGACGTCCTATCAGCGTAGCTTTCTGTTCTGGAACCTGAAGGATACGGCGCACCCGGCGGCGCTTGTCGTGTTTGACCGGATTGCATCGTCGGATGCAGGCTTCAAAAAGACATGGCTGTTGCATGGCCTGTACGAGCCGGAGCTGGGAGAGAACAGGATTGTTTTTAAAAACACCGAGCACGGTGCAAACGGCAAGCTGACAGCCGATGTATTGCTGCCGCACAAGGGCGATACCGTGATTGGCAAGGTCGAAGGCGCCGTGGTGAACGGCACGGACTATTATGCGGCCGTTATGCCGGGCCGGTTCAACGAGGGCGGCGGATGGCGCGCGGAATTGTCGCCAAAAACGGCGCGGAAGGAAGATTTGTTTTTGAACGTGCTCCAGGTCGGCGACGCGAAGCCGGACTGCGCGCCGCTTGCCGTGGAATTGCTTGAGACGGATACGGCGGTGGGAGCGCTCGTTGCAGACCGCGTTGTACTTTTTGCAAAGGAGCGCGCCGGCTTTGGAGAATATATTCGTTTCGAGCTACCCGGCATCGGACAATACAAAATCGTCGTTGCAGGCGTGAAACCAGGCGTGTGGCGGGCGGCATGTCCGGCAGGAACACAAACGGTACGCGCTTCTGCAGAGGGGGGCGTTTTGGCGTTCTCCGGCGCAGGCGGCACTTATGAGCTGTGGTTTGACCACGAAGGATGAAACAGCAGGAAAGGATGGCACTCAGAATGGAAAAAATAACTGTAATATTTGAAACAGAACAGGGAAACATGAAAGCAGAGCTGTATCCCGACATTGCGCCGGTTACGGTGGCGAATTTTAAAAAGCTTGTGGAGGAAGGGTTTTACGACGGGCTGACGTTCCACCGCATTATCGACGGGTTCATGATTCAGGGCGGCGACCCGCTCGGCAACGGGATGGGCGGCTCAGACGAAAAAATTAAGGGTGAATTTGCGGCAAATGGCGTGAAAAACGATTTGAAGCACACGCGCGGCGTGCTGTCGATGGCGCGCAGCATGAACCCGGACTCTGCGTCGAGCCAATTCTTTATCATGCACGCGGACGCGCCGCATCTCGACGGGCAATACGCCGCATTTGGCAAAGTAGTGGACGGGATTGAGGTTGTGGACAAAATCGTGCAAAGTGCCAAAGTAGAGGACATGAACGGCACGGTAAGACCTGCAAATCAACCAAAAATCGCGCGTGTTTTCCTTGCGGCGGAAAATTAATTTGAGATAATCAAATTTTTAACAAAAAAACACTTGTAAATTTGGGAAAAATATTGTAAAATACTAAGCGTGACCACAAAAGGAAATTATAAATTTTAGGAGGGTTTTTATCATGGCAATTAAAGTTGGTATCAATGGTTTTGGCCGTATCGGCAGACTTGTGTTCCGTGCGGCAATCGAGACCGGCAAAGTTGACATTGTAGGCATCAATGACCCGTTTATCGACCTCGACTACATGGTTTACATGGCGAAGTATGACACGGTTCATGGCCAGTTTAAGCATGACATCTCCAACGATGGCACAAACCTCATCGTTGACGGCAAGAAGATTGCAGTATATGCTGCAATGAATCCGTCGGAGATTGGCTGGAAGGACTGCGGCGCAGAGTACGTTGTAGAGTCCACGGGCGTATTCCTCACAAAGGAAAAGGCACAGGGCCACATCGACGCTGGTGCAAAGAAGGTTGTTATGTCCGCTCCGTCGAAGGATGACACGCCGATGTTTGTTATGGGCGTAAACCAGGACAAGTACACAACGGATATGAACTTCGTATCCAACGCTTCCTGCACGACGAACTGCCTGGCTCCGATCGCGAAGGTTCTGCATGATAACTTCGGCATCACGGACGGCCTTATGACGACGGTTCACTCGACAACGGCTACGCAGAAGACGGTTGACGGCCCGTCCAAGAAGGACTGGAGAGGCGGCCGTGCTGCTGCTGGCAACATCATTCCGTCCTCGACGGGTGCTGCAAAGGCAGTTGGCAAGGTTATTCCGGAACTGAACGGCAAGCTCACAGGTATGTCGATGCGTGTTCCGACGCTGGACGTTTCTGTTGTTGACCTGACGGTTAACCTCGCTAAGCCGGCGAAGTACGACGAAATCTGCGACGCGATGAAGAAGGCTTCGGAAGGCGAGCTGAAGGGTATTCTCGGTTACACAGAGGATGCAGTTGTTTCCTCCGACTTCCTCGGCGATGCAAGAACGTCTATCTTTGACGCAAAGGCTGGTATCGCGCTGACGGATACGTTTGTTAAGGTTGTTTCCTGGTACGACAATGAGTGGGGTTACAGCAACAAGGTTGTTGACCTCATCTGCCACATGGCAAGCGTTGACCACAAATAATTGAAATTTTGTTAGATTGCAATATAAAAGCCCTTCTGGTATTTTCCAGAAGGGCTTTTGCATAAGCAGGGGATACAAGGGGGCTGTTATGAGAAAATTAACAAAAGTATGTATTGTTCTTGCAGTTTTGTTCTTCATATTAATTGTGACAAAACTACTGCTCCTGATTTTTGACCTTCATACGCTAATTGAATTGCGATTCAGATTGATTTTCTCTTTCCCGTTTTTATTGCTGTGTCTAGCGGCTGTTGGACTGGTGTTAGGGATACTGACAATTCGAAAACGCCCCTGCAAAGTGCTGGCTATCGTCAGTTGTGCGGCGGTGTGCGCTGGATTATTTTTGTCAATTTGGTTTGGCACTACATTTGGCTATTACCATAATAGCAAAACATTTATCCGAGTCGGTATTCCGAACAGCAATGAGGTTGCGGTTTTAAATCCGGATGGCATTGTTCCTGCTTGGGTGGGAAAACGCACGGGAATGGCCTGTTATGTTCAAGTAAATCAAATTTTTCTAAAAGAGATTAAGCCTCAACATTGTAATTTCGGTTCTATGTTGAAACCCGAGAATTGGAGAAGCTGGGAAAACATAAACCGTGCATACGAAGAAGGAAACTACTATTGGGACGGGTATTCTCTTGTTTTCAATCCGAGTAACGGATATGAGATAATTAAATATGACTATAGTACATACATAAAACCATTTTTATAAAACTTGTGCCAAGCAAATTAAAAAAGCTGTCAGGTCATCGTTTACCTGACAGCTTTTTCTATTCTTATTCCAACTCAAATGCACCGGTATAGAGCTGATAGTATTTGCCCTTTTCCGCAATCAGCTTTTCATGGCTGCCGCGCTCAATAATACGCCCGTGTTCGAGTACCATAATTACGTCGGAATTCTGTACCGTGGACAGACGGTGCGCAATGACGAATACCGTACGTCCTTTCATCAGGCCGTCCATGCCCTTTTGTACGATTGCCTCGGTTCTTGTGTCGATGGAAGACGTTGCTTCGTCGAGAATCATAACCGGCGGGTCAGCCACAGCCGCACGCGCAATGGAGATGAGCTGCCTCTGCCCCTGCGAGAGGCTTCCGCCGTCGCCGGCAATCATGGTATTGTAGCCGTCCGGCAGACGCTCGATAAAGCCGTCAGCGTTTGCCAGCTTTGCCGCATGGCGGATTTCCTCCTCGGTCGCGTCGAGCTTGCCATAGCGGATATTGTCCATAACAGTTCCGGTAAAGAGGTTCGTATCCTGCAATACAATGCCAAGGGAACGGCGCAGATCGCTCTTTTTAATCTTATTGATGTTGATATTGTCGTAGCGAATCTTGCCGTCTGCGAGGTCATAAAATCGGTTAATCAGGTTCGTAATTGTTGTTTTGCCCGCGCCGGTCGCGCCGACAAAGGCGACCTTTTGGCCCTGCTCTGCATACAGCGTAATGTTATGCAGAACCAGTTTATTTTCTTCGTAGCCAAAGTCTACATCATAAAAATGTACCTCGCCCTTCAGCTCCGTATACGTGATAGTCCCATCGGCCTTATGCGGGTGTTTCCACGCCCACAGGCCGGTGTGATGGTCCGCTTCCACAAGCTCGCCGTTTTTGTACTCTGCATCAACCAGTGTTACATAGCCGTTGTCGGCCTCCGATTCTTCGTCCATTAACTCAAAGATACGCTTTGCACCGGCAAGCGCCATAACGACCATATTGAGCTGCTGCGAAATCTGGCTGATTGGCTGGGAGAAACTTTTGGAAAGTTGCAAAAACGAAGCAATCATACCGAGCGTAACTCCGCCAAAGCCGCTGATCGCCATTGCTCCACCTAATATAGCAATCAGTACATACTGCAAGTTACCCAGGTTTGCCATAATCGGCATCAGGATGTTTGCAAATTTGTTTGCGTTTGTCGCGTTGTCGCACAGTTCGTCGTTGAGCTTGTCAAACGCTTCCTCCGCCTTTTCCTCATGACAGAACACCTTAATGACCTTCTGTCCGTTTATCATTTCCTCAATATAACCGTTTACTGTACCGAGGGACTGCTGCTGTTTGATAAAGTACCGGCCGCTTTTTCCGGCAATCTTTTTGGTTACGAACAGCATGAGGAATACAAAAGCCACAACAAACAACGTCAGCCATATATTTGATACCAGCATTGCGAAAAATACCGATATGATGGTAATAATCGCCGAAATTGTCTGCGGAATACTCTGCGAAATCATTTGCCGCAGGGTGTCGGTATCGTTTGTATAGCGGCTCATTACGTCGCCGTGCGTATGCGTGTCAAAATATTTAATCGGCAAGGTCTGCATATGAGCAAACATGTCGTCCCGGATTGTTTTGAGCACGCCCTGCGCAATAACGACCATAATGCGGTTAAAAATGAAGCCAGAGAGCACGCCTACGAGGCAGATGCCCGCCATTAGTAAAATGAATTGCAGCAGGCCAGTAAATACCGGGTTCGCTTCCATAAGGAGCGGCGTAATAAAGTTATCAATTAAAATACGCAGCGACATGGCAATAGCCACGTTTGTTAAAGCATTTAGGAAAATACAAATCAGAACGAAACAGAACCGCCATTTATACTGCCGCAAATACGACATCAGGCGTTTCACGGTCTTCATGTCTGGTTTTTCCCGCATTGCGCCCATTGCTGCGCCGCGGCCCGTACGATTATTTGCCATCGCCAAGCCCCCCTTTCTGCTGGGAAGTATAAACTTCCCGGTAAATCTCATTCGATTTGAGCAGTTCGTCGTGCGTCCCAATCGCGTTGATTTCTCCTTCGTCCAAAACGATAATCTTATCTGCACTCTCGATGGAAGAAATCCGCTGTGCAATGATAATCTTTGTTGTGCCGGGGATTTCTGTCTGCATAGCCTTGCGAATCAACGCATCCGTCTTGGTGTCGACCGCACTGGTTGAGTCGTCAAGAATGAGGATTTTCGGCTTTTTCAAAAGTGCGCGCGCAATGCAGAGCCGCTGCTTCTGACCGCCGGACACGTTTGTGCCGCCCTGCTCAATATAAGTGTCGTACCCGTCCGGGAACTGGCGGATAAAATCGTCCGCCTGGGCAAGCTGACAGGCATGGACAAGTTCTTCGTCGGTTGCGTGCTCGTTGCCCCAGCGCAGATTTTCCTTGATGGTGCCGGAAAAGAGGACGTTCTTTTGCAGAACCATTGCAACTGCGTTACGCAATGTTTCAATGTCATATTCACGAACGTCGATACCACCGACCGACACGCTCCCCTTCGTTACGTCATACAGACGGGGGATTAGCTGTACCAGGCTGGACTTCGACGAGCCGGTGCCGCCGATAATCCCGACTGTTTCTCCGGCGCGTATTGTGAGATTAATATTTTTCAGGCAAGGCTTGCCCTTACCTTTTTTATAGGAAAATTCTACGTTATCAAACTGAATGTCACCGCTTTTTACGTCGTAGACCGGCTTCTCACTGTTGTGCAGGTCGCTCTTTTCGTCGAGGACCTCTACAATACGCTCCGCAGACGCGCGCGAAATCGTAATCATAACAAATACCATAGAGAGCATCATCAGGCTCATCAAAATCTGCATGGTGTACGTAATCAGGCTCATCAGCTCGCCGGTCGTCATTGAAGAGCCGACGATAAGCCGCGCACCGAACCAGGAGATCAGCAGCATGCAGGCATAGACGCAAAACTGCATGAGCGGCATGTTGAAAGCCAGAATTTTTTCCGCTTTGGAAAAGTCGTTGTAAATGTCTTTGGATATAGTATCAAACTTCTCCTTCTCGTGCTCCTCCCGTACAAAGGATTTCACGACGCGGATACCGCGCAGATTCTCCTGTACGACGTTGTTGAGCTTATCATAGATTTTGAAAACCCGCTCAAATATCGGATGCGCCCGGCTCATAATCAGGTAAAGGCCCACGCCGAGTACCGGAATGCAGCAGAGAAAAATCAAAGAGAGCTCCGGATTGATTCCAAAAGCCATGATAAGCGAAAATATCAGCATGAGCGGACAGCGTACAGCAATACGGATAATCATCTGGTAAGCGTTTTGAATATTTGTGATATCCGTTGTCAGACGTGTCACAATACTTGCCGTTGAGAACTTATCAATGTTGGAAAACGAAAAGCTCTGCACGTTATAGAACATATCGTGGCGCAAATTCTTTGCAAAGCCGGCGGATGCAATTGCCGCGCTGCGTCCCGACAATGCGCCGAACAGCAGCGAAATAATCGCCGCAATGACGAGGGCAATGCCGATTTTGATAATATAAGACATGCTGCCGCCGTCAATTCCCAGGTCAATCAGGCTTGCCATCAGCAGCGGAATTACGACCTCGAGCACAACCTCCATGGTAACATAGAGCGGCGTCAGAATCGAATCCTTTTTGTACTGCCGGATACAGCCTGCCAGTCGTTTGATCATACTTGAATACCCCCTAATGTAGATTTGCCTTGTGGTATGTTAAGAGTTGGCGTTGCCTTTGCAGGTAGGTGGACAGGACTCTGCAAGGTTCTGTTTCAGCTTTTCCGTCACACGGAAAAACCCTTCCAGCTCCTGTTTGGTCAGGCCGTGCGTCAGCCTGCTCTCCAGTGCCTGCCTCTCTTCGGTTGCCAACTTGTGAAGCTCCAGCGCCTTGGGCGTCAGGACTAATTTTTTTAGCCGCGCATCATGGGCTACGCTCTGCCGCTCAATCAGCCCCTTTTTTTCCATAAGCTGGAGAATTTTTGATGCAGTGGAACGGCGGATGGAAAACCGGGTTTCCAAATCGCGCTGAAAAATGTCGCTGTCGCCGTGTTCGGCAATAAATCCGATAATCCAGCCGTTTGTGCCGGTCAGTGCATCGACGTGCCGGTGTATCTCGGAGTGTGCCGCCTCCCTGCGGATTAGGTTCCCGAGAACCCGTATCTCAAAACTGACAGTTTTTTGCTCCATATTGACACCTCCTTTGTATATAATGTTAGCATACTAATTGTAAGTGTGCTAACATTATAGCAGGGATAAAAATTGATGTCAAGACAAAAACTGTTAGGAAAGTTTGAACAATTTGTGAATAAAAAAACACAGCAGATGCGCTGTGTTTTGGATTTGGATAATGTACATCAAAGGCACACGAGAAGGTCGGATGGAGTTTGTGCAATAAAGTCTGCATGATTATTTTCCAGTTCCTCTCGGTCGCGGAACCCCCACAGCACACCGACTGTAAACATTCCTGCTGCTTTGCCGGTTTGCATGTCTGTGCTGGTGTCGCCGACGTAGAGGCAGTCTGAAGGGGAAAGATTCATTTCCCTGAGAAGAAAGTTTGCCATGGTAGGGTCCGGCTTTTTGGGAACGCCGTCACGTGCGCCGTAAACAAACTGGAACGTGCCGGATGGGAAAAACTTTTGTATTACTTTGACTGTCGCGGCGTGGGGTTTGTTGGAGAGCACAGCCAGCGAGAGTCCGGCCCTGCGCAGCGTGCTGAGCAGTTCCGGAATGCCGGGGTAAATTTCCGTTTTGGCATAGGGATCAGCGTCGTATGCATCTACATAGTATTTATAAACCTGAGGAAAGAACGCAGTATCCTCTATGCCATTTTCCTTTAACATACGTTCGACGAGTACGGCAGCTCCTTCGCCCACAAGCCGTTTATACGTTTCGGGCTCGATATCCGCCAGGCCAAAGTGGCGCAGGGTTTTGTTTCCGTAATGGGAAATGGTATAGATTGTATTTAGAAGTGTACCGTCCAAGTCAAATATGCAGCCTTTATACATAGTTATTTCCTTTCTCATCGCAGAAAAGACCGCGGCGGAAAGCCGCGGCCAAAAGCATACAGTTATTCCTGAATGCCGGGGATTTTGGGAAGGCCGGCAAGGCCCTTTTCAATATCCTCGTCACTCGGTGCATAGTCCTGCATTTTTCCATTGTTATAATTTTCATAGGCGGCAAGGTCGAAGTATCCGTTACCGGTCAGGCCGAACAGGATTGTCTTTGCTTCTCCACGCTCTTTGCATTCAAGCGCAACGTCGATTGCCGTGCGGATTGCGTGAGAGGATTCCGGTGCGGGCAGGATAGCCTCCAGTTTGGCAAACATGGTTGCCGCGTCGAATACGCTTCTTTGCCCGACAGCGCGCGCTTCGTCGATGTAGCCGTCATGGTACAATTTGCTCAAAAGCGGCGACATACCGTGGTAGCGGAGACCGCCCGCGTGTATGCTCGTCGGGATGAACCCGCTTCCGAGCGTATACATTTTGGCAAGCGGCGTAACGTGGCCGACGTCACAAAAATCGTAGGCGTATTTGCCGCGTGTGAACGACGGGCAAGCTGACGGTTCTACGGCGATAATATACGGATTTGCCTTGCCGGTCAATTTATCCTGAATAAAGGGAGCGGCAATCCCACCGAGATTGCTCCCGCCGCCGCTGCATCCAATTACATAGTCGGGATATTCGTCGACGAGTTCAAGCTGCTTTTTCGCCTCAAGGCCGATAATCGACTGGTGCAGGAGCACCTGATTCATAACCGAACCCAGACTGTAGCGTGTGTTTGGCGTTGAAACGGCGACTTCGACCGCCTCGCTGATGGCGGTGCCAAGACTCCCGGTGTTTCCAGGGTCTTTTTCGAGGATGCTGCGCCCGATATTTGTAGAATTACTTGGACTTGCAATGACATTACCGCCATATGTTTCGATGATTGCACGGCGGTAAGGCTTCTGCTCATAGCTTACCTTTACCATATAGACGCGTAGCGGCATATCAAAATAAGCGCATGCCATGGATAGCGCCGTGCCCCACTGGCCTGCTCCGGTTTCTGTTGTGAGCCGCTCAATGCCCTGCATTTTATTGTAGTACACCTGCGGCACGGCAGAATTGAGCTTGTGACTGCCTGAGGTATTGTTTCCTTCATATTTGTAATAGATTCTTGCCGGTGTGCCGAGGGCCTTTTCAAGCGAATAGGCGCGAATCACCGGCGAGGGACGATACATCTTGTAATAATCCAGCACAGGTTCAGGAATATCAACGTAGCGTTCCTCGGTCAGTTCCTGTTTACAGAGTTCTTTTGCAAAAATTGGCTCCAGGTCCTGTTCCGTGACTGGCTGCATGGTCGCCGGATTAATATAAGGCTCCGGCTTCTCCTTCATGTCAGCCTTCATATTATACCATTGCCGCGGAATCTGGTCTTCTGTGAGTAGGATTCTGTTTGGAATGTGTTTTGACATAAAAAATACCTCCAACTAAAAGAATATAGCAGAGGAGAGAACAAATATACACGATTCAATTATAAATCAACTATGCTAAACTATGCTCATCTATGCTCTGCTACTTATTATCATAATACATATATCGGTTTTTGTCAATATTTTTTTGTTATGTTGTGAAAAACGGATACGGAAAGAATGAAAATCTATATTATAATGAAGAAAAAAATTTTTTGAAAAAAGACAAAAAAAAGCTTGACAAGGGGGCGGCAAGGTGGTATACTAAAACACGTCGCTTGAGAGGACAGGCGGAAACGCCCGCCCCGCACGGCATTGGACATTGAAAATTAAACAGTGTACGACCATACAAAACTTGTCGATTTATTTGAGTTTTTTTCTGCGGAGTCATTCCGCAGCCGACAGTAACATGTCAGCACTCTTTTTTTGAGCTATTTAAACGTTCGAAAATATTTTTTTTCGAGAGTTTGATCCTGGCTCAGGACGAACGCTGGCGGCGTGCCTAACACATGCAAGTCGAACGGAGCCATCCGGCTGATCCCTTCGGGGTGACGCTGGTGAAGCTTAGTGGCGGACGGGTGAGTAACGCGTGAGTAACCTACCGGGAAGAGGGGAACAACACACCGAAAGGTGTGCTAATACCGCATATTGCCGGTTTACCGCATGGTAGACCGGTGAAAGATTTATCGCTTCCTGATGGACTCGCGTCTGATTAGCTTGTTGGCGGGGTAACGGCCCACCAAGGCGACGATCAGTAGCCGGACTGAGAGGTTGAACGGCCACATTGGGACTGAGACACGGCCCAGACTCCTACGGGAGGCAGCAGTGGGGAATATTGCGCAATGGGGGCAACCCTGACGCAGCAACGCCGCGTGAAGGATGAAGGTCTTCGGATTGTAAACTTTTGTCTTTGGTGAAGATAATGACGGTAGCCAAGGAGGAAGCCACGGCTAACTACGTGCCAGCAGCCGCGGTAATACGTAGGTGGCAAGCGTTGTCCGGATTTACTGGGTGTAAAGGGCGTGTAGACGGGTTAGCAAGTCAGATGTGAAATACCGCAGCTTAACTGCGGGGCTGCATTTGAAACTGTTAATCTTGAGTGCGGGAGAGGAAAGCGGAATTCCTAGTGTAGCGGTGAAATGCGTAGATATTAGGAGGAACACCAGTGGCGAAGGCGGCTTTCTGGACCGTAACTGACGTTGAGGCGCGAAAGCGTGGGTAGCAAACAGGATTAGATACCCTGGTAGTCCACGCCGTAAACGATGAATACTAGGTGT
>CABUKE010000015.1 GCA_902492065.1 uncultured Eubacteriales bacterium
AGGAACGGGAGGGCGCTGCCCTCCCGTTTTTGTGCGTAGCAAAAAGCCCGGCATAAGCCGGGCTTTGGCTTTTTATAAGGCTTGTTCAATGGCGTGTATGAGCTTAACCGGTGCAGTAAATTGTATGGGAGAAAGCGGTTTATCCTGCCCAGTCAAAACATTATACATATATTCTAACTCTTTTGCATAACAATCCTGACAATTAATATGTGCAGCGGCATACTTCCCACCGCCTATTATACTGTACGTGTTTTCGTACCCGCCGTCCGTCATGATAAGATTTGCAACCATACCACCTTCGTATTGCAGTAGAACAGTAACCGTCTTTCCAAACTGCTTTGCGGTAATTGTTTCTACTGCATCACCGAATAAGTAGCATATAATTTCGGCAAGATGGATTCCATAAAAGGAAACTCCGCCGGTCGGCGCGTCAACGCTGGAACAGTAGCTGAAGGAGAAATAATCAATCTGCTTAAACTCTGCGAGCAGGTCTTTTAGGGTCTGCATGTCGCTGCTGTGTTTGAGTGTAGATCCGCCCATTAGCGGCATACCGCTTTTCTGCACGAGAGCACAAAGTTTTTCTGCATCTCTTGAATCGAGTGCAACGGGCTTATCAACCCAAACGGGAATCTGTGCGTTAAGAAATGGTTTGGCCTGTTCTAAGTGGTCGGCACCGTTTCTCGTCAGCAGCATAACAGCATCGACTTTTCCAATCATATCGGTATAGTTTTTACAAATTACTGGGATTTCATATTCATGGCTTAGCTGCTGGACGCGTTCTTCCTGACCTGGTTCCGCCCAGATATGTGTAACCCGGGCGTCAATTACGCCGGATTTATTTATTAAAGAGGCAAATTCCTGCGCATGAAAGCTCTGCGCACCGATAAAACCGATTTTCAGCATTATACTTCCTCCTTAGATAGTTATAGGGCTGCACAGCATTTGGTGCAGCCCTGTATTTTTTAGTTTTGTGTCATTTCGCGCGCAAGCTCCCACGGGATTTCAAGGGTGAGTGGCTTGCCGGCCATATGGTTTTCAATTTCGGTTAGCAGTGCGTTTGTAATTGCGTCCCGGCGGTCGATTGTCGGCCCTGCCATATGTGGCATTAACAGCACCTTTTCACGGCCCAAAAGTGGGCTGCCCTGCGGAAGCGGTTCTTGATTATAGACGTCCAACATGACATAGATGCGGTCTTTTTCAATTTCCGCGATCAGGTCGTCCTCATCTACAATCGGCCCACGCGATGTGTTGACAAACAGAGCGCCATCCTTTATCAGAGACAGATGCTTTTTATTGATCATGCCAATTGTATGAGGATTTTTGGCAGTTTGCATTGTGATAATATCGGAAGTCGAGAACAGTTCCTCCAACGATACCTGCTCCACATTGTACTTTTCTAAAAATTCCTGCGGCATGGTCTTGCGGGAATACAGTTTGATTTTCACATGGAACGGCTGTAACATGGGGATGATGTACTTGGAGATAGTACCGTAGCTGACAATACCAACTGTGCGGTCTAACAGTCCCTTTGCATAGTTGCGGTCCAAATCCATACTTTCCCATACTTTGTCATAGCTCAACCTGTGAGAGAAGCGCGGAATCATCCGCAGCGATGCCAAAATGTAAGCGATAACGCCCTCTGCTACCGATTCAGCATACATTTCATTGCCGCTGATGACGGTAATCCCTCTTTTATAAACTTCCTCGCAGACATAGTTTGCAACAGAACCGCCCGTATGTGCGACATACTTCAGGCTGTCGGCATATTGGAGTACATCCTCGTCAATCCAGGGGGAGCCCCAGCCGGTAATTACAACATCCATTCCCTTGATTTTTTCACATAGTTCCTCATGCGTAAATTGAGCATTGGTTTCATTGAGTACCACATTGCCCATTTTCCGCATACGTTCCACAGTTTCCTTGTAAATAAAAGAATTAAACAAGTCGCCCTGTGGGATTGATACCAAAATATTCATGGTTAAACACCCCTTTTTATTTACCGGAACGGAACTTTTACCGTTTCGGAGATTTACTTTTTATTTGCTTGTCAGCCAGACTGTCTTCGTGTCGGCCTGCCAGTCCACATTGTAACCAAATGTATCCGCAATAAACCGTACCGGGACCAGCGTCCGGTCGTTAATCAGCGTGGTCGGCGTATCCAAATACGCGTCATATACCGCACCGTCAAAATAGGTAATATGCGCCACAGAGCCGCCCAACTGCATAGAGATCAGGTTGCCGCCTTTACTGAGTGTAATTGTTTTTGAAGTACCGTCATAAGCCACTTCTGCACCAATAGATTCTGCAATTGCACGCAGTGGCACCAGCGTCCGGTCGTTGATAATTACCGGGGGCTGGTCAAACGCGATGTACCAGCCGTCAATCCGGACTTCCACACCCTTATCCCCGATTTTGTCCTCCGGGTCGCCCTTCGGCAGCAGTACAGTATGGTCTGTTGTGCGGTCAACGAACAGGTAGTCGCCGCGCAGCGAATGTGCATTCAGTATCGAGAAGGCGGACGCGTCGTCGACCTGATGCCAGTTTAGCCCGTCAGTGGACAGCAGGTTCGAGGGCTTGTCCCCCGTTGTGATGCCGAACACAGAGCCGTACATGTCGAACCGTACGCCGTTTGCCAGCGTTACGCCAGCCATCTGAAAGGCAGATTCCCCATTTTTCAGGATGACAACGCTGACCGTGTTCTTATATCCATCGTGCAGGATATAAACGCCGCGCTCAAACCCTTCGTCGTCGACGGTTTTATACAGCGGCATATAGAACAGGCCATACGGTGTCCATGTTCCGTCCGGGTTGCTCTTATATACATTGGAAAAAATGTTATCCTGAATCGAAGCGATGTAAAAACTGCCGTCGTAGTAGGAAGCATTTGTCACTGTTGTATCTGCCGGAAGCGCAAACGGCGCAAGTGCGTCGGGCGAGGTCCCAATATACAGCTCCACCGAGGTATCCGTCTTTTTGATTCCGGCATAATTCCCGCTGCGCGTATCATATTCTACATAATCATAAGGCAACGTATAAAGCGAGCCGTCAAACAACAGCACAGCCGACAGCGTTCCGCTTTCAGTGTTGATACCGTTTAGAATGTACTTGTCCCGGTATTGGTTGACCGTAAAGCGGCCATCGAGCACGCGGGCCTCCGTCGGCTTGACCCATGTTTCCGCGTCGTAGGAAAAGTACAGCGTACCACCCTGCTGGTCGGGCGATTCCTTTTCAAAGGCTATGTATGCGCCGTTATCGTAATGCACGACCGTATCCGGCAAAAACTGGCGCAGCAGCGTCCACGACGCGCCGTCGTACGAGGAGGCCAGATAGCCGTCCGAAAATACAACAAGCCGGTCGGAATACTGCTTCCGGTCCGAGATGACCCGTGCATGCTCCGACCCTTCGATAAAGTGCCAGCCCTTTGCGTCGTGCGAGTAGAACATCCCGCCCGCCTGCTTGCTCATATAATACACGCCGCCAACGTACGTCACGTTGTCGGATATAATACTGTCCTCTGGGTAATTGGTGTTTACGATATCAAAGTAGGTATAATTTTCCGCAAACGCCGTAGGATAGAGAAGGGTGAAACAGACTGCTAAAACTGTGGCAATGATTTTGGTAATTTTTCTCACGGTAGAAACCCTCCTTATATATTCTTTCTAATCTTATCACAATGCCTATTATGTGTCAACGAGTTATTACAGAATTTTCCTGCTGTTGGGTAAAAAAATAACTTGCCAAAATTGGAAATCTATTATATAATACATATTATCATAATTAGTGGAGGGAATTCTATGTTTGATGTTGTTGCATACGCGACAGACGGTGCACAGAGCGCCGGTGGATTTGCAGGTATGTCAGGAATTTTGATGATTGTTGCTATGTTTGCAATCATGTACTTTTTGCTGATTCGTCCGCAGAGAAAAAAGGACAAGCAGACAAAGGAAATGATTGCGGCGCTCGGCGTTGGTGACGTGATTACGACGATTGGCGGCATTATTGGCAAAATCGTCAAGATGAAGGACGACGAAGTGATGATTGTTACGGGTATGGTTGGCAACCCGAATGAGCGTTCCACCATGCGTTTTGCAAAGTGGGCAATCCGCGACGTAGTAAAGAAGGCGGAGAAGAAGGACACCTTTGACGAGCCGGAGGAACTGGAAGAAGCGGAGAGCGAGGAACCGGCAGAGGAAAGCAAGGAATAAGATTTTTTGCGTTTGTTGAATAAAATGGCTCGGCCCCGAATAGTGTATAGTAGATACACTGTCCGGGGCTTTTTCCGGTTTGATATGCCTTGCGCCCGGCGGCGCGGCGGAAATGGAGGTTTTATGAATCATTTATCAACAGCAAACGCAGAAAACCCAACGAAAAAGAACGCCCTGTCGGTCGTGTTCGGCGTGGTGGTTGCCCTGATTATCAGCTTTGCCGCTTTTGCGATCTTGGCGGCGGTGATGCTGTGGGGCGGAATCGGCGAGGGCCTGGCCGGGCCGCTCACCATTGCGGCCAGCGTCATCAGCATTTTGGCCGGCGCGTTTCTAACGGCGCGGCGCATAGGCGAAAAAGGATGGCTCTGGGGCGCGGTCTGCGGCATTGTGTACTATATCCTTGTATACATATGCGCGCTTTCCGCCATGATGGAGTTTAACTTTTCGTTCAAGACTCTGCTTATGCTGCTTGTCGGCGCAGTCTGCGGCATGGCAGGGGGAATCCTGGGCGTAAACACCGGAACAAAAAAGCGGCGGCGGTAGCAAAACCCACGGCGTGGGTTTTAGCTCCGCGCAGCGGCCGTTTTAAAGGGGGTACGGGGGGAAATCGGAATCCCCCCGGACTTTTGGGTACTTTTGGTCACAAAAGTACCACGCCGTAGGCACGGTTGGAACTAATTATATATAAAAGCAAAAAACCCACGAAGTAATTTGTTCGTTGGGTTTTATTCTTTATCTAACTATTAATCGGATTATGCCTGCGGCGCGATACTTTTGCATGGCGAACACCGTTCGCCTTTTAAAAGTATCCAAAACGTGGGGATTCCGATATTCCCCACTGCCAGCTTTATGCTGGCAGTATACCCCCTTTAAAACGGCCGCTGCGCCCTCTTTATCCATTTGGTGAATTTATTTTTGTTTTTCCATCCTATCAATATGTTTTCTCAAAATAATATTAATGTATTGGGAAAATGAGCGAAAGGCATTGTCGCTCAAACCATGTATTTTTTCAACGATATCTCTGTCTAATGTAATGCTGACTTTTGTTTTGAGTGGTCTGTTTGATATCATAGATGTTATCTCCTGTCCGAGAAAAAATTAATAAATAAAATTTAAATTTGGTCATATTATACTGGAAGGACAGGTAATAGGATATACCCTGTTTTTGCACTTATCTATATAAGTGTATTTTATTAGGATGTTTTACGCAAATGAACGCGCGAAACATTGACAACCGCGCCCGTAAGGTGATATACTATTTAAAGTTGTTTTTCGTTAGTTTACAGCCGCGTCGGGCGGCGGAAGGGGAGTTACATAAGATGTTAATGAGCAGGCTTTTGGGCGAGCGGTACAAGGAGAAACCGGCTGACGCGACAATGGTGAGCCACATATTCCTCCTGCGCGGGGGCTATATGCGGCAGGTGGCGAATGGGATATATTCGCTTTTGCCACCGGCAAAGCGCGTCGTGTCCAAAATAGAGAATATTATCCGGCAGGAGATGGACGCAATCGACGGGCAGGAGGTGCTGATGCCGGTCGTGCTTCCGGCGGAATTGTGGAAGGAGTCGGGCCGGTGGGAGAGCGTCGGCAGCGAGCTGATGCGCATCAAAGACCGGGCCGGGATGGACATGCTGCTCGGCATGACGCATGAGGAAGCGGTGGTACACCTTGCGCGCAGCGAGGCGATGTCATACACGAAGTACCCGTTCATGCTCTACCAGATACAGACGAAGTTCCGCGACGAGCCGCGCAGCCGCGGCGGGCTGATTCGCGTGCGCGAGTTTACGATGAAGGACGCGTACTCGTTCCATACGTCGCAGGAGGACCTTGAGCAGTATTATATGCGCTGCCATGCGGCGTATGAGCGGATTTACCAGCGCGCAGGGCTGAAAAATGTGATTTCCGTATTCTCCGACACGGGGATGATGGGCGGCAGCGCGGCGCACGAGTTTATGCTGATTAACGATTTTGGCGAGGACTCGCTCGTGATTTGTAAAGAATGTGGCTACAGCGCAAACATGGAGATTGCGAAATGTGTTTACAAAAACCGTGGCGCGGCGGAGAGCGAGATCGAAGAAGTTTATACGCCGGACATGAAAGACATTGAGTCAATCGCGAAAAAGTTTGATACCGATGCGTCGAACACGATTAAGGCGACGGTGTTTGCGACGGACAACTCGGACAAGCCGCTCGTCGTATTTATCCGCGGCGATCTTGAGGTCAATGAGGCGAAGCTCAAGCGCGTCGTTGGCTCGAACGTGTACCCGTATACGGATTATGAACATACCGATTTGTCGTTTGGCTTTATCGGGCCGTACAACTTGCAGGCAGACTGCGACGTGCTCTACGACGAGTCGCTGCGCGACGAAAACGACCTCGTTTGCGGTGCAAATAAGGAGAATTACCATGTTTCGGGTGTGTGCATGAAGCGCGATGTGAATCCGGCAGAGTATGTGGACGTGGCGAAGGTACTCGACGGCGCGATTTGCCCGAAGTGCGGCAAACCCATCTCGCTCGAGCGCGGGATTGAGATCGGGAACATTTTCCAGCTTGGGACAAAGTATACAAAGAGTATGCATATGGAGTATGTAGATGCGAACGGTAAGCTCCAGACACCGATTATGGGCTGCTACGGCATTGGTGTGGGGCGTCTGCTGGCGAGCGTAATCGAGGATAACCACGACGATTACGGCCCGATTTGGCCCATGAGCGTGGCGCCGTGGCAGATTCACATTTGCTCGCTCAATAACCAGAAGGAAGAGGTAAGAGTGGCAGCGGAAGAACTCTACAGCGCATTGAGCGGCAAATACGACGTGATTATGGACGACCGTAAGGCCGCACCGGGGATTCAGTTTGCGGATGCGGATCTGCTCGGCGTACCGGTGCGCGTGATTGTGAGCCAGCGCGGACTTGCAAACGGTGAGATTGAGATTGCAACGCGCGACAAGAGCGTGAAAATGAATGTGAAAAGAGAGGATGCACTCGCAGAGATTGAGACGCTCACAGAGCGGCTGTGTCGAGAGTCGAAATAAAAGCAAAATAAAAAACAGTCCTGTATCCATGACAGGGCTGTTTTTCTTTGCCTGTTTTATACCAGACGTTCTCCCAAGTCCTTGCCGCCGAGCAGGTGAAAGTGTAGGTGCATCACCGTCTGACCGCCGTTTTTGCCGCAGTTGTTGATGATGCGGTAGCCGTCGTCCTTAATACCGGCCGCCTCGGCAATCTCGCCGATTTTGGTAAAGATGTGCGCCACAACGCCGGCATTGTCCGGCGTGACTGCGTTGGCACAGCAGATGTGCTGCTTTGGCACAATCAGAATATGCACCGGCGTTTGTGGGTTAATGTCGTTGAACGCAAAAATTTTGTCATCCTCATACACCTTCGACGATGGAATGTCGCCGTTTATGATTTTACAAAAAATACAATCCTCCATGCAATACCGCTCCTTTCTGAAATAAAAGACAGGGTTCGACGCGGTGCGCCAAACCCCGTAACCGCCTTATTCCTTAACCTGTGTGCTGATAATTTCGTCCACGATTGCGAGCGCGTCGTCAATTTTTTCCGGGTTTTTGCCGCCTGCCTGTGCGGAATCCGGCTTTCCACCACCGCCGCCGCCTGCAACCTTTGCGACTTCGCCGATGAGCTTGCCAGCGTGTACGCCTTTCGCAACGGCTGCCTTTGACGCCACTGCCGTAAAGGTGATCTTACCGCCGTCCTCGCTTACAAATACCGCCACGCCGCAGTCCATATGGTCGCGCATCTTATCGCCAAGCGTACGCAACTCGTTTGCACTCAGGCCCTGCATATGGTTGAGGAAAATGCGAACACCCTTTACTTCCTTAAAGTCATTTAACAGGCTGTGTACCTGACCTGCCGCTAACTTTTCGCGAATTTGCTCCATCTCTTTTTGCGTACCCTTCAGTTCTTCTGTAATAGCAGCAGCTTTTTCAATTAGTTCTGCTGGAGTTGTCTTCAGCACGCGTGCCACATCTGCCATGCGCTTCTGCGCCGCCTGCATAAATCGCAGCGTGCCATAACCCGTTACGCCCTCGATACGCCGTACGCCCGCCGCAACGCCTGTTTCACTGATGAGCGTAAACAGGCCGGCCTGGCTCGTGTTGGTCAGGTGTGTGCCGCCGCACAATTCGGTCGAATAGTCGCCCATTTTTACAACGCGGACCGTATCGCCGTACTTTTCGCCGAACAGCGCCATTGCGCCGAGCTTCTTCGCCTCGGCAATCGGCATTTCCTCCGTCGTGACAGGAAGCGCGTCAAGGATTGCGTCGTTGACCTTTGCCTCTACCTCGGCAAGCTCCTGCTCCGTCATTGCGCTGTAGTGAGAGAAGTCGAAGCGCAGCCGCTGTGGATTGACGGACGAACCCGCCTGTGCAACGTGTACGCCGAGCGTGTCGCGCAGCGCCTTGTGCAGCAGATGCGTGACAGAGTGGTTGCGCGCCGTCGCCATACGTTTTTTCACATCGTAGGCAAGCGTTGCCTTGTCACCTACGCTTACCGCGCCGGACTTCACCGTACCGATATGGGCGATTTTTCCGCTGCCGACCTTCTTTGTATCTGTTATTTCTATTTCAAAGTTTTTACCTGTAATAACGCCGGTGTCGCCCTCCTGGCCGCCGCTCTCAGCATAAAATACGGTCTTGTCGCAGATAAGGCTGACCTCCTCGCCTGTGCCCACACTGTCCACAATCTCGCCGTTCGACACGAGCGCGGTTACGGTCGCCTCCGTCGTCGCGTTGTCGTAGCCAATAAATTCCGTTGTGATGGACTTGTCAATCTGCGCGTAAACATTTTCGCTCCACGCCGCGTCCTCGCCAACATTGCGCCCTGCCCGTGCGCGCTCACGCTGCTCGTTCATCGCCGCGTCAAACGCTGCCTCGTCCACGTCGAGTCCCTTTTCGGCCAAAATCTCGCGTGTAAGGTCGATGGGGAAGCCATAGGTGTCGTAGAGCTTAAACGCGTCGTCGCCAGTGAGCATCTTTTTGCCTTCGCTTGTGAGCTTTTCAATCAGGCCGGACAGAATGTCGAGTCCCTGGTTGATTGTCTGCTCAAAGCGCTGCTCCTCAATGCTGATAACCTTTTTGATGTACTCCTTCTTTTCTTCCAGTTCCGGGTACGCACCCTTTGATTCGCCTACGACCGTCATGGCAACGTCGCTCAAAAATGCGCCGTTGATGCCCAGGAGCTTGCCGTGGCGTGCCGCACGGCGCAGCAGCCGGCGCAGCACGTAGCCGCGCCCCTCGTTGGATGGTACAACGCCATCGGAAACAAGGAACGTCGTCGAGCGGATGTGGTCGGTCACAACGCGCAGCGATACGTCCGTCGCGTCGTCCTTGCCATATTCCACATTCGCGAGCCGCGCAATATGCTTCATAATATTCTGAATGGTATCAACATCAAACAGCGACGGTACGCCCTGCATAATTGCCGCAAGGCGCTCAAGTCCCATACCCGTGTCAATGTTTGGGTGGGCGAGCTTGTGATATTCGCCGTTGTCGTCCTTTTCAAACTGGGTAAATACGAGGTTCCAGAACTCAACAAAGCGGTCACACTCGCACCCAACCTTGCAGTCCGGGCTGCCGCAGCCGTTCTCCGGACCGCGGTCAAAGTAAATCTCCGAGCATGGGCCGCACGGACCTGTCCCGATTTCCCAGAAGTTGTCCTCCTTACCCATGCGGACGATACGCTCCGGCGGGATGCCGACTTCTTTTGTCCAGATGTCAAACGCCTCGTCGTCGTCCTCGTAAATTGTAATCCAGAGCTTATCGACCGGCATTTTCATCTCTTTTGTCACAAATTCCCACGCCCATGCGGTCGCCTCGCGCTTGAAGTAGTCGCCGAAGGAGAAGTTGCCCAGCATTTCAAAGAAGGTGCCGTGGCGCGCTGTTTTCCCCACGCGCTCAATGTCCGGCGTGCGGATACACTTCTGGCACGTGGTCGCCCGCTTTGAGGGCGGCGTCTGCGCGCCGGTGAAAAACGGTTTCAGCGGCGCCATACCGGAATTGATGAGCAGCAGGCTTGCGTCGTTCTGCGGCACAAGCGGGAAGCTTGGCATACGGTAGTGCCCCTTGCTTTCATAGAAGGAGAGAAATTTCTCCCGAATCTCGTTTAGACCCAATTTTTCCATCGTAATAAAACCCCTTATATCATTAGTTTAATTTATATACAGATTACCGTACCTGCGCGCCCGGCGCAATGTCGCCGTCAGTGGTGCAGATTTTGAGCGTATCGCCCTCGGAGGCGGCCAGAATCATCCCGTACGAGTCCACGCCGCGCAGCTTTACGGGCTTTAAGTTGGCAATCACAATCACGTTCTTTCCAACCAGTTCATCCGCCTTATAGTGTTTTGCAAGCCCGGACACAATTTGCCGTGTTTCGCCGCCCATGTCGACCATGAGCTGATACAATTTGTCCGCGCCTTCAATCTTTTCCGCGCTGACAACCTTAGCCACGCGCAAATCGAGCTTTGCAAAGTCGTCGATTGTAATCTGCTCCGGTGCGGTAGTACCCTTCTTCTCCGGTTTCTTTTCTTCCTTCTTTGCTTCTTTTGTTGCTGGATACTTTGCCGCGTTGAAGGCCGCAATCTCTTCCAGCTTCTTTTTCTCGTCGAGGCGGGCGAACAGCACCTCCGCCTTACCGACGTGCCCGCCGGCCTGTATTGCGCCGAAGTTGTCAAGGCTCTCCGCCGTGGTGTCACAGCCGCCAAGCTGCTCGTAGATCTTCTGCGCAGTAGACGGCATAAACGACTCAAGCAGAACGGCAATAAAGCGGATAGATTCAAGCAGGTTATACAACACGGTCCCGAGCCGCGGCTTGCTTGCTTCGTCCTTTGCCAGCACCCACGGCGCCGTTTCGTCAATATACTTGTTCGAGCGGCGCGCCAGCCCCATGATGAGGTCGAGCGCGTCTGCCACACGCAGGCCGTCCATTTTTTCCTTTACGCCCGCGGCTGTGTCGACCGCGGTCTGAATCAATTCATCGTCGAACTCGCCCTTGCAGTCCGGCGCGGGAATTACGCCGCCAAAATACTTGTCGCACATCGTCACCGTACGGTTGACGAGATTGCCGAGCGTGTTCGCCAAGTCGGAATTGTAGCGGCTGATAATCGTTTCATACGTAATTGTTCCATCGGACGCAAACGGCATTTCGCTGAGTACGTAGTAGCGGATTGCATCTACGCCGAACAGCTCAGAGAGGTCGTCGGCGTACATCACATTGCCGCGCGACTTGCTCATCTTGTCCATGCCGGACAGCAGCCATGGGTGGCCGAAAATCTGCTTCGGGAGCGGCTCGCCCAGCGCCATCAGGATAATGGGCCAGTAAATCGTGTGAAACCGCAGAATGTCCTTGCCGATGATGTGTACGTCCGCGGGCCAGTATTTTTTGTACTGCTCCGACGGACCGTCCGGGTCGTATCCAAGCGCGGAAATGTAGTTTGTCAGCGCGTCAATCCAGACGTACACGACATGGCCCGGATCAAACTCGACCGGGATACCCCAGTCGAATGTGGTACGCGACACGCACAAATCCTGCAAACCGGGCTTTAAGAAGTTATTTACCATTTCGTTCTTGCGCGACTCCGGCGCAATAAACTCCGGGTGTTCCTCAATGTGCTTCATCAGCCTGTCCTGATATTTGCTCATTTTAAAGAAATAAGCTTCCTCTTTTGTCGGAACGACCTCGCGACCGCAGTCGGGACAGCGCCCGTCCACAAGCTGCGACTGCGTGAAAAACGACTCGCACGGCACGCAGTAAAGCCCTTCGTATTCACTTTTGTAGATGTCGCCCTGGTCGTAGAGTTTTTTGAAAATCTTTTTGACAACGGCCTCGTGGCTCTCGTCCGTCGTACGGATAAAGTGGTCGTACGACGCGCCCATCAAATCCCAGATTTTTTTAATCTCGCCCGTTACGCCGTCGACGTACTCCTTCGGCGTTACGCCGGCTTCCTCGGCCGCCTGCTGTATCTTCTGCCCGTGCTCGTCCGTGCCGGTCAGAAAAAATACGTCATAACCGAGCTTGCGCTTAAAGCGTGCAATCGCGTCGGTCAAAATCACCTCATATGTGTTGCCGATATGCGGTTTGCGCGACGTATACGCAATCGCCGTTGTGATATAAAATTTTTCTCTATTATTCAAAATTACACCTTCTTTGATTCGTTTATTTTTCTAACAAGAACGCCTCCATCAGCGTGTGTCCCATGGGGCGGAAGATCCCCGTTTTCTGCGCTTCCGCTTCACAATAGATGCGCGCGCCGTGCTCCTGCTCGCTTCCGCTGCGGTAGATCACATACGGCACCGGCTCCGCGCTGTGCGTCATAGTCGCAATCGGCGTCGGGTGGTCGGGCATAAGCAGGACGGAAAATTCCTCTCCTGCAGCGCGCAGCCCGTCGATAATCTGCTTTGCCGCCGCGTCGAGCCGCTCAATTGAGAGCACTTTATTTTCTACTTCGCCGCGGTGACCGCATTCGTCCGCTGCCTCAACGTGCAGGTACACAAAGTCCTTGCCACCTAAAAGTGCATCGAGCGCGGCCTGCGCCTTACCGGGGAAGTTGGTGTTGACGTTTCCGGTTGCGCCTTCCACCTCAATCACATCCATACCCGCGCAGTGGCCGATGCCTTTGAGCAGGTCGACTGCGCTGATTACTGCGCCGTCAAGGCCGTACTTTTCCTTGAAAAGCGGCAGGGCAGGCTTGCTTCCCTGGCCCCAGAACCAGATTGTATTTGCGGGGGCAAGCCCCTTACGCATTCGTTCGATATTCACGGGGTGATCTTTTAAGAGCATATAGCTCTTTTTCATCATATCCAATAACAAATCGGCGTAGTCGCCTTTTGGCAAATATTCGCCGATTACGCGCTTCGAGATGTCGTGCGGCGGGGTCAGCGTGCTGTTCAGGCTACCGCCGTGCATAACCATCAGGTTGCGGTAGCTCGTACCCGCATAAAACTCGATTGTGTCGCTGCCGAACGCCTTGCGGACCGTGTCGATAAGCTGCGCGCCCTCTGCTGAGCTGATTTCGTCGGCACTGTAGTCGAGCATGGTTTTTTTAGAAAAGTCTTCCTCGTCTGAGAGTGTCACCGTGTTGACGCGATACGTCACATCGCCCTCTGCAAGCTTTGCGCCAATGGATACCGCCTCCAGCGGGGAGCGGCCCGTGTAGTATTTGGTCGGGTCGTAGCCCATGACGGACAAATTCGCCACGTCGCTGCCCGGCGCAATGCCGTCCGGTACGGTTTTCACCATACCCATCTCGCCCTTTGAAGCGAGATAATCCATCGTCGGCTTTTTTGCCGCCTGCAACGGCGTTTTGCCGCCGAGCGACTCGATTGGCAAATCGGCCATACCGTCGCCAAGTATCACAATATATTTCATTTCCATTACCCCTTATCATCCAATACCGGATAAATTTACATTTATCGTTAATTATACACCATAATCTTTAGTATGACAAGGATTTTCAGGGAAATTCCAATTTTCTCTTCCTAAAAGATATAATTTTTGCAGGTTTTATGAAAAAGGGGGCGGCTTTTCGCGCGGATTGCGCCTCAGCCCTTGACATGACGCGGTTTTATGTGTAAAATAATATGAATGTAAAAGTTTGTTACAAGAAAGGTAAAAAGCATGTTTAAAGCCGATACATGGACGGATTATGAATTGATTGACAGCGCGTCGGGCGAGAAGCTTGAACGCTGGGGGAGCCATATCCTGCGCCGGCCCGACCCGACGGCTGTGTGGTCGGACAAGTCCTCGCCGCTGTGGGACAAGGCGGCGGCAGTCTACCACCGCTCGAACAAGGGCGGCGGAAGCTGGGAATATAAGGCGCGTCTGCCCGAGCGGTGGACGGTAGGGTTTGAGGGCATGACGTTTCACATCAAGCCCATGAATTTTAAGCATACGGGCCTGTTTCCAGAGCAGGCGGCGAACTGGGTCTGGTTCCGCGATTTAATCAAACAGGCAGACCGGCCTGTGCGTGTCCTGAACCTGTTTGCTTATACGGGCGGAGCGACGGTTGCGGCGTTGTCTGCGGGCGCAGCGGTGACGCATGTGGACGCGGCGAAGGGCATGGTGTCGTGGGCGAAGGAAAACGTCAACTCCTCCGGCTACAAGGATGCCGATATCCGCTACATCGTCGACGATGTGTTAAAGTTCGTCGCGCGCGAGCAGCGGCGCGGCAAAACGTACGATGCGGTGATTATGGACCCGCCGTCCTATGGGCGCGGCCCGTCGGGCGAGGTCTGGAAGATTGAAAACGAGCTGTATCCGCTCGTGTGCGAATGTATGAAAATCCTTTCTGACAATCCTTTGTTTTTTCTGATAAATTCCTATACAACGGGGTTAAGCGCCTCGGTACTGTACAATATTTTATCGCTCACGGTGAAAAAACGCTTTGGCGGCAGAATCGACGCGGACGAGCTGGGCATCCCCATGCGCGCAAAGCCGGGGCTGTGTCTGCCGTGCGGCATTTCCGGACGGTGGCAGGCTAAGTGAGAAGTGTGAAGAAATCTACTTTGGAAACGGCGGTTTGCAGATGATTAAAACCGAAAATTTACGATATAATTACGAAAATGAAGACGACGAGAGCGTGGTTGAGGTTCTGAAGGGCGTGGATTTGGAAATCCATAAGGGGCAGTTTGTCGCTATCGTTGGGCACAATGGCTCGGGCAAGTCGACGCTTGCCAAGCATTTCAATGCGATTTTGCTGCCGTCGGGCGGCAAGGTATTTGTCGAGGGGTTGGACACGTCGGACGAGTCGCTCCTGTTTGAGATACGGCGGCGCGTCGGTATGGTGTTCCAGAACCCGGACAACCAGATTGTCGCGACAATCGTGGAGGAGGACGTTGCATTTGCGCCGGAAAACCTCGGCGTACCGCCGAAGGAAATCCGCGAGCGAGTCGACAAGGCGCTCAAAGCGGTCGGCATGTACGAGCGCCGGCTCGACGCGCCGCATTTGCTCTCCGGCGGACAGAAGCAGCGGATTGCAATCGCGGGGATTTTGGCGATGAACCCGAAATATATCATCCTCGACGAGCCAACCGCCATGCTCGACCCGATTGGCCGGCGCGAGGTGCTGGAAACGGTGCGGCGGCTCAATAAAGAGGAAAACATGACAGTGCTGCTGATTACGCACTATATGGACGAGGCGGCGCAGGCCGACCGGATGATTGTGATGCGCGGCGGGCAGGTGCTGCTCGACGGCACGCCGAAGGAGGTCTTTGTCCATACGGACGAGCTGAAAAGCACAGGGCTGGACATTCCGCAGGCGGCGGAGCTGATTCACGAGCTTGCTGCGGCGGGGCTTCCGGTAAAGCGCGACGCAATCACGGTCGACGAATGTGTAGAGGAGATAATGAAACTGTTATGATCGTATGTGAACATGTGTGCCATACCTATCAGGCGGGGGGACCGTTTGAGAAGAAGGCGCTTGATGATATTAATTTAACGATTACGGCGGGGGAGCTTGTCGCCATTATCGGACATACCGGCTCGGGCAAGTCGACCCTGATTCAGCATTTTAACGCGCTGCTAAAGCCTACATCGGGCCGTGTGTTGATTGACGGTCTTGATACAAGCACGCCAAAGCAGGATTTGCGCGCAGTGCGCAAAAAGGTCGGCCTTGTGTTTCAATATCCGGAGCATCAGCTTATGGAAGAAACGGTGCGCAAGGACATTGCGTTTGGGCCGCGCAACCTCGGCCTGCCGGAGAACGAAATCGAGGACCGCGTGCTGGTTGCGGCAAAGTCGATTGGACTGAAGGACGAGCTTTTGGACAAGTCGCCGTTTGAACTCTCCGGCGGGGAGAAGCGCCGGGTGGCCATTGCGGGTGTGCTGGCGATGGAGCCGGAGGTGCTCGTGCTCGACGAGCCGACGGCTGGACTTGACCCGGCGGGGCGCGACGAGCTGCTCGACCTGGTTCGCCAGCTCAACGACTGCGGCATGACGATTGTGCTCGTGTCGCACAGTATGGAGGACGTGGCCCGGACGGCACGGCGCATTATCGTAATCAACGATACGAGAATCGCATACGACGGCAGCGTAGCGGAGGTGTTCTCGCATGTGCGCGAGCTGACAGATATGGGGCTTTCTGTGCCGCAGGTCAGCCTTGTGATTGACCGCCTGCGCGCACGCGGTGTGGATTTGCCGGGCGACATCTATACGGTGGAGCAGGCGCGCGATGCGCTTTTGAAACTGATTGGGAAATAAAGGTAATACAGGAAATACAGAATAATGCGATAGAAATCCGGCGCACCAGCGCGGATGAAACGAAATAGGAGAACGTCATGCTCAAGGATATTACACTCGGACAATACTATCCGGGCGATTCGCCCATACATAGGCTGGACCCGCGGGTTAAGATTCTGCTTACCATGGTCTATATCATTTTGCTCTTTTTGGTAAAGAACTTCACGGGTTTTCTCGCGTACGCTGTTTTTACCTTTGCGGTGGTCGGCGTGTCGCGGATTCCGCTGCGCTATGTCATAAAGGGGCTCAAGCCTCTGCTGTTTATTATCGTGTTTACCGGTATTATCAATATCTTTATGACGCCGGGGACAATTGCGTTCCAGATTCCGTACACGTGGATTACAGCGACGTGGGAGGGGATGCATATGGCGGCGTTTCTGGTGATTCGCCTGACGTTTCTGATTATGGGCACGTCGCTGCTTACGCTGACCTCGTCGCCTATATCGTTGACGGACGGGATTGAGCATCTGCTCTCGCCGTTTAAAAAGATTGGCGTACCGGCGCATGAGCTGGCGATGATGATGACGATTGCGATTCGGTTTATCCCGACCTTGATGGAGGAAACGGAGAAAATCATGAAGGCGCAGACCTCGCGCGGAGCGGATTTTGAAACGGGGAACCTGCTCCGTCGGGCGAAGGCGCTCGTGCCGCTTCTGGTGCCGCTGTTTATCAGCGCGTTCCGCCGGGCGGACGAGCTTGCGCTCGCTATGGAGTGCCGCTGCTACAACGGCGGCACGGGTCGAACGCGCATGAAGCAGCTGAAAGTTACGAAGGGCGACATTTCCTGTACAGTTGTCGCGCTCGCTGCAATGGCGGTGGCGACGACGATTGGGTATCTGACATTTTTGGTATAATGGGGCGGAAGGGCCGGACAAAGGATTGGTGCTATGCTTCACAATATTGCTTTGCTGCTCCAGTACCGGGGCAGCGCCTACCACGGCTGGCAGCGCCAGCAAAACGCTCATACCGTCCAGGAGGTGCTTGAAGCGGCTGCGGCAAAGGTGTTCGGCACGGCCTGCGCGGCTACAGGCTGCGGACGGACAGACGCGGGCGTGCATGCGCTCTCTTATGTGTGCAATTTCTTTGCAGACACGAAAATCCCCGACGATAAAATTGCTTATGCGCTCAACTATTCCTTGCCCGACGATATCCGGGTTTTGGGGGCGAGCACGGTTGACAGCCGGTTCCATGCGCGCTACAGTGTGGTGAAAAAACGGTATGTGTACCGGATTTTAAATACGCCGCATGGCGACGTGTTCCAAAGGGATTTGGCGTGGCATGTGCGCAGCCGGCTGGATATAGAGCAGATGCGGCGCGCGGCGGAGCCGCTTTTGGGCGAGCACGACTTCAGTGCCTTTTGCGCGAGCGGCGCACAGACGAAGGACTTCGTCCGTACGGTCTACGAGCTGGACATTGTACGGCAGGACAACGCCGTGACGATTGATATTTGCGGAAACGGGTTTTTGTACAATATGGTGCGGATTATAGCTGGGACGCTTGTGTACGCAGGCACGGGCCGCATGGAGCCGGAGGATGTGGCAGACGCGCTTGCGTCGTGCGACCGGCGCCGTGCCGGAATTACCGCGCCGCCGCATGGGCTTTATATGGCGCGGGCATACTATGAGTCACAGATTGACTGGAAATAGAGGCGGGTGGAAAACGATGAGCAGGCTGGATTACAGACGAAAAAGACAAAGAGAGCTGGAACGGCAGGAAAACGGCGAAAATGGATTTCTCGGATTCGTCAAGCGGCATATGGGCCTGCTCATACTGGCAGGGGTAGTTGTACTGGTCAGCGCAGCCGCGCTGATTGCCGCGCTGAACCCTGGTTTTGGCGGTGCGCTGTTCGGGCAAAGCGGCACGGCGTTGTATCTCGACGAGAACACGATTTTTGAGATGCCATATACCACCGGAGAAGAAAATGTCATTGCGGTTCAGGATGATATAGCTGTATTTTGTACCAGAGAAAAAATCATGGGCCTTTCCGGGGCAGGCAAGACGGAGTGGGAGATTCCGCTCCGGCTCAACGACCCGCTTGTTTCCGTCGCGGGGGAGTATATCCTTGCAGCGGACCGCGGTGGAAAGGATATTTATTTGATTCACAGAGGAAGCATACTTCTGCAAACGGCTTCTGCTTACAACATTATTAATGCGAGCGTCGCGCCGGACGGCAAATTTGTTGTTATATCAGACGAATCGTACTATAAAGGGCTTGTAACAGTCAAGGATGCAAAGGGCAACGAGGTATTTGTCTGGCATTCCGGCAGTTCCTACGTGATTGACGCGGCGCTTGGCAGCGATACGAACAAGCTTGCGCTCGCAGTGGTTAATACGGCGCTTCCGGCCGGCGAAGGGGCGGGCGGGAGTTTTTCTGGAGGCGTGCTCCAGTTTAATCTTTATGACACCGAGCCGTTCCAGACGCATACCTTTGACGGGAGCTTGATTACAAATGTGTTCCGCGCGGGGAATGGGTTCCTTGCGGTGACAGACAAAGAATGTATTGGGCTTACCCCGGACGGGGAACAGAGCTGGACGTATGGATTTGGCGGAAAAAGCTTAAATAAAATCAGCAAGAGCGACGATTTGGCTGTGTTTGCGCTGGAGGAAACGGGCGGAAGAAAGAACATCGTCGTGCTGGACAACAACGGAAAAGAAAAGTTTGTGCTCGATAATGCCCCGAACCTGAGTTATATCGGCTCAGACGCAGACCGGGTAGCCTACAACAATGGGAATAATATTACGGTGTGTGACAGCGCAGGTAAAGAGCTCTATTCGATTCAAACGGCAAAAACCTTTACAGAGCTTTTGCTGTTCGACGGCGGCAGGCGTGCGGTGGGGCTGAGCGCGTCCTCGCTTGACATTTTGGAGATTAAATAAGCAGTGCGGGCTGGAAGGAGGATGGGAAGATGCCATATGTACTGGACGCGGTGATTGCCGTGATTATCATTGTGTGCGTCGTACGCGGTGCGCGCAAGGGGTTTATCCGCGCGGCATTCGGTATTTTGACCTTCCTGCTTGCGGCGGTGTTGGCGTTTTTCTTCTATGGCCCGTTTTCGGACTATGTGATTGCAACGCCTGCCGGACAAAGTGTGGAGAGCAGTTTGTATGACTCGATATACAAGGCGGTAGCGGGTAATGCGGAAACGCCCGCGCCGGAGGAGGCGGAAAGCGCGGAAGCATCCCCGCCGCCCCAGCAGCCGGCAAATACGACGGAGGGGCTTTTAAATGCGATGAAGATTCCGCAGTTTATGTATGAGGCAGTGTTTACGCAGAGCGACTTTTTGGTGCGCACGGCGCAGCTTACTGTGGCAGAGGCTGTGAGCCGCTCGCTTGCCAGTGCGTTTATGAAGGTGATAGCAGGAGTTTTGCTGTTTTTGCTATTGCTGATAGGCATATGGATTCTGCGTATTGTGCTGGAAATGATCTTCAAGCTGCCGCTTTTAAAAGAGGTCAACCGGCTGGCCGGATTTTTGGCGGGGCTGGTGAACGGCGTGCTTTTATCCTATCTGGCGCTGGCGGTCATGGGGTCTTTATCGGGCTTTGCGGAGCTGACCTTTGTGCGCGATACCATTGCGCAGTCGTATGTATATCAAAATTTTTATGAGACCAATATTCTATGGAGTTTGTTTACAAAATGAGAGATATATGGGGTGCATTATGCAGGACTATGAATTGTTAAAGGATAAATCGCTTGCGGATTTGCGCGTGATTGCAAAAACGGCCGGTCTGACGAAGATTTCGTCGCTGCGCAAAAACGATTTGCTTGCGCGGCTGGAAGAACATTTTGCGGCTGTAAAAGCAGAACAAAAACCAGATGAAACAACGGAAGGGCCGGTGCAGAAAAGTACAGGTAAACGCGAGAGTAAGCCGGAGGAGGAGAAAAAGCTGCGTGCGGAAAAGGAAAACAGCGAAACAGCATCCCAAAAGGAAACTGCGCCGCATGCCAAGGGAAAAACGCGTCAGCGGCCGGACAATGTGACGGAGGTTACGGGCTTTTTGGAGGTGCTGCCGGACGGATTTGGGTTTATCCGGTTCGACAATTATGAGTCGAGTGCAAAGGATGTCTATGTATCCAATACGCAGATACGGCGCTTCCGGCTCCAGACCGGCGATGAGATTGTCGGCGACGCGCGGACGGCAAAAGGAGAGGAACGCTATGCGCCGCTGATGTATGTACACAAGGTCAATGGTGACCCGCCGGAGGCAAGCATCCACCGCAAACCGTTCGACAGTTTGACGCCGGTTTATCCGAACAAACGAATCCGGCTGGAAACGAATCCGACCGGGTTTTCGATGCGATTGATCGACCTGATTGCGCCGCTTGGCTATGGGCAGCGCGGCCTCATTGTCGCGCCGCCGAAGGCGGGAAAGACGACGCTTTTAAAAAACATTGCACAGAGCATCTCGAAAAATCATCCGGACGTAAAATTGATTGTCCTGCTAATTGATGAACGGCCCGAGGAAGTTACGGATATGAAGCGGTCTATTGACGGCGAGGTGATTTACTCAACGTTCGACGAGGAACCGGAGCATCACTGCAAGATTGCCGAGCTTGTGCTTGAACGTGCGAAGCGGCTGGTCGAGCATAAAAAGGACGTCGTGATTCTTCTCGACTCAATCACACGGCTGGCACGCGCGTATAACCTGACGATTCCGCCGACGGGGCGGACGCTGTCGGGCGGGCTTGACCCGGGTGCACTTCATAAGCCGAAGCGGTTTTTTGGCGCGGCACGTAATATTGAGGAGGGCGGCAGCCTGACGATTTTGGCGACCGCTTTGACCGAAACAGGAAGCCGCATGGACGAGGTCATTTTTGAAGAGTTCAAGGGCACGGGCAACATGGAGGTGCGCCTTGACCGGCAGCTGCAGGAGAAGCGCGTATTCCCGGCGATTGATATTGCAAAGTCGGGCACGCGGCGGGAGGAGGCCCTGCTGAGCAGGGACGAGCTGTCGGCGGTTTGGGCAGTGCGCAAGGCGCTGTCGAGCCGCAATACAGTTGACGTAACAGAGGATATTTTAAACAAGCTGACACGGACGCGGACAAATGCGGATTTTGTGCAGCGGATTCTCGACACAATGGGGCGGTAATGCCCTTCTGTAAGGAGAATGGATATGGATATAGAAAGAGAAATTTATTTGGATAACAGTGCGACGACAAAGACCGCGCCGGAGGTGAATACGGCAATTCTCGATGCGCTTACACATTGTTATGGGAACCCGTCGTCGCTGCATCGGCTTGGTATGCAGGCGGAAAAGGCGTTTGCTGCGGCAAAGCGCGCGGTGGCTGGTCTGCTTGGCGTTACGGAGGGCGAGGTATATATCACTTCCGGTGGAACGGAGAGCAGCAATCTTGCCATTTTGGGGGCAGCGGAGGCAAACAGGCGGCGCGGTAAACACATCATCTGTACCGGTGTGGAGCACCCTGCGGTGTATGAAACGGTGAAGAGTCTCGAGTCGCGCGGCTATGAAGTTGGTTTTCTTGGCGTGGATGAGACAGGGCGTATTTCTCTGGAGGAGTTTGAAGCGCTTTTGCGGCCGGATACGATCTTGGCCTGCGTTATGCACGTCAACAACGAGACGGGCGCAGTCATGCCCGTGGAGAAATTGAAGCCGATTATGCAGAAAAAGTCACCGCACGCGCTTCTGTTTGTCGATGCGGTGCAGTCGTTTGGCAAAATCGCGGTAAAGCCCGCCAAGTGGGGCGTTGACTTGCTCTCGGCAAGCGCACACAAAATCCACGGGCCGAAGGGCGTGGGTGCGCTGTATGTGAAAAAGGGAACGCGCATTGTGCCGGTACAGTTCGGCGGACACCAGCAGGGGGGACTGCGATCCGGAACGGAGAATGTCCCCGGCGCGGCGGGATTTGGCATCGCGGCAGAGCTTGCACAGCAGCAGATGGAGGCACGCTATGCGCGTGTACGGGAGCTGAATCATCGCCTGCGGGAAGGAATACTGGACAAGATTGACAACGTCGTGTTCAACAGCGGCGGCAAAGAAGGAGAAAATTTACCATACATTCTGAATGTTTCATTTTTGGGAATCAAAGCGGAGATACTACTCCATGCACTTGAGAGCAAGGACATCTATGTTTCGACCGGATCGGCCTGCTCCTCGAATGCGCCAGCGCCGAGCCGGACGCTTCTCGCAATGGGGAAAAGCAAAAAAGAGATTGAGGGTGCGGTACGCTTCAGCTTTTCGGGCGATAATACGGCGGAGGAAGTCGACTATACCATCGGAGCATTGACGCGTGCTGTTGCAGAAATCCGGAAATATGTAAGAGGATAATGTTGAAAGGAATGGGCATAAATTATGAAAGAAATTGTGCTTGTTAAATACGGAGAAATTATACTCAAGGGTTTAAACCGCCCGGTATTTGAACATATATTGATGAAAAATATCAAGCGCGCGCTGAAGCCGCTTGGTGAAGTCAGTGTGACGCGCGCACAGGCGGCAATTTATATCGATCCTGCGGACGGCGTGGACATGGACGAGGTATGCGCGCGGTTGCAAAAGGTGTTTGGCGTGTTGAGTATTACGCGTGCTTGCGTGGTGGAAAAGGATATCGAAGCAATCAAACGTGCGGCGGTGGAATACTGCACCGAGGACATTTTAGCAGGCGGGTCGTTTAAGGTTGAGGCGAAGCGCGCGGACAAAAAGTTCCCGCTCAAATCGCCGCAGATATGCGCCGAGGTCGGCGGCTATCTGCACGACAATATCGACGGCGCAGTTGTGGACGTGAACAACCCGGGCCATACGGTCATGGTGGAGGTGCGCGACTTTGCGGCGTATGTGTACTGCAAAAAATTGGCGGGCCAGGGCGGCCTTCCAGTCGGCACCGGCGGCCGGGCGACGCTGCTTCTGTCCGGCGGAATAGACAGCCCAGTTGCGGGGTATCGTATGGCAAAGCGTGGGCTGGAGCTTGACGCAGTAAATTTCTTTTCTTATCCGTACACAAGTGAACGTGCAAAGGAAAAGGTTATCTCTCTTGCGTCGATTTTAGCCCGGTATACGGGACCGCTGCGGCTCCATATCGTGCCATTTACGGAGATTCAGCTCGCCATCCGGGACAACTGCCCGGAGGAGCACCTGACGCTGATTATGCGCCGGTTCATGATGAAAATTGCGGAACGTGTGGCGCGCCAGAACAGGAGTGAGGCACTTATCACGGGCGAAAGCCTCGGCCAGGTAGCGAGCCAGACGCTGCAGGCGCTCCATGTGACAAATTCCGTGGTGGATATGCCGGTGTTCCGGCCCCTGATCGGCATGGATAAGGAGGAGATCGTGCGTACAGCGCGCGAGATTGATACGTTTGAAACGTCGATTCTGCCATATGAAGATTGCTGTACAGTGTTTACGCCGAAGCACCCGACGACAAAGCCGAAGATAGAACGAATTATAAAATCGGAATCTGCGCTGGATATGGAAAAATTGATTGACGAAGCGGTGGCGGGTGTGGAAACTATTTTGGTAGAAGCGGATATGTAAAAAAAATAATTTTAAACTTAGGAAGTGGATGGTATGGTAGCGGAAATTATTGCAGTCGGGACGGAGCTTCTGCTCGGAGAGATTTTGAACTCGGATTCGCAGTTTTTGGCCCGCGAGCTGTCAAAACTGGGAATCAACGTGTATTACCAGACGGTTGTCGGTGACAATGAGGAGCGGCTTACGCAGACCATCAATACGGCGCTGTCGCGCTCGGACCTGGTTATTACATCGGGAGGGCTTGGGCCGACGCACGACGACATTACGAAGGAAACGCTTGCCGCAGCGATGGGCGTGGAGCTGAAGCTCAACGAGGCGTGCCTGCACGACATGGAGGCGTATTTTGCGCGCTTAAACCGGCCTATGGTGCAGGTGAACGTCAAGCAGGCGGTTATGCCGGTCGATTGTATTGTGCTGAAAAACAACAACGGAACCGCGCCGGGCGGCATTATTGAAAAGGACGGCAAGATTGCGATTTTCCTCCCCGGCCCGCCGAACGAGATTGTCCCCATGTACCGGGAGAGTGTCGCGCCGTACCTCGCCGCAAAGTCGGAGGAGATCCTGTTTTCCAAGACGCTGCGTATCATTGGCATCGGCGAGTCGAACGTGGAGGAGAAGCTGTCGGAGTTTATGCAGAACTCGACAAATCCGACCGTTGCGCCGTACGCAAAGACGGACGAGGTGACGCTGCGGATTACGGCAAAGTGTAAAAATGAGCAAGAGGCGGAAAGGCTGATTGCACCTGCGGAGGAGAAAATCCGCTCTGTACTGGGCGACGCGGTATACGGCGTAGATGACGACACCATCTTTGCAGCGGTGTGCCGTCTGCTGAAGGAAAAAAAGATGAAGATTGCCTTCACGGAGAGCTGCACGGGCGGCCTGCTGGCGGAAAAGCTGACGAGCGTGCCCGGTGCGTCCGAGGTATTGGAGCAGAGCTTTGTCACATATTCCTGTGCGGCAAAGCACGAGCTGCTCGGTGTAAATGAGGTCGCGCTCAGCGAATTTGGCGCAGTCAGCGAGCAGGTGGCGCGCGCGATGGCGGAAGGTATCAAAAAGCGCAGCGGTGCGGACATAGGCGTGAGCGTGACGGGGGTAGCAGGCCCGGACAGCGACGAAAAGGGCAATCCGGTCGGGCTTGTCTTTGTTGGAATTGCTGGAAAGAATGGTACAACCGTAAAGAAGTTTACCTTTGCCGGCACGCGGGAGCGGATTCGTATGCGCGCGTGTGTCAACGCATATGCGGCTGTGCGGGAATATTTGATGGCGCGCTAAGTTTTGATTGACAGCCGGGAAAAAAGAAGGTATAATAGAAACAGAACATTCGTTTGCAAAGGTGGGGTACACGCATGGCTGAAACAACATCGGAAAAGAAAAAGGCGCTGGACGCCGCGCTGACAGGGATTCGTAAGCAGTTTGGCGAAGGCTCAATCATGAAGCTTGGTGAAAGCGCGAAAACAAATATTGACGTCATCCCGACCGGCTCTATGAGCCTTGACCTCGCGCTCGGGATTGGCGGGTTGCCGCGCGGCAGGATTGTGGAGATTTATGGGCCGGAGTCGTCGGGCAAGACGACGCTGACGCTCCATGTCGTAGCGGAAGCGCAGAAGTTGGGCGGTGAGGTCGCGTTTATTGACGCGGAACACGCGCTCGACCCAGAATATGCGAAACACCTCGGCGTAGACATTGACAATTTGCTCGTAGCGCAGCCCGACACGGGCGAGCAGGCGCTCGAAATCATGGAGGCGCTGGTGCGCAGCGGTGCAATTGACGTTGTTGTGGTCGACTCGGTAGCCGCGCTCGTGCCGCGCGCAGAGATTGACGGCGAGATGGGCGATTCGCACGTTGGATTGCACGCGCGTCTGATGTCGCAGGCGCTCCGGAAGCTGGCGGGTATCCTCAACAAATCGAATACGATTGCCATTTTCATCAACCAGCTCCGCGAGAAGGTGGGTGTGGTATACGGCAATCCGGAAACGACGACGGGCGGCCGCGCGCTTAAGTTCTACGCTTCGGTGCGGCTCGATATCCGCAGAGTTGAGGCAATCAAGAACGGCTCGGAGATCATCGGCAACCGCACGCGTGTCAAGGTGGTTAAAAATAAGGTCGCGCCGCCGTTTAAAGAGGCGGAGTTCGACATCCTGTATGGCCAGGGAATCTCCAAAGAGGGGAACATTCTCGACGTGGCGACATCGCTCGATATTATTCAAAAGAGTGGATCTTGGTTTTCCTACAATGGAGAGCGGCTCGGGCAGGGACGCGACAATGTACGCAAGTATATGATTGAAAACCCGGCGTTCACGGCGGATATTGAGGCGCAAATCCGCGAGAAGCTCAATTTGGCCCAATCGGAACGGATTGATGAGGAGGGTGTAACGCCGCTTGGAAAGCCGAAAAAATAAGGGCAGATAAGAAGGTAACGGATTCATGGAATACGTCATTTTGGACCTTGAATGGAACCAGCCTGTGTCAAAGGAGAGCTATCCGTACAGGAGCATCGGTGACCGGATGGCAAATGAGATTATTCAGATTGGTGCTTACAAGGTCTCAGAGGAACGGAAAATTACAGACAGCTTTTGTACCTATGTGCGTCCAAAGTATTATAAAAGGCTGAACAGTGTTGTGAAACGCCTTACGAATATCGACAAGGAAGCGGTGCTGGCCGGGAAGGAATTCCCGGAGGCGGCAGCGCTTTTCCGTGCGTGGTGTCCGCCGGGGGCGGTAATCTTTACGTGGGGGAGCGACGACATCTATGTGATGAAGCAGAACCTCGAGTTTTACGGGATTGACCCGTCGTTTATCAGTCAATGGTACGACCTGCAAATCATGTTTTCAACGTCGTTTTTGGGCGAAAGAGCACAGAAGTCGCTGAGTTTTGCGCTCGACTACTTTGATATCAAAGAGGAGGCGACAAAGAAGCTCCATGATGCACTCGACGACGCGTACTATACAGCGCAGATTTTTTTGCGCCATGAGATTGGCGCGTGTATGGAGTCGTATCCTGCCGAATGCCGCTTCCAGACGCTGTGGAGCGAGCTTTCCGATACGGAGTACGGCGCGTTTTATTCCAAACGGAAAGCGATGGAAAACCGTGCTGTGTCGCAGGTGTTGTGCCCGGATTGCGGCGAAGAATTGAAGAAAGTGGGGACATGGGTGCAGCAGAACGGTAAGTATGTGTGCGTTGCTTCCTGTGAGGAACATGGCGAGTTTGTGTCGCGTGTGAAAATCAACAAACATCTGGACGGAAAGTTTTACGTCAACAAGGTCACAAGACGGGAAGAAGAACAAGTCCGTGAGAGCATTAAGGCGCGGTCTATGGCGCAGGTAAAGCAGCCCGGGCATAAAAGACGCAGGCGTAAAAAGGCAAAAGCGGAGAAGATAAAAGTGGGATAACCCCCTGTTAAAAAATACAATTTGCCGTGCAGATTTCTGCACGGTTTTTTGTGTTGTAAAAATGAATAAAAACAAAGCGGAAAAACTGTCAAAAAGTCTATGGAAAACTTTTTGAAAACCTATTGACTATTTTCAAAAAGTGTTTATACTTATACACGCTATCTTTAAAAATTGGGGGATTCTTATGCCGGGCATATTTAGGAAAATCTTTTACAACGACTCGGAAATCACAGAAAAGCAGTACCGTTTGTCCCGTAACTTTTTCATTGTGGAGGCCATGTGCTCGAGCCCGGTTACAACGCTGGTTTCGGGGTCGTACCTTGCCGGACTGTTCGCCTATCTTGGCGCGTCTGAGGCGGTCAGCAGCATCATTATGTCGGTTGTCGCGCTTGCCGGACTGGTACAGTTTACATCTCCGCTTGTAGCGGAACGGTTGCAGCGCAGAAAACTGCTCTCAACCTCGTTTGCAGCATTTCACAGGCTCTCTCTCGTGCTAATCATGCTTGCACCCGTTCTGTTCGACAACAAGCTGCTTGCGTTGGGCGTCGCGGCTGTGCTCTATCTGGCGGGAAACTTTGCCAACGCGTTTATTTCGCCGATGTATTCTGTATGGGTTGTCAGTATTTTGCCGGAGCAAATCCGCGGGAAATATTTTGGGATTAAGGACGCGTTTACGAATATCTCCTGTGCGCTTCTGTCTTATGCCGGCGGAATGATTCTGGATACGTACACGGCGGCGGGGGACCAGCGGATGGGCTTTTTCTGGGTCGGCGTGCTTGTCTTAGTGATAGCGGTCATTGATATCTGCTGCTTTTTGCCGGTGCGTGAGCCGGTTCAGGAAAAGGCGCGGGAAAAAATCAACTTGAAAGATATCTTTACGAAACCGTTTCGGAACGCCGGGTTCCGGCCTGTGTTGATTATCAATATTTTTTACCAGTCGGCATTGTACTTGTCACAGGCGTTTTTCGCAATTTTTCAGGTGTCGCGGTTGGGTCTGAGTTATGAGCTGATTGGGCTGACCACGTGTGTAAACATCGGTCTGCGCACGCTTCTTGCGCCTGTGTGGGGACGGATTGCCAGTGAACGGTCGTGGTTTTTTTCCACTCGTTTTTCTCTGTTGGTATTGCTTTTAAGCTGGTTTATCTGGGTCTTTATCACGGTGGACAATGTGTTTTGGATGGTGTGGGTTGCAACGGTAATTTCTGCTGTGGCATGGGCGGGGATTGGCCTGTCTCTGTTTGGATTGCAGTTTGCCCTCGCGCCAAAGGAAAACACAAGTGTATACATATCGTGCAACAACGCCATGGCTGGCGTGGTCGGATTTATAGCGAGTCTGGCAGGGTCGGCGTTTATCGGAGCTACGAATGGCTATTCGTTTTCAATCGGCTCGTTTGTTATCTGTGACATGCAGTTGTTATTTATTGCTTCAACTGTACTGGGCGCGCTGTGCGTCTGGTATATCAGCCGCCTTGAGAAGCGGCTGAAGCGAAACGCATTGGTGCAAAAGGAAGAAAAGGAACCGGCTTTGATTTAAAAGTTGGCAGTGTGTTGCGCATGTAAAAATGCCCGCTCATAGAGCGGGCATTTTTACAGCAGTGGACTCCACTGCGATATGGTGCTCGAGGCCGGGATCGAACCGGCACGGGAATCACTTCCCACGGGATTTTAAGTCCCGGGCGTCTGCCTGTTCCGCCACTCGAGCAGGAATTTCATACTTGATTATATTACCATAAAATATGCAGAGAGTCAATACATTTTCACAGATAAATCACGGAACAATGCAGTCAGCATCGGACAAAATGGATTTTAATTCCGGAATGTCGATTTCTCGAATGTCAACGCCACGGCGCAGGGCAAGTGCAGCCGCGCTGCCGGCGGCCTGCCCCATAGCCATGCAGGGAGCTTTTACGCGCAGGCCGGAGTTGGATAGCCGGTCGGAAGAAACACAGCGTCCCGCAACCAGAAAATTGTCCAGTCCACGGACAATAAGCGCACGCAGCGGAACTGTCGGAACATGGTCTTTATCTAAAAAGATATTGTGTACCCGTTCGTCGGCAACAGATGCATGCTGGTGCAAATCAACGGGATAATACGCATAGCAAACACTATCGTCCCATATACGAGCCTGTACATAATCGTCAACGGTGATATAGGTATCACACAAAATCCGTCTTGTTTCCCTGTAGGCTACGCCGTTGCTGAGATATTCGATAGAAAAATCTTTAAAGCCCGGTAGCTGCCTAATCCAATTGGCAATCCGCGCAAGGGAGCGGCGGCCTTCTATTTCAATAGACTCTGCTTTTTGTTCATAGGCAGCATCAATTTCAACATGGTTGATATTATCTCCATGGTGTGTCATGATTTCCCGTGGGTCGCCTGTTGCGCCGGGCCAGAAATCACTTTTACAAAGCGTTCCCTTTTCAAGCTGATGGAGAAAACTTTCCCTCATCTGCTCTTCTGTAAGGGAATCGGCGCTAAATGTGGAAGGAATAAAACGGAGCGTACCGGGCTGGAGCGTACCAGTAAGCGGATCACCCAGCTCGTATTCTGCGCCTGCGCAGACAGCAGCATCGCCGTCGCCGGTACAGTCTATGACGTATTTTGCCCGCACAGCAAAAAGTGCGCCCTTTTTTGCACAGATGATGAGCCAGGCAGAATCCTCGCAGCGTACATCAACAATGGTTGTGCCGAATAAAAGCGTTACATTATTTTCTAAACACATGGTATCCATGAGTGAGGCAGCCATTGGAATATTGACTTTGACACCTTGGCTGCTATGCGACACACCACCCTGGAAAATGGGGAAATCTGCATAGCCCATTTTATTCAGCCGGGACGCGAACTCCCAGCCGATTCCACGGATCACAGGCCGGTCATCAGCATAAAAGAGCGCCATGTCGTTATTGCCGCCGACTGTCATAACGCCGCCTAACATGTTATTTTTTTCAATTATACAGGTTTTTGCACCCATGCGTGATGCTGCAATGGATGCACAAAAGCCGGCGACACCGCCGCCGCAGACTGCAATATCAAGTTCATATGTACAAGGGATGGTTGCAGAATATTGGAGCAGCGCCATAGTATAACCTTCTTTATAAACAAAAATATTATCTTGTTATCTCAATTATAAGGATATCATGAAACAATGTCAATGAGATTTTTTTGACTGTGAGTAAAATGTAAAAACACGTAACTTTTGTAGGTTTTCCGGCGTTTTATTGGGCTTCGAAAAGCAATCAAAAAGGGCGGTCTACAAAAAAATATAAAAAAGACAAAAAAAAGCTTGACAAG
>CABUKE010000016.1 GCA_902492065.1 uncultured Eubacteriales bacterium
CGTTTCCGTCTATGGTTGTTGTTTATAATGGGGAGAAGGCGCGGAGGGATGGGCACGCCACAAAATGAAGCGGGAGGGCAAATGAGGCAAGATGAAGAGTTGGGGATATATCACACAAATACCAGAGGAAAGCAGACGGCAGTTTATTGTGGAGTGCCTTGAAGAATATATCGGGGAAGCGGACGAATTGGAACTGATGGAGCAGGAGCCGGAGATTGCTGATATAGCCGCGTTTTACGCGGAGATTATCCGGTTGCTGAAAAAGCAATAGAGTACGGACATAGGAGGGCAGGACATGACGGCAAAGGAATGGCTGATGCGGGGCTGGGAAATCAACGCGGAGATTAACACGCTTTTGGAGGAAAAGGAGAAAGCGTTTGCGCAGGCATGTTCTGTGACAGTCCCAACCGACCGCGAGCGCGTAACTACGACGCGGCGGAACACGTCCGAGGAAAAGTTTGTCCGGTATTCAAATGAGGACTACGAAAAGGAGATTGACCGCCGGATAGACGAACTGTACCAGATTAAGCTGGAGATTCTGTCCGCGATTGGCACGGTGAACGACAGCACGCTGCGAAAGCTGCTGGTCAAGCGGTATTTGCAGTTTAAGACGTGGGAGCAGATTGCGGTGGAGATGAATTACAGCTATAAACATGTAGTCCATTGCTTACATAATAGAGCATTGGAAAATATAAAAGAGGTAATAGAATGTAACACCGATTCTGTGGTATAGTGTATGTGTGGAAAGAAGCATAAGGGACGCGCGTAAGATTTGGGCGGCGCGTCCTTTTTGCACCGTAAATTTACGGCGGGTTTGAATATCGCGTTGTACGGCTGGGGCGGGGGCTTGCGATATAGTTGTATGCAAGGAAAAAGCAGGGGTTATTCCCCTGCCTGTTTTAACGGCAATCCAATTGATTTTTCAAAGCTTCTTGCAGCGTCTGCGAAAAGTTGATTCCGGCTTCTTCTGCGCGCGTGTTGAGCCACGACGGGATGGTGAGCGTCTTTTTGACCGACCGTGTATCATGTCTTTTCAGATACTCTGCCTCGTCAAACTCAATCAGAACAACAAATTCGTCGCCAGAAAGTGAAATGTCTTTTGGATTGCTGGCGGCGGGAAAGCGGAATGTACCTTCCGACATCTGCAAGTATAAGCCTATGGCATCGATTGCCATTGCGTATGCTTCATCAAGGGTGTCGCCCTCGGTGAAGCAACCGTCGAGGTCAGGAAAGGATACACTGTAACCGTCAGCTTCCTGGCGGAAGACGGCGGGATAAAACCGTTTCGACATTGCGATAACCTCCTTCAAAGGGATAGAGCGGGAGTCATTTCAGTCCCGCTTGTTTTAAAATAGCGTTTTCTGTGCCGGTTTTTAGTGCTTTGCTGTGATAAGGAACAATGACCGTTTTGTTTGTTTTGGGATTGTAAAGCTTGCGGTGCGAGCCGTTAGAAGAAACTTGCTTGTAACCGTTGCTTTGCAGGAGCTTTATAATTTCCCGTGGAGTCATTGGCATTTTTTGTTCCGCCTTTCTTTATCATGGCTCCATTATAACACGTATGAATACGTATGTCAAGAGGGCTGTAGGATATTTTTTGAGGTGGTACAATGGACAACGTGATAAAGTGGGTACAAACGCCGCAGTGCAGGGAATGCAAGTACCGCGACAAGAAGGGCAGGCGGTGCAAGCTGGAATATAAGTGCCCGTATGGGAAGAAAGGCGGAGGCGCATGAAATGTCCATATAACAGAAAAAGCGAAGTGCAGGTATTGCAGTGGTCGCAGGAGCCGTATGAGGATAACGAAACTGTTTTAAAGAGTGGGGAGCAGATAACAAAAACGTCGTTTGAGCTGATGGACTGCGCGGAGGAAGCATGCGGCGCGTGGCGTAATGGACGTTGCTGCTATGCGAGCGTATCGCTGGATAATAGTTGAGGTGGTGAAGTGTGGCGTTAAACAAGAACGAGGAAAAATATGTGTTTGGTTTAATCGCAGGAAAGACGCAACGGCAAGCCTATTTGGCTGCATTTCCAAACAGTCGAAAGTGGAAGCCAGAAACGGTTGATTCAAAGGCATGCGCGTTATTCAATACAGATAAGGTGCAGGAAAGGTATAACGACATACGGAATAGACTTGCAAAAGAGGCAGAAAACGAAGCCATCGTCACGGCAAAGGATATACTTCGGGATTTGGTAGAGGTAAAAGAAATCTGTATGGCGCATAAAAACGCACCTGTGGCGATTGGGGGGATGATCCTTGACAAAAAAGTATTTAATGCCTCCGGAGCTAACAAGGCGCTTGAACTTTTGGGGCGGCATTTGGGAATGTTTGAAAAACGGGAAAACGATGACAGCACAGATAACGGCGTACTTATATTGCCGGAGGTAGAGAAAAGTGAATGATATAGTGTGGAAGCCACAGCCCAAACAGGTGCAATTTCTGTCCAGATCGGAAGATGAAGCGTTATACGGTGGAGCTGCCGGCGGAGGGAAGTCGGATTCCTTGCTTGCTGAGGCGTTACGACAAGTACATATCCCACATTATCGGGCAATTATTTTTCGGAAGACGTATCCGCAATGCAGTGAACTGATTGACCGCTCACGCGATATTTATCCCCGTGTATGTCCAGATGCCCGATATAACGCAACGGCGCATTGCTGGGTTTTTAAAAGCGGAGCAAAGGTGTATTTTGGTTCTATGCAGCGGACAGCCGACAAGCTCAATTATCAGGGGAAACGCTATGATTTTATCGGATTTGACGAGCTGACTCACTTTTTGTGGGACGAATACAGTTATATGTTCAGCCGAAACCGCCCGGGCGGCCCCGGTACGCGCTGCTATATCAGGGCAACGTGCAACCCGGGTGGAGTTGGGCATGGATGGGTCAAGCAGCGGTTTATCGACGGAAAAGAACCTCTGAAAACGTACTGGGAGGAATACAACGTAGGGGGACAGACATTGCGTCGTTCGCGGGTGTTTGTGCCCTCTACTGTATTTGATAACAAGATATTGCTGGAGAATAATCCGAATTATTTGGCGAGCCTTGCGGGCTTACCGGAAGCAGAGAAAAGAGCACTTCTGTACGGCGACTGGGACAGTTTTTCCGGGCAGGTGTTTACAGAATTTCGAAACAATCCGGAAGGATATGAAACCCACCGTTATACACATGTCATCGAGCCGTTTGAAATACCGCGGCATTGGAGAAGATATCGAAGCTTTGACTTTGGATATACAAAACCGTTTTCTGTTGGGTGGTGGGCCATTGATACAGAGGGACGCGCATATCGCTATCGTGAGTTGTATGGATGTACTTCCGAGCCGGATACAGGATTAAGGTGGGAGCCGAGCCGCATAGCGCGGCGCATCCGGGAAATTGAGGATGAGTTTGAGCGCGGGAACACAATTATTGGTGTTGCAGACCCGGCAATATGGGACGTAAGCTATGGGGAAGAGGCGAGCCCGGCCCAAGTAATGGAGAAGTACGGGATATATTTTGACAAAGGTGACCATGCAAGGCTGGCCGGAAAGATGCAGATGCATTATCGTATGGCGTTCGACAAAGAAGGATATCCGATGTTATACGTATTTCGAACCTGCAAAGACTTTATCCGCACAATCCCGGCGCTGGTTTATGACGATACAAAAGTCGAAGATATTGATACGAGCGGAGAAGACCACATCTATGATGAAACGCGGTACTTTTTGATGACGAATCCGATAGCGTCAAAGGTGCCGGAACAGTTTGAGAAAAAAGGAATACCGGAATTGGACATTGTATGGAGGTGAGAGAATATGCAAATAAGGATTATGCCGCCTTAACGACTGTATTTGACAGCTGTTTTTTTTTATACGTAAAAAGAGAATGGAGGAAATAACTATGGCAACAGCAAAAGCAAAACCGGATTTATATGCACCAGTCAAATTGATGATTCCGCGCGACCCGTCAAATCCGCAGGAATCGGATGTGACAATTACGGTAAACGGTAAGAATTTTCTGATTAAGCGCGGCGTACAGGTTGAAGTTCCACAATATGTGGCGGAAGTGTATTACAACAGCGAAGCGCAGAAGGAGATTGCCTATGCGCGCCAGCGCAGGGCGGAAAGAAATGTAGAGTAAAATAACATTCGCGGGCAGACCGTGCAGGAGGTAGCTATGGAAGAACAAATGCAAACAACACCGGAATTATCCGGTATTTCCGCAGAGGCGACAGGCAATGAAACAACTGGAGCTGTAAGCGGCGAAACACTTTTCGAGCAGTACGAAAACGGCGCATCAGTCGATGAGCTTAACGAACTGCTTGCACAGAAAGACGGCGTATCCGGCGAAACCCAGACAGACATAGAAACAAGGACGGACGGGTCAAACGGAGACAAAAAGGCCGAGACGGAGAGCGCCGTGGAAGAGGACAATGCTAATGAAAATTCGCGGGAAACCGCGCAGGAGGCTACAAACAACAAGAGGCAGGAACGGACGTTTACACAGCGCGACGTGGACTACATGATTGGGAAAAAGACGCGCGATTTGACCAAAAAGCACTCATCGCTTATAGACGATTTGTCTGTCCTACTGGGTATAAGCCGCGATGAGGTCACAAATGCAGTCCGTAAGCAGCGTTACGAAGCCGAGGCAGAGGCGGCAGGAGTCGCAGACAAAGATTTATACGCAAAAAACAAGCTGCTTGAGCAGCAGAACGAACAGTTTGCACAGGAGCGGCAGGAACAGCAGAAACAGGCACAATTTTATCAGGAAATCAACCGCCAGATTTCGGATTTTCAGAAAAAGGTGCCTGCGTTTGACATGAACAAAGCGGTTGAGAACCGGCGTTTTTCCCGCTTGCTGTCAAACTTATATGACGACGAGATAACCAGAGGGGACGCGCTCGAGCTGGCGTACAATGCAGTGTTTTTTGACGAGGCGATTCGGCAGGCGGCACAGGCTGAACGGGAAAAAGTTATTTCCTCGGTCCGCTCTGGACAGGCACGAATCAGCGAAGGAGCGGCGAAAGGAGCGTCCGGAGCCGCGGCAAAGATCGATGTAAACAAGTTGACGGATGAACAGATTGCAGACCTTGCAGCACGCGCTGCAAACGGGGAGCAGATTCAGTTTTAAAAAACAGCAGTGAACGAAGGAGGAAAGAATATGGCACAAATTATTAACACGACCGGGACATCATCTCTAAGCCCGGAAATGAAAACCTTTTATGACAAAGACCTAATCAGGAACGCAAAGCCGGTTTTGGTACACAATCAGTTTGGACAAAAGCGCAATATTCCCAAAAATGGCGGAAAAACAATTGAATTCCGCCGGTTTAGCCCGCTTCCGAAGGCATTGACGCCGCTGACGGAGGGCGTAACGCCGGACGGCGAACAGCTCACTGTTACCAACATTACGGCGACGGTGGGGCAGTACGGCGATTATGTTGCACTTACGGATGTAATTCAAATGGCGGCAATCGACCCGGTATTGATTGAAACAAACAAGCTGCTTGGCGTACAGGCGGGCGAAACGCTCGACCGGCTTACCGCAAATGTTTTAAATGCGGGTACAAACGTACAGTACGCAGGCGGGAAAGAGTCTCGTAGCACATTGGCAGAAGGTGATGTTCTGACAGTAGATGACATCAAAAAGGCGGTACGCACGCTGAAAATGAATAAAGCAAAGCCGATTAACGGGTCTTATGTAGCGATTATTGACCCGGAGGTTTCCTATGACCTGATGAAGGACAAAGAATGGATTGACGTTAAAACGTACTCGGACCCGAAGGGAATCTACACCGGAGAAATCGGAAAGCTCTACGGCGTTCGGTTTGTGGAAACGACAGAGGCGGTGACATTTAAGGAAAGCAGCAATACTGTGCATTCTACATTGGTGCTTGGCGCAGACGCTTACGGCATTACAAGTATTGACGGCGGCGGGCTGACAAACATTGTAAAGCAGCTGGGAAGCGCAGGAAGCGCAGACCCACTCAATCAGCGCAGTACAAGCGGCTGGAAAGCGATTCATGTAGCAAAAATTCTCGTAGAGGAATATATGGTGCGTATCGAGAGCTTGGCGTCGGCATAACCAAAACAGAGGGAGCGGTCCTGAACGGGGCTGCTTCCCCCTTTTGGTGTGCTTATAGCTCTATAGGCAGACGAGAGGGGGGAAGCGAAGATGGAGCAGACAATCTATAAAAAAGCAAGCAAACCGGGACGAAAGTATATCGATACTTTTCTTGGGTTAAACCGAAAAGATATTATTGCGGAAAATGAATTCTCTGATTTAATGAATATGGACAGCGCGCACTATCCCATGCTTGCGCCGTGCCTAACGCGGAAAAAGGTTATCGATCAAGGCGGGATTAAGGCTGTCGTTGCCGACAACAACATGGACGGGGATGCGCTGACTGCGTTTACCGGCGTTGCGGGCACGCAGTTTTATTATCAGGGAACAGCAAAGGGGGCAGTCTCCGGAGACGAACAGACGTGTCTGGTGGATTTCAACGGAAATGTGCTGATTTTCCCGGATAAAAAGTATTATAATTATGTGTCCGACGAGTTTGGCAACATTGAAGCGGGATATACGGACATATCCGTTACATTCAGCACAAGCGGGTCGGCAGACAAAAACAATATTGAAAATAAAATCAAAAAATCGGGCGGATGGGGGGACACCTTCAAAAGCGGTGACAGCCTGACTTTGGATTTTTCAGATAAACCAGCAAATTCTACTTTTACAGTAAATTCAAAGTATACGCAGGCAGACGACGACCAGATTGTATCTTGTGTTGTAGCAAAGGTCGAAAGCGATTTTTTGTATGTCAACTGCTACAATCGGCTTGGGGTTAAGCTTGCATTTCAGGCCGGAAGTGCGACTGGAACAGTGAAGAAAGCAATGCCGGACATTACGCGTGCATGTGTGGTTAACAACCGTGTATTTGGGATTGACAGCGGCGGCGAGCTGGTGTATGCGTCAAAGCTGGGTGATTTTACAAACTGGAATGTATTTGAAGGGTTATCCACGGATAGCTGGTATGCGCAGGTCGGTACGGAGGGCGCGTTTACCGGGATTGTGGCTCTGAATACGGGAATTGTTTTGTTCAAGCGCAATTATTTGCATGAGGTGTTCGGTTCCACGCCACAGAATTTCACAATTCCGAAGCAGATTGGCGTGGGATGCATTGATGCACGCTCTGTATGCGAAGCGGCGGGAAGCCTGTTTTTCCTGTCCCGCGATGGATTCTATATGTACAACGGCGGCACGCCGAGCCGGATATCCGACAAGCTGAACAAAACATATACCGAAGCTGTCAGCGGCTGTGACGGCAGAAAGGTTTATGTTTATGCAACGGCGGCGGACGGAGCGGAAGAACAACTCGTTTATGATTTAGAGCGGCGGAATTGGTATAGGCAGGACGTGCAGGCTGGAACAGTCGGGTTTTTACCGTATAACGGGCATTTTTATTTTGCAGCTTCCGGCGGCATGTATGACATTAACGGCAGCGGATACAGCGATAGCTGGTATGCGGTCACAAAGGAATTTACAGAGTCGACCTTTGACCATAAGGGAGTAATCAACCTGTATGTGAGATTCAGAAGGACAGGCGACGCCTGGGCAAAGGTATACCGGAGCGTAAACGGCGGCGGGGAAGAACTATGCGGAGAAATTTGCCGGGAAAGCGGCGTCATACGTATTCCCGTCCGAATCCATAAAGGAGACAGCTATCAATTAAAGTTTGCTGGAAGCGGGAATGTACAGATAGAGGCAATAGAGACGATAATCAGCGTTGGAGGCAGAACGGAGCGGTAAAAGAGAGGGGCGAAGTTATGGCGGTGCATATTACGACTGGGAGGCCGTCCGGCCCTATTATGGGGTGGGACGTTCCGACCCAGCTTAAGGAATTGCAGGATTTATTCAGTAATTTGTTGGATCAAATTGAATTTGCAATTTGCAATCTGGATGCGGATAACGTGTCGGAAGCCCGCAGCGTCCGCGCAGACAGAATCGACACAAACACAGCGAAAATTGTAGACGCGCAGATAAAAAATATTACGGCGGACAAGCTGACAGCAGGAACGATTGATGCGGAAGAAATCAATGTCATTAATATAGACGCAGACAACATCGTGACCGGTACATTGGATAGTAATGTTGTTACAATCCGCGGAAAAAACGCAAATAGCTACATGCAGATTGCTGGAAATCAGCTTGCAATATACGAAGACGGCACACTTCGGTTGATACAGGGAATAGACGAGGAAGGCGTGTTCTCGTTTACGCTGTTTAATGCAGAAGGGCAGCCGCAGCTATACTACGACAGCAACGGCAATGCGATTTTTGAAGGAAATTTGATGAGCGGCAAGGTCATTTCGTCCGTAATTGAAGGGTTCAACGCAAGCGGTCAAAAACATGGTTTGTGGTCGAATCCGGCTTCGCAGTACGCGGACATTGAGCTGTGGTACAACGGCACAAAGTACTTTGGAATATCCAATCAAATCGGCTCTGCGCAGCTCACTGCGAACGGCTCATCCTTTTTGGAAACACGCGGAAGCGCAGGTACAACGATTTACGGAAATTGGAGATGGGCGGGCGAAACTTTGGCAACGCAGGATTATGTGAATCAGCAGATTCAGGCGGCGCTGAATAGCGCAGTAAGGATGTACAATCTTGACAGGAGTTAATAAAAATGGAGGCAGGCGATGACAGTTCATGACGAAGCAAAATGGGAACCTGTGTACGCCGTTGACGGTATTCAGGCGCGTACATATGACGAATATGAGGGGTATTATGTTTTTCAGCTTGACATCAAAGATAAGTACAAGGGCGATTACGCGTTTCATCTGAAAGAGGATAATACCTATGATATTTATTGGCGTAAGGATGGGAAAAACGTCGTCTTTTTTGAGAATTATCCGCAGGGCGGCCCATACAACGGCGGCGTTGTGCTTGAATGGTACAACAAAGTGTTGCAGCCGTGGCTGACAAGTGAGGGCTGGCGAATGTAAATCTATATACAAATTTAACAAAAAGTACAATTTGTCATATTTCCTCTTGACTATTATAAATCTTTATTATATTATGCGAATAGCAGGAAGAAAAAGGGGGAATAGGCATGATGAGGAAAATGGTATGTAGTACGGTAGCTTTGTTTATTTTGGTATATAGTATTACTGGAATAGCCGGGGGCTTCTGGAAAAATATTGACGTGCTCGAAAATGATATTCGGGTAGTAGTTAATGGTGAGGTAGTTGAAAAGGAAAACTTTGTCTATAACGACAGCACCTATTTACCGCTCCGTGCAGTTGCAGAACTTGCGGGGATGGATGTACAGTATGACGGCGATAGCAATACGGCATATTTGTCAGCTGATACAACAGAGAATGAAAGCCGAGAATTATATATAAGAAACGTAGGCTTAATCATTGACTACGTAAGCGACTGCGAAATTTTTGCTGAACGATTAATAGGTGAATCTAGTCGGGTTCCGGCCGCGATAAATGCAATAGAAGATGACGTCATAAATAAGCAGGAAGGCATTGATAGACTTGGCAATGCTATTGATGGGTTAACTGAATTAAAAAAGTCTATATCAAATTTAACAATTCCGGAATTTCTCATGGAGCAAGTGGCTAATAAAAGCAATTTTGATTTTAGTGACTTTTATACTGGAATGGATTTGCTCGATGCTGCCTTATCAAATTTCCGTTTAGCACAAGATTATGTACTATCTCTTGATGCCACAGGAAATAATGTATATAGTACTGAGGCAATGAACGCTTATGGAGTTTGCTTTGAGCAGGCTAATGAGGCTGTTAATTTGTTTCACAGTCTGAGAGGTGAACTTGTAAATCTTATTTTGGGGTAATGATTATAGCAGGCTGAAACGGTCAGATGGTGAAGAATGTACACGGTAAAATTTATGTTATGAATTTCAAAACAGAATTGAAAGCACTCTCGTGTGAGGGTGCTTTTTTCATGCCAAAAGAGGGGTGAAGCCATGAAAAACAAGACGGATATAGCACAAATCCGGGAGGCATACCGCAAATATGCGTTCAGCGGGGAAAAGAAAGAGCTGAACAGCCGCATTATCGAAAACAACCGCTGGTACAAACAGCAGCACGAAGAGTACAGCTCTATAGAAGACCGGAAAAAGAGTGCAGACCAGCCGAGGAGCCGGAGCGGGTACATCTTTTCGGCAATAGCGAACAAACACGCCGACGCAATGGACAACTACCCGGACATCAACATCCTCCCGCGCGAAGCGAACGATAAAGAGGAAGCGAAACGGCTGACGGCCATTCTGCCCTGTGTGCTGGATTTGTGCAATTTTAAAGAGGTGTACGCACAAAACTGGTGGTACAAACTGAAAAACGGCACGGCGGTATACGGGATATTCTGGAACAGCAGTCTGCAAAACGGACTGGGGGACATTGAGATTAAAAAAATTGACCTGCTAAATCTTGCTTGGCAGCCGGGTGTGACGGATATACAGGACAGCAAATACGTATTTTATACGTATTACATGGACAAGGACGCCTTTATTAAAAAATATGGAAAGCAAAAGCTGTCACAGGCGGATAACCTGTACGACCTTGACACATACAGTAGCAAAGACTTTGACCAGTTGGAGCAGAATGCACTGGTGGTAGATTGCTATTACAAGGAAAACGGCAGGGTATATATGGTGAAGTTCAGCGGGGAGCATGTGCTTGAAAAAAGTGACGGCCCTCTGTACGAGCATGGGCAGTACCCGTTTGTATTTGATGTGATGTATCCGAATGAAGACACGCCGGCAGGTTTTGGCGTGATTGACGTAACCAAAGGGACGCAGGCATATATTGACAAGCTGGATGCGCTGCTATCGGAAAACAGTACAATTGTCGGGAAAACACGGTATTTTATCAAAGACAACGGCGGTGTGAACGAGGACGAGTTCCGCAACTTGGAAAATCCGTTTGTCCATGTGTCCGGGGCGCTGGATGAGCGCAATATCATGCCGATTGAAGGCAAAGCCCTGCCCGCACAAATTGGCAATCAGCGCGAACAGAAAATAAACGAGCTGAAAGAAGTCATCGGAAACCGGGACTTTCAGCAGGGTGGAACAAGCGGCGGCGTAACGGCGGCGAGCGCCATCACGGTATTACAGCAGGCTGGCGACAAGCTAAGCCGCGATTTGATCGGTTCGTCATACCGTTCGTATAAATTGATTGTAAGTATGTGTATAGAGCTGATTCGGCAGTTTTACGACTTGGAGCGCAGCTTCCGGATTACCGGAACGGACGGAAGCGAGGAGTTTATCCAGTACAACAACAGCGGCTTGCAAATGCAGCCTGTGGGCGGAGGAATGCTTGAACAGGGAGCCGAAATGCAGCCGGCGCTTCGCAGGCCGGAGTTTGATGTAAGTCTCTCGGTACAAAAGAGTAACCCATTTACTAAAGAGCTGCAAAACCAGACAATTATGCAACTGTGGAGCGCAGGAATGTTCAATCCACAGATAATTGACCTGTCGCTGGTGGCCTTGGAGTTTATGCAGTTTGAAGGCAAGGACGAAATGGTGGCAAAGCTGTCGGAATTTTCGCAAATGCAGAAACAGATGCAGCAGATGCAGGCGGCTTTGCAACAGCAACAGGCGGCTATGCAGGCACAGGCTGGCGCGCAGCAGGTGCAGAACGGGCAAAATCTTGTGGCAATTCCAAAGAATGCATTAGGAGGTGCGGTAAATGGCATATCTGGATGATGAAAGCTTTAACAATCTATCTTGGATGGATAAAATGCGATATGTTACGACGGACCAGAACAGGCTCGAATCGGAAAAGAAGCGGGCGGAAGACGTATATAAGAGCACGGGGAGCGAAGAAGCAAAAAATTACCGTGGACAACTGGACGCGCTGGGAAGCGGCGTAAACCCGGAAAGTGTCATAAGCGGAAACTATGATACAAACAAGTGGACGTGGAGGCCGCCGGACGATGCGCAATACGGAACCGGCGTACGGACAGCGCTCAACCAGTACGGGATTGACAATGCGGACATCGGCTGGGCGGACGACGGCAAGGGATTTGGCAATGTTACGATAAACGGGCAGAATGTGTTGACGCCGGACCGTGTCGTAAACGGCGTGAGCTATGTGGATGACAAGAACAAGGTGCTCGACGTAGCATTGGACTATTATAAAAGTCAAGGCAAGAATATTGTCAAGCTTGCGGATTATGCGCAGAACAGCGGCCTTCCCTTTGATGTTACGTACAATGAGAGTAATGGACTCGTATCAATTGGCGGACAGACAATCAAGCCTACTTTCGTGGACGGCGATTATGCCTATGTGGATGCGGCAGAGCTTGACCGTGCCCTTGCGGCGGCAAAACAACAGTCTGGCTATCAGACAGGAAACGAGCTGTTGGAAAAATACAGCGAGAAGTACGACCCGTATTACGACAAACTGCTTGACGCGCTGGTGAACCGCAAGGAATACAGCTACGACCCGGAAAATGACCCGGTGTACCAGAGTTACCGGCAGCAGTATAACCGCGAGGGCGACCGCGCCATGCGGGATGCAATGGGTTCTATGGCAGGCATGACGGGCGGATATACCAACTCGGCGGCAGTTACGGCGGGGGCACAGCAGAGGCAATACTGGGACGATCAGCTCATGGACCGTATCCCGGAGCTGGAGGCAAACGCGTATAACCGTTATTTGGGCGAATTTGATATGAACCGGAACGCACTCGACGCGGTAATGGGGCTGGACAATAACCAGTTTAACCGCGAATATGGCGTAAACCGCGATTTGCGCAGCGATATCTTGGAAAACAGCGACCGAAACCGGCAGCGGTATGCAGATGCGTATGAAAAATGGCTCTATGAGCGGGCATATAAAGACAGTCGGGACGATTTGGCGTATGACCGGCAGTATCAAAAGGATCGCGACGCGGTAGCAGACAGTCAATGGAGAGAAACATTTGACCGTAGCGTATATGAAAATGATCGAGATTATGATCGAGCTGTGTATCAGGATGACCGTGACTATAACCGAGCTGTGTATCAGGATGACCGTGACTATAACCGAGCTGTATATCAGGATGATCGAGATTATGACCGTCATGTTTATGAAAATGACCGTGACTATAATCGCGGCGTTTATGAGTTTGATGCACAATTGGATTATCAGAAGCAAAGCGATAGGGCGAAAAGTGCAAGCTCAAGCAGCAAGGGTGGGTCGGCGTTGACATTTACAACGTATCCTACACTGAGCTCAGATAAACATGTCGGCAAAGAAGTTGATTTTGCCGTACCGATAGGCACACCGATACAAACGCCTGTCAGTGGTACAGTTGTAAAGATTCAGAGTCTCACGGATAGTTACGGGAAAAACGTACGCATACGGGACGCAGACGGCAATACACACTATTTTGCCCATTTGAGCGGATTTGGAGATATTCAGGAAGGGGATACCGTCGACGCTGGCACAATTATCGGATATTCCGGCGATACAGGAAATGGCGGAGCACATTTGCACTATGAAGTACGACGCGGAGACAACCAGCAAGACCAACTTGACCCGTATACGTATATTAACGCCTATAATAACAGCGTGACCGCTGCGGACACCTCAAAGGCACAGCAGAAAAACAATGATGACCGCGTGAAATCTGCGCTGAACAAAGCGATTGAGGAACGCGGGTTGACCGATTTGTACGACCTGTCGGACAAGGAGATTGCCGCAATTATCTCGGAAACGATTCCGAACGAGACAGAGCGTGCGCGCATTTTAAACGAATACAACGTATCGCAGAGTGCAACAGGAACGGGACAGGGCGGCTCGGCACCATCGAGTAGTTCGATTCTTGCGGAAGCTAATTCTCGTCTTATGAACGGTGATAAATACGGCGCGATGTTATACATAAAATCACAGCAAGAACAAGGTAACATTAGTGCGGTAGAAGCAATGGAAATGGCTAATCAACTTGGGTTAAGTACGTCGAGCTGGGCGGATGGATGGCTGAAATAAAAAGGGGGAAAGCGCATGGCTTCTGTTTTTAACTGGGAAAGAATTCTTGCAGAAGAAAGGCACAGACAGGAACTTGAGAGAAAAGCCAAAGAGGAAGAGGAAGCGGAAAAGAAAGAAGAGCCAAAGAAAGATTTGCGCACGCGTACGGTTAAAATGAACCGCCGCCGCGCAGAAGAAGATGACACGTATGCACCCGCCCGCGTTTCCAGAGAGGCGTATGACGCGCTTCGCGACGGAAGTTATACAAGCGCGCAGTCTGCACCAAAGAGAAAAAATTCCTTTGCAGAAGACGTAGAAGAGCGTCGGAGAGCGTATGAATCCAAACCGAAGATAAAGACGCTGTTTGGGACGAAGCCCGCTACTACGGTACTTGAACAGATTAAGCAAATGTCTAACCCGAGTACGCCCGTAGACCCAAATACGCCCATTCACTACGATACGGTGGAGCGGATGTCGCAGCGTCGCCTCGCCGAATTGTCAAATCAGATAGTAAAAGCAGAGTCAAATCCAGCGTTGGACCTATCCTACACGCCGACACAGCGTCAGGCCGACCTTGCACGTCTTACAAAGGAATATCGCGAGGAAGAAGCATTTTTAAATCAAATTAAGAAGGAACGCAGAGAAAGCAATACATACGAGAGTATAGCCAATAATGACCGAAATTTCGGTATGTATGCCAGCAGAGGAAGCAATCAACGCAATCCAAACTATAATGATACATTTGGAAAGCCTGTTGTATTCGGCAAACAGTATGGCACGGATCCGGTTAAAAATAAGGTAGAGTACGCATTTGAGAGCAAGGATTATTTGCTTCCGGATGAGAACTACGCCGCACGCACGCTTCCCGGGACTGATGCAAAATATCTGATGATGACGGATAAAGAGCGCGCGACCTACAATTATTTTCTTGGAAAAGGGTACGAAACAACAGCCGAGGATTATTTAAACAGCATAGACAACGAATTAACATCACGGCTCGGCGAAGTTTTAGCAAAGCGTGTTGCACAGGATAATAATTCGTTTCGCAAAGCTGCAAATACAATCAATTATTCCACAGGGGCAGGCATGGAAAGTGGCATATATGGAATCGGTTCAGCGATTAATCGCGCTGTGGCGCTAAATGATGAGCCATACACACAAAGTTATATGCAGCAGACATATAACCAGCTTCGGCCACAGGTGGACGGCGCACTCGGTGTTGCGGCTGATATATCCAATTCCATTGGAAATATGATACCGGCAGTTGCGGCAGGTACTTTCGCCGGGCCAGCTGCCGGCGCGGCAGTTATGGGACTGTCTACGGGCGGAAATGCCTATGCAGATGCGCGCCGGGAGGGGAAAAGCGACGAGGAAGCAGGGCGGTATGCGCTTTTGGAGGGGGGCAAAGAGGCGCTTATGTCCTACCTGTTGAGCGGTATTGGGAGCTTGGGTAAGGCGGGAGCCTCAGCAACGTTATCAAAAATCCCGGCGCTGAACAAGGCGGCGCAGACAGTCGGGAAAGTGGCGGACAAACTCAAGGTCAATCCAAAGGTGCAGGCGGCTTTTCGGGCAAGCGGAAAGTATCTTGCCAATATGGGCGACGAAGGTCTTGAGGAATACATTCAAGAGGTTATGGAACCAGTCATCCGCAATGTTGCTTTTGATGAAAACAATGAAATGAATTTGTTTTCAGAGGAAGCCTTGTATGCCGGCGCGCTCGGCGCAATTACGGCGGGCGTTTTTAATGCGGCGGAAATCCCCCAAAATTACAATAGATATAAAAATCAGGCAGCAGAGCGTATACAACAGCGTACAGATGCGCCACAGAATGTGCAGCCGACAGGCGTTGATAAAAATAAAGACTTGATACCTACTGACTTGGCTGACACGGGGCCAGTACCCGCCGCCCCTGAAAGTAGTTCAAGTCTTGATTTGACTATACCACAGACTTTGCCAGATGTTAATAGTACAGAATATACAGAAACAGCCAGTCAGAAGGCGAATGAAAAACCATCGCCTAATGTCCAAAACGCTTCTGATGTGACTGCTTCTGGTCAAACTGTACCACAGGCTTCACCGGATGTCAATAGTACGGCGGATTTGGAACAGGCACGGTCCGTAATTGGCAATTATGCAAAGCGGGGTGGACTTGACGTGCGCTGGTACAGCGACCAGAGCAGGCCGGACAAGGCCGACACAAACGGGTTCTACGAAAACGGAGCCATATACATCAATGAAAACGCAGAAAACCCGTATATGGAGGTGTTTAAGCACGAGTTGTTCCACGCACTTTCGGACAGCGACAAGCGGGCTGTGACGGACTTTTTCCGCAAAAACGTCAACGAAAACACGCAGGCGTTTCAGGATTACAAAATGCGGACCATGCAGGCAAACCGAAGAAAAAACCTACGCTACAGCGACGCGGATTTTTGGGAGGAATATACGGCGCAGAACGCAGAGTTTCTGCTTGACGAGGCGTGGATTGAACGGCTTGCGCAGACGGACAAAAATCTTGCGCAGCGGATTTTAGACTGGATTCGTCGTGCCGTACAACGGATTGGGGATTTGTTTTCCACGCCAAAAGACTACAGCGCAGAGGTGTCGTCGCATGAGTCTGGCCGCGTATCCGGCCTGACTGACGATCAGCTTCGAAAAGCGCAGAGATTGTATGAACGCGCGCTGAATGGGACACGGGAAGTAGGCAGCGGGACACGGTATTCGATTGAAACACTGCCGGATGGGAAACGCTATGTGCAGGCCGATCGGCAGGTGATAACCGGCAACGACCCCAAACAGTGGGCAGAGCAGGTAGAGCAGTATATTAATGATGAAATACGGCAAGGGAAAGATGTTACGGTATATGGCGCAGACGGCGACCCGCTGACAATTACAAGAGATACGGCTGGTAAGGCGAGATTTCGTAATTATATTACATACCCAGATGGTTCAAAACGTCGGATGAACAATCAAGAATATGGAGTAAAACTACGTGCAGAATCCCATATAGATGAAGTGTCGGCTGTTTCTAATAGAGGGAATAAAACAGTTCCCGATACAAAAAATCATGATTTTGCAAAGGATGGGTTTAATTATAGAACAGCTTACTATAGAGACACAGACGGCACGTATTATCGTCTGACGATTTCGGTTGGGAAAAATGGGGACATCAATTCAGTTTATAATATTGGGAAATTAAAAGAAGCCCCGTTCCCTGATGTGGCTCAAAGGCCGGACAGCAATGCTGCCAAGGGTGAAGCTTCTAACACCAATATACCACAAAGCGGCACGGGTGTCAACACCAGTATACGCGAAAGCGTACAAAATGATACCACAAAAAACTCCCTCAAGCGCTCCAAATTTTACGACAGCATCCAGCAATCCGATACGGTGGCGGATGAAGTCAAAAGCGGTGTACAGGATGCGGAGGCGGACTACTACTACCGCCAAATCGGAAACGACGAAACGATGCAGAAAGCGGTCGCAGAAGTTGGGGAAGACAGGGAAACGGCGGGGAGAAAATTTCTTGCCACAAAAGACGACGCTGCCACTACTGACGACATTGCAAAGGGCTTTGTCCTGTTGCGGCAATACCAAGATGCAGGGGACTACGACGCGGCGGTTGACGTTGCCAAAAAGCTCGCCAAAGTGGGGACTGAAAAGGGGCGGCAGGTGCAAATATACAGTATATTAGGCCGCCTGACGCCGGAAGGAATGTTACGCTATTCGGCAAGTGAGCTGGAGCGGGTAAAAAATACGCTTGGTAACAGCGACAAAGGAAGGCTCTGGCTTAAAAAACATGAAAAACAGCTCGACTTGACGTCGGAGGAAGCAAAACAAATCAGCGACCGTATGGAGCGCGTACAAGTTATGCCGGACGGACGCGACAAAGCGGTTATACTCGCAGAAATTCAGAAGCTGCTCCAGTCCAAAATGCCGACTTCGCTCGGAAGTAAACTTTCCACTTTGCAGCGGGTTTCGTTGCTGCTAAACCCGAAAACGGTTATTTCACGTAATGCGCTGTCAAATATGCTGATGAACCCAATTTATGTGACAAGTGATTTTATAGCGTCCGGCGTGGATAAAGCAATCGGAAAAAAGACGGGGCTTCGCACCATTGCTGCGCCAAACTATAAAGAGCAGGCAAAGGGTTGGAAAAAGGGCGCGTTTGAGAGCTACGACGACTTCCGGCGCGCAGTCAATACGCGCGACATACAGGCAAACCGCTATGAAATTAGTAACAAGCTTGGCAGTGGCCCGGCGTTTAAGGGGAAAAACCCGCTATCAAAGGCGGTCGCGTTTTTAGACCGGACAACGGGCTTTTTGCTCGATGTTGGAGACCGACCGTTTTTTGAGGGCTACTTTTTAGAGAGCCTGAACGGGCAGATGCGGACTAACAAAACGGATACGCCAACGCCTGACATGATTGATATTGCAACGCAGACGGCGCTGGAAAAAACGTGGCAGGACGATAATGCAGTCACACGCAGTGCGTCGAAAATTAAAAGCGCCCTTAATTTCGGACGCGACTTCGGCATTGGCAGCATTGTCGTACCGTTTGTGAAAACGCCGTCAAACATTGCAAAGGCGATTGTCGATTTTTCGCCCGCAGGATTTGCAAAGGCGATTACCGCAGACGCGTACAACTTCACAAAAGCAGTTAAAAACGGGACAGCCACGGCGCAGATGCAGAATAAGCTTGCCAAGAATATTGGCAAGGGCATGGCCGGAGTGCTGCTGTACATGGCTGGGCTGGTACTTGCTGCAAACGGAATTACAACGGGAAGCGACGACGAGAAGGACAAAGATATCCGGAACTATAAGAGAAATATTCTCGGTATTAACCCATATTCTATCAAAATAGGCGACCAGACCTTTACGTATGACTGGGCGCAGCCGATTGGCTCGGTACTGTCGATTACGGCAGATTTAAACCGAAACAAAATCAATATGGACAACGCGGCGAACATCATTGCGAATGCGCTGGCGACAGGTGGGAACACGCTGTTTGAACAGTCCATGCTTTCCGGGTTGTCGGAGCTGTTCGGCGGTCATGACGGATTTATACCGGCGGTTGCCGATGCGGTACTGGACCTGCCGAGCCAGTTTGTGCCGACGTTGTCGAAACAAATAGCGGAGCTGACAGACCCATATGCACGCCGCACAGCGACTGGGGAGAGCACAGACCGCGCGGTGAATAAAGTACTTGCGCGTATCCCCGGGGCGAGCAAGACGCTTGAACCGGTGGTTGACGTATTGGGACGCGACGTAAAGCGATACGGCGGAAAGAACAATTTGTTTAATGTGTTTTTAAATCCCGCCAACGTCAATATTGCAAACCCGACGAAGGAAACCGAAGAAATTTGGAGACTTTACGGGGAAACGGGCGACGCGGGCGTATTTCCGAAGACCGCACCGACTTCCTTCACGTATGACGGAACGAGTTATTCGCTCACTGCGAAGGAACAGACCCAGTTCCAGCGCGTAATGGGGCAGGAAACAGAGACAGGGTTGCAGGAATTGTTTTCAGAAAAGGTGTACGACAATCCGAAATCCAGCAAACAGTACCGGAAGTCAACTGCGAAAGACAAAGCGGATAAAACGGACGAGCAGGTTCGGGCGGACCTCGTTAAGGACATCATCGACGAGGCGTATGAAACGGCGAAGAAAGATATGTTAAAGCGGCGCGGCGTTGTAGTGAAGGACAAGAAATAGTGTAAAGAAGGTGATCTGTCAATGAAAATCACAGAAGCAATTGCGCGGGTGGACGCGTTGTATCCAAACAGTTATACCAGAGAGGAAAAGCTTGAATGGGCGTATGAACTGACTGCTATGATTGCCGAAAAATACCGCAGACTGTACGATTCTATTGAACTGCATGGCGGCACAGAGGCAATCCAGATACCACCGTCCGTTCTGGAAGAGGATATTGAAGGCGTGTATGTTGACGGCGTATGGTACGATAAGGTGGATGCGCGCAGTTTTGATGAGCTGTTAGACAGGGACGCGGCGATAAAGATTGTTTACAAGGTACGTGCAGCGCCGTATGAAGAACCGGTATATGAAGGAAATTATCTTGTACAGGATAATGGAATAACGATTCCGGATACATATTTCCGGGTGGGCGACCGGCTGCGGATTACGAAGGAAGATAGCAGCACGGAATACGATATCATGGAAGTATACGGCAATAATTACCTGTTTAAAGATGTGTTTCCGTATCAGGGCAATACCCAGCTTACAATCCAGTATATCGTTACAGCCGATACGCCCGTTCCTGCGCCATATGACAGCATGTATATCGACTTTTTGCTCGGAAAGATTGCGTATTATCAGAACGATTATGAAGAACAGAACAAACATATGACGCAGTTTAATACAAAATTAAAGGACTATGCAAACTGGTATAAGCAGACGAATCCCATTAAGACGGGGATTTCGTTTCGTAATCTATGGTAAAAGGAGGAGCGTTATGGCAATCATTAACATAGGAAAAAACAATAATTATAAAGCGGAGAAGAGCTTTGTTCCAGATTATGTGGACTATGTGATCGAAAGGGAGATGGAGGAGCATCTCAAGGAATATGACGAGCACATGTCCAACACCGACAACCCACATAAAGTCAAAAAGTCACAAGTCGGGTTATCCAACGTCGACAACACATCCGACCTAAACAAACCAATCTCCACAGCAACACAAGCTGCGCTGGACAAAAAAGCGAACCAAACCGACGTTGATTCCATCAAAAACAACACAACTTTAATAAAGAACGGCAGCGGTGGATTCAGCGCAGGAGACAATGCCGATACAGAAATGGGAAGCTCGGCAGGGCGCGGCTCGTTTTCCACAACCGGTGGTGCGTCAGGACACCTGGCGCAGACACAAACCGGGGGTGCGGTGGGGCAGAGCACAAAATCCACATCTGGCGGCGCGGTCGGCACTACGGCGCAGACGCAAACCGGGGGCGCAGTTGGCACGTCCGCAACTTCTACAGATGGCGGTGCAATAGGCAGCATGGCAAACACTACAACCGGCGGCGCAGTCGGAGAAGTAGCGAATTCAGAATCCGGCGGCGCGGTTGGATTTTGGGCATCTTCAGAATCCGGCGGCGCAGTTGGAAATAATACCGGCACCTCAAGTGGCGGCGCGATAGGAAATAATTCTCATAGTGGCAGCGGGGCCTCTGTCGGAGAGAATACATCTTCTACAACCGGCGGCGCAATTGGCGCAGACGCAAAGGCCGGCGCGGGCTTCGCCGGCGGCAAGGCCGCAAAGGCGGTCGACAGCAGCGGCGGCGGCATCGACGCAATCCAGCTCGGCACTGGCACGAACTCCGTGCCCAAAACCTTGCAGGCGTACGGCTACCAGCTCATGGATGCAAACGGCAAAATCCCATTGGAACGGCTCTCCAACGTACCGCAGACCGTGGAAGAACTTGAAGTAACGGCCAACGATATCTTCACAGCGGACGAGCTTGACGCTTTCACCTGCGGCATGGAGGAAGCCCGCGCCGCTGTTATTAAGCAGCATTATATCGACGAATCCACCGGAAGCGGAACAGCCTACGGAAACGCCATGTTTATAACCGTTGAAAGCGATACCGCAACCTATGACGGACACCCGGATGGGCATCCAATACTGGAACAAACACTCTATTGCAGCCCCGGCCACGTTTACACGCGGACAGGTACAAATAAAAATGACGGCTCCATGCTTTATGAGTGGGAAAACTGGGAGTTAGAAAAGAATTTCGTGAGTGACGCGCCGGGCGACGGCACGCTATACGGCCGCAAAGACGGCGGCTGGGAGGAGC
>CABUKE010000017.1 GCA_902492065.1 uncultured Eubacteriales bacterium
TGCTTTCTGTCACAGTTAGTACCGCCGTGTCGCGTTCCTGCCCGTATTGCGCGACATGTGTAAAGGTATCCGCCCACAGCTTTCCTTCGTCCATCGCAGGCTTTACAATGTGGCGGAACGCCCATGCAACCCGGTCGGTTTCTTTCAGGTTTTCCAGCTCTTCCTGTGTTGCGTCCGGGTAGTCCTGCAAGTACAATTCTTTAAATGTCTCCCATGTTTTATATTTCTCCTTTTGCTGGTCTGTTGCATCCGGTGCATTGGAAGCACCATTCAGCAAAAGCCCTTCAATCTGGTGATTATGAAGTGACATCCAGCCGCCGTAATACGAGCCTCCCCAAACCTTATAATCCGGGTCAAAGACTGTCTTGACGAAATTTTCAAAGCTGGCGTTCTGCCCATTCGGCGCTACGCCGTCTTCCGTACGAATTCCGCCGATCCCGCTCTTGGAGTTTACATTATTATAGTCTACAGTTGCCCCCTGGTTTGGCGTTCCACTGGTACCGCGTGCCGCAATGTGGAACTGCCGTGCTGTAGCCATATCGCCCGCAGCGCCGTACGAATACGCAACGGTCTTTACTGTAACAGGCAATGCTTCTTCGATATCAATAATTGCCTGCCCGTACTCCCACGCTACTTCAGCAGTTGACAATTCATTTAGTTGTACATTGCTAAGGTGCGATTTTGTATGCGACTGAATCTCCAGTCCGCCTTCAATCGCCCCAATCAGTGCAGAATAATTTTTGGGATTGGTTGCTCCGCCTGCTGGGACAAACAGCGTTGTCGGAATGCCATAATCGTCGTAGAGCTGTTTCCACGCGGCAAAATCATTCACAATGCAGTCGTCAGCCGTACTGGTAAATGCACCTGTCGCATTGCCGCTCCAAAGTGCTACCTGTCCTTCTCCGATATTTTCCGGCCACGCCAGATAGGTATTGATATCAATTCGCGGCTCAGTAGTGGAATCAAGGTTAAGCTTTTGGTTCTCCGCCCGGTTTATTGGCGGCGTTACAGTCAGCTTCAATACAGACGCGGCCTTCCCCGCATCCTGCGCCGTCGCAATAATGTCTGCTGTTCCTTCGCCTACCGGCGTAATATCTCCGGTATTCGGGTCTACTTTCGCAACACTCTCATCCGAAGACGACCAGAGGATGGGCGTGTCTTTCAATTCGTCCGGCGTAATCGTATATGCCGGAATACAGGTAAGCTTCTCATTGCCAGCCTTATAGTCCGCCCAAAGCGTCAGCTCGGCAGGTTTTATCGTAATTGCCGTTACCAGATTCTCGTTGGATACACTAAAGTTGATAGTATACGTAATACTGTTCTGTCCGTCCACGCTGGTTACCGTAACCGTCGCGATGCCACTTCCACCGGACACATCTACAACGCCATTTTCCGGATTCATAGCTATATTAGCAGTTCCAACAGTTGGTGTTGCCGCCAGGGTAACCGACTCCGTCCCGGCGGTCAACACCACCGAAAGGTTCTGTTCCGCCTCGGTATTTGCTGCATCAAACCCCGGAACCATCTTCGTCGCAGCCGCATCCGTATAAGTCAACGCTGATAGTGTTGCAATATCAGACGGATTGCCCTGTGTAGTAAGTTCTACTTTGTCAGTAACGGACTGTCCGGTTATGTCGCAGAACGCATCTTGGAAGGAAATCTCGTACTGTGTATTTTCTTCCAGCGGATGATTTGTAAAACGAACCGCAAGCGTATCCGGCTCTCTATTATCGGCCAGCGTGCCCTCGGCAGGAACCGTCGTACCATCCGCTTTCTTCACAACAACGCTTTCATCCGTCAGTTTGGAGGCGTCAATTGCATGATTAAAGGTGAAAATGTATGTGCCGTCAAGCCGCGGGCCATATCCTTCCCCGTATGTCTCCATCTGCGCATCAACCAATTCGAGCCGGCCGGGATAAAAGACAACAAAGTTATCGGCATAGAAGGTCCCGGCCTGATTGCCGCCCATTTCAAATCCGAGACCGCCATCCGTCTTCCACTTCGTCTCGTCATATGCAATCGCAATGTCAGTCAGGCCAGACAATGCATTTGTCGCCTCGCCCTCTGCCGTCTTTAAATCACCAGTCAACATACTGTATACCGTTGCATCTGCCCACTGCTCGACAGGCGTCTGGCCTGCGCCTTTCTTTACCAAAAAGCTCAAACGAATCCAGCTGTCCGCCTTACAGCTCCCGATAGCCGTTTCTTCCGTTCCGACAAATACATCATAATCCTTATCAACAGCATTATATTTGATACGAACCATCATTTGGTTTCTGAATTTATATGGAATTTCCTGCTCTGCCAAAGGCTCTGCCGGACTTGGAATGTACAAGTCCACCCCAAATATAACAGAATCTTCCGGTCCGATATACCCTTTTAATGCAGATGTATTCGTAAAAGAACCCACATTGTTCTCCGCATCAACCGGATCTTTTATTACGCCGTCAGCCGGCGGATAAATACGGTTCCAACGGTCTACTGCACCGCTGCTTAGCGGGATAGAGTCAAAATTGGTTTCCCAAACTGGTATATCGTCGCCCAGCACCGCAGTTACCGTCACAGTTCTCTTTTCAGATTCCACTTCACCTGCTTTTGCATACACAACATAGCTTCCTGCTGCGGCAGGTGTAAAATCAAACGTCTTACCTGTCTGTTCTTGTACGGCATCATTTACATACCATACAATTGCTCCTTCGTTAATGCCTTCCGCTGGTGTCGGCGTAACATTAAAATCGACTGTTTCAATTGCGTCTGACGTCTGCTCCAGATTGTCCGGTGTATTGATGGACAAAGCGGTAATCGGTTCATACGAAGGAGGAAGCGGAACCGCACTGCTGCCTGTAAAATCCAGCATATCCTGTCTGAGCAATACGCCAGTTGCTGCATCGCCTTTATATACGGACACCTTGACATAGTCTCCCTCAACGATGCCGCTCAAGCCGCTCAGTGTCAGAATGCGCTCTACGTTCCGTGGCAAATCCGGCATTGCCTTCAGCTCGTAAAACCACGCCATCGGACCGGCTTCCGACTGCTTCCACAGCGCACGAATAGTTAAATCTTCACGCGCATTCAGCGTATTTGCCTTTTCCTGCAAACTTTCTCCAATTTCATTGAGCTTCGCTGTCAGTTTACTGTCAGAAAGCCCTTCCGCTTCTGTTCCCTCTGCTAATAATTTCTGATATTCCGTTATCGGCCCGTCCAGATATTCACTGGTGGGAATATAGCGCGGGATAGAGGTTGCAAGCAGCTGCTGATTAACCAGCGTTCCATCTTCTTTATACAGTTCCGCAACAACCGTCACATTTTGTTCGCAGGTCGTATAATTCGCGAAATTAACCAGAATTTCCATCGTTTCATCCGCATCTGCCAAACTGCGGATACGCGCTCCCGCTGCGTTATGGTATACCACGCTGCCTACACTCGGAACGTCCGCCGTTTCCAATTCCATGTTTGGCGCTGTTACAGCATTTTGTATCGACGCATCCGGCCCTCTCAAATATCCAAACCTGCGTCCCGCACCAAATTGATTGTCTGTAAATGTTATATGCGACATGGAAAACTTTCCGCCGCCATTGCTGATATACACTGTATACCCTCCGCCGTTGAGCCAGTTATAGCGCATTTCAATATTGCTCGCTCCGCCAAAGTTTAAAGAGCAGAACAGCGTTGCATTTGCCGCGTGCTCCAGCGGCAGAGCCGGCATATCAATACGGTTTCCCAAAATTCTGATATTGTTCGTCCAAGCGTTTGCATTTCCGGAAATCTGCATACCGTCTGCATGAGCAAGGTAGTTGCCTGTGCCGCCGTCGCGCAGGTAGCAGCTCTCTACCAGCCAGTTCGTAGCCGGTTTTAGATGGTCGGCCCCCACATCGTGCAAATACAGCCGCCGCAGCGTCACATTGTCACCGGTGACCGTGGTACCGTCTGTTCCCTCAATTTCACCGTCCTCGGCGGTAAAATTCAAGCCTTTGTTATCTATCGCCCAATAGTGTTTGTTTTTGATATAAAAATCCCGGAAGGTGACATTGTCAGCTTCAATTACGAAATACTCCGAGTCACCTGTTACCTGAAATCCCTCAAATACGTACCCATACTTTTTTGCAATCTCGTCCGTTATCACCTTTTTGTTCCCTGCCAGCTCCGGATACTTTTCCGCAACAGGCACCAGGTCTTCAAAGGCAGAGAGATAGCCGGTGTTATATTCGTCCGGCATCACATATCCGCCTTCCGGCGGCGTCGAAAGCGGCATTGGCGTTGGCATAGCGTTGACAGCGCCAAGCGTGGAGAAGGATACGCTGTCCGCCTCCGGGTCGATTACATTGCCTGACACGTCGGTTAGACTGCCGTCAAGCGTAATTTCATAATCTGTATAATAATCCAGTGCGCTGTCTGCGAAGCTCAGGGTTATACAGTTCGGAAGGGACGGATCAAAACGGATATCCGTCGGCGTGGCCGGCGCGCCGTCCTTTGCCGTAACATGAACCATACCAGCGTCAAAGCATGCTGGATTTATATCGTGATTAAAATGAAGAACAACATCGCCATCCACCTTGATATTGCCATATATGTCGCCTTCATACGCTTCTGTTTCGACACGCTCCAGTGCAAGCGCGCTCGACTCGTAAACACGGATGTCATCCAGATAGAACCCTGTTACGTCGCCTTCCTGCCCGGATATATCAAACGAATACCGCGGAGAGCCAATCGAACCCCATCCCGACGTAATAAAGCCGGTTTCATCTATCTCAGGCGCAGTATACCCCAAATCATAGGTCAGCGTGCCGGTACAGGTGTTGATTGGTTCACTCCCGTCCGCACTTTTCAGCTCGCCGCTCAAAGTCAAAGTGATATTAGCATTCGCCCATTGCTGCTGCGGCGTATCGCCCGCGCCGGGCTTCACAAGCAGGTTAATCTTCATCCACTCCTGCGCGTTCACCCTTCCTGCCGGTTCCGAATCGTTGCCAATGGTAAACGTATAGTCTTTCTTCTCCGTATCGTACGTAAAGGTCAAAATCTTTTGATTCGCCAATTTTATGGTAAGCGGACGCGGCTCGCCTGCTTCCGCCGGTGGAAAATAAAGCCGATGGCTCATCACAAATGCGTTTTCAGAGGCAAAAAGCCCTCTGCTCAGGCTCAGCCCGGTCGAGTTCCTCTGTTTATTGGTATAGTAATATCCAGCTGTATTGTCCGCATCTGCCGGATCCTGTACCACCTTGCCCGCTCCCGGATACATACCGTGGAACCGAGCTTCGATCCTCCCTGTTTCACCGCTCGACGCACTCAGACCTGCGCCTGCTGTGCCTGTGAATGTGTTCGTCCACAGCAGAATATCCTCCTCCGGCAGATTCGCCGCAGGAACCATAAAGTTGACCGTGTACGTCTTCTGCGTACCGTCCTCTGCCGTTACTGTCACAATAGCGCTTCCGTTTCCGCTGGACACATCCACTACCCCGTCCATCGGCTCAAGGGCAATTGTCTGTATGTCTTCCGATTTTTCCGCACCGACGGTTACACTCGCTGTCCCTTCCGGCAGAATAACTGTATAGGTTCCGCCCTCATCATCTGTGCTAAAACCATCGACCTCTTTTACAGCGCCGTCGATTTGATATGTCAACGCTGCAAGCTTCGTATTGTTCGACTGCGATTCTGCGCCAAACTGCGTATATGTAATGTTGTCAATTGCCAAGCCAGCTTCCGCCCAGCCTTCTGTAAACGTGAATGTCAGCTCCGTAAGCGGACGCGGGCCGCTTCCCCTTGTAGAAATATCAACATAACCACTGGTCAGAGGCTGGTCGTCTAAAAAAGCCCATACCTTCGCCGCTGTATCATTGGCCGTCTGGAACTTGAGCGTGACCTTATGTTCTGTGCCGGCCGTATATTCTATCGCCGGCTGCGGCCCGTTCCATTGCGGATACCACGTCTTTGACCGATCTATCACAAACGCAGGCGTCAGCCCATAATCATTCGAAATCTGGCTGGTCCGAACCATGAAAAGCGGCCCATCCGGCACATTATCCGCCGCTTCTGGGTCAGACGCCTCCGGCAACTGGTCTACTTTAAACGTAAACTCCAGGGTAGACTCCCCTACATAGGACTCCGGCAGGTCAATCTGAAACGCCACGCCGTCCGGCGCATTGTCCGCCAGCATCAGCTTTTTGTCTGTATCGCCGCTGAGTTTAAACGCGCTGTCCCACATCCCTGCATGATATGACGTCATATAGGCAAATCCTGTATTCCGCGGATCATCTATGGTGCCGGCCGTCATCAGTCCGCTTTGCGTCCAGCCGGTCGAAAAGTCGTCCGAAACTGCGTCGAATGTTTCGTTTAACAGTTCTGTCCCGGCGTTGTTATCAGCTGTGTTCAGAATACCCTGCCCACTGTCCAAGTTTCCCGTACTCACAGCTAATGCCGGTGTCGTTCCTACTCCGGTCAGCAGCATGGCAAGCGTTAACAGGATGCTTACAGCCTTCAAACCTTTTCTGCCTCTCATCTCTTAACCCCCTCCAAATTTAACAAAAATTGTATACTACTTTGACTTTATCATTTTTTCGTAACAATTGCAATATATTTTTTTGTTTTTCTTTTCTTTTTTGTATGTTTGTACAAAATCATCTTTCTTTTTTTGTGAATCATTTTGAATACGTTAAATTTGTATTTTTTGTACCAAAGAATTATATCTCTTTTTATACGCTTCCTATTCCCCAACTTCTCTGTCACCCTCTCTTGACATGTCTATTTTTGTTATGCTATACTGACTATCATGAAAAACGCAGGCAATCAGAACATATGGATGTTGAACTATTAATGAAAAATCCGCTTTTTTCTTTTGTAAAATCTGAAATCGTTCTCCTGCTGTCCCTTTTACTGGCAGTCGTTTCGGCGTTTTTTGTAACGCCAAATATGGGATATCTGGATTATATTGATTTTAACACGCTTGCTCTCCTGTTTTGCCTGATGGCGGTAACTGCAGGTGCAGCCCGTCTCGGCGTGTTTTCTTTGCTTGCAGAGCAGCTCCTGTCCCGTGTCCGAACCATGCGGGGACTCAGCCTTGCGCTTTGTTTTCTCTGCTTTTTTTCGTCTATGCTGATAACAAACGACGTAGCCCTTATTACATTTATTCCGTTTACAATCGTGGTTTTAAATCTTTCGGGACAAACGCGCCGCCTCGTTCCCCTTGCGGCTTTGGAAACAGTGGCGGCTAATTTGGGCAGTATGCTGACCCCCATCGGAAACCCGCAAAATCTCTATCTGTTCACATTTTATAAGATGGAGGCCATCGATTTCTTTTCTGCGTTGCTTCCCTATGGACTTCTTTCGCTCGCACTGCTCATTGGATCTGTCGTCTTTATTGGAAAGGACAGCATTGGCGTTCGCATAAATCGGGAAAATGTTCCCACGCCTGCCCGGTGGAAGTACGGTTTGTATGCGCTTCTGTTTCTTCTTTCGTTGCTTACCGTTTTCCGTGTAATCCCGTGGCCGGTCACGCTGACCATCACTTTTCTATCGCTTTTGCTTTTGGACCGCTTTACGCTCAAACAGGTCGACTACAGTTTACTGTTGACCTTCCTGTTTTTGTTCATTTTTATCGGTAATCTGGGCAGGATTCCCGCCATACATAACGCTTTGCAAGGGATAGTGCTTGGAAATGAAACGCTTGTCGGCGTATTAGCAAGTCAGATTTTTTCCAATGTACCGGCTGCGGTTCTTCTTTCTAACTTTACACAAAACGCCTCCGCGCTGCTGGTCGGCGTAAACCTCGGCGGACTCGGAACCTTGATTGCCTCCATGGCAAGCCTGATTTCGTTTAAATTTGTGATAAAAGAAGGCATAAAGGTTAGAAAATACCTTTATGCCTTTACATGGATCAATGTACTGTTTTTAGCAGCAAACCTGTTGCTCTGGAGCATATTATAAAACTCCCTCTGCTTTTGCAGAGGGAGTTTTATCTCAGCAGCTTTCTCCGTTCTTTATAATCCGGCATAAGCCGTGCCATCCAGCGATGGAACCCCGCCTGATGGTCATGTTCAACAAAATGGACAAATTCGTGCAAAATTACATATTCAATTGCAGCAATCGGTTTTGCAGCAAGGGCGCGGCTAAGCGTTATGTACCCTTTGTTATAATGGCAGACGCCCCAGCAGCTTCTCATAGACTTGATATAAATGTTAGGTTTTTGCGGCAGATACGGCGCGAAAATCGGGTAAATGCTGTCAATAACTGGCGCAAACACGGCAAGACACTCCGCGTCCGAATATTCTGCATCCAAATTCCGTTCCCGCTGTGCTACCTTTCGTCTCGTCCGTTCAATCCACGCCGCTTTCCGAAGTACAAACGCGTCAATCTCCCCCGGTACTGCGTGCGGCGGCGCAGAAACCCACACTGTCCCGTCGCGCTTCACATGGAGGTTGATATTTTTTACTTTTTTATACATCAACGTATAGGAAATATCTCCTGCCCGACGAATCATAAACGAAGGCTCCCCATTACATCGCCTATGCTCCCATGAATGACTAAGTCGGCCTCTGTGTCATACTGGGTCGGCGATTTATTAATTAATATAAGCTGATTTCCGCGAAAATAGCGGATAAGCCCTGCCGCCGGATACACCGACAGCGATGTTCCTCCCACAATCAAAACCTCTGCATTCTGGATAGCGTCAATCGATTTTTCGAGCGTTTCGCTGTTTAGGCTTTCCTCGTACAAAACGACATCCGGCTTAATAATGCCTCCGCAGGTGCAATGCGGTATTCCCTCGCTCTTCAAAATTGCCTCTACTGGATAGAATTTTCCACACTCCATGCAGTAATTCCGATGTACGCTCCCATGCAGCTCGTAGACCGTCCTGCTTCCCGCCGCCTGATGCAAACCGTCGATATTCTGCGTCACCACAGCCCGCAGCTTTCCCTCCCGCTCCAGCTCCGCAGCAACAAGATGCGCTGTGTTAGGCTTCGCCTCAAGAAACAGCATCTTATTACGGTAAAAGCGAAAAAACTCCTCCGTATTACGCATAAAAAACGTATGCGACAGAATTGTTTCCGGGGGATACGCATATGATTGACGATATAAGCCGTCCTCGCTCCGGAAATCAGGAATGCCGCTTTCCGTTGAAACGCCCGCCCCACCAAAAAACACGGTATTGCCGCTCTCATGGATAATCTTTTGAAACCGCTCTATCCTGCTGCGCTGCCGTTCCTCCATTTTGCTCGCTTCCTTTCAGTTCGTACTACACAACTTTTACATAAAATTTCCGGCTGCGCGGGCCGTCAAACTCACAGAAATAAATTCCCTGCCATATGCCGAGAACCAATCGTCCCGCCTCCACCATCACGCTTGCGCTGCTTCCGACACAGCTCGCCTTCAGGTGAGCTGACGAATTCCCCTCTGCATGCAAAAACTCTGCACGGTCTGGGAACGCCTTTCCAAATCCAAGCAGCATATCATGAATAACATCGGGGTCGGCGTTCTCATTGATAGTAATTCCGGCCGTTGTATGCGGACAAAAGACAGTGCAAATTCCATCCGTAATTCCGCTCTTATCTACGGCCTCCTGCACCTGCCGTGTTATATTATAAAAATTTTCCCGTTCTGTCCTAAGCATAAATTCCAGCATCATTTTGTAACCCGTTCCCCCCATTCTGCTTCGCGGAACCCAACCAAAACATAAGAATCGCTAATCAGCATGGGACGCTTCACCAACATACCATCTTGAGCAAGCAGGCGGTATTGTTCTTCTTCACTCATCTGGCCCAGCTTATCTTTCAGCCCCATGGACTTGTACAGCAAGCCGCTCGTATTGAAAAACCGCTTCAATGGCAGGCCACTCCGCATATGCCACGCTTTTAATTCTTCTTGGTCCGGGTTTTGGAGCTTGATATCCCGCAATTCATATGGAATCCCATGTTCATCGAGCCATTGTTTTGCCTTCTGACAGGTTGTACATTTTGGATAACACAAAAATAAATTTTTCATAACAAATCCTTCCTTTTCATGCAGAGATTTTTTAAAATTATATCTGATTCATTAATAAATGTCAACTTTCCCGCCCCACTTCCAAAATGCTCCAAAATCCGTAAAATAATCAGAATGTTGTTTGCATTTCAAATTTTTGTATGATATAATAGGACTATATAAATTATACAAAATTGTAAAATATTCAAATTTTTTATATACAAAATTTCATAGAATATGGAGGTGTGCAGAATGCTAATACGCCATGAACGGTATGTTGGCTTCCGGTGTCCCGAGTGTGACAGGATCAACATAAAAAAAATCAGCATTTTCGACTTCTCCGGAAACAAAAGTGTCACACTTGGGTGCCATTGCAACACCTCCTACGTCAGCGTCACAGAAGGAAGGGGCCAATACAAGGTTTCCGCCCCCTGTCCCGCCTGTCTTGAACTGCATGCCTTTACAGTCAAAAAGGCGGCCTTCTGGGACAAGAAAATTCTTAGCTTCCACTGTCCGCTGACTATGCTGGGCGCCTTTTGTATTGGAGAGTATGAAGAAGTTGTCAAAATGCTGAGCGTTTTTTCTCAGAAGATGGCCGACTTTTTTGCAGCGTATCACTTGGTGCCTGCTGGAGAAAAAGAAACGAATTATGTTGACGAAGAGATTATGCTCGAATCCGTTGAGTATGTCTACTCTTTGGCTTTCTCTGGAAAAATACTCTGCCGTTGTGGGGAAAATGATATGCGTTTTCATCTTGTATCCGACCGGATTATCATTTCCTGCCAGAAGTGCGGACGCCGGGCGACGATTTTAGCCGACTCGGAACAATCTTTGTATACACTTTACAGTATGGAAAACATTCTGCTCCAATAACAGAATCTGTACAAGTTTTTTCCTTTTTTTTATCCGTTCTTGTGAAAAACAGGAAAATAAATGCTGGGATTGAAAAATTTTTAACAAAAGGGTTGTAATTTTACCGTTTCGTGGTATAATTTTATCGTAAATATAAATCTATGAGGAGTGATTAGGCATGCCATTGGTAACAACAAAAGAAATGTTTAAAAAGGCATACGAAGGCGGCTACGCAATCGGCGCGTTCAACGTGAACAACATGGAAATCATCCAGGGTATCACGGAAGCAGCAAAGGAAGTAAAGGCTCCGCTGATTCTTCAGGTTTCTGCCGGTGCGAGAAAGTATGCCAACCATACTTATCTGGTAAAGCTCGTTGAAGCGGCTGAGATTGAAACAGGGCTTCCGATTGCGCTGCACTTGGACCACGGCGATTCGTTTGAGCTTTGCAAATCCTGCATTGACGGCGGTTTTACGTCGGTTATGATTGACGGTTCTCACCTTCCGTACGAGGAGAATGTTGCCCTTACGAAGAAGGTTGTAGAATATGCGCACGACAAGGGCGTAGTTGTAGAGGGCGAGCTGGGCAGACTTGCCGGCATTGAAGATGCGGTTAATGTTTCCGCAGAAGATGCTTCTTATACACGTCCGGAAGAGGTTGTTGACTTCGTTTCCCGTACAGGGGTTGATTCGCTTGCTATTGCAATCGGCACAAGCCACGGCGCATACAAGTTTAAGCCGGGTCAGAAGCCGCAGCTTCGCTTCGATATTCTCGATGAGGTTTCCAAGCAGCTTCCGAATTACCCAATCGTACTGCACGGTGCATCCTCGGTAATTCCGGAGTATGTAAAGATGATTAACGATAACGGCGGCAATATGCCGGACGCAATCGGCATTCCGGAGGATATGCTCCGTCAGGCTGCGCGTTCCGCTGTTTGCAAAATCAACATTGACTCGGATCTGCGTCTTGCTATGACCGGCACGATTCGCAAGTATTTTGCAGAGCATCCGGAGCACTTTGACCCGAGACAGTACCTCGGACCCGCAAGAGAGGCAATCAAGGATTTGGTTAAGAAAAAGATTGTTAATGTACTCGGCTGCGACGGCAAAGCGTGAGTTTTTCATGAATAAAAAAGAACCTGTCAAAGACAGGTTCTTTTTTATTCTTAATCACGCCGCTCCGGCTCCTTTTTCTCCTTTGGAACATAATCGCCCAAAACCATCCACGACTTGACGTAGTCTTCATTTTTTACTTCGACCTCGTTTTTCTTGTCCCGCCGTGCACATAACCCCATATATCCCAGCCAGTTACCAAACAATGCAATCGTTGCAGAAACAGGCAGATACATCCATTCAAACGGATAAAAGATACACACCGCTGGCAGAAACATTACAAGAACGCAGAGTGGAAGCATGATGTTAAATCCGCGAAACATCCCGTAAAAGTAACCGCTCACCAGGCACAGGCCATAAACGACTGCCCCAACTGCGAGGTCCTCCCGCAGTCCAATCAGCGGCGGAATGTACATGGCCAGCGCAAGCAAAATTAGAATATACCAGATTTGTTTCAGCTTTTTCAGCATAGATACCGCCCCCTTTGCTCAGACGATATCATATTTGGGATACCCTGTCAAGTCCGTGGTAAAGAAAGCCTACCGTTTGTAATCAATCACAATAACATCAGTAATGGTATCCTTTTTTGCGCGGATAAAGATAAAATCGTGATTAAACTCGTATGTTCCCTGTAAATCTCGCAAATCAAGCGGCTGGAAGCGTTTCTTTTCGCTGTTCTGATACGCCTCATAGACAGAAAGCCGCGCCGTATCCGGCACTACCAGAGCCGCGTCCGAATAATCGCCAAATTCCATGTTGACAATGACACCCTCATCGGATTCTTTCGTTTTTGTAATCCTTCCAAAATATACTGTGTCGATCCCATATGCATCGCTGTTTGAGAATTTCCAGCGCTGGCTCGCCGGGAATTTAATCAAATCATTTAATGCAGCGGTATCAGACGGCGCAGCCGTTCCCGGGCTGTAAATCACAAACAAAGTACAAACCTGCCCGTTGGCACGAGTATCAAATAACATCAAATCGCCGCAGGAGAGCTGATTAAGCGCTGTTTTTACGCCACCAACCTCGACATCTTCTGAAAGGAAGAGCGGTTCCTCAACCACAGTGCTGCCAAAGGCGTAATAGAGCGCATAGCCTCGCTCACCGTCCATGGATGTCTGAGCAATGCTGACCATACTGATTAAGTCCTCCGCCGTTTTCGGTGTTGCTGCTGGCGTCGCAGTTGGTGTCGCACTAGGAGTTGCACTCGGGGTTACAGTTGGCGTCGCACTCGCCGTCGGCGTTGGGCTTGTTTCCGCCTCCATCTGCCGCTTCAACTCCCGCGCACGGTCTAACAGGACAACGGCCTCTGCGCGTGTAACACGATCTTTCGGGCGCAGCGTTCCATCGTCGTAGCCTTTGATTAACCCAAGCTCATATGCTCGCGCTATCTGCACAACCAACTTCTGATTGATATCTGCACAATCGCTAAATATGCTATCCAGCGCGCTGGTATCCTGTTCTTCATCAGATACAGGCAAAATATTGACCAACGCAGCCGCAATCTCTTCCCGGGTAGCTTCCCTCTCCGGCGCATAGCTACTTTCGCCTATGGTTTCGTCTAACACACTCATGGCGACTGTATACTCGTCTGCCGCCAGTATGTACGGTGCGGCCCAGTAGTCATCTGCTACATCCTGGTAGGGACTTGCTTCCTCGCCAAGCGGCAACTCAAATGTAAGGGCAAACATCTTTGCAAATTCCGCCCGCGTCACCGCGTCGTCCGGTGCAAAGATACCGTCGTCCTTTCCTTCAATGATTCCTTCCTCGCTGAAGCGTTCAATCGCGTCCCGTGCCCAGTCATACCCTTCTCCCACGTCGGAAAATGCCGCCGCATACGCCGCCGCAGCAAAAGAAACCAGCATGGTCACGGTCAAAAAAATTGCTGTTACTTTTTTCATATGTATCACCTCTCTGACTATTTAGACGCATATGCGCGCCCTGTGGTTCCCCCGCTTGTTATATATTCACTTCAACACTTCCCCAATCAGCCGCAGCATATTCCCGCCTGCAATCTTGGCGACCTGCTCCTCGGAATAATTGCGCGCAAGCAGCCGCTCCAGCAACATATAGACCTCCTCCACACCGCGCAGGTCGGCCGGCGTATCCGATATTCCGTCAAAGTCGCCGCCAAGTCCCACATGGTCCTCGCCGCCAAGCTCCATAAAGTGCTCAATATGCCGAACAAGGTCGTCGATTGTCGCCGTGCCTCTGCTTTTAATAAACAGTGGGCAGTAATTCATCCCCACGACACCGTCCGCCTCGCATAACGCGCGGAACTGTTTATCCGTCAGATTGCGCGCATGCGCGCACACAGCCGCCGAATTGGAATGAGAGGCCATAACCGGCGCGCTACTCGTTTCCAGAACGTCCCAAAAAGTCTTTTCCGACGCATGGGAAACGTCGACCAGCATCCCCAACCGGTTCATCTCCGCCACAAGTGTCCTCCCATACCCGGTCAAACCTGTGCGCGGATGCTTCTCCCCCGCTCCGGTTGCAATACAGTTGGTGTTGTTCCACGTGAGCGTCACCGCCCGCACACCCCGGCTATAGTATTGCCGGAGCTTGTCAAGGCTATCGATAAAGTCTGCACCCTCAATGGTAAGCAGGGCCGCCGTCTTTTCTGCCGACCAAGCCCGCATAACGCCGGCATAATCTTGTACAGGCGTGATCTGTTCGCGATTTTCCTCTATTTCTGCTTCAAAATGGGCAATGATTTCGCATGCCTTTTTCTCCTGCGCCACAACGCCCTCCGCCGCGTCGGCCCATACGGCAAAAAACTGCAGCCAATTTTGGTAGAGCCGCATACGCGGCAAGTCAAGGTGTCCTGCGCTGTGCTTCAAACTTGTCGGTTGATAAATCTGTCCTACCGTGTCGCAGTGCGCGTCCACAATTTGATACGGATACATCACAATTCCTCCTCAAATGCGTTCTCCAAATAAGTAATCTGCATCACTTCCACAGACTCCCTGTCCATGCGGAAATAAACCTCCGCCACATCGAACCGGACTGCCGCCTCAATATCCCATTCGGCCAAAAACCGTTTGGCGGCCAGAATCAATTTTCTTTGCTTTACCGGTGTGACTGCCGCGGCAGGCACGGCGAACCGGCTGCTTTGCCGCGCCTTCACTTCCACAAATACAATGTATTCCCCCTCGCGCGCAATGATGTCGATTTCACCCTCGCGGCAGGTATAGTTTTCTGCCAGCACCTGCGCCCCGCGCCTTTGCAGGTCGGCGCTGACCGCCTGCTCACATGCCCGCCCGATTTGCCGTGTGTTCATTTCACGTACTCCTTCACGCCTTTAAAGGTTTTCCGATGGATTGGGCACGGGCCGAACTGTTGAATTAGTTCCCGGTGACGCGCCGTCCCATATGCCTTATGCTTTTCAAATTCATACTGCGGATACAGCTCCGCCATCTCGCGCATATAACGGTCCCGGCTCACCTTTGCCAGTACGGACGCCGCCGCAATGGACAGCGACTGGTCGTCCCCGCCGACAATCGTTTGATACGGAAAGGCGTCAAAGCCCTTCGCCCGGTTCCCGTCAATAAGCAGATAGTCCGGCTGCACCGGGAGCGCCGCCACTGCGCCGCGCATTGCCTCAAAGGTCGCTTCCAGGATGTTGATTTCATCAATCCGTGCGCTGTCAACTGCAAAAATGCCATATGCCTCTGCCTTTTCCAGTATTACGTCATAGAGCTCCTCACGCTTTTTCTCACTCAGCTTTTTGGAATCGCGCAGGCCGTCGATCTGGCACCCGCGTGGCAGTATGACCGCCGCCGCATAGACGCTTCCCGCAAGCGGGCCGCGACCGGCCTCGTCAATCCCGGCAATTGCCGTATAACCCTGCTTCCAGAGCTTATTTTCATAAAACAGCATATCTTTTTCTTCTGTCTTTGCCATAGCGTTACTCCCTTTCTCCCCGGTACGGGCAAACGCGCATACAAATCCCGCATACCGCGCCGCGGCCAATGTGCTGAAACTGTTTCTTCATATAATTACTACATGCCGCCGCGTCAATGATGTCGGCACGTTCCACGCCGTGCCGATACGGCGTCCCCCGGAGTGCCATCGCCGGGCAGCTCGCTGCGCAACGCATACACCCCATACATACGTCCCGTTCCCTCTCGCTTTCCTTACAGTCGAGCGGCAAATCCGTCAACACAGTAGCCAGCCGGACGCGCGGGCCGTAGCGGTAAGACAGAAACAGCGCATTTTTCCCAATCGTACCAAGCCCGGCCATGCGTGCTACCGCTTTGTGGCTGATCAGCGCGCTGTACGGCTGTTCCGCCGATGGAATCGACTGTGACGCCGCTACGGGAAGATACCGGTAACCGAGCGACTCAATCAAAAACCCAATGCGCAGCGCCGCCTGGTCAAGAAACGCGTTGACTGCCCGGTAATGCTGGAAATATGCAAACGTAGGCGCGCCGTCAATTTCATCTATCACATAATCCGACAGCTTTGCCACAAGGCTGATTCCGTTTGGAAGCGACTGCGCACGTACAGGGTCAATCTTCCTGATTTTTGCAAATCCGACCTCGCTTATGCCCAGCTCCGACAGCCGGTCTTTTATGAGCGCATTGTACTGCTCCATCTCCACTCCCCCCTGATTGTGCTGCATTGTAAAAAAAACGTCATAAAAATTATAACATAAAAAAAATATTTTCCGCTACAAAAAGAGCGTCTTATATGTTATAATTGTATCATACACATTTTACAAATGTATGTCAGAACAATGGAGAGGTTGTAAACTTTTATGAAACATTACTATAAAATCACAGACCCGTTTGAAATCCGAATCAGCGTCCTCTACACGCTTCTCCGGGCGCAGCGCGCCCTTGCGGCTTATGAAATTTCTCATATTCTGCTCGGCAGCGCAAAGATCGACTTTTTTGATATCCATGATGCGCTGGCGTTCCTGACTTCGGCAAAGGAAATCTACCAATTTAAAAGTATGGAAAACAAAACGCTCTACGCGCTGACAGAATCGGGTGCGGCGTCCGCGCAGGACTTTTCCGCGCAAGTCCCGCTTGAAGTACAGGAATACATAGACGAATGTATTGCAGAATTGTTTGCGGAGCAGGAGAAACAAAATGCGCTCATTGCGCACAGTGTCCCGGTCAGCTTTGACGAATATGCAGCGCATATGGAATTGAAGGACGGTAAAACAAGCTTGCTTTCCATGACGGTTTACGCCAAAGATGAGGCATTGGCGGATAAAATGTGTAAATCGTTTCGAAAAAACACAGCAAAAATTTACGATACGCTGATTGCCCTGCTGACAGACAGCAGGGATGATAAAGCGTAAAAATCCAATGGCGAGGTGAACCCAATGAAAAAATTGTTACTCCACACATTATTTGTCTGCTCGGCTATGCTGCTGTTTCTGCTGCCTAGCGTGAATACTTCGGCAGCCGATATCTCCTATGTATACAGTGACAGCCGGATGCTGACAAAAGGAGTGGAATTTACGACCTATAACATTTTTATGTCCGACCGGACGTGGAACCGGGCGTACGTCGCGACGGCGGACCTGAGTCAGCCGCACCTCGAATTGCAAGTGCTCGGTGACCCGGGCGGTATAAACTATCTGAACACGGTTGGCAATATCGCACAGAGTTATGATACAACCGTTGCAATTAATTCCGATTTTTTTAACTGGGACGCGCGGCCGGGACGCGGCTCGCCGCTCGGTGCGGTTTATTTTAACAACACGATGACTTCCTCTCCCGCCTCCGGCTCAAACATGTATACCATTATGCAAGACTTGAGCGGCGAGGTCTTTACCGATATTATTGACTATAAATTTTTTGTTACCGCGCCGAACGGCGCACGCAAGCAGATTGCCGGAAAAAATAAGGCGAGCGACCTGTCGCAGATTATGATGTACGACAAGAGCTTCGACAGTTATTCCATGGGCTCGACTTCTACCCAGTACGAGATGGTTGTCCGCAACGGCATTGTAGAGGAAATCCGCTTCAATAGCGAGCCAGTACAGATGACCGACGATATGTATATCCTCACAGGGCTGGCCGACTGGGACTCGTTTTTGATTGACAATTTTCACGTTGGCGATACTGTAACAATAGAAACGGAATCCAGCATTGATTTTAATTCCTTGAAGCTTGCCGCCGGCGCAGGAGCAAAAATCCTCTCGGATGGAAGCGTGCCGGACAGCTTTTCGCATACAATTGCTGGGCTTAACCCGCGAACGGCGTTTGGGATTGATTATGACCGGAAAAAGGTGTATCTCGCCGTGGTGGACGGCAGAAGCGGCAGCTCCAACGGGATGACCATGACGGAGCTTGGCTGGTTTATGAACTATATCGGCGCATATAACGCTGTAAATCTGGACGGCGGCGGCTCGTCGACAATTGTTGCAAAAAATCCGCAAAACGGCTCGCAGGAGCTGATCAACACGCCGTCGGACGGTGCGCAGCGCAAGATTGCGGCAACTCTGGCAGTCAATTCATCTGTAAAAAGCGCAGGTGGGCTGTATCATATGAAGATCACTCCCGATGGGGAAAACGTCTTTAAAGATTCGCACGTTAACCTTGCCGTAGAAGGCTTTGACGAATACTATTTCCCGGTGTGGGTCGATACGAGTACCTTGTCGTATACTGTTTCCGGCGTGGAGGGATACGTAGAAAACGATGTGTTCTATCCGAAAAGTGCAGGAATTGCGACCGTGACGGCATGGGCACCGAACGGTGCGGTCACGGATGTAAAAATCCGCGTGCTTGACCAGCCGTATGAAATCTCCCACGAAACAAATACCATTGAAGTTACAACCGGCAGCGCAAAGGATTTCTGGCTGTTTGTCCGGGACGAAGCGGGTCATGTTGCTCATGTGCCGATGGCGGATATGGAGGTCAACTTTTCAGACGATATCGCGCATGTCAACGGCACGGCCATTGTCGGCGACCGGAGCGGCTCGGCGCTCATGAGCGTCAAGTTCGGCGATGCTGTCATCTATGCGGCAGTACATGTGGACGGCGTTCATGCAGAAATTCCTCTTCCGGAAGATAAACTCGGAACAGATACGAGCAATACGGCGGGTACAGGCGACAGCCTGCTGCGGTTTGCCGTGTTTGGAAGCGTGCGCGAGTCGGATACACTGTTTAATAATCTGATTATGAAAAAAGCTCTTAGCCTCATGAATACTCGGGCGGACATGGCATTTATTCTGTCGACTGACCCGACCGCGAATCTTTCCTCTATGTTGACGATTCCAACGCGGACATGTTATCCGTTCAACAGCTTTGTGGAGCAGGACAATACGTTCATTGTTCTCGATACCGAGGACGACTTCATGAGCGCACGGGAATGGAACTGGTTTATCAATGAGGTCAATAATTTGCAGACGCAGAATGTGTTTGTTTTCATGCAAACGAATTTGAAATTTACCAGCGCAAAGGAGACCCAACTATTAAAGGATGTACTGTCCGACGCGGCAGAGCGCGGACATACGGTATATACCTTCTATAACAATTGGGCGACTGCCGCCACGCCGGATAACGGCGTCCGTTATATTTCAACGCCAGGATTCTCGGACGATATTACAGCGTCGAGCTTCCCAAGTCTGAGCTATAAACTGCGTTATATTACGGTAAATGTTGATGCGAATCAAAATGTAACCTATCAATTCAATCAAGTTTATTAAAGAAATCACAAAAACGGGAGGGCAGCGCCCTCCCGTTCCTTTCTCCCTCTCTCTCCTACTC
>CABUKE010000018.1 GCA_902492065.1 uncultured Eubacteriales bacterium
TGCATAATGCTGACGATTACGATGTTGCTGGGGTGCACAAGCTTTGAGTTTGTATCCGCCGCATCGGAATTGAAAACAGCAGACGGCTTTCTGGATGTGGAAGCCGAGGACTTGGAGTTTGACAAGGGCTTTCTGGAAGTAACGAAGAACGACATGTTTTCGAACTCGAAAGGCTTGGCGGTAAAGAGCGAGGACAAGACGGAGCCTGCGGCGGACGACCCGGCGCACCTGGACTTGAGCTTTACCGCAGACAAGGCGGGTACATACACGATATGGATGCGCCACACGGCAGAGACGGCAAACATGTCGGGCCAGAACGTATTTTTGTCTGTGCAGGGCGGCAAATACGACATAAAAATGCTGGAGGCATCGCCGGAGCAGCCAAAGTGGATGAAGTTGGCGACGGTTACGGCTGCAAAAGACGGGGAAAAAGTATCGGTAAAAATCCGTCGGCGCCAGCAGTATGCGATTGTGCTTGACCGGTTTATCATTACGAATGACGCATCTTATGTACCGGATGACGGAGCGCTTGGGATTGGCGGCGCTACGCCGAAGCCGTCGTCTGAGCCGTCGAATCCGTCCGGCCCTGCTCCGGAGATGACGGAAAAGGGAGGCGTTGCCTTTATTGAGGCAGAGGATGCGGCAATCAACAGTGCGGATGCGACGGCGGGAGCGGAAGCTAACGCATCGAATGGGAATGTTGTTACGATTATCAACGACCATGCACAGCCGGCCAAGGGCGATACCGGTGCAGTAGAGTTTACGTTTGTACCGGAAGAGGACGGCGGTTATGCGCTGTGGATGCGTGTTAAGCCAACATCACCGAACAAACGCGTTTGGTGTTCCGTTGGCGACAGCGAATATTCTGAAGTCCGTCTGGGGGGAGAAAACGGCGTTTACCATTGGGCAGGAATTGTTGCATTTAATGCCAAGAAAGGCGAAGAAGTAAAGATTAAAATGACACAGGCGAGCGGCTGGTTTGCAGCGGATTGCTTTGCAATTGGTAAAAATCCGGACGATAAGACGGTATATACGCCGGATGATAAGGATTTTGGCCTTAGCGGAGCAAACATTGGAGATCCGCCGGAGATAAAGGCGGAATCGAAGGGAGAGTACCCCTACGTGGAGAACAGTCTTGACAAAATGGAGGGCGGCGTTGCATTGCTGCTTGACACGGCAAACGCATATGCTAACAATGCGCTTACCATGATTGACCCGGACAATGCGGCAGTTGTCGCAACGACGGTAAACGACCGTACGCTGGTGCCGATTCGCTTTATCGCGGAGAGCTTCGGCGCAGAGGTAGGCTGGGACGAAGCGGCGTCGACGGCAAGCGTTGCGCTCGACGGGAAAAATATTTCGATTGTGCTGGGACAGACGGAAATGACAGTGGACGGCACGCCGATTGCGCTCGACGTTGCTGCAGAAACCATGCATGACCGGACGATGCTCCCGCTGCGTGCTATCTCGGAATCGCTTGATAAGAATGTGTTCTGGGACGACCGGGGATTGATTCTGATTACAGATAAAGACACGGTGATTGACGCAGAAGAGGATGGCAGACTTGTAGAAAGTATGCTCGGCTACCTGAAAACGGGCAAGCTCGCGCTCAATTATGCGGTTGCTCCGCACTTTACGCAGAGTGTTATCGACTATGCGTGCAACATCAAGCAGTTCAACTATTCGCTTACGAATCAGGATGCAAGCTCCGGCGCGGCAAATGCGCTCTATTACCTGACGCTTGCGGCAGGTACGGACGAAACGATTGCCGCTTCGGACGGAACGCTCGCTAAGGACGCGGCACTGACGCTTTTGCGCAGTCTGATTGCCGGCGGCAACGAGCCGCTCTGCTCGACGAGTTGTTTCTGGTCGCACAGCGTTGTGTCGGCGGCGCTCCTGCTGGTGAAGAATACGCCGGTTATCTATGATGAGTTGACGCAGGATGAGATTGATCGGATTGAGCTTTTGGAGAAATGCCTGGCGATTGCGGGTAACTGGGGCTACAACGACGAAAACGATTATGCTACCGGCCCGGATCTGAAGGGGAACTTCGGCAAAACGTGGAACCCGAACCACCGGCATTCATATCTGCCGACAGTTCTGATGGGCGCGTTGTATTTCGGTTCGGATGAGCTGAATGAGATTTACACCTCCTTCGACTATGACGAATATATGGCGAAGCTGGAGGAGTACGGCTTTACGAATATCATCGGCGCGTGGTCGGCTGCCGGCAAGGATTTGATGGAAAACGGCGGCGACGCTGTATTGGTTGGCAATCAGGGAATCAACAACCAGAAACCGGGCGACCCGGCTGGTACGGGCAAGGGCGTCAAGATTCCGTTTAAGTACATGGGGATTGGCCTTGACGACATTGAAGGAATTTATGAAAAATTGCTTGATGCAACATATAAGGGTACGGTTGTAAATGGTTTTGGATCAGACTGCTACATTGTAACGGGCGAAAGCTCTCCGTTTTTGGGCTATGAAGGTATGATGTTTGAATTTGCAGCGAGTGATGGCTACGGTATCCGCAGCAAGGCGGGATACTGCTACGACAGTTTTCTGGTAATTATGCCGGTGCTGGCAAACCTCAAGATGTTTGGCGGTTGGGATTCCCAGAGTGAGAGCCAGCAGTTCTACGATACAAGGATGTATGTCGGCAATTCAGATATGATCTTTAAAATGCAGCAGGGCTATCAGGGCTATTCGAACGGAAGCCCGAGCAGTGTGGAATATGAATCCTCCTTTGTTGGTCAGGGCTATATGATGAGCAAGGATTTGTGGGTGAACTTCCACAGTATGCAAAACGAGGACATTACCATTGCGCAGAAACCGACGCTCGTGGTCGACCCCTATGAGGGAATTACTGAGCCGCCGGAAGGCTCTTATGAATCGACTATGTCGCTGGGCGATGTTTTTGCAGACGAGTCTTATTTTGACCTCGGAAAAAAATATACGGGCAAAGTGACGGCGGAATTTGATTTGGTATTTGGCCCGGATACGGACAGTGCATTCAACGGCGTTGTGATGTTTGACGAGCAGGGCGCGACCGACCGGATTTGGGGTAACACTAATGTGATGATCCAGTGCTCCGGCGGAAAGATTAATGTTCGCAATGGGTCAAAATATGAGTATTCCGGCTATGAATTTGCGCCGAACTTCCGCTTCCATTTCAAGGTAGAGATGGACGCTTCGAAGAAGACCTACAGTGTATGGATGACGCCGACTTGGCCGACTGAAGGCGAGGAAAAACAGGTTGCAAAGGATTTTGCGTTCCGTACCGGCGCTGTAGAGATTGATAATATTGGTGACCTGATTTTGTCGACAGAAGTCGGTGTTATGGGCAGCTTCTGGGTAGAAAACCTTACGATTTCCGAGTAAGAAGAAGGTAAAGCTCTAAGCTGAAAAAGGGGGCAGGCTTGTGAAGAAGATTCTTTGCATAATGCTGACGATTACGATGTTGCTGGGGTGCACAAGCTTTGAGTTTGTATCCGCCGCATCGGAATTGAAAACAGCAGACGGCTTTCTGGATGTGGAAGCCGAGGACTTGGAGTTTGACAAGGGCTTTCTGGAAGTAACGAAGAACGACATGTTTTCGAACTCGAAAGGCTTGGCGGTAAAGAGCGAGGACAAGACGGAGCCTGCGGCGGACGACCCGGCGCACCTGGACTTGAGCTTTACCGCAGACAAGGCGGGTACATACACGATATGGATGCGCCACACGGCAGAGACGGCAAACATGTCGGGCCAGAACGTATTTTTGTCTGTGCAGGGCGGCAAATACGACATAAAAATGCTGGAGGCATCGCCGGAGCAGCCAAAGTGGATGAAGTTGGCGACGGTTACGGCTGCAAAAGACGGGGAAAAAGTATCGGTAAAAATCCGTCGGCGCCAGCAGTATGCGATTGTGCTTGACCGGTTTATCATTACGAATGACGCATCTTATGTACCGGATGACGGAGCGCTTGGGATTGCGGGGGCAACCCCGCGTCCAAGCGTGGCACCGTCAGGCCCAGTAGAAACTATTGAGCTGAAAAGCGGCGCGGCCCGCTTTGAGTCGGAGGCGGTCACTGTTGTATCCGACTTTGTAGAGGTGTCCGACAACGACGCTTCCGGCAAGAAGGCGCTCAACATTGACGGTGACCACGGGGCAAAGCCCGCGGTAACTGACCCAGCCCAGATCGCATTTAACTTTAAGGCTGACCAGGATGGTACGTATGTCCTTTGGGCTTATGCGAAGCCGACGACGCCGAACAAGTCAATGGCTGTTTCTATTAATAATGAAGCGTATAAGGTTGTGGCGCTCAATGCGCCGGAGAACGCATATGAATGGCGTATGCTTGTGCCGATTGCCGGCGTAAAAGCGGGCGACACGGTAAATGTGCGTCTGCGTGCGGCGACGGGATATTTCCGCGTTGACCAGTTTATGGTGCTAAACGGGCAGGATAAAAAGCCGGTTGGCATTGATGCGCAGATAGAGGAATATGAAGTCGGCAAGCTGGACGAAACGCTCTACCCAAAACCGAGCTTTACGCCGCCGCCGGAGCATCCGCGCCTGTATTTTACGAAGGACGACATTCCAACTATATTAGAGAATGCGACGAAGATGCAGAACGAAGAAGCGTGGCGCAAGTACCGGGAAATGCTGGAGATGGATATACAGAACGGTATACTTCCGGAGCCGCAGCCCGGCACGATGAACGTCAATAACCAGTCGCTCGGTACGATTGAGGCATGGGCGTTCAACTATGTGACCGAGGGTAATGAGGAGTACGGCAGAAAGGCGATCGAAGCCATCCAGAATTACATGGACACGCTTGTGCTGATCGACCCGAACAACGATAACTACACCCGTAACGGCGGTCATGCGATATTTACGCTCTCCGAGGTATACGACTGGTGTTATCCGCTTTTGACCGAGGATGACAAAGATAATATGATTAATCAGGTCATCGAGATGGTTCAGGGCGGTATCGAGGTTGGCTGGCCCCCGGTGAAGCAGGGGTCAGTGACGAGCCATGGGAGCGAGGCGCAGATTCTGCGCGATTTGAATTCGTTTGCAATTGCGGTCTACGACGAGCGGCCGGATATTTACAATGTTGTAGTTGGACGGTTTTTGGCCGACTATGTGCCTGCAAGAAAGTTTACCTATCCGTCGCACATGTTCCACCAGGGCAGCGGCTACGGCAGCTACCGCGGACAGTGGGACTATAATGCGACATGGATTTTTGACCGGATGGGACAGGAGAGAATCTTTGGCGACGACCAGCAGTATGCAGCGTATTGGTTTTTGTATCTGCGCCGCCCGGACGGGCAGCTCATGCGCGATGGCGACGCTTCAACGAACGGGAGTGAGATTGGCGCGTATTCCAACGACCTGAAGCGTATTATGATGCTGGCGGGCAACTATTATCAGGATCCGTATCTGAAGCAGGAGGCCATGCGGTCGAACCCATATTTGAGCACGTTTGCTTATGGGCACGGAAATATGAGTCCGGTTGAGTTTCTGATTTTCAACGACCCGGATCTGTGGGGCAGACCTCTTTCTGAGCTGCCGCAGACAAAGTACTTCGGCTCGCCACAGGGTGCAATGATTGCCCGTACGGGCTGGGACGACGGCATGGATTCTCCTGTTGCGATGGCGTATATGAAAATCAATGAGATTTGGTTTGCAAACCATCACCATCTTGACGCGGGGAGCTTCCAACTCTACTACAAAGGAATCTTAGCAAATGATTCCGGTCGGTATCAGGGGTATGGTACTGACCACGATATGGCCTACAACAAACGCAGCATTGCGCATAATACGATTACAGTTTACGACCCGAGCGAGACGGGCGGCTACTACCAAATGCAGACAAATGACGGCGGCCAGGAGGTCAAAGGGGGCGGAGGCGAGCAATCGCATATCGACTTCTTCAAAAACGGCGGCAACGAAACGGGCAAGGTCGAAGGACATGAGTTTGGCCCCGATCAGCTCGAGCCGGACTATTCGTACCTGAAGGGCGATATCACAAAGGCGTATAATTCTTCCAAGATGGAGGATTATGAGCGCAGCTTCCTGTTCCTCGATTTGAAGAACGATACAAACCCGGCTGCATTGATTGTGTTTGACCGCGTGCGTTCCTCGAATAAGGACTTTAAAAAGGCATGGCTGCTGCATGGGCCGACGGAGCCGGAAGTCGACGGTAACCGGACAGTGTTCCGCAATACAGAAAACGGGTACAACGGGAAAATGACCGTTGACACACTTCTGCCAAAGGCGGACAATACAGAAATCAATATAATCGGCGGCCCGGGCCAGGAGGCGTGGGTCGTGGATAAGAATTATCCGGCCGGGACGCAGCTTGACATGACAAAGGCACATGAGTCCGACGGCTGGCGGATTGAAGTATCGCCGAAAACGGCGGAGAAACAGGACTACTTCCTTAACGTGCTGCAAGTGGGCGACGCAGAGCCGGATACGCCTGCGCTGCCGACGACGCTGATTGAAACGGATACGCATGTGGGTGCACAGATTGCAGACCGCGTGGCGCTGTTCTCCCTTGAGAAAGGCAGGACAAAGGATGATATTACATTCAGCTTTGAAGGTGAAGGCACGTACAAAATTATGGTAGCAGACGTCGAGGCAGGTACCTACCGCGTAATGCGAGATGGCACGGAAGTTGCAACGGCTGTTGCGAGCGAAGAAGGTGGCCTGCTCAACTTTGAGGGCGAGGCAGGCGCCTATACCATCACCTATGCGGATACAGCGGCGGAAAAGCAGTTCCCGGAGCCGAGCCCGAAGGCTGACGAGGGCATTACGCTCCGCATTGCGAACAAATTTGTCTACACAGACGTGGCGCCCACGTTGGTGAATGACCGGACGCTCGTGCCCATGCGTGTTATCTTTGAAAAGCTTGGCGCAACGGTGGACTGGGACGAGGCGACGCGTACTGTGACGGCGAACAAGGACGCACGGACAATTCAGCTTTCGATTGATAACACGACTGCGTTGGTGGATGGGAAAGAAGTTGCGCTTGACGTTCCTGCCATGCAGCTCAACGACAGAACACTCGTACCCGTGCGGTTCATTGCGGAAACGCTCAACTGTAAGGTAGAGTGGGACGGGTGTGCACAGACGGTATATGTTTCCAACCCGTCGAAAATTATTGGGCAGGTGGATGAAAACGGCAATATCTACTATCCGCCGCAGCACGATATCCCGAATGCGCTCCCGATCTATGAGCTGTACCAGAACGATTCGGATGAGAACCGGATTGAGCAGAGCATAGACGGTGATTTGTCGACCCGGTGGGCCGTAGAAGGTACGCAAAACTGGGCGTGGGGTACGTATGACCTGGGCAGTGTTAAGACGCTCGACAAGGCATATCTGGCTTTCCATAATGGACATCAGCGGGTGTATACCTTCTCGCTCGACGTTTCCGAGGATGGCGAGAACTGGACGCGCATCATTGATAAACAGACGACAAGCGGAACGACGCTTGAGCTCGAGGCATATGACATGAAGGGTGCTAAGGCCCGGTATGTGAAGTTTCTGGGAGATGGAAACACCGTGAACATGTGGAACTCGTTGACGGAAATTGTCTTTACAGAAAAGAAATAAAGATACTTTTGGAACAGGGCGCGGAATCGCGCCCTGTTTTGGATAGAAGATTCCGCCGCAGGACAACGGTATTATTTTGACATCATGGAGCAGGGAAGGGGGTAGAAAGATGGGAAGAATCGGCAGGGGACTCGTGTTTATTAGAAACAGGTTAGACTATATACTATCGGCTATTTTGCTGTTTATCCTGCTTACGCCGACAAATGTATGGGATATGGAATATGGAGGGCTGAGTTTCTATTTCCTCGTATTTCCCGTACTGGTGTTGTTACTGGTAGTGGTATGCATGGCAGATTATATGGAAAAAAGGCCGGGATTCTGCGCATGGATACGTAAAAATCCGTGGCTTATAGCGTTTGCAGCCTCTTTGCTGGTCGCGGTTGTGGCCTCTGTCAATCCGGTTTTGAGCTTATCTTACCTCCCGTACTATCTGTGCGGGGTTGTAATGGCCGGTATCCTGTATATGAGCGGGCTTACCTATGAAAAGATACGGCGTATGTTCGGCGTTGTGGTATTTGGGCTGTTTTTGACGGCCGTATTTGCCGTTGCCCAGCGGATACACGGCGTTGCGGTCAACGCGAGCTTTACAAATCTGGCGGTGAATCAGAACATGCCGGGGCGTGTGGACTCTGTGTTTGGAAACCCGAATATATATGGTTTTGCATTGGCTTCGCTTTTGCCGGTTGTCGGTGCATACACCTTTCTTGGCAAGGGACGTCTACGAAAGATATTCGGCGCGGTTTCCTTCCTGCTTGGCGCAGTAGCGCTGTTGATGACATACTCGCGCGGGGCCTGGTTTGGCTTTGCTGTTGGAGTGCTGCTTCTGGTAACGCTGTATAAGCCAAAGCTGATTCCGGTTTTTCTGATTCTCGGCCTGCTTGCCCTGCCGTTTTTACCGGACAGCATTATGAACCGTGTGCTTACTATTTTTAACCCAAACGACACCTCTATCAGTTACCGTGGCCTGCTGATGAACTCGGGACTACAGGTGATTTTGGACCGGCCGGTGTTCGGCGCAGGACTGGGGCTGGAGACGGTGCGCGCGCTGGTCGACCAATTTTACTGGCCGATTGACATAGACCCGAAGTATTACTTTTACCATACGCATAATTTATTGCTGCAAATGTGGTGCGAGATGGGTATCGCCGGGTGTGTCACCTTCTTTGGAGCGGTGATTCACAATATTGTGCGCGCTGTGCGCGGTTTCCGCAAAAAAAGCAGGCAAATTCGTATGCTGATCGCCTCGCTGATTGCGGGGATGGCGGCGATGATTTGCTGTGGAATTGCGGACTGCCCGCTTAACACGCTTAGGACGATGCTGATTTTTTGGATATTATTCGGACTTCTTTCTGCGGCAGGAAGAATTCAGGAACCCGTGCTTTCGGATGAAGGGGAGAAACCTGTCGGGGCAGAGTGATTCCGCTGCATTGTCCATTGATATACTAAATAAGGAAAAAAGAAAGGCCGCCTCTCGGGCGGCCTTTCTTTTTCGATTTACGTGCGACAGAAAGACGTATGCCCAATATGTCGATATATTTATATAAATCTCAATATATTATATTTACAAAGGGAATGTGCAACTTGTATAATATAGATAGTAAAAATGGACTGGGCTGCAACAGTTCTAACAAGATGAGGGGGTTCAGTATGAAAAAAATCATTGCACAGCTATTGATACTGACGCTGGTTTTCAGCTCGTTTGCCGTTTTCCCGGCAGGCGCGGCAGCGGCGGAGGTAGGGGATGCGGTCTACTACAACCGCACCTATGACGAAGAAGGAAAGGATATCAAGGATGGGCTTACGATTGTCGCAAAGTCGAACAAAATTGAGATTGACGGAGATGATGAGAACAAGTACATCAAGATGGAGATGGCGGATCCGGTCACAGAGGACGCCTATATTGAGGTCAGTCTGCCACAGGTGACACGCTACATGGTGTTTGAGGTGTCGCTTTCGTCCGACAAGCTCGGCGTTGCGGGCAATTTCCAGTTTAAGGACGCAGAAAGGAAGGAGAGCGGCCTTGTTACGATTGCCGAGGATGGTACGGTTGCATCAAAGGCGACCGGAAAGGTGTACGGCAATATTAAGCGGGGAAAGTGGCTTGACCTCGCTGTGACGCTCGACCTGGAGAAGTTTACCTACACCGCATATGTGGACGGTAAGGCAGTAGAAAAGGATCAGAAGATTGGCGGTACGGCAAGTACGATGACCATGCTGCGCCTGTATCTGTCCAAAGCCGGCGACGGCGCGAGCCTGCTGGTCGACAATTTCCGGATTTATGAGGCAACGGAACCGATGGATATAAGCGGCAAGGACATTAAAGCGCCGACAAATACCTTTAATCCCGGCGGAACCGCTACGGCCAACCCGTCGAGTGGACCAATCCCGGAGGTAGAGGACATGACCATTTTCGACGTGGACGACAAATCCGCAATCGAAGCGCGCGGCCTTGTAGCGGATAAAAAGAACGCTTACGAGGGTAAAAAGTATGCGGCGGAATGGACATTTTCCCAAAAGGAAGCGCTCGGCTTTGAGGTTCCGAAGGACATGCGCGGCTACAAGACAATTTCGTTCAATGTGTATGCGCCAGAAGGGACGAGCGCAACGCTTCTGCTCCGGTTCATGTCAAATGACGCGGCGACTGAGGGCGACGACTACTACATGGTCATGAATGTTCCGGTCAGCGGTGAGGGATGGCAGACGATTTCCTACCCGCTGTCGAAGTTTAAGGCGAACCGCCAGCCGCTCGGATGGGACCAGATTACAAAGTTTGAGATTTTTACAACTGGATGGGGCATGACAAATGACCCGGAAACGACGATTTATCTTGATTCAATTGAGCTAAGTACAGTGGATGAAACGGAAGTGACGCCCGCTCCGCCGACGCCAACGCCCACTCCGGTGCTGGATACGTTCAAAGATGGGGTTGCTCTGCTGGTCGACAACAGCAACGCCTATGCAAAGGAAACGCTTACAAAGGTGGATGTAGACAATGCGGAGGTTGCACCTGTTATCGTCGGCGAGCGGACACTCGTTCCGGTGCGCTTTATATCAGAAAGTTTTGACGCAGCGGTTTCCTGGGATGAGACGAGTGGCGTAGTCGGCGTGGAAGGTAATGGTAAGTCAATCACGCTCACAATTGGCAGCACGGAAATGATTGTAGACGGGCAGACGGTCGCGCTGGACGAACCGGCGGAAACGATCAACGACCGCACCATGATTCCACTGCGCGCGCTGGTTGAGGCGCTCGGTAAGAATGTATTCTGGGATGAGCGCGGTCTAATTCTGATTACAAACCCCGACCGCACGATTGACGCATCTGCGGACAGCAAGCTGGTCAACACGCTGCTCGGTTATCTGAAAACCGGCAAGCTTGTGACCGCATACAATCAGGTGCCGCAGCTCACACAGGCAGTAATCGACGAGGCGGTTGCGCAGAAGCTGACGTACTTTAACCTTTCGTCAAACCCGGGCTGGGGCGGCGTAGAGAACATGGGAACGCAGGCGCTGTTCCACCTTGCACTGGCAACGTATGTCAATCCGGAGACGAAATCCACCAGCGGCGTTTATACGAAGGATCGTGCGCTTGAGCATATCCGGAACGTAATCTCGGGCGGGAAAGAGCCCATGTGTAGCAACGGGCCGTACTGGGCACATGCAATCCTCCCAATTGGAATTTACATGTGCAAGAATACGCCAGCGATTTGGAACGAGCTGACGGCGGAGGAAATCGAAAAGATTGATTTGTTGATGGAAAGCCTCGCCATTTCGGTAAACTGGGGCTACAACGATGAGAACGACTATTCGACGGGGCTTGATATGAAGGGCAATTTCGGGAAAACATGGAACCCGAACTACCGCTGCTCGTTTTTACCGGGTATCATCATGGCGAGCCTGTACTTTGACGGTGCGGACAAGGTGAACGCGATGCTCGAGGACTTTGACTACGACGCATATATGGCACGTCTTGACGTGGCGGGCTTTACAAACATCAAGACGGCATGGTCAGCGGCAGGCAAGGAACTGATGGAGAACGGCGGTGCCTGCACGCAGGTGAGCGGTGCGTCCGGCGGAAGCGGTAAGGGTGTGAAGCTGGCGTTCAAGTACAACGGGATGGAGCTGTCCGACTATGTCGGTATTACGGAAAATCTGGTAAAATACACCTACGGTGGCGTAGTCCGCAACGACTACGGTACAAAGGGTACGGACGCATACGCGTACATCATGAACGATGGGTCGTCGCCGTACCTCGGCCAGAACGGTATGATGCTGGAGTTCTGCTCAAGCGATGCAAACGGTATCCGCAGCGACGCAAACTACTGCTACGACAGTATGTCGATTATGGTTCCGTACTTTGCGGCGCTCAAGCTGACCGGCAAATGGGATTCCGACACGGAACAGATGCAGGCTGTCGACAGTCTGGTAGAGGTCGGTACCGAGGATTTAATTTACAAGCTGGAGATGGGCTATCAGTCCTACTCCAAAGGCGAAAAGCTGGAGCACCACGAGTATAGTCTGGTGAGCAAGGGATACCGTATTGCGAAGGACGTATGGCGTAAGGTTATGATGTTTGCGTCTGAGCCGACGACAATCGTTGAAAATCCAAATGCAACGCCGACCCCGGCCCCGCGGCCGACGCCTCCCGCGGCGGAACCACAGAACGGCGTAATCTCTGCGCCGGCGGGCGCGCTCGAGCCGGTGCTGAACTCCAGCGTATTCCCGGCAGAGTCGTATCATTCGCTGGGCAAGGCATACACGGGCGAAGTGACAACGGAGTTTGACCTGACGTTTGCGCCGGACGTGGACGAAATGTTCGACGGCGTAATCGCCTATGCAAACAAAGACGCAAAGGAGCTCACCTATCAGAAGTCCAATATGCTAATCCAGTTCATGGCTAATTAAAGGGAACAAAAAGAAAGGAAAAGCACAATCCAGACGGTATCAGCGGCAGGCTACAAGAATAAATTGTGATTTCACAA